>JAZKYH010000053.1:0-38393 GCA_045612065.1 Bacteroidaceae bacterium
CCGCAGGGGACACCTGCCTTACCCAAGGTCTCAACAATCTCCATCTTGTCGCGGGTGATGGTGTAGGCCTCTACGGCGGCATAGATCTCCTCCTTGATCTTGTTGCGTGCTTCAGGAGTGTTGTACTTAGGGTCGGTGGCCCACTCGGGGTGTCCGATAGCGGTGGCGGCGGCAGCAAAGGGCTTCTCCTCGTTCTGCAGCACAATGTAGACAAAGGCGCCCGAGTCGGTCTCCCAACCTTTGCAACGATAGCACCAGCCCATCACCTGGCCACCCTCAACATTACCTCCGCGAGGCACGGTGTTGCCAAACTTCTCGTTCGGGTACTGGGGGAAGTGCTTGAGCACACCCGTATGCTCAAGGATGAGCTGGTCGCGCAGTTTCACACGGCAGAGGTTGATGACGGCATCCTGCATGGACTGCTCGACAAAGCAGCCTTCGCCTGTCTTTTCGCGCTGCATCAGTGCGGCCAAAAGACCGATGAGCAGGTGCATACCAGTGTTGCTGTCGCCCAAGGCGGCACCCGACTGGGTGGGGATGTTATAGTCGCCCTTCCACCAACCGGTAGTAGCAGCCGCACCACCCGCACACTGTGCCACAGGCTCGAAGGCCTTGACAGAGGCGAAGGGTGAGTCGTCGTTGAAGCCCTTGATGGTGCCGTAGATGACACGCGGATTAATCTTGTGTACCTCCTCCCACGAGAAGCCCAACTTGGCTACGGCTCCAGGGTGCAGGTTCTCGACGAAGATATCGGCTGTCTCGAGCAGTTTGGTCAAGATCTCCTTGCCCTCGGGAGTCTTCATATTAAGTTCTATGGAACGCTTGTTGCAGTTGAGCTGCAGGTAGTATAGGCTATCCATATTAGGATAGTCGAGCAACTCGGTGCGCGTGGGGTCTCCGAGTCCCACACGCTCAATCTTTATCACATCGGCGCCAAGCCACGCCAACATCTGTGTGCACGAGGGTCCCGACTGCACTTGAGTCCAGTCGATGACCTTGATACCTTGCAATGGTGCTGTCATATCAGTAATCTCCTTTATTGTTTAGTTAGACATCTGTGAATTTACACAGCCTCAACAACAAGAGGAGATACTATATGTTCTCGTATGTTACCTTTTTTAACTATATGCTCTTTCTGCGCATCAGTCGCAAGGCACGGCGGCCAAGGAGCAGTACGGAGAAGAAAAATCCAATGGGATAGGCCATCCAAACACCGCGAATACCCATATCGCAAGGGAAACCGAGGAGATACCCCGAGGGGATGGCAATGAGAAAATTGGTTATAAGCGACACCCACATGATAATCTTCACATCAGCCAGTCCGCGCAAGGCATTGGCAAGAATAATCTGTGTACTATCGAAGAACTGATAAAGAATCAGAATAGGAAACAAACTGATGACGATATCCGTAACCTCGGGGTCGGAGGTGAAGATGTGGCAGATATCACCCTGTACCACCCAGAAAATAACACATACCACAGCGGCAGTTACAAGTCCGATATGCAATCCAGCAGTAGTGATGCGGCGAACCTGCGCCCAATCGTCGGCACCTTTAAAATAGCCCGTGCGTATCGCCACAGCAGCACCTATACCGAGGAAGGTGGTGTAGCTGAAGGTAGAGATGGTGAGAGTTATCTGGTGTGCTGCCAATGACATACTTCCCAACCAGCCCACCATAATGGCTGTAAGACAGAAGGTTCCAGCCTCGAGCCCTTGCTGCAGTCCTATAGGCCAACCCAAAGCATTGAGTTTACGCCACGAAAACCAGTCACCCCGTGAGGCAAAGAATCCGAGTCGGTAGGGTCTGTAGCTCCGCTTGACAATAAACACTGCCACAAACAAAAGCAACATAATGATGCGAGAAACAAGCGTACTAATACCTGCACCATAGAGTCCCAATTCAGGCATACCACACTTACCATAAATGAGGATATAGTTGCCGATGATATTAATCGTGTTACCCACGATGAGTATCCACATCGACACCTTGGGGTCTGAGATTGCTTCAACGAACTGACGAAAGGCATTGATGGCCATCAGGAAGACCAGCGACATCAAGATAATAGCAAAGTAGGGACGGATGAGGGGAAGTAGTTCTGCGGGCTGCCCCATGTGGTCGAGGTTGAGGTATATGCCCAATAGGACAGCAATGGTGATCGCCACCGTGGTAAGGTTGGCCACCAGACTATTACGCAGCCATCGTCCCACGGCCCAGTGCCGATGACGAGCAAGTTCGCCACCCACGAGAGGCGTAAGCCCGAAGGAGAATCCCGTACCGGTGATGATGAAAGCATTGATGACATTGTTCACAAACGACGATGCCGCCAACTCCTCGGTGCTATGCCAGCCCACCATAAGCGTATCGGCAAGACCGGTGATGATACCGCCCAACTGACCTATGATAATAGGCAAGGCCAAGGTAATGAGGTTGCGGTAATCGCTGCGGTAACGTTGCAGTATGCGTAACATGTCTGTCGTATTCTTCTCCTTTTGGATTGTAAAGGTACGGCAAAGTGGACGAATAAGCAAACATTTTCTTTCCCGATGCGTTTCTTAGGTCGATTGACAAACTAAAAAACGTTATGAAAACTAAGACTACCGCATTAATCGCATCAGCAATGTTTGCTGTTGCTTCCGTTTCGGCACAAGACCGTCCGCAAAGCCGCGTGGAGCAATATATCGACTCACTCAAAAACACTCACCGCATCGAGTACATCGGCGAAGGTAAGCTGCCATCGCCCAAAGATGAGCGTGCGTTGCTCGATATATTCTACTACGACCAATTCCGTAATGCACAAGATCCCCGTGCTCCCTATTTCCTCTTCATGAGCCGCGATGCCAACTTCGTGATGGGTCTCGGTGGTGTGGTACGCATGCGTGGATGGTATGATTGGGATGGCGCGATGCCCAACAACGGTTTCATCCCCTACAACATATCCATTCCCAAGAACCCACTACGAGAGAAGTGGATGGGCTCAACCCCAGCCGGAACGGCGCTCTATTTCCGCGTATTGGGTAACAACCCAACGGTAGGTGACTACCAACTCTATATCGAGGCTAATTTCGACGGGTACAACCAGCGCGACTTTCTTCTGAAGAAAGCCTACGCTACGCTGAACGATTGGACAATCGGTTACGCTCACTCCACATTCAGCGACCCGTTGGCAGAGCCTCTTCTCGTAGACGGACAAGGTCCGAACGCTTATGTAAGCACCACAGCCGTGCTGGTACGTTGGATGCACAACGTACGCAAAGACTGGATTGTAGCAGGTTCAGTCGAGATGCCACAATCATTCGTCGGAGCCAATGGTACCACCACACAAGCTATCCCCAACTGGATTCCGAACCTCGCAGCCTTCAGCCAATATGAGTGGGCACCTAACCAGCATGTACGCTTAGCAGGTATCATGCGAGTACTCCCTTACCGCAACCTTGTAACCTCAGATAATCACAATGAGATAGGTTGGGGTGTACAGCTTAGTTCAGTGATGCGTCCTTGCAAGCCCCTTACACTCTACTTCATGGGCAACTATGGCCGTGGCATCAGCAGCCTCACAGGCGACCTCATCATGGGCAATTATGACCTTGTGAACAACCCCGATGAAGCAGGAACGATGTATGCTCCACGACTATTTGGATGGTATGGAGCCGCACAATACCACTTCACTCCCAACCTTTTCACGGGACTCACTGTTGGACAATTGCGCTACCTGCCCGACCATAAACAGCAAGGCACAGAGTACCGGTATGGACTATACAGCGCACTCAACCTTTTCTGGAATGTGACACCACGCATACAGATTGGCGGCGAGTACAATCTCGGCAAGCGCCAAAACCAAGATGGCGAAGGCCGCTGGGCACAACGCGTGAGTGTGATGACACAATTCAGTTTTTAAGATTCTTTCTTGTTCTGTTTTTCTTAATAATGCCATTTCTTTTCTTCTGCCGCCGAAGCGATTTCGCCGGTAGAAGCTTTTTTATAGTCGCTTGCTTGGTACATTACCAAAAAGAACGTAAATTTGCAAATAATTCACACACAGATTAACAATCACTATTTCTATGAAAATCATGAAGAGAACTCTATCGTTATTACTCCTCTTCTGTACTACGCTCTGCATGGCACAGAACCGTGTTTCAGTGACTCCCGCAACACCTATGAAGGATGCCATATCGGGACACTATGCCGGTTGGATTAAGGGAGAGCTATCCACCTATGGAGGATGTAACTTCCCTGACGTACCCTGTGCCGATGGTGGGCAAAAGGTGTACTATTCCAAGGCCTATGGAGCCAGCGTACAAGTACCTGGCGGTGTCGTGTATCTTGGCGGCATGAATGCAGACGGTTCGCTCAGTGAGTGCGAGTTCATCAACGCTACAGACGGCACATCTACTCCCATAGCCTTACTACCCCAAGCGCTCGACAACTTTGCTTCCACCTACTATGATGGCATGCTTTGGGTAGCTGGAGGACAATGTAATGGTGTACCCAACAAGGATGTATATGCCCTACCCTTCCCTTGCAATGGAAAAACGTGGAGCATAGTCGCTACCCTTCCCGATGCATGTCGTTTACAACCCTGCGTAGCAGTGCAAAACACAGCTAAAGGATATGCCCTCTTCGTCTTTGGAGGTTATCAGCCCAAAACTGACGGACAAGAAGCCAAGGTATACACTGACGGAGTGTATACCCCCATCGCTGACCTCAAGAAGGGCAGTGCACAATGGAAGCGCACCGCACCCACAATGGCATGGATTGATAATGAGATAGATGAGATTCGTACTCAACAGATACAAGCTATCGTGGGCAGCACTTGCAGCCCGATGGGCTACAGCCATGTACTCTTCTTTGGTGGTGTAGACCACGACATCTTCCTCAGTGCCATCACAGGCCAACAAGACAGCCTCTACTTACGCCATCAACCTGAGTGGTACCGTTTCCGTAGCGATGTGCTCACCTACCACACCATCACCGACTCATGGGGTCTGCTCCCCGGCGACAGTCTCTTAGCTCGTGCTGGTGCTTGCCTCACCACAGAGACCAATGGCAAGGGTTGGAGCTATAGCGGCGGCGAGTTGATGCCCGGCATACGCAGCACTGATGTGTCACACGTAGAGGTGACCAATGAAAAACGCTTCGGTTGGCTCAATTGGACCGTCCTTGCCCTCTACCTCCTCGGCATGCTCGGCATGGGAATATATTTCATGCGTAAGGAGAACGGTGCCGACGACTTCTTCAAGGGTGGCGGTCGCATCCCTTGGTGGGCGGCAGGTATCAGCATCTACGCCACCATGCTCTCGGCCATCACCTACATGACTATCCCTGCTAAGGCCTATACTACTGATTGGACTTACTATCCCATGTTGTGGATGATTTTGCTCATCAGTTTCCCCGTCATCAAGTATTACTTGCCCTATTTCCGCAAGCTTAACGTGACCAGTGCTTATGAGATTCTTGAGCAGCGCTTCAACCTCTTCACACGTCTCTTGGCCTCGGCACTTTTCAGCATTTTCATGATTGTGCGCATGGCCATCGTACTCTACCTTCCATCACTGGCCCTCACTGCTGTGACTGGTATTGACATTTACCTGTGTATCGTGCTCATGGGCCTGGTGACCATCATCTACTGCACCATGGGTGGCGTAGAGGCTGTCATCTGGGGCGATGTAGTGCAGGGCTTGATTCTCGTGTGTGGTGCGATTTTTGCCGTGGTATACCTTGCCATAGGCACTGAGGGTGGTGTGATGGGCTGTATCGATATTGCCCTGGAGAATGACAAGTTACGCCTTTTCGATTGGAGCAACTCATGGTCGCAAGCTACGTGGTGGGTTATCATCATCGGTGGGTTGGCCAATAACCTTATATCGTATACCTCAGACCAGACTGTCATCCAGCGCTACCTCACCACTCCCGATGAGAAGTCGGCAGGACGTGGTATCCTGGTCAATGGTGTGATGAGCGTGTTCGTATCCGTGGCCTTCTATATGATTGGTACGGGCCTCTACACCTTCTACAAGACCCACCCTGCAGAGCTTGATGTTACCATGGGACAGTCCGACGCCATCTTCCCCTTCTTCATGATGAGCCAGATGCCCGCAGGTGTTGCAGGTGCACTCATCGCTGCTATCTTTGCCGCCACAATGAGTACCATCTCGAGTAACATCAACAGTGTCGCTACTGCCTTCTCTATCGACTTCTGGAAGCGCTTCCGCGCCACCACTGACTCACAGCTCGTTGTCGTGGCTCGTTGGGCATCAGTAGTGAGCGGTTTGATAGGCTTGGCCCTCGCCCTGTTCATGGCTACATGGAACATCCAGTCGTTCCTCGACTTCTTCAACGAAGCTTTGGGCTTACTTACCAGCGGTTTGGGCGGATTATTCTTCATCGCCGTATTCATGAAACGCGTCAAGGGCAATGCCGCATTGGCAGGTTTCGTAGCTGGCGAAGCAGTCGTATTCTGGATGAGCGAGTACACCACAGCCAACTTCCTCCTATTCGGAGCTATCGGTATGGTGGTGAGCATCACCGTAGCATGGCTGCTCTCTATAGGCGCTTATTTCAAGAAATAGTACTACCACCGATTAATAACTTACAATTCAGAATTAATTAAATATGATTGATTTCAAGCAATTAGCACAGCAGTACAAGAGCGAACTCCTTGACAGAGTAATGCCCTTCTGGATGGAAAAGAGTATAGACCATGAGTTTGGTGGTTACTTCACCTGCCTCGAACGTGATGGAGAGGTCTTTGACACCGACAAGTTCATTTGGCTTCAGGGCCGTGAGGTATGGATGCTCTCCACCCTATACAACAAGGTTGAAAAGCGCCAAGAATGGCTCGATGCGGCTATCCAAGGTGCCGAGTTCTTGAAGAAGTATGGGCACGATGGTAACCTCAACTGGTACTTCGCCCTTGATAGAGAAGGGCACCCACTTGTGGAGCCTTACAACATCTTCTCCTACACGTTTGCCGTCATCGCTTTCGGGCAGCTTTCTCTTGCCACAGGTAGCAAAGAGTATGCTGAGATAGCAAAAAAAACTTTCGATATCGTGCTTTCCAAGGTTGACAATCCCAAGGGCCGTTGGTCAAAGGCATCACCCGGTGCCCGTTCTCTGAAGAGTTTCGCCCTACCCATGATTCTGTGTAACGTAGCGCTCGAGATTGAGCCCCTCTTGGACAAGGAGTTCCTCGACAAGACGATCGAGACCTGTGTGCATGAAGTGATGGACGTATTCTACCGTCCTGAGCTGGGTCTTATCGTCGAGCATTTGGGTACCAATAATGAGATGGTAGACTGTATGGATGGTCGCTTGCTCAATCCTGGTCATGCCATCGAAGCTATGTGGTTCATCATGGACCTTGGTAAGCGCCTTGGCGACCAAGCCTTGATAGAGAAAGCCGTGAAGATAGCTTTGGCCGAAGTCGAGTATGGTTGGGACAAGCAGTATGGAGGTATTTTCTACTTCATGGACCGCTTGGGTCGTCCACTCCAGCAACTCGAGTGGGATCAGAAGCTGTGGTGGGTGCACATCGAAACTCTCATCACTATGATCAAGGGCTACGAGCTCACCGGTAATGCCGAGTGCTTGGCATGGTTTGAGCGCATCCACGACTACGTGTGGAGCCACTTCATGGATCCCGAATACCCCGAATGGTTCGGCTATCTCAACCGCCAAGGCGAGGTGTTGCTTACCCTGAAGGGTGGCAAGTGGAAGGGATGTTTCCACGTTCCCCGTGGTTTGATGCAGGTATACCAGTCATTGGAGCGCATCGCAGCAAAAGGATAAAGTCCAAGAAAGTTTCAATAAACTATAGTAAAGGGCAAAGAGTTTTGAAAAAATCTCCTTGCTCTTTTTTTCTATTGAAAGGTGCGAACAAAATTTTTGCAATACTTCGTTTTTGCTGAGGGGCCATCCACTTTTTCACACCCTTATTTTGCCATTACAGAAAATAAGGTTACTTTTACACTCGAAAAAAGTTCATTGGAGATAAAGCCCTTATCCCTCGAACAAGAAGTAAAACAGCATACATATGAAGATTACAAACAAGATCTTATCCATTGCAGCTATAGGCCTTGCATTAATGACAAGCAGCTGCCAACCAGAAAAAGCAGATATGACACAGAGTGAGACTCCCGTAATTGACGCCATCATGGCACGACGTTCAATCCGTCAATACAAAGACACCCCCGTAGACCGCACCTTGCTGGAGCAGATTGCCGTATGTGGCGTGAATGCTCCCAACGCCATGAACAAGCAGCAGTGGGAAGTACGCATTGTGGATGACCCAAACTATCTGAACGAGGTTACCGAACTGATGAAGGTAGATATGCCCTTCTTTGCCAAAAGTGACGAACCAGGATTCCGTAATGCTTTCCGCAATGCCACAGCACTCATCGCCGTAGCATGCCCTGACGATCATCTGGGCATGACACTTATCAACGTAGGACTTATGGGCGAGAACATGTGCTTGGCGGCACAAGAGCTTGGCCTTGGCACATGCGTCATGGTAGGTCCATCAGAGTTCCTCGCTACTAACGAAAAAGCCAAGCCCTATCTCGACAAACTGGGTTTCAGCGAAGGATACCGCTTGCGCTATGTACTCGGTGTGGGATATCCCGACGAGACTCCCGAAGCTAAGCCGAGAGATTTGAGCAAGATTAAGTTTGTAGACTAAGCATATTGCACTCAACCCACTCATGAATACCACGATACTCTCGCCAACAACATACGATGAGTCGCACTATGAGGCTGTATGCCGCTTAACGAATCAACTCACGACACGTAGTATAGCATTTAGCCCAGAGGACTATCTGAAACTGTTGGGTTCACCATGCACAAAACTGTTTTTCCTAATTAACGAAGAAAAGATGGCAGGCATGCTTACCGTGGGAATATATGTCAGTCCTACGGGTAGTAAGGCTTGGATTGAGGATGTAGTAATCGATGAAGCATTGCGTGGTTATGGCTTGGGCCGCGTACTCGTAGAGCACGCCATAGACTTTTGCAAGAGAGAAGGAATTGATACAGTATACCTAACTTCGAATCCCAAACGAATAGCGGCTAACGGGCTGTACCAATCGGTAGGTTTCGAACGCAAGGAGACCAACATGTATAAAATGAATTTGAAGCAATGAGTACAGGACGATTATATGTAGTTCCCACACCGGTAGGGAACTTGGAGGATATGACCTTTCGCGCCATACGCATATTGAAAGAGGCTGACCTCATCTTGGCAGAAGACACACGTACAAGCGGAATCCTGCTCAAACATTACGAAATAAAGAACACGCTGCAATCGCACCACAAATTCAATGAGCACAAGACTATAGAGCCTCTCGTACAACGTATGTTAGCAGGCGAGACAATAGCCCTTGTTTCTGATGCAGGAACACCAGCTATCAGCGACCCAGGTTTTCTGCTCGTGCGCGAATGCGTACGACATGGAGTTGAGGTACAATGCTTACCTGGCGCTACGGCATTTGTTCCCGCCTTAGTCTCTTCGGGATTACCTAACGACCGTTTTTGCTTCGAGGGATTCCTACCACAGAAGAAGGGACGCCAAACCCGTTTGCTCTCCCTCCAAGAAGAGCATCGTACGATGATATTCTACGAATCACCCTACCGCTTGGTAAAGACCCTCACTCAATTTGCCGAATACTTCGGCGCTGAGCGAGAAGTTGCTGTATGCCGTGAGATATCCAAGCTACACGAAGAAACCGTGCGTGGCACACTGACTGAAGTAATCACCCACTTCACTCAGACAGAGCCGCGTGGCGAGATTGTCATTATCCTTAGCGGCCACCTTGACACAAAAAAGAATAACGATTAACAAGAAATGAAGAAAGCAATATATATAACCTTATCTGCGCTGTGTGTGTTGTGCGGATGCTCAGGAAAGATACTCCCTATCAGAGGAGTGCAACAAACAAATGCCCCACAAGAGAACAATGTAATTCTCCCGGCAGCCACACCGACCATACAAGACACTATAGTTGCAGAAACTATAGAAACGGAAGTAGAGGAAGCGCCTATAAAGGTTCAACGCACTCCTATTCCTGAAGAATGGAGCAAGATTGAGGATGATTCACTCGTAGTACTTGAAAGTATGTCAGGTGAGTTGGACAGCTTGCTCAATAGTTGGTATGCACAAACCTACCTGATGGTGGATACCACCTGCACATCGACCGCCACCAATCCCGTATTCAGCGACACGGTATACAACGACCGCCTGGCCAACTTACCCTGTGTGGTACCGATGGTATATAACCAGATCGTGAAGTCGCATATCAACCGCTATGCCTCGCAGCTTCGCCATCAGGTGTCGTACATGTTGGGCATGATGGAGTATTACGAACCCCTCATCGAGCAGGCTCTTGATGTGCATGGCATACCCAACGAGTTGAAGTATCTTCCCGTGGTAGAGTCGGCCCTGAACCCCGTAGCCGTATCGCGTGTGGGAGCCACCGGCTTGTGGCAGTTCATGTACAGCACAGGCAAGCTCTACGGACTGAAACAGAATAGCCTTGTCGATGACCGTCGCGACCCCGAAAAAGCATCTTGGGCAGCAGCCAAATACCTACGTGCGCTCTACAACCGTTTTGGAGATTGGAGTCTTGCCATTGCTGCCTACAACTGCGGACCAGGCAACGTAAATAAGGCCATTTACCGTTCGGGAGGGAAGACCGAGTTTTGGGACATCTATTGGTATCTTCCCCGTGAGACACGTGGTTATCTACCAGCTTTCATCGCAGCCACTTACATCATGACTTATCATGCGGAACATGGTATCTGCCCCATGGAAAGCAAGTTGCCTTTGGCAACCGACACTATCATGATAAACCGCCTGCTCCACTTCGACCAGATTGCTGCGGTATGTAACATTGACATAGAGACACTCCGTGGACTCAACCCGCAATACAAAGAGAATGTCATCCCAGGAAAGTTCCAACCCAACTCGTTACGCCTCCCCGAAGACAAAATACGAGATTTCATACTCTCGGGCGACTCAATCTACAACTACGAGCGCGAGAAGTACTTCTCGGCTGAGAAGGTAAAGGAACTCAAGAATCAAGTAAACAACACAGGTTTTGTTATCCATAAGATACGCAGTGGTGAGACGCTATCGACCATTGCTCGCAGGTACAGAGTAACCATAACTGACCTAAAGCGTTGGAATGGTCTGAAGAGCAGCAACATTGTGGCAGGTAAAACATTGAAGATCTATCCGAGATAAGAAACATCATGAACTCCGACAAAGAACTTTCTGAAGAGAAACTCATCAACGATGCCTTCCAAGAACTGATAAGCAGCTACTTATCCTCTAAACATCGT
Source organism: Bacteroidaceae bacterium (assembly GCA_045612065.1). Classification (GTDB taxonomy): domain Bacteria; phylum Bacteroidota; class Bacteroidia; order Bacteroidales; family Bacteroidaceae; genus UBA1189. The sequence continues at coordinate 11,333 of JAZKYH010000053.1, forward strand.
AAGAAGGTCGACATCATCACCCGTGCTTTCAATTTTGCAAAGCATGCACACAAGGGTGTTCGACGCAACTCGGGTGAGCCCTACATACTGCACCCCATTGCCGTAGCACGTATTGTAAACGAGGAGATCGGCTTGGGTTCCACGTCCATCTGCGCCGCCCTATTACACGATGTGGTAGAAGATACAGAGTATACTGTAGAGGATATCTCTAACCTTTTCGGTCCCAAGATAGCACAGATTGTCGACGGACTGACAAAAATCTCAGGCGGTATTTTTGGCGATAAGGCTTCGGCACAAACCGAGAATTTCAAGAAGTTGCTCCTCACCATGTCAGAGGACATCCGTGTTATCCTTATCAAGATAGCCGACCGCCTGCACAATATGCGTACTCTTGAGCACATGCCTCCCAACAAGCAGTATAAGATTGCAGGCGAGACGCTCTATATCTATGCGCCCTTAGCCTACCGTCTCGGACTAAACAAGATAAAAATGGAGCTGGAGAATCTCAGCTTCAAACACGAGCATCCTGAGGAGTATGCAGCCATCGAAAGGAAGTTGGAGATAACGCAGGAAGAGCGCGAGAAACTTTTTGCAAACTTCACAGCTCCCATCAAAACCAAACTTGATGAGATGGGAGTAAAATACACATTATCCGGACGCATCAAATCTCCCTACTCCATATGGCGCAAAATGCAAACTAAACATCTTGCGTTTGACGAGATATTTGACATCCTTGCAGTGCGCATTATCTTCGAACCTAAGAATCCCAAAGAAGAGGCCAATGAATGCTTCAATATATACATTGCCCTCTCAAGTCTATACAGAAATCACCCCGACCGTTTCCGCGATTGGGTGAACCAACCCAAAACAAATGGCTACCAAGCCTTACACATGACACTCATGAGCAATCATGGAGAGTGGGTAGAGGTACAGATACGTAGCCAACGCATGAACGATATAGCCGAACAAGGTGTAGCAGCCCATTGGAAATACAAGGAGCGCGGATATGTCGAGGAGGAAGAGGTGGATCTGAACAAATGGATTTTGGCCATCAAGGAGATTCTCGACGATCCCCAACCTGACGCAATGGACTTCCTTGACGCCATCAAGCTCAACCTCTACTCTTCTGAAATATTCGTCTTCACGCCTAAAGGCGAAATCAAGACCATGCCTCAGGGGTGTACGGCGCTTGACTTTGCATTCTCTATACACTCGGTACTCGGTACCCACTGCATCGGTGCCAAGGTAAACCATAAGCTCGTGCCCATGAGCCATGTATTACAAAGCGGCGACCAAGTAGAGGTACTCACTTCAAAGACATTGAATGTTAAATCTGAGTGGCTCTCTATGGTCACTACAGCCAAAGCCAAGAGTAAGATACAAGCAATATTGCGCCGCGAAGAGCGCGCCGCGCACAAGGAGGGAGAACGAATCATCTCTGAACTTGTGGAGCGCGAGAACATCACGCTTGACGTGCACAATATAGCCCGCCTGTGCCGTATGCACGGGTTTGCCGACTATGACCAACTGCTCGTTGCTATAGGTAAGGGTTCCATAACTCTTGGCGATGCAGAGCGCAATGCACTCAAAGGAAACTCCTCATCGACCAACATCCTTGGCCGTCTATTCCGCAACAGCAAGAAGGAAGAAACCTCAACACCCACCCCGCAGCTTTCAACTCAGAATGAGGCCCAGAATATTGACAAGAAACGTCCGCTTATCCTCACCGATGAAACCCTACAAAGCAGTTACCGCATGGCCGACTGCTGCCACCCCATCCCTGGCGACGATGTCTTGGGCTTCATCGACGACGACGGACAAATCGTCATCCACCAGCGCAAGTGTCCCAAGGCCACCAAGCTCAAGGCCGCTTACGGAAACCGCATTGTAGCAGCCCAATGGAGTACGCATAAGTTACTCCACTTCTCTGTATCACTAAACATCAAAGGTATCGATGGCGTGGGCGTGGTGAACCAGATCACCAACATCATCTCCCGCGAGCTCAACGTCAACATGGAGCGCATCCTCATCGAGGCCCACGACGGCATCTTCGACGGCACCATCCGCCTGCGCGTACACGACGTGGACGACATCAAGGTCATCTGCGACAACCTGAAGAAGCTCAACAACATACGTACTGTAGCGAGAGTCGATGATTAAGTAACCTCAATAAGACCGACCTTCTTTTCCCTGACCAACACGGCTACAAAAGTGTCTAATTCGGTTTTTTGAACAAAAATAATATGCCAAAGCGAACGTAATTCGGAAAAATTACTTACATTTGCTAAACAAAAACGACGAACACTATGAACTTGACTCCCTCATCAGCAGCTGCGCTCAGCGAAGCATTACAGAAAATAGCACAAATCTACTCAGGCGAAGAAGACCAACTGGTATCGACGGACTTTTATCTTCAGCCCCGAAGAGAGAGTGGCGTATTGTCTATATTCAATGACAATGATGAGGAGATTGCTACTGCAACTGTCGAGGAATGGAAGAGCTATGCACCCGACACGTTCTACGATGCAGTCACCGAGGACCTCACGGCAGCCATCGAGACAGCAAACGAAGAGGGAGAGCTCGAGCGCTTGGCTGTATGGATGCCCTACTCTTTTGTTCTTGTGGATGAGGAGCGTGAGACCATCACCGACCTGCTCCTCGTAGATGACGACACACTGCTGGTGAAGAAGGGCCTGATGGCTGGACTCGATGAGGAGCTGAACAAGTTTATCGAAGAGCTGCTGAACGACTGATTGGACGGGGCTCCCCCCCCACCGAGAACTCCATACACATTATAATAAACCACTAATGGACTAGAAGTCCATAGTTTTAGAAACAAAACTAAAGTTTTGTCATCCTGACAGAACGTAGTGTCGGAAGGATTCCGCGCTGGGACTTTTACAAGAGACATTTGCGAGATTGCCTTTAGCCCCTACGGGCGGCGAACACGTTTCTTCGCGTCGCTCAGAACCTTTAGGTCGCTGGCCGAAGGGAAAAGCAATGACAAAGCAAAACATAAAATTTATACAAACTAAAGTAGCTGCAATTAATTGCAGGGTTTTAACCCCAAATTAGATAATAAAGAAGGGCATCCCGATCGGGGTGCCCTCTTTCGTTGTGTGTGACAATTGTGACAGACAGACAGTTGGAAACCACTCATCGTCAGATCGACAACATGTGCAACACATGCATCAGGTGATTGTCGATGGGCTTGTCCTTCTTGATGGCCGTATTGAAGGGTACGTACACGATTTCATCGTTGCGGATACCAATCATCACGTTACGCTGGCCATCGAGCAGAGCCTCGATACTGGCTGCACCCATACGACCCGCAATGATGCGGTCATGAGCAGTGGGGCGACCACCACGCTGTAGGTGTCCGAGGATGGATACGCGCACATCGAACTGAGGAAATTCATTGTGTACACGCTCAGCATAGTGCATAGCCCCACCCAACTCTGGATTCTCAGAAACGAGGACAATACTACTATTCTTTGATTTACGCATACCATTCTGGATAAATGTCGCCAGTTGGTCCTCCTGGGTAAGGTGTTCGGGAATAATGGCAGCCTCGGCACCTGAAGCGATAGCGCTGTTGAGGGCAAGGAAACCAGCATCGCGCCCCATTACCTCAACGAAGAAAATACGTTCATGCGAGTTGGCTGTATCACGAATCTTATCAATAGCCTCTACAATGGTATTGAGCGCAGTGTCGTAACCGAGTGTAGTGTCTGTACCATAGAGGTCATTGTCAATTGTAGCAGGAATACCGATACAGGGGAGGTCAAACTCTTGCGCCAACACGCGTGCACCACTGAGCGAACCATCGCCACCGATAACAATGAGTGCATCAATCTCGTGATCGCAGATATTCTTCCACGCCTGAGCACGCCCCTCCTCGGTCTTGAATTCTGGACAACGAGCAGTCTTCAAAATGGTGCCACCTCGTTGCACTATATTACTTACGTTCTCTGTCTTGAAATCTGTGATTTCATTAGTAATTAATCCCTTGTATCCACGATAGATACCCTTCACTTTAATCCCGTTGAAGATAGCCGTACGGGTGACGGCACGAATAGCAGCATTCATGCCTGGGGCGTCACCGCCCGAGGTAAGAATACCGATACAATTGATTTTTCTTGCCATGATATGATTTTATTAGTTATGATTTGTCAATTTCAACAAAGCTTGCTTGCACTCCTCCATGAGCCACTTGGGCGTAGAGGTAGCACCGCAAATGCCCACCGACTGTCCGTCTCGGATGAGAGTAAAGTCAATCTCGTGACTACCCTCAATGTGGAAAGAGTTGGGATTGGCCTTGAGGCACTCTTGATAAAGCACCTTGCCGTTACTGCTCTTCTTTCCACACACAAAAAAGATAAGGTCATGCGAGGAAGCAAAGCGGCGTATGTTATCAAGGCGATTCGACACCTGACGACAAATAGTATCGTAGTAGCGAAACTCCACTTCGGGAGCTATACGTTGCTTGATAGTCTCTACAATGAGGCGGAACTCATCGAGCGATTTGGTGGTTTGCGAATAAAGATAAATGTCGCGCGTGAAGTCAATGCGCTCTATCTCTTTAATGCTCTCTATGACAATGGCTGTTCCCTCCGTCTGCCCTACAAGGCCCAACACTTCGGCATGTCCCTTCTGCCCGTAAATGATAATCTGCTTAGGAGTGTCAGATGGAGTGGCATACTCCTGCTTGATACGCTTCTGAATGTTGAGTACCACGGGGCAAGTGGCGTCGATGAGCTCGATGCTTTGCCTACGGGCTTGGTCGTAGGTTTCGGGAGGTTCACCATGAGCACGCAGAAGCACGCGCACACCGTGCAGTTCTCCGAACTGTTCATGGTCAATGGCTATAAGCCCCAACTCGCGCAAGCGCTCACACTCCATGCCGTTGTGTACAATATCGCCCAGGCAGTAGAGGGGAGCCCCTTTCTGGAGTTCCTCTTCGGCCTTGCGAATGGCGGTGGTCACTCCAAAGCAGAAGCCTGAATGTTCGTCAATCTCTACGTTAATCATGATTCCTTGAAGTCCCGCAACTCTCTTACCGGCATCTCCCTTTATAGGGAATCCGCTAGATTGTACGGGGTATTTGTTATCTGTTATTCACGATGCATGTAAGCCCCTCTATGAAGGAGGGATTGGAAATCTCCTTTACTTTGTCACTTCGCCGAATCTCTCCATCAGCCAAGCCTTCTGCTCGGGGATGGTCATACAACTATTATCGAGTTCTATGGCATCATCTGCCTTACGCAAGGGGCTGATAGCACGTCCACTGTCAATACGGTCACGCTCTTTCACATTCTCCAGAATGCTCTCATAAGAAGCCTCTTCGCCTTTAGCGCGCAGTTCATCATAGCGACGTTGGGCGCGTACCTCAGCACTGGCAGTAACAAAGATTTTCAGTTCGGCATCGGGGAACACCGTAGTGCCTATATCACGGCCATCCATTACGATACCCTTCTCCTTGCCCATCTCCTGTTGCAGGGTCACCATGGCTTCACGTACAAAACCAATAGTCGCAATGAGGCTCACACGTGACGACACGGCCATACCACGTATTTCCTTCTCGATGCACTCGCCATTGAGATAGGTTTCGGGACGTCCCTCTGCATTGAGGCGGAAACTGATGTGTATGTCAGGCATGGCAGCCTGCAATTCATCGAGTTTCACATTGTCTTCGGTGAAGAGTTCGTGCTGTAGGCAATAATAGGTAACTGCACGGTACATGGCACCGCTATCTATATATATGTACCCAATCTCTCGGGCAAGGTCCTTGGCCATGGTGCTCTTTCCGCACGAAGAATGGCCGTCGATGGCAATAGTAATCTTTTTCATTATGACTTATGATTTGTGATGTTCAAACTCTAAAAACTATAATTAAAGCACAATGGCAAAGTTCATCATCAATGACGAAGCTGCCACGTGGTACTTACCATATGACACGCCCACCTTGATTTTCTTCACCTGCAAGCCAGCACCGGCAGAAAGTCCTTCAATCGAACGCTTCACACCGCTCTTCAGTTCGCTGCGCAACAACAGATTATAGCCCAACGAGACGTAAGTATACGAAGTAGGGAATATATCTGCACCAACGATAAAATGCTTCAACAGGATATCTCCCCATGAGTCGTCACTCGAGTTGTAGAAGTCCTCGACCTGCCACTTATGCAGGTCCGTCAAAGTCAACGAGAGACGTATAGGAGCATGAGAGAATCCTTTACTGACACCAACCAGAAGGTTGAAAGGAAGAGGTTCTTGTGTCTCATCAAACGACTTCACCTGTCCTCCAAGATTACGTGCCACAAGAGACACCGAAAACATGTTATCGGCATTGTAATAGTTGAGTCCAAGGTCCACACCCAAAGCCAACGAATAGACCTGCTCATAATTTGAGTAGATAAACTTACCGCTCACACCACCCGTCAGGCGTTCTGAGAAGTCAAAGCTATATGTACCCATGAGAACCATATCCTTGGCCGAAAAGTTTCCTATAACATTTCCCTCGGCATCGGTATTCTTCATTGTTCCAAAGTCAAGGTACTGCGCCTTTAGCCCCAAGATAGAGCGTTCACCCAGTTCCATCGTGTATCCAGCTCCTACGGTATTGGTGCGCTGCAAGTAGTTCATGTAACTAAGGCTCAACATACGTCCACTGGCATTGGTCAGCAGCGCAGGGTTATGATAGGAGAGCTCAGCATCATCTTCAGCGATGGTAATGTTGTCACCACCCAAAGCAGCAGCATGCGACGATACCGGCAGTTGAAGAAACTGGAATGCCGCCCCCGCATCTTGTGCGTGGAGCAGCGCCGTACTACATAGTATAATAAATAGATACGTAAGGGCTCGTTTCATCGAGTATCTCTATTTTTATAGGTTCGTGGTTTTACTGCAAATATACAACTTTTTATAGAAGAAGGTGTACAGAAAGCCGAAAAACCTGAATAAAAAAAACGAAAAATTCTTTCGGTTATAAAAAAACAAACTTTTTTTGTGCTGACTAAAGAAAAAAGTATTACTTTTGCAGACACTACGGAAAATATAGTAAATAAAAACATAAATTTATGGAAATTAAAAAATCAGAAAGAGCCAACTTGGAAAACAAAAAGCTCACGTGGGTTTTGATTGGTTTTATCCTCGTTTTGGCTGGCCACTTTGTAGCGTTCGAATGGACGCAATACGAGAAAGAAGACGATGGCGGCTTGATTGTTGATGCCGGCGACATCGTATTGGAGGAAGAAGTAGTTCCCATCACCATGCCTGAGAAGAAGACCGTACCTCCCCCTCCCCAAGCCGTTACACAGGCTGAGGTGCTCAACATCGTAGAAGACGATGCAGAGATTGAGGAGACCACCATCGTTTCAGCTGAGGACCAGGCAGAGTTCGTTGAAATTACTGACGATGTGCCCATCGTAGTTGAAGAGGTTGAGAAAGAAGAAGAAATCTTCCAGGTAGTAGAGCAGCAGCCCGAGTTCCCCGGTGGTATGGCCGAGTTGATGAAGTATCTCCAGAAGAACATCAAGTACCCCACCATCTGTCAGGAGCAGGGTATCCAAGGTCGTGTTATCGTGCAGTTCGTGGTTAACTCTGACGGTTCTATCGTAGACCCCACAGTTGTTAAGCCCGTTAACCCCTACCTCGACAAGGAAGCTCTCCGTGTGGTATCAACCATGCCTAAGTGGAAGCCCGGTGAGCAGCGTGGTAAGAAGGTACGCGTACGCTTCACACTTCCCGTGACATTCCGTTTGAGCAACTAATCTCAACAACATATCGAAAGAGGCTGCGTCACGTAGCCTCTTTTTTTTTTACACCCAATTCAAAACATCAAACTCTAAGCTATGCCCTACGCCTTCTCACAACTCCTCGACAAGGTAAACGCCCATATCGAACAGCTCGACTATGCGCACGAGCCCATGAACCTCTACGAGCCCGTCAAGTACATCCTTTCGCTCGGCGGCAAACGCATACGCCCCGCCATGATGCTCATGGCCTACAACATGTACCGCGACGATGTGGAGCAGATTCTCGACCCCGCCTTGGCACTTGAGATATACCACAACTTCACCCTCCTTCACGACGACCTCATGGACCATGCCGACGTACGCCGAGGCAAGCCTACCGTACACAAGCGCTGGGATGCCAACACGGCCATTCTCTCAGGCGATGTAATGCTCAGCTTGGCCGATGTGTATATGTCGCGCGTCAGTGACGCCCACTTCCGCGAAGTGATGGGTACATTCCATAAGACTTCGATAGAGATTGCCGAAGGACAACAATATGACATGGATTTCGAGACTCGCACCGACGTTACCGAACCCGAGTACATCGAGATGATACGCCTCAAGACCTCCGTACTCCTTGCCTGTGCGCTCAAGATAGGCGCCATCCTCGGTGATGCCACAAAGGAAGATGCCGAGCATCTCTACCGCTTGGGCGAGTGCATCGGCTTGGCTTTCCAACTGCGCGACGACTATCTCGATGTATATGGCGACCCCAAGGTATTCGGCAAGAAGATTGGCGGCGACATCCTGTGCAACAAGAAGACCTACCTCTACATCAACGCACTGCGACTTGCCGACAAGGAGCAGCGTGCCCAACTCGACTATTGGGCCACAGCAGCCGACATTGATCCCGAGGAGAAGATTGCTGCCGTCACAGCCATCTATACAGCACTGGGCCTGCCCGAGAAGAGCCGTACCATCGAGGAGCATTACTACAGCCTTGCCAAGGCCGAGCTCGAGGCTCTCAGTGTAAGCGCCAAGCAGAAAGCTGTATTGGCTCAGTTCATGGCCAATCTCATGGAACGCGATGTTTAAGCTCATCGATACCCATAGCCACCTCTTCGCCGAGGAATTTGATGCCGACCGCGCTGAGGTGATGTCCCGTGCCCGCGAGGTTGGAATCACTCATATCGTCATGCCAAACATAGACATGGCGTCCATCAAGCCCATGCTGCAGGTATGTGCCGAGTTCCCCGACCTCTGTTACCCCACAATAGGACTTCACCCGACCGAAGTGAAGGAGGACTATCGCCAAGTGTTGGAGCAGATGAAGCCTCTGCTCGATGCCTCCATGTGTGGCGAGGCTGTCCATGCACCCTTTATTGCCATCGGTGAGGTAGGCCTTGACCTTTACTGGGACACGACCTACAAGCACGAGCAACTGAAAGCGTTCGAAGAGCAGATCGGTTGGGCGCTCGAGTACGACCTCCCCATCATCATCCATTCGCGTGAGGCCTTTGCTGAATTGCACGCTCTCATCTCACACTATAAAGACAGCCCGCTGCGCGGCGTGTTCCATAGCTTCACTGGCACTGCCGACGAGGCCCATGCCCTACTCCAGTTCCCGGGTTTCATGTTGGGCATCAATGGTGTGGCTACCTTCAAAAAGTCGACCCTCCCCGAGGCTCTACGCGAAGTTCCCCTCACACGTCTCGTCGTCGAAACCGACTCGCCCTACCTCGCCCCCACCCCCCATCGCGGCAAGCGAAACGAGAGCGCCTATGTGGCCCGCGTAGCGGATAAATTAGCTGAGCTATACCAGCTACCCGCCGATGCCGTAGCAGCCCAACTATACGACAATTCCCATGCCCTGTTCTTCGGATGAGTGTAGGGTTAACATTTGTTCACAAAACAAAGAGGGAGAGCCTACGCTCTCCCCTTTTTTATTATCATTTTGTTAGATTTTTCGCAAAAATGCCCATATACATGTTGCACGACATGTAAAAAAGCTTTGCAGATACAAAAAAAAGCTTGAACTTTGCAGCGTTATCCTTAATCAATCTTTTTACCTTAAAACTAATACCTATTGAATCTAATAAGGGCCTCTGTGAAGAGCCCCTTATTAGTTTGTACTGGTTTGAAAGAGTCGAGGGCTAAAGAGAGCCATCCGGACGGCAACCCACTCGCTGCTCAGTTCCCGACTTTCAGTTTTGCAAAGTATCCCAACTTATAGAGGAAGAACAACCCCAGGCACGGTTTCTCACCTACGAGGCGCTGCGTGATGGCACGCTCGCTGCGGGCAAACCATCGGGCGACACAACCCTCCATTCTGAGGCTGCGCAACAGACCATAAAGTTTCAACAGCGATGAATGCCCCTGCATGCTATCTTCCATCGAAGCGAGATTGCGCAGTGCGGCACGTGTCTTCTCCAAGAACTCCTCGTTAGTCTCGATTCCCCCTTGTCGCATCGGGTTATCAATGTGCCGTATGCGGGCCCCGCTGCGCTCCAGCTCTATACCGAAGAGCGTATCTTCATGCCCATACTCCGTGATGCTGTCATCGAAGCGTATGTTGTGAAACACCTCAGCCCTCACCATGAAGCAAAAAGTGACGAACTGCTCATAGGGGCGCTCTTTGCGGTAACACGCCGCACGGCGCTTGTCAGCACGTTTCTCATAGGCATAGCGCAAGCTCACCTCTGGTGCAGGCAACGTATCGGCATGGCACAGCCCACCACACACCACATCAGCATCGGGATGTTTCAAGTAGTCGGCTACGAAGCTATTGCTCACCACCTCAGCATCGGCATCCATGAAGAGCAGCCACTCGTAGCGGGCCTCATCGGCCAGCCGGTTTCGTATACGTGCTCGCCCTAAATTCGCCTCCAGCTCCACATAGCGACAATGAGGCAGAGCATCAATCGCCCTGTTCTGCAACTTGCATTCGAGCATGGGCGAGGCATCGTCCATCACGATGATTTCGTAGTCGATACCCATAAGCTCGGCTTGCCGGTGAAGGTCCTCCACCAGTCTCGTGCAGTCGTAGTTGTATGTAGGTATCAGTATCGAAAGCATAGCGCGAAGTTAGTGCAAGCTGAGCGAAATGCCAAATCTCAACAAGTGAATATGAAGAAAAAGGCCGAATTTTCTTTGCCGAATGCGCCTGGAGTTCAATGCAGAGAGCCCGACAGCACACCTGCAACAATCATCATCCACACCACCAACTGCATTTCCGCACCAACAAAAGTCCAGACAGTAGCTACCGAGGAGCTCCGCAGTAGCTAGCGAGGCACACCGCAGTAGCTAGCGAGGCATACCGCAGTAGCTTCCGCGGAAAAGCATTAGCAGTAATACGGCACCGTCTCAAGCGTATATAGCATCTCCCATTCATCAGCCATAAATGGGTTTGCCATATTATATCCTATTTTTTTTATTATTTTTGCACCTCTTGTGTAACTAATCGGCACTTTCTTCGTCTTAGGGGTAGAGAGCAATTACGACACAAGCACAAAACGAGGTGACGCACGAAGAATTCAAGAGGCGGTATATGCCGCTACAGCAGATGCTCTATCGCGAAGCATACAGAATGCTGGGCGATAGGTTCGAGGCAGAGGATGCCGTGCAAAACCTGTATGTGCGCTTGTGGGAGCAGAGGGAACGGCTCGACAATCTAGCCTCGCCCAAGGAGTATTGCCTGAGAGCACTGAAGAACATCTGCATCGACCGATGGCGAAAGATGAGGACGCGCGACGAGGAGGTGGACTTTGTGGAGGAAATCTCCGAAGCCAATGCTCCGCCAGATGTCGAAGGGGAGGAGGCCGAAGAGTTTGTCAACCATTTCCTTGCCACCCTCCCCCAACGGCAACAGCGAGTGATGACGATGCAGATGCAGGGTAGCAGCATAGAGGAGATAGCCAAGGTGACGGAACTGACCGAGGGGAATGTGAAGGTGATGCTGTCGCGCATACGAAAGAGATTCAGAGAATTATATTATAAACGATAAGGAGTTCTTGCTATGGAAAAGGAAATTCTAAGAGATTGGATAGAACGCTTCTTCGCCGCCGAACTGACGATGGCCGAAGAGCGCGAGCTATACCGCTATCTTTGCGAGAACGAGGTCCCGACCGAATTCCGCGAGGATAAGGAGGCCATCATCGCCCTGTGCGGTGAGCCCGAGGAGGTGGAACTGCCCGAAGGCGCGGCCCAGCGACTCGAAGCGATGCTCGATGGGCTGGAGGAGATGCAATCCCAACAGCATCTTCCCCGCGAGGAAGGGGCCGAGGGGACGCGTCCACGATACTCTCTTCCTCCCCGAAAAGGATGGGGTGCGTTCCTCCTTCGCGCCGCCTGCGTGGCAGGTGTGGCCGTGGCTCTGTTCCTGGCACTGCCCGAGGACCAAGATAAGCCCTTGCTTGCCGAGGTATCTGAAGAGGAGGACACCTTCGACACTCCCGAGGAGGCAATGCAGTGCTTCATGGCTGCCTATGATGACATCATGTTTGCTATGAACACGGCACGCGACAACACACGCGAGGCGCACCAAGCGCTGTCGCAATCGGTGATGACCAATCTAAACTTGCTTAAACTTGAACCAACAAAAAATAGAGAATTATGAAACGATACATTTTATTAACCCTGACGACCTTGATGCTCCACACGGGTGCTCTATTCGCCCAGTCGGCACAGCCGCGTGAGAAGAGCGAGGTGGAGATATACATGCAACAGATGGCCAAGGAACTCCGATCCAATGAGATTGACTATGCCTATATCTCTACGAGTATGTTCAGGCAAATGCTTTCACAGGCACTATCCATCGTCGACGATGACATCAAGGAGGCATTGGGAGTAGACAACATCTTGGGTTCGGTGATGTATATGCGCCGATTCATGTCGACCGACCGTGAAAGTTATAAGGCACTCAGGACGGCCATGCAGTCTTTCCTGGAAGAGGAAGAGGAGTGGATGGGCATGCAACTGAACTCCTTCAATAAAGCCGATGGAGAACTTTCTATCGTTTACAGCGACCCCAAGAATGTGCTCGTCATCAACGAGAAAGAAGATGCAGACTATATCATAGTCATCTTTGTCTCTGGGATATCGTATGAGAATTTCATGAAAGTTACTGCCAATGGCGGCATAATATTTTGAGTATAACACGGATAGATTATGAAAAAGATAATATTATGCATCATGGCCGCATGCTCGGCAATGGCCATGCAAGCACAAGAGATAGATTGGGCGGGATTAACCAGATTCTCCGAAGAGTTGGAGTCGCTTCAAGGAGAGCATGTGTCGTGCGACACGATGACACACCTGGAACTCCTGGACTATTTGGATGCGGAGATTGTCAGTAACACCAATACCGATGCCCTATTTGCCAAGTTGGACAAGAAAGACTTCCGACTCATCAACGTTGCATCACCCGATGGCATAGGCCGAGAAAGCATCTATAAGGTGCTCGACAAATACGAAGTCACCACAGCCGAGGTTTTGTTTGGCATTCCCCTGTTGCTCTGCAATCGTAGTAACGGCGTCCAAGTAATGCTCTTTGTGGGTGATAAGGCATCGCTGATGGTTCTCGATTACGGAGACTCGATAGAGGTGCTCCTTCTGAACTCTGACTTGATGATGATTTTCAAAGAGATTTTCACCTCAATGGCGATTCATGGCAATGGTGGCAATATCACCATAGGCAGTTCGGGCGAGTTGCAGTTCAGCTACTCGTTCAGCAGGACATCGGAACACATCGAAACAGAAAGAGGAGAGTGCAAAGAACCGGAAGTATACTCTTTCGACCAGCAATCCAGCGGCAATGACCCATATGAACGCTTCAACGAGGAGGTTGCCCAACTGGCCGCCCAAACTGGTGAGAGACTGAGCGGAGAACAGCAAGCACAGCTGGCCGCACAGATTAAGTCGCTGAAAAAGCCCGCGTTTGTGCAGATTCCCGGGACTGAAGACTACCTCTTAGCCATTCCCGAATTATCGGACGAGCCTTCGCATGTAATCTATGACTGGGTCAATGAGTTAGGCTTCGGCAAAGGCGCAGTGAAAGACAATCCCCACCAAAAATCCGAAATCATCCTCCCCGAAGATGTGGCGCGCCTCTATGCCGTGACGCACCTTCCACAAGAGAAGTGGAACGAGGAGGGCTACTCACCCACGTTCAAGGCAATATACCAGAAGGAGTATCAGGGCGGCACGCCTGCCGTGCTCTACCGTTTCTCTAAGAGCGAAGAAGGCTACAAGGATATGCTGGCCGACCTGGGCTTCCTCTTCAAACTCGAACTCGGCGACACCTACAGAAACCTGAAGGTGACACAGCAGAGCGAGCGCAATGGCAAGCGTTTCGTGCAGCTCTATGGCGAGGGTGGCATACTGATGTGCGTGCTCGACTCCCCCGCCGACCACTATTGCCACATGAGCATCCTCGTCGGTGGCGGTGGCGGCTTCGAGCAAGCAGTCAACGAGTATGTCTTTGGTGGCGAGAGAGACATTGCCACACGATGCAACATCATCATCAACAGCGACCTGTCGGGCGACTCGTGCGGCATACACTTCACCACCGATGAGTACTTCTTTGCAGGCAAGTCGCACAAGAACGGCGTACACATCGATTTTCGTTATTGGGATTTATATACAAAATAAAACATACAAGACTATGAACAAGAGACTATCATTGACAGCGATGCTTGCCATTGCAAGTTTTGTAACGCTCGTGGCACAGACCACAGCACTTGTAACTTATGAGGGTGGTTATTTCATAAAGGACGGCAGGAAGTGGACCGAGTTCCGCCCGGCCGACAAAGTGGAGCCTTGGAATGAGTACAAACAGTACAAGGAGGATGACAAGTTCTTTTATATCAAGAGCAAGAGATGTAATGTTGCTGTTCCCAAAATCTATCATGACAAGATTTTAGTTGACCGAAAGAAAAACGGGAATTGGGAGGTTGTGTACAACACTTTGAGCGTATATCTACTTTGCCCCGAAGGAGATGCTCTCTACTACACATATAGAAATCACAGACTCGAACACGGCGAATACGATGGTTATTTTGTGCGCGATAACTTCACCTGGCGCGAGTACCGCCCAAGAATGAAGAGTACCGTCTGGGCAGAGTTCAAGCAGACATCAGAGGACAGCAGGTATTTCACTCTTGAAAGCAGCAACAATATCGTATATATCCCGAAGAGTACAAATGATGATATTGTCATCAAGGATAAGAACAAAAGAAACTGGACTGGAGGTTATAAGATTCAGGCAGTGAATGACCATTCGGCAGCCTATCCGTACAATTTCTATTACCTGAAGAGCGGACGACTTAAAAGTAAGGATAAATCTGAACTGACAGACAATGCTGCACGCATAAGCCTTGACAACAAGTGCAACATACAGGTTGCTTTTGACGGTAAGCACTATGACCTTACATATACCAGTATTGAGACTGCCGATGTCGACAGTAAGGAGGCCATACTCATAACTATTGACACGCAGAACAGGATATGGCTTTACGACGGGACAGCACGTATTGAGTGCAAGAAACTGGGCAAGAGAATGCTCTTCGTCGGTACCAATGACAAGGACTATCGCGCTATTATGGAGCAATTACGCATAGGTACGTTCCGTATGTAAATTCTCGTTTGCCAACAGTTCGAGTGAATTTGCACCTACGGCGAGAGAGAGACTTCACACCGTATGTCATCCTAAACGAATGTGAACCTCTAGGTCGCTGACTCGAACCTTTAGGTCGACGCCCGAGGCGTCAGCCTTGGTTGCAAAGCCGAGGCGTCAGCCTTGGTTGCAAAGCTGAGGCGTCAGCCTTGGCTGTTAAGCCGAAGGGGCTGAAGTCAAGGGGAAAAGCAAAGAACCCACAGGATGACAACCAAAAACCCAAGAATTCAAAAAACTCAAAATACTATGAACAAAAGACTATCATTGACAACGATGCTTGCCATCGTGAGTTTCGTATCGCTCGTGGCACAGACCACAGCACTTGTGCCCTACGTGGGCGGTTACTTTGTGAAGAATGGCGACGAGTGGACCGAGTATCGCCCTGCCGACAAGACCGGTAAGTGGAGCACCTACAAGCAGTACAAGGAGAACGACACCTTCTTCTATGTGAAGAACAAGAAATGCTACTTGGCCATCCCCAAACTGGGCAAAGACATGATTTTCATCGACCGTGAGAAGAGCGGCAAGTGGGAACAGGTGTACACCACCATTGACGTGCACCACCAATGCGTCGAACCCGACGGACTCTTCTACTGCTACAACGACGGCCGTGGCCGCGAGCACAACGGTTACTACATCCGCCGCGATGGTGGCGTGTGGCACGAGTATGCACCGGGCAAGAAACGCGGCGTGTGGGCCGAGTTCAAGCAGACAGGCGAGGATAAGGACTACTTCATCGTAGAGAGCACCGAGAACGTGGTGCGCATCCCCAAAAAGGAGGGGCTCAACTTCATCATCACCAAGCCCAGCTACGACGGTTGGCGCGGAGGCTACACCACGAAGGCCATCTATGACCGTTCGGCAGCTTATCCCTACAGTTTTGACTTTCAGAACCATGGTGTAGCAAAGCGAGGCAATAATTTCAAAGTAAACAAGAAGAGTGGGCGCATAAGCCTCGACAACAAGTGCAACATACAGATTGCCTACGATGGCAAGCACTACGACCTTGTGTACCAATCCATCGAACTTGCCGAAAGCCAGAGCGGATTGTTGTCACTCATTTCTAAAAAGGGCGAGTGTATCCTCATCACCATTGACAAGGACAACAAGGTGATGCTCTATGAAGGCAGTGCTCTTGTAGACTGTAAGAAACTGGGCAAGAAAGTAATGTTTCTCGGTGCCAGCGGCAAGGACTACCGTGCCATCGCGGAGCAGCTGAGGATAGGCACATTCCGCATGTAAATTTCCGTTTCCCAACGACCAAGCGGAGCGCGAGGGTGTTTTTGAGACTTTTTCCCTCGGCGCTCCGCTTTGTTGTATTCATAACGATAGTCTCGGTATATGGTCACACATTTGTCACACTTTTTTCACGCGCGTTTTCTCGTCGGGGAGCGGAGAATTGTCTATATTTGCAGTGCAAAACATCCGTTACAATGCTATGAAAACATCCACACATATACTTCTCGCCATCGGGATAGCCCTGCTTTGCTCCTGCAATGCCACAACCGACAAGAAGAGATACTCCCCTAACGAAGAGCAGCACGTGGCACACGAGTTCCTCGCGAAAGCCAACCAAGTGGACACAGATGACAATGAGCTACGCATAATGCTCTTCGACAAGGCCACGTACCACTTTGCCAATATCGTGGTGCGCAGCGATGCCAACGACACCCTGCGTGCCGATGCCCTGTTCACCTTGCGATGGATAGAGGCCTACGTGAAGCACGACTATGAGCAGGCCTTGCAATACCTCAACCAATACCTCGAACTGGTGGGACCCGAACACGAGAGTTACCCCACCTGTCTGGCCTATAAGGCCGACGACCTCTGGCACTTCGGAGCTCAGGACTCGGCCCTGCACTATGCCTACCAAGCGTTGGAAGCACCACACACACCGAACGATGCCATCGAGTACATCTGTCACCATATCCTCTGGAATATCTACGACAGTCGCGAGATGCCCGACTCGGCCAGTCGCCACAAGGCACTGCACATGAAGATACGCGAGAGCCGCGTGTTTGAACCCATGACGATGGAGCAACTCAAAAGCCAACTGCAAGCCAATGTCATTGCCCCAACAAGGAAACGCAACCCACTCATTCCCATCGCAAGCTGTGCCGTAATCCTCATCGCAGGACTATATGTGATGCTTCGCATCATCAAGTATCGTCGCCGTGTCAAGCCTGCGACTCCCATCATCGAGAACACACCCACCAAGGCCGAGCGGCTGAGCGATGCACTTGCTCAAGGGCGCAAAGTCTTCGCGCAGACATCCGTATACAATGACATAGCCACCATGCAGGTCAACGAAAGAGAGCTCCCCAACCTCTCTTACGAAACGACCCGTGAGATGGAGCGCACCCTGCTCGATGCATTCAACGACGCGTGCCGCACCCTGCTCGCAAATGGTGACCTCAACGATCAGGAGCTCATCTGCACATTGGGCATGCACCTCGGCTACTCCAATGCCATCCTTGCCCACCTCGGCCACACCACCGCAGCCACCATACGCAAACGCAAGGAACGCATCCGCAAGAAACTCCCGACAGAACTTTATGAGGCAATCACTATGACAGGACAAAGCATAGGCAACGATAGATAAAAAGTTTTCCCTATCTTTGTAACCTTCACCCTATTTTCACGTCTTGTAAATAGAAACATGTAATTATAACATAACCACAATGAAACCAACCAAACTATTCCTCTTTCTTGCCGTGGCGGTGCTGCTGGGGGCTAACACAAGCAATGCACAAAACCTTACAGATACTTACTGGCGAAACCCGAAGACGGGTGACTGGGTCATCGGCTTTACCGAGAAGCACGTTATCTATGATAATGCCGTATGGGACATCGTGGAGCAGACGGAA
Organism: Bacteroidaceae bacterium; assembly: GCA_045612065.1. Taxonomy (GTDB): domain Bacteria; phylum Bacteroidota; class Bacteroidia; order Bacteroidales; family Bacteroidaceae; genus UBA1189. Next base: position 29,605 of record JAZKYH010000053.1, read on the forward strand.
CGCAAGGGAGGCCATACGCTCACCATCAGTAATGGTAGTGAGACAAAGGACATCAAGGTAAGTCCCACAAAAAAGGAGGAGCGCACAATCACCATAGACAAAAAGGTGAGTGTAAAGTGCAGCCCCATCACCACAAGTACCTTGCCCGACTATCCCACTCGTGACGACCGCTCAGGTTTCAAGGATAATGGTTACCGCATGGGAGATAGCGTGACTATTGTGGGTTGGCTCAAGGATATACCTCAACATAAGAAGGCTAAGATTATCGAAGAGATTGGAGTGTTTCTGGATAATATCTTCCTCGATGAATATATAGGATACAATATTTCTTTGGATTCGCTCGGACGCTTCAGTATCACCGTGCCAATACTCAATGTTACGGAGGCTTACTTGATAGATCATCTGAACGTGATTGAGCCAGGTGAAACTTACTTCTATCTCCACGACTATGCTACGGAGAAGCAACTCATTATGGGAAATGATGTACGCTTGCAGAATGAACTGGTGGCCCACCCATTCAATTACGTTAGAAAACAAATGCGTATGCGCAGTGCTACTGAGGAGGAGGTATTGCAGTTCTTGAAGGAGTCTGACGAGGAGCGCAAGGCATTGGACGAAGAGTTACAACAATGTATCAACGAGCACCCGAACCTCTCGCAACGATATATCAAATATGTGAAGCATCTTCACAATATGGCGCAGGGAAACAATCTGATGATGGCTCAGTTTAACCGGCCCAAGTTCATACTCCCGAAAGAGTTGGTAGATTATGTCACCACGAATATTTGGAACAATGCACACCAGCATCCCTACACGCTATGTGGCGACTTTGGTACGTTGATGTACTACTATACAATACATACCGACCATTGTATCAACTCGCAAAGCACTTCTGCGCTACCTATCATCGAACGCCTGGCCGACGAGGGAGCCATCACTTTGACGGACAAGGAAGCCGATGCCATAGAACGCTTCCAAGCAGAGAGCGATGCCGTAGAGGAACGACTCAAAGCTACCGAGTCAGAGGAGGAGAAACAATCCGTAATCGAGGTCTTCAACAGCAGCGAACTGGTGACGACAATCAATGCCCTGTTTGAACGCGCGAATGTTGATGTACATGCTACGATTACCTGCGACGAGGCGCTGCATGTGCTTGATAGCGTGAAACACACGCCCGCCATGCGCGACATCTACCTATCACGTAAGTTGTACGACTTTATTGATGACATGCGCCAGCCACTCACACCACATATCACAGAATGGATAGAACGTAACATACAGATGGAAGTAGCCAAAGCCACTGTGATGGAACTTAACGAAAAGTACCTTGCCCTGCAACGTCGCGACTTTTCTTCGGCAAGTCTGAAGTCGTCAGACGATGTAAAAGGTATGAGCGACGGCGAGAAGATCTTGCGCAAACTCATCGAACCATACAAGGGCAAGTTCATTCTGCTCGACGTATGGGGCACATGGTGCGGCCCTTGCAAGGCAGCTTTGGCTAAAAGCCAAGAGGAATACGAGCATTTGAAGGACTACGACATCGTATACCTCTACCTCGCCAACCGCTCCAGTGAGGAGTCGTGGAAGAATGTCATCAAGGAGTACAATGTGACGGGCGACAACGTGGTGCACCACAACCTCCCCTCCGAGCAGCAAGTAGCCATCGAGCGCTTCCTTGGCGTGAACAGCTACCCCACCTACAAACTCATCGACCGCGACGGCAACATCCTCGACGTGAATGCCGACCCTCGCGACCTCAATGCGCTGGAGGGGGTGATTAAGATGATAGAGTGAAACCAAAGACGTAATAGATGATAAATGCTTGCTTATTAGTTTGTATTGTCGTATCTTCGCACTATAAATGTTGCAGAATCGTATTATGCCCGAGAATAAAGTTATCATATATACAACCAACGATGGCAAGACAAAGATTGATGTAAAACTCGAGGAGGAGACCTTGTGGCTTACACAAGCACAGATGTGCGAGCTGTACCAAACGAGCAAATCGAATGTAAGTGAGCATATTAAACACATCTTCGAGGAGGGCGAACTTGCAAAAGAGGCAACTGTTCGGAAATTCCGAACAGTTCAAACTGAGGGCTCACGCAACGTGGAACGCGAAGTTGAACACTATAATCTGGATATGATTATCGCTCTCGGCTATCGTGTGCGTTCACTCATTGCCACTCGATTTCGTCAATGGGCAACTGAGCGACTGAAGGAGTATATCGTCAAAGGCTTTACTCTTGATGACGAACGACTGAAGAAGCTGGGCGGTGGCAGCTATTGGAAAGAACTGCTGGAGCGCATCAGAGATATCCGTGCCACGGAAAAGGTGCTCTACCGACAGATACTCGAGATATACGCCACCAGTATAGACTATGACCCACGAGCACAGATATCTCAGGAGTTCTTCAAGAAAGTTCAGAACAAGATACATTATGCCATCCATGGACATACGGCAGCCGAACTGATTGTGGAGCGTGCCGATGCCGAGAAAGATTTCATGGGACTGCTGACCTTCAAAGGCAATCACCCGACATTACTTGAAGCGAAAACAGCAAAGAATTACCTGAATGACAAGGAACTCCGCGCAATGGGACAGCTCGTGTCGGGATACTTGGACTTTGCCGAGCGCCAAGCCGAGCGTGAGCAGGCGATGACGATGAACGACTGGACGGCCTATCTGGACAGGATTCTGACAATGACCGGTGAGCAACTGCTGCAAGACAATGGCAGCGTATCACACGAAGAGGCTATGGAGCACGCTACCACGGAATACCGCAAATACAAGCAACGCACCATCAGCGATGTGGAGCGCGACTACCTGTTCTCCATTAAAACGTTGGAGGATCTGGGTAAAAAGAAGAATTGATTCGTGAGGGATTGCCTTTAGCCCGCTAGCAATCATAAATAAATTTTCACCTCACTGTTACTTTCGGGGCTTTTCTCCGTCTTATAGATGGAATAACACACAAGATGAACACAATGAAATCAACCAAACTATTCCTTGCTCTTGCCGTGGCGGTGCTGCTGAGGGCGTGCGGTAACAAGACTGAAGATGTTATCGATGCGACCACCTATGAAGTAAAAGGCTCCGTGAAGAATGTACAGGACGGCACCATCTTGATGCTTTTCTCATACAACGATGGTGGCGGAAGCATGATTGCTATGGATACGGTACAGGCTGGTAGTTTCTATTTCAAGGTATCTCCCGAAACCGACAATACGGAAAGGTTTATGATTGCAGGGGTTAGAAATCCTGATTTTTCTCCATTGGGGTTACACTTCTGGGCTGCAGCAGGCGACTGTGTACGTATCACAGGTGACAACAACTTGATATTTACATGGGAAGTCAATGCCCCAGCTCCCGAGAATGCCGTGTTGGGTAAGTACATCAAACGGTCACGAGACTTATGGAATCGTCGTCAAGAAATCCTGATAGAGCGCAACCAACTCTCCCACAAGGTAAAACACGATCAACTTGCATCACAGGCACAACGACTCAGCGAGGAGGAAGATTCTCTGATGATTCTCACCGCAGCCAATGACCTGCGTATCATGCATAAGAGCAAAGTTGATGCCATCTGGTTGGAAATGTTTTGCAACAATGCCATCATATCAAGCAAGCTCAAGGACTTCCCATATACAGAGGAACTACGCCAACTGTATGAGGGGCTTACCGCCGAGCAACGTAATCATCGATTTGCCAAGGAGGCCTACACCGCCCTGTTCTCACCGCAAAGTGTAGCGAAAGGGAGAGCCATTGACGGCGAGTTGTGGGACCTTGACGGGAACAAACACTCTCTTGCCGAACTGCTAGGCACGTTTGTCCTGTTGGACTTTTGGGGAAAGGGATGCGCTCCTTGCATGAAAGCCCTCCCCGAATTGGCCATATTGGCAGAGATGTACAACGATAAGTTGAGCATAGTAAGCATAAGCACTGACACGGATGACGTGTGGTGCGAAGCCTCGAAGCAGCATCCTATGACATGGTACAACTGGAGCGACGGTAATGGTTCAGACAGTATGTTCGCCCATTACGGGAAAGGTAGCATCCCACTCTTCGTGCTGATATCTCCCGAGGGCTATATCCTTGATACATGGAGAGGATATGGACAAGGAAGCCTCACAAATAGATTAAAAGGCATAATAGAATAAAGAACAACAAATAACCCAATACAATGAAGACAACCAAACTATTCCTTGCTCTTGCCGTGGCGGTGCTGCTGGGGGCGTGTACAGAAAAGACAGGGAAAATACACTGCCATATTGAGGGCGCTGTGCCCGACTCGACTTATACCATGATGCTCCTTGCCCCATCGGGAAGTGACTTCCGTGTAGTGGATGCAGATAGTATTCCTGTGGTAGACGGTAAGTTTACATTCGACCTTTATGTGGATGAGGTAATGCCCTACGATATCATCTCAATGGAAGAGCACAAAAGTGGTAGTTGGTATACTTGTACATTCTTTGCTGAAGAGGGTGCGGTCAACATCACTTTCCACCATATGGAAAAAGATGAACAAGTACCGACTTTGTCAAGTGAGAGTCCGACAAACAAACGATATTTGCTGTATCTGTCCGTATTAGACGGCATGACCAGTCCACTCAAGCGAGAGGCTGACTCTCTGAAATATATTGGTCGATGGAACACACCACGAATGGAGGAATTGGAAACGCTATTCCGTACCACCCAAGATGAACAAGAAAAATTGAGACTTGCCCAAAAGGCTATTGCACTCGAAGAGTCCGGAGAGGCCTATACTCCCGAGTATCATGCCTTTCAAGTCAAGAGTAAAAGAGTGCGCAAAGAGCGTGACAGGTATATTGAGGAGTATATGAGCAACGACCGTTCTGTGATAGGACTAAATCTTTTACGTCATCAGGCCTTGCGAAGCCGTGAGACCTCAAGAGACTTAGAACTCATCACTCTTTATACTGAGGTTTATCAACCTCTCTTCCCCAATCATCCGCTGAGTAAGCAGATAGAATTGTGGATTGAAAGCCTCGGAATCAAGGTGGGCAACCGTTACATCGACTTCACCGCTCCCGCTCTCGACGGTACGCTGCATACGCTGAGCAAGGAGATTGGCGGTAAGATTGCCCTCATCGACCTATGGGCATCGTGGTGCGGACCATGCCGACGCACTTCAGTGAGTATGATACCCATCTACAAAGCATACAAAGATCGTGGCTTTACGATTGTAGGCGTGGCCCGTGAGGATAAACGTGAGAATATGGAGCGTGTCCTCACACAGGACGGCTATCCATGGCTGAATCTACTGGAATTGCGCGACGAGAACGGAATCTGGAGCAAATATGGCGTAAGCAATGCAGGTGGCATCACCGTGCTTGTTGACCGCGACGGCACCATCCTTGCTATTCATCCTACAGCTGAGGAGGTGGAGCGGATATTGCAGGAGAAGTTGTAAATCATGCAGTTCGTGTTCCCCTTCTTTTTCAACATAAATTCCCATAAATTGCCCACAAATTATCCACAAATAAAATTCGTGTAACAATATAAACAGCCAATACTTATCATTATAATTGTAATATCTTTGTTAGTAACAAGCTTGTTAGTAGCAAAAGTTTCTTCTACCACTATTAGTATATATTCGGGAATATTTACTATTTTTGCGATGACAATAAGAATAGGCAATGGGAATAATATCAGTGGAATACCAACAATGGCTTGCTGATTTGAAGCAGCGTATCCGTGAGTGTCAAATCAAGGCTGCAGTAAAAGTCAATGCAGAGCTGCTACAACTCTATTGGCAAACGGGATACGACATTGTAGAGAAACAGAAACATGCGCATTGGGGAGATGGTTTCTTGAAGCATTTGAGTCACGACCTCATGGAAGCTTTTCCCAAGATGACTGGTTGGGACGAACGCAATCTTCGCCGAATGAGGCAATGGTATTCTACTTACAGTCAGCTTTATACATTTCGGGCACAGCTTGTTCCCGAAATAAAAGGGACAGAAAATGAGTTTCGGGCACAGGCTGTGCCCGAAATGAGCCCAATCGCCATGCCCATAGATTTCTTCTCTGTGCCTTGGGGACACCACATCTTGATTATGCAGCGTTGCAAGGAGTTGGATAAAGCACTTTTTTACATCCAACAGACAGTCGAGAACAATTGGAGCCGCTCTGCATTGGAATGGCAAATCGACAGTAATCTATATGACCGTCATGGAATGGAAAGGAAAGGCAACTCAACTTCTATGTTTCCGCCGTTGATAGCCAATTGCGTACACCAGGCGATAATCCGACAATAGGCCTGTTGATTTGTAAAGACAAAGACGACATCGTTGCTGAATACACCTTGCGCAATATTGAGAGCCCCATCGGAGTATCCTCTATGCAGATATACAATGAACTGATGTCAGACTACAAATCATCTCTCCCCAGCATTGAAGATATTGAAAGGGAGTTAAACGACAAATGTCGATGATTCCAATAATACAAGAACAAGCACCTGTTACATGGCAATTTGTGTTTTATTTTCTTAGACACGAATTGCCATAAATTATCCATAAATTAACCACGAATAGAATGAACTAACGAAACAATCAAGCCAAGAAAATGTACCTTTTTCTGTACGATAGGTGTACAAATTTGTGTACAATTTCTTGGCTTAGTTTCTATGAGAGTCAGTGGGTTATGCTGCTAAAAGTGTACATTCCCTTTTCCACCGCTCCCTTTCTGTTTTCGAGCTCTTCACGAACACGCCTTGGCGCACCTTGACGATGTAGCGCTCCTTGACAAGACGGGAGATCTTCTTGGCAATGCCATTCTGCTTGAGACCCAGCTCTTCGCCCAGGCGCACTGCCTCGGCGGTGGTGAACTGCTTGGGTAGCATCTGCAGGAAGGCCAAGGCACTCAGGTATACCCGCTTGGGCTCTTCCTTCTCTTCACGGCGCAGGCGGTCGTAGATGGTGGAGGTCTGCATCATGCAATAGAAGATGTACGCGAGGCCCCACTTCAGGTCGGCCTCTGCAACGATGAAGCGCTTCTCGGCAAACATGCCCTCCACCGTGCCCAGCTCCTCGTAGCGGCGCAGCACGGCAATGATCATCAGCATACGGTAGAGGTTGAGGCGCGAGCGCAGGATGGGAGCACGCAAGTCCCTGTCGGGTAGGGCCAACGCCACGAACGACACCAGCTGGCGGTAGTACTCGTCGATATACTCGCGCTGGGCATCCGAGATGACGAGGCGAGGAAGTTCCTCATCCGTCTTGCCCTCAAACTGGCGCAACTCCTTCCATATCTCCGTAAGCACACCGCGGTGATGGCCATACACGTCGCGGAATGCCTCGGCAGTGGCCTCGTCCATCTCATCACGCACGGTGTCCTTGGCTGGTAGGTTGTGATAGAGGAAGCGGGTGGAGAGTCCGTCCTCGAGGTTGGGGATAAACTCGCGCACCGACGACATGGTGCCCGTAGCGGCCAAGGCCAAACGGGTGTGCTCGATGGGATAGTCCTCATCATCGGTCTTGCGGGCGGTGTGGAGCTGTTCCTCATTCTGCGCGGCAAGGAGGATGTACATGAAGTCGCCGAACGCTCCACGATTGGCGGCCGTCATCTCGGCCAGCTCGGGGATATGTAGATAGGAGATATTCTCACCGTTGGCATAGATGAGGCGGTAGTAATTAGCCGCGGTGGTCTTCGAGGGCAGCTTGTGCATACGGCGCAAGGGGGCTTGTGGTTCGTCTACCTCACTGGCAATGTCGTTGATATCTACGAGTTGTGACACGTCGCCCTTAGCGGCAAAGTTGAGCTGACTGGTGAGGCGGCCATATCGCTTGTGTCGCTTGCGGTAGTCGACCATGGCCTGCTGGCTCTCCTCGCAGATGATCTTGTTGATGTCGTCGATGAGGCTCGCCACATCGCCCACGCTTCCCTTGCCCGAGGCTGAGGGGCCTACGCAGATGTTCATCATGCCGAGCGAGTAGAGACGCTGACCGTGGCGTACACGCACATGGCTCATCGCCGAGCCCAGGGTGGGCATCATGGCCATGAGGAGCATGGTGCGGATGTCGGCATCATCGTAGAGCGAGAGTGTTTCGCTCATCATCTGGGGCAGGGACTGCATCATCGCATCGGGCAGGGCACAGGGCACTGCTACACCGTCGTCGTCGGTGTGAGCGTTCATCAGAGTTAAAGGGTCTTCTAAGACCCCGCGTGTCACCTCGCTGAGCAGGGGGAACTCCTCTTGCTGGGTCTCACGCAGGGTGTCGGCGTAGGATGTTTGAGGTTGTAAATTTTCCATAATAAATATTGTTTAAAGGTTAGTAAATACATTCTTAAAGGAGACCCCCTCCCAACCTCCCCCTCTATGGGGAGGAGATACAAATAACAGTAGCATTCCGAAGGCTCTCCCCATAGAGGGGGAGAAACCCGAAGGGAGAGGGGGTCTTCTGTTTGATTTCATGCCACAAAGATAATACACGAAAATAATCCACGCAATACCCTATGAATCAGCATTATTGCAATTATTTTCACGCTGTCTATTGCATATTTCGGAGCTATCCATTACCTTTGTTCTACGAAGAGAAAAATATTTATCCCTGCAGGTAGAAACATTTATCCCTGCAAGGATAAAGCCTTCTCCTTGCAAGTAGAAAAGACTCTCCTTGCAGGGACAGGGCAGACGCATCAGAAATTCCATAAAATCTTGTTCTTGAAAATCTTGTTTATTCATTTGATATACATGTTGTTATATTTGATTATGTCGTAGTTTTTTAGTAACTTTACACCTGTAAAGTTTTACAAATTTTGACAT
>JAZKYH010000054.1:0-24423 GCA_045612065.1 Bacteroidaceae bacterium
TTTCTTCATAGTAAAGGCGGATAACTTCATCGTGATACTGAAGACGAAGTTGTTTGCAAGGGCGATGCCTTGACTGGCTCTTTTGTGATGCTGTACTCATTAGTTGACTCTTTTTTGTCAACTTTTTCTAGGACAAGACAGATTTTTACATAAAAATATATCTCCGCACACAAGGCACGGAGATATATTTTAAATATTTGTGCATCAATTAGAAGCGGAAGCCGAAAGAAACGCCCCATTGCCGGACGGCAATGTAGTCTAATCCTCCATACTTGGAATACTCATGATCATAATAGCCATCATGAAACAAATACTGGAATGCTACGTCAAAGTCACCCCAACTATAACCTACAGAACAGGCTTGTAAAAGATTACCATGGCCAACAGCATTAGTATTACCACCCAAACCACATCCCATCTTCCAATCCAAGAACGGAGTATTCTTTTTCTTTGAAAGATTAACACGCAGATTACCATAGAGTGGGATATAAGTTCCTCTTAGTTCTGGATGATGATCGTCATAGTATATAGAACCACCACCTACACCATTCACTCCAAGTCCTGCTCCCACATAGAAGTAGGGATTAAATTGGTATCCGAACGTAAACAGCGCAGCCCAAGATGCATCAGAGCGACTCCCATGTTCACAAGAAATATCTCCACCTCCCACAAACGGGCTCAAATACATTGCAAATCCCTTTGTACGATAAGCAGGAGTTTTATTAATAGAATTCCGTTTCAGCCCTATGTTTCCCATCTTACTTCCGCCAAAGGGTAATGCTTTTGACGGAGGCAAACTCATTCCATTAAACACAGGATTAGCCCATACCGAGTCGTGCAGTGCGCGATAATTGGTATAGTAAGCCGGGCGGCCGCTCACGGTGACAGAAGTAATCTTTGTACGGAACAATCTGCGCTCCTTCTCTACAATATATTGAGGCTCGAGCAGGATATCCGCATTACCATACTTCACCAACGCCTCGTGTTCTACAGCTTGCTTTACATTGTTCTCACCGCCACGGAGTAACGCCTTACTAGGATGTACCGTATGGGTGACACGCTGTTCTGTAGCAGGGACAATGTCGACTACAGTTGCACTCTTCAAATTAGATTGAGTATCTGCAGTACGAGCTGTTTTATTTACCGTGTTACACGAAGATAAGAATACGGCTGCGCCCATCAAAAGAATACAAATTCTTTTCATACGCAGAAAGTTTTAACTTACTTAAACAATCCACCCAATACACCACCGCCTTGCTTAGCAGAGTTGTTGTAGTGATGACGGAAGAAAGGATTACACCATACAGAATCGTTCAACGAATGGAAGTTCTTGTATGTAGCGGGACGGCCACTTACAGTAATAGAAGACACCCAGTCAAAAACCAAGAAACGGGTAGTGGTAATAGAGTAGGTAGCGTCAACCAATACGTCAGCATTACCATTCTTCAAGAGAGCCTCCTGGATAGCAGCCTGCTTCACATTCTCCTTACCACCACGACGGATTGAGATGTCGGGATGCATGGTGTAAGTGATACGATCGGGAGACACCTCAAGGTCAGCCACTGTAGCTGAAAGCAATGATGCAGGTGAATCAACTGTTTTTGAAGTCTTTGTGATTGTGTGACAAGACACCATAAACAAAGCTAAGCCTACGAACATGAAAAACTTTTTCATAATATTTTCTCCTCTGCCTCCCCGTACCCAAGTTCGGCCTTTATAGATGTTTAATAGGGTGCAGGCACGTATTGACGCATCTCCTTGGTATATATTGGTTTAAAGTTGGAAGTTTGAGTTTAGAGATGACTCAACAACACCCTTTATTTCAAAAAGCGCCCCCTCTTTCAGATTACACCAAATCCTACGGGAAGGACGGGACAAATGTAGCGCAAACAATATAATTTTGCAAACTTTAATTAACATTTTTGCAAAAAACTGTAAAAATAACTAATAGTGCTTTTTGAACTTGATTCTCTATTGCATGTAATGCTTTTAATGCTTAACTTCGCACTGCAATAAGCACCTATGAGCACTATGAAAGTAAAAATATTTGTCTGCAATATGCTGCATGAGAACTGCTATCTCGTATACGATGAAACGTCACGCGAGGCAGCAGTCATCGATCCCGGATTCTATTGGAACGAGGAGAAAAGAAAATTTGACAAGTTCGTAAAGGAGAATGACTTACACATCAAATATCTACTCTGCACACACCTCCATTTCGACCATATCTTCGGCACCACATTCATCGAAGACACATACGGCGTAAAATTGAGTGCAAGCCTTGAGGATAGTCCGTGGATAGAGAATTTCTTGCAATCCCTATCTCGCTTTGGGATACAGCCTAACGGAATGCCGCGTCCCGTGGGGCATCCGCTTCACGATGGAGATATTCTGATGTTGGGCGGTAAACCCTTACAATGCCTCGCCACCCCCGGCCACTCGGCAGGCGGCATGTGCTTCTATGCGCTAGGCAGAGACATGCTCTTTTCAGGAGACACTCTATTTCATGGTTCTATCGGACGTACCGACTTTGCAGACGGAAGCTATGCACAACTCATCCAATCCATACAAAAGCAGCTCCTCCCTCTACCCCCCGAAACAGTCGTATATCCCGGGCATGGAGATTTGACGAGCATCGGTGACGAAGCACAATACAACCCATATTTGTAAGGAGAAATAGTGTCTGCACAACACCTTTATGTTATAAAACATATAAACAGATTCTTCACGTACGGAGAAATAGCAGTAATTTTACGCGCAAATTATATAAAAACCAACTAAAAAGAAAGCATATGAAGAAAGCATTTATCGGAGCATTGTGCGGATTGGCACTGTTCACAGCATGTGACCCTGCTCCCAAGAACGAGAACCTCTCTGGTTTGAAGCGCGCTGATTTCCAATCAGAGCAGCAAGGCAAACAGACCGACCTCTACACCCTCACCAACAAGAATGGCATGGAGGTGTGCGTAACCAACTACGGTGGACGTATTGTATCTATCATGGTACCCGACAAGGAGGGCAAGATGCAGGATGTCATCATCGGCTACTCTAACATCAATGACTATGCCACCAAGCCCAGCGACTTCGGTGCATCGGTAGGCCGTTATGCCAACCGTATCAAAGACGGCAAGATTACCATCGATGAAGTAGAGTATGACCTTCCGAAGAATAACTTCGGCCACTGCCTGCACGGCGGTTGCACCATCGAGCCCGCTCCTCTGGGCTGGCAGTTCCAGATGTACGACGTGGAGAAAGTTAGCGACAATGAAATCGTACTCGTAAAAGTGAGCCCCGACGGTGAAGCTGGATTCCCTGGCAACGTAGTGGCAAAGACCACCTACACCCTCACCGACGACAACGCCATCGACATCGTATGGACTGCCACCACAGACAAGAAGACAGTTATCAACCAGACTAACCACTGCTACTTCAACCTCAACGGCGACCACCAGATGCCTATCACTAACCATCTGTTGCAACTCAACGCAGACTTCTACACTCCCGTAGACAGCACCTATATGACTACAGGTGAGATTGCTCCCGTAGCAGGCACACCGATGGACTTCACTGCATTCAAGGAGGTAGGCACAGAGATTACCAACTTCGACTTCGAGCAGCTGAAGAATGGTAACGGATACGACCACAACTGGGTACTCAACACCAAGGGTGACGACACACAGGTGTGCGCTACATTGAAGAGCCCCGTGACTGGTATCGTACTTGAGGTTTATACCAACGAGCCTGGTTTGCAGTTCTACTCAGGTAACTTCCTCGATGGCACCACCATCGGCAAGGATGGCAAGAGCATCAACCAGCGCACAGGTATGTGCCTCGAAACACAGAAATACCCCGACACCCCCAACAAGAGTCACCTCGAAGGCTGGCCTTCAGCTACACTCGAACCCGGGCAGGAGTATTACAGCCATTGCGTATACAAATTCTCTGTTGAGAAATAATTCATAAAGCAATATACTAATCAAAAAACAAACGAATAAGAAATTATGGCATTATTAGACTGGATTGTCATTGGACTGTTTGCTGCAGCAATGATATGGATTGTAGTGAGTGTGATGAGAAAGCAGAAGGACAACTCTTCTGACTACTTCTTGAGTGGACGTGATGCAACATGGATTGCCATTGGTACCTCTATCTTTGCGTCAAACATCGGTTCTGAGCACCTTATCGGCTTGGCAGGTTCAGGTGCATCAAGCGGTTTGGCCATGGCTCACTGGGAGATTCAAGGTTGGATGATCTTGGTGCTCGCTTGGGTATTCGTGCCCTTCTATGAGCGCAGTATGGTACTCACCATGCCCGAGTTCTTGGAGAAGCGCTTCAACAAGCAGTCACGCACTATTCTCACCTACATTTCGCTCATCAGCTACGTACTCACTAAGGTAGCCGTAACCGTATATGCAGGTGGTGTGGTATTCCAACAGGTATTCGGCATTGAGTCAATCAATATCTTCGGTTGGACTATCGACTTCTTCTGGGTAGCAGCTATCGGCCTTGTATTGCTCACAGCTGTATACACCATCCTCGGTGGTATGGAATCAGTGTTGAAGACCTCAGTGTTGCAGACCCCCATCCTCTTGGTAGGTTCTATTGTAATCCTCGTGCTCGGTATGAAGGAGCTCGGCGGTTGGAACAACTTGATGAGTCTTTGTGATGTAACTCCCGCTTACGAAGGTGCACAGGGAACCATGATTCACCTCATGCGCGGTAATAGCGACCCCCAATATCCTTGGTTGGGTGCTCTCATCGGCTCTGCCGTAATCGGTTTCTGGTACTGGTGTACTGACCAGTTCATCGTACAGCGCGTGCTTTCAGGTAAGAACGAGCGTGAAGCTCGCCGTGGTGCTATTTTCGGTGCATATCTGAAGTTGCTCCCCGTATTCTTGTTCCTCATCCCCGGTATGATCGCCTTCGCATTGGCACAGGGTGCTAAGACTGGCGTTTTGAATTCAGACCTTGCTCACGCTATGGCTCCCGTATTGGAGAACGGCGACGTTGCCTTCCCCTTGCTCGTAGCTAAGTTGCTCCCCGCAGGTTTCAAGGGCGTAGTGGTTTGCGGTATCCTCGCAGCTTTGATGTCTTCATTGGCATCGCTCTTCAACTCTTCAGCCATGCTCTATACCATCGACGTATACAAGGTGAAGCATCCAGACCCCAACCCAGTTGTTGCTGAGGATGGTCGCGTAACCGACTCTGAGGAGTATGGTAAGAAGCTCGTGAAGATTGGCCAGATTGCTACCGTTATCATCGTAGCTCTCGGTATTCTCTGGATTCCCGTAATGAAGAGCATCGGTGACGTGCTCTATCTCTACTTGCAGGACGTACAGTCAGTGCTCGCTCCCGGTATCGCAGCGGCCTTCTTGATGGGTATCTGTTGGAAGCGTGCTACACCTAAGGGTGGTCAGTGGGCATTGATTTCAGGTCTTGTTATCGGTATCATCCGCTTGGGTGCCAAGATTCTCTACACCAGCGTAGAGGGTGCTCCTGAAGGTTGGTTCAAAGCTGTATTCTACGACTTCAACTGGTTGTACTTCTGCGGATGCATGTTGGTATTCTGCTTGCTCGTATGCTTCATCGTGAGCCTCTGCACTCAGCCCAAGGCCGAGGCAGAAATCAAAGGCTTGGTATTTGGCACCTCTACTCCCGAGCAGAGAGAGGCAACCAAGCGCAGCTGGGACAAGTGGGATGTTATCCATACAGTTATCATCCTCAGCATCACTGTAGCATTCTATATCTACTTCTGGTAAACAAGAACAATGCAAAGATACTATTCCCAGCATCCAAAGTTCTACCATGCGGTAGACTGCATCATCTTCGGATTCAGTAGAGGAGAGCTCAATCTCCTCCTGCTGAAACGAAGGTTTGAGCCTGGCAAGGGCGAGTGGTCACTGATGGGTGGATTCGTGCAGGAGGGAGAGAACATGGATGATGCTGCCAAGCGCGTGCTTACCGAACTTACCGGACTCACTGATGTATTCATGCAGCAGATCGGGACATTTGGTCAAGTTGACCGCGACCCAGGCGAGCGAGTAATCTCTACAGCCTATTATGCGTTCATCAACATCAACGAATATGACCGCCAACTTGTAGAAGAACACAATGCCTATTGGGTGAACATCAATGAGGTACCAACCCTTCTCTTCGACCATGAGGAGATGGTAAATAGAGCTCGACAAATCATGAAGATACAATCTGCAATGCAGCCCATCAGTTTTCATTTGCTGCCCGAGCACTTCACCCTCACCCAACTGCAAAACCTCTATGAGGCCATCAATGGCGAACCTATAGATAAGCGAAATTTCAGAAAACGCGTAGCTGAATTGGGCTATGTAGAGAAAACCAAGCTCATCGACAAACTTACATCGCGTCGCGGAGCAGCCCTCTATAAGTTCAATGAAGAAGAATACAAAAAATCACTCAAGTTCAAACTATAAACGTGTCGCGCGCACGTGCGCACATTTATTAATGTAAGAAACGCTATGTTAGAAGAACTCAAACAAAAGGTTTTCCAAGCCAATCTTGACCTTGTAAAGCAGGGCTTGGTAATTTTCACTTGGGGTAACGTATCGGGCATCGACCGCGAAAAAGGTTTGGTAGTCATCAAGCCCAGCGGTGTGAGCTACGACGACATGAAGGCATCAGACATGGTGGTGGTGGACCTCCACACTGGCGAGGTAGTAGAGGGTGACCTCAACCCTTCGTCAGACACTCCCACCCACCTCGTGCTCTATCGCGCATTCCCCAACATACAAGGTGTAGTGCACACCCACTCTACTTACGCCACCGCTTGGGCACAGGCAGGCAAGGACATCCCCAACATCGGCACCACACACGCCGACTATTTCTACAAGGAGATTCCCTGCACCGAGGCTATGACCAAGGAGGAGGTTGAAGGCGAGTACGAATTGGAGACAGGTAACGTCATCGTGAAGCGCTTCGAGGGCATCAACCCCGACCACACTCCCGGTGTATTGGTGAAGAACCACGGTCCCTTCTCATGGGGTACAAGTCCCGCCAATGCGGTATACAACGCCAAGGTGATGGAGCAATGTGCCAAGATGGCCTACATCGCATTCACGCTCAACCCAGAGACCACGATGAACCCACTTCTCATCGAAAAGCACTATAACCGCAAGCACGGTCCTAATGCTTACTACGGTCAGAAGGGACAGAAGCACTAAGATTTTCAGTAGTGCGAAAAGATTTTTTCACAGGTGTGACAAAAGTTTATCAAGCCTGCGACAAAAACTTTTCAAGCCTAACAAAAAGAAACAACAACTTTTATTTATAACCATTTAAAAGAACTAAAAAAGATTATGGCAAACTTATTTGATCAATACGAAGTATGGTGGGTAACAGGTGCCCAGCTTCTTTATGGTGGTGAAACTGTAAAAATCGTTGACGGACACTCTAAGGAGATGGTTGACGGTCTCAATAATGGCGGAAAACTCCCCATCAAGGTAGTATATAAAGGTACAGCAAACTCTTCTAAGGAGGCCGAAGCTGTGATGAAGGCTGCCAACAATGAGGAGAAGTGCGTAGGTGTAATCACATGGATGCACACCTTCTCACCCGCTAAGATGTGGATCAAGGCGCTTCAGACTTTGCAGAAGCCCCTCCTCCACTTCCACACACAGTACAATGCCGAGATTCCTTGGGAGACCATCGACATGGACTTCATGAACCTCAACCAGTCTGCTCACGGCGACATCGAGTTCGGTCACATCTGCACTCGCATGCGCGTTCCTCGCAAGGTGGTTTGTGGCCACTGGAAGAGTGAGGAGGCACAAGAGAAGATTGCCGTTTGGGCACGTGTGGCAGCCGGTGTAGCTGATGCTAAGAACACACGCTGTCTCATGTTTGGTATGAACATGAACAACGTAGCCGTTACCGATGGCGACCGCGTAGAGTTCGAGCAGCGCTTGGGCTACCACGTTGACTACTACCCCGTATCATCACTCATGGAGTACCTTAAGAAGGTTACCGATGCTGAAGCCGATGCACTCGTAGAGGAGTACAAGAAGTTGTACGAAATCAAGATCGACGAGAGCGGCGAAGAGGTATATTGGGAGAAGGTGAAGAATGCAGCCAAGGCTGAGATTGCTTTGCGTCGCGTATTAGCCGACGAGGGTGCTACTGCCTTCACTACCAACTTTGATGACCTCGGCGATGCTGACATCAACGATCCCAACTTCGTAGGCTTCGACCAGATTCCTGGTCTCGCATCACAGCGTCTTATGGCCGAGGGTATCGGTTTTGGTGCTGAGGGCGACTGGAAGACCGCTTGCCTCTGCCGCACACTTTGGGTTATCCAGCAGGGTATGCCTAAGGGTTGTTCATTCCTCGAGGACTACACCCTCAACTTCGCAGGTGACCAGTCTTCATGCCTCCAGAGCCACATGCTCGAGATCTGTCCCGATATTGCCGTAGAGGAAAAGCCCAAGCTCGAGGTACATTTCCTCGGTATCGGTATCCGCAAGCAGCAGACCGCACGCCTCGTGTTCACCTCTAAGACCGGTTACGGTATCAAGGCTACCATCGTAGACCTCGGCAACCGCTTCCGTCTCATTTCACAGGAGGTAGAGTGCATCGAGCCAAAGCCCATGCCCAACCTCCCCGTGGCATCAGCCCTCTGGATTCCTCAGCCCACTTTCGAGATCGGTGCAGGTGCATGGATTCTCGCCGGCGGTACACACCACAGCGCATTCTCATACGACATTAACGAGGAGTACTGGGAAGACTTCGCCGAGATGACAGGCATCGAGTACATCAAGATCAACAAGAACACCACCATTAGCAGCTTCAAGCAGGAGCTCCGCATGAACGAGGTGTACTACATGTTGAACAAGGCACTTTGCTAATATAAACAGAACGCCCACCCCACCCTCATGGAGGGTTAGGGTGGGTATTCATTATCAATAAGAATACATTATGAGCTTAACAGCAAAACAAACAATCGAATCGGGCAAGGCCATCTTGGGTATCGAGTTCGGCTCAACACGTATCAAAGCCGTGCTCATCGACCAAGAGAACAAACCCATCGCACAGGGTAGTCACACCTGGGAGAATCAGTTAGTCGACGGTCTCTGGACATATAGCATCGATGCCATCTGGAACGGTTTGCAGGATTGCTATGCCGACCTCCGCAAGGATGTGAACAAGCAATACGGTACCGAGATCGAGACCCTCGCCGCCATCGGCTTCAGTGCCATGATGCACGGCTACATGGCCTTCGACAAGGATGCCAATATCCTCGTACCCTTCCGCACCTGGCGCAACACCAATACCGGCCAGGCAGCCGCTGCATTGTCAGAGCTGTTCGTATACAACATCCCCTTGCGTTGGAGCATCTCACACCTCTACCAGGCCATTCTCAATGGTGAGGAGCACGTGAAGGATATCGAATTCTTCACCACCCTTGCAGGTTATGTACACTGGCAGGTGACAGGTAACAAGGTACTTGGTATTGGCGACGCATCAGGTATGCTTCCCATCGACCCCGAGACTAAGAACTACTCTTCCGAGATGATTGCAAAGTTCGACAATCTCGTAGCTCCCAAGGGCTTCAACTGGAAACTCACCGACATTCTTCCCAAGGTATTGGTAGCAGGTGAGAACGCAGGCTTCCTCACCGAGGAAGGCGCCAAGAAACTCGACCCCTCGGGCCACCTCAAGGCAGGCGTTCCCGTATGTCCTCCCGAGGGCGACGCAGGCACCGGCATGGTAGCCACCAATGCCGTAAAGCAGCGCACAGGTAACGTATCGGCAGGTACCTCTTCATTCTCTATGATTGTATTGGAGAAGGACCTCTCTAAGCCATACGAGATGATTGATATGGTGACTACCCCCGATGGTAGCCTCGTAGCAATGGTACACTGCAATAACTGTACCTCAGACCTCAACGCTTGGGTAAATATCTTCAAGGAATACCAGGAGCTGATGGGTATCCCCGTTGACATGAACGAAATCTTCGGCAAGCTCTACAACCATGCCCTCACAGGCGATGCCGATTGTGGAGGCCTCATCTCATACAACTACATCTCTGGTGAGCCCATCGCTGGCTTGGAAGAGGGTCGTCCCATGTTCGTACGTTCAGCAGGCGACAAATTCAACCTCGCCAACTTCATGCGTGCCCACCTGCACGCATCGGTAGGTGTGCTCAAGATCGGTAACGACATCCTCTTCAACGAAGAGAAGATTCGTGTCGACCGCATCACCGGTCACGGAGGTTTGTTCAAGACCAAGGGCGTAGGCCAGCGTATCCTCGCTGCTGCCATCAACTCACCCATTTCCGTAATGGAGACCGCAGGTGAAGGTGGTGCATGGGGTATGGCATTGCTCGGCTCTTTCTTGGTAAACAATGCCGACAAGCGTTCACTCGAAGATTATCTCGAGGAGGTAGTGTTCGGCGGCAACACCGGTGAGGAGATTGCCCCCACTCAGGAAGACGTAGCAGGATTCAATGCCTACATCGAGAACTACAAGGCCTGCCTCCCCATCGAGGCAGCAGCCGTGAAGGCAAAGAAATAATTCCCTACTCTACCCAATTAAAGAGGCAGCAAGCTTGCTTGCTGCCTCTTTAATTTTCACCTATCAGTATCCTTATTCCTTCAAAATAAACACGATAGGCATCTCACATCTTACGCTTACGGGCTTTCCGCGCTGCTCGCCAGGCCTCCATTGGGTATAATGCTGACGACGCGCATCGTCTCGGCATTCAACTCGGCCCCCCCCTTGTCTCACGGAAATGTCTGCTACGCTTCCATCCTCCTTAACAAGGAACTCTACGACAACTTCACCTTGAGTGCCGGCTTCTCGTTCGAGCAACAAGATTCAATCTATTATCATACCCAACAAAATAGGGGCATGTCTTTGCGACACGCCCCTATGCGTTATGTTTCTACCCGAGGATTAGAGCAAGCCGTTGGTACCCAAAACAATGAGCACAGCGTAGCCGAGGAGCAAGCTCACCGCACCTACGATGAGACCTACCTTGACCATATCCTTCTGCTCGATGAGACCTGTAGCGTAGGCCAATGCATTGGGAGGTGTACTGATGGGGAGCACCATACCCACTGAAGATGCGATAGCCACACCTACGAGCAAGGTAGCCACACCACCTACACTGCCAAGTGCCTCAGCACTAACAGGATCATTCATGAGGCCTACTGCAACAGCTGCAAGGATGGGCACGAGAAGCGCTGCCGTAGCAGTGTGTGAGATGAAGTTGGCCATAGCGTAGCAGAGGAGGCCTGAACCGATAATAACAAGCAACGGGGGCCATGTAGCAAAAGGAATAGCGTCTACCACATTCGCAGCCAAACCAGACTTGTTGAGCGCTACACCGAGAGCGAACCCACCGGCTACCATCCAGAGCACTGACCAACTGATTTGCTCGAGGTCGCGCTTGGTGATGATACCTGTAGCACAGAATACGGCTACGGGAAGCATAGCTACGGCATTGGTCTTGAGGCCGAGGTTCTTATCGAACAACCACATCACGATGGTGGCGAAGAAGGTGATGTACACCAAAGTAGTGCGCCAGCCCTTCTGTGAGTTGTCGGGGATGTCGAGCACGATGGTCTTCTGTTTGAAGGGGAACAACCAAAGGAGAATCACCCATGAGATGAGAAGCAACGCGATGGTGACGGGACCCATGAAGGCAATCCACTCACCAAAGCCCATGCCCATACCCATCTCCTCGAGATACTTGAGCACGATACCGTTAGGAGGTGTACCGATAGGAGTAGCCATACCACCAATGTTAGCTGCTACGGGGATAGAAAGAGCAAGACCAATCTTACCCTTACCATCAGCAGGAAGAGCCTTCAACACAGGAGCCAAGAAGGCAAGCATCATAGCTGCAGTGGCAGTGTTGCTGATAAAGGCTGAGAAGAGACCTGTAACCACGATGAAGCCAAGGAGCACGAAGCGTGACTGTGTGCCGAAGGGCTTGAGCAACACCTTAGCAATCTTGGCATCAAGACCATACTTGGTAGCAGCAATAGCGAGCATGAAACCACCGATGAAGAGCATGATAATGGGGTCAGCAAAACAGTGGAGGATGTCCTGATACTTGAGTACAGTACCCAACTGCTCGGGAGCGTAACCCTCGTTGAGAATCTTGAATGCACTGTCTGATGTCATGAACAGGAGCAATGCAACCACGATGAGCGAGGTGCTCCATGCAGGGATAGCCTCAAGCACCCACATCAAGGTAGCAAATACGAACACACCGATAACGCGCTGCTCAACTACAGTGAGGCCCTCGATACCAAATGCGGTAGTGGGGAGCAACCAAAGAGTGAGTGTCACTGCGATGACAAACAATAACTTGAAGGTCTTAGCCAAGGGATTGTTAACCCCTGCATCCTTCTTCTCTTTTTTCCACTTATGGTAGTTCTCTACCATCTGTGAACCTGGAAAATTGGTAAACATGTGTTTTAATTTATAGTTTGTGAAATAGGTATTTCCTTATTGTTTGTCAAAGGACAACGAACTACAGTCAACGGACAAGAGGCCTAACTTTCATCTATCATCTTTCAACTTTAATCCTGCCATGCAGTCTTTTCCTCCTTACGACTTTCGTTTCCTCCTCCTTGCTCGGTATAATCAAAGTAAACTTTGCTTCTACTCTCGCTTCGTCGTCGGTTCGCACCTCGGCAATTCAAGTAACTTGATTGCTCTTGGTTTTTCGTCGGTTCCAGTACCCCCGATGAGAATCGAACTCATATCTCACCCTTAGGAGGGGCGCGTTCTATCCATTGAACTACAAGGGCCCAGAAAATCGGGTGCAAAATTACTGCTTTTTTTTCATTTATCGAAGATAATGCCCATTTACTTGACCCCAGAGGCTGATTTATTCGCTTTTAGCGCAGTTTATGCCATCTCGATTGAGCAAAAAGAGATGAGCAGCGAGAAGCGAGAAGTGGCTATGAGCTTTGAGAAGTGAGAAATAAGTTTTGAGAAGTGAGCAATGAGCAGTGAAAAGTGAGAAGTAAACTTTGTTTCCAGTCTGGCAGCACCCGCTAAGCTGTCAACGTGTCCAACTCTACACACTAACCCCTACACACTAAACAAGAATTCACGATATCGACGACCAGTTCACATGGGTCTTGCGCAGGCGCTCGAGTTGTTGCCAGAAGAGGGCATTCTCGGGGCGCGAGCCATCGGGGTCCTCGTCGGTGATGCGCTCGGCAATGTCGCGCACGTGGCCGAGGAGTTGGCCATCGCGGGCGATGTTGGCAATCTTCAGGTCGAAGGCGATGCCACTCTGCTGCGTGCCCTCAAGGTCGCCCGGGCCACGCAGTTTGAGGTCGGCCTCGGCAATCTCGAAGCCATCGTTGGTGCGCACCATAATCTCGAGGCGCTTCTTGCTCTCCTCGGAAAGTTTCACCGAGGTGACGAGGATGCAGTACGACTGGTCGGCACCGCGCCCTACCCTACCGCGCAACTGGTGCAACTGCGAGAGGCCGAAGCGCTCGGCATTCTCGATGACCATCACCGAGGCGTTGGGTACGTTCACACCCACCTCGATAACGGTGGTAGCCACCATAACCTGCGTCTCGCGACGGAGGAAGCGCTGCATCTCGGCATCCTTCTCGGCGGGTTTCATCTTGCCATGTACCATGCTCACCGCGCAATGGGGGAAGGCTTCGCACACCTGTGCATAGCCCTCTTCGAGGTTCTTGAGGTCTATCTTCTCACTCTCCTTGATGAGCGGATACACCACATACACCTGTCGGCCCTGCGCTATCTGCCCGGCCATGAACTGGTAGAGTTGAGCCTGGCGGTTGCCAAACTGATGGATGGTCTGTATGGGTTTGCGTCCTGGGGGAAGTTCGTCGATGACACTCACGTCGAGGTCGCCATAGAGCGTCATGGCCAAGGTGCGCGGAATGGGCGTAGCCGTCATCACCAGCACGTGGGGCGAGAAGGTGTTCTTCGTCCACAGCTTGGCACGCTGTGCCACACCGAAGCGATGCTGCTCATCGATGACCACAAAGCCGAGGGCCGAGAAGGCCACCGTGTCTTCGAGCACGGCATGCGTACCCACGAGCAGGTGTATGTCGCCCGTGACGAGTCCGTCGAGTATCTCCTGACGCTTCTTGCCCTTGATGCTGCCTGTGAGCAGGGCCACACGCACGGGGAGACCGTCGAGCATCTTCGACAATGTGGCATAGTGCTGCTCGGCAAGGATTTCGGTGGGGGCCATGATGCAGGCCTGGTAGCCGTTGCCGATGGCAATGAGTGCCGTCATCAGTGCCACGAGGGTCTTGCCGCTGCCCACATCGCCCTGCAGGAGACGGTTCATCTGTCGGCCGCTGTTCATGTCGTGGCGCATCTCGCGGATGACACGCTTCTGTGCTCCCGTGAGTTCGAAGGGGAGCTTCTTGGCATAGAACTCATTGAACAGTTCGCCCACCTTCGTGAAGCATAGTCCGCGACACTTGCGGCGACGGTCCTTGCTATAGCGCAGGATGCTGAGCTGCACGTAGAAGAGCTCCTCAAACTTCAGCCGGTATTGCGCCTTGCGCAGTTGCTCGGGGTCCTTGGGAAAATGAATAGCATAGAGCGCCTCGCGCAGTGGCATTAGGTGATGCTCACGCACGAAGGCCTCGGGCATGGTCTCGGCGATGGGCGTGCGCTCAAGCAGGTCGAAGAGGTTGCCGACCAATTTTTGCAGGGCATTGCTGTTGAGCCCGCTGCGTTTCATGCGCTCCGTGGTATTGTAGTAGGGTTGCAGGCCCATCGACGAGAGCGAAAGTTCCGATGCCTTATCAATATCGGGGTGTGCCACGTTGATGCGGTCGCCAAACATGGTGGGCTTGCCAAACACGATGTACTCCACCCCCACGGGGTAGTTCTTGGGGATAAACTTGGCACCATTGAACCACACGAGGTCTATCACCCCCGTGCCGTCCGAGAAGTGGGCCACGAGGCGCATCTTGCGGCCTGTGCCGTTGGTCTCGTAACGCAATATCTTACCCTTGAGTTGTATGTAGGGCATGTTGCCGTCAATCTCGTGGATGTAGTAGAGGCGACTGCGGTCGACATACTTGTAGGGAAAGTTGTACAACAAGTCGTGCATCGAACTGATGCCCAACTCCTTTGCCAAAAGGGCCGCCCTTTGCGGGCCTACCCCTTGCAGGTACTGTATGTCGCGTGTCGTGAGATCGTACATTTCGGACAAAGGTACGAATAAGCGAGCGAATAAGCAATGATTAGGTTAAGAAAGCTTGCTTGCTATAACCTAAGCATTGATCTATTCTCAGCGAGCAGGAGCACCTTCGCGGTTTACCGCAGAGGTACGAATAAGCTGACGAAAAACAAAGTTTGCTTTGATATTTCACAGCAAGTACCTCAAGATGCGGAGCAATATCACGCCATTTACTCACTAGCCTTCATGTGTTAACAATATTTAACCAACAAAAGAGAACAATTGATTTATTTTCGTTTACATTTGTTGCGAATTAAACACTTTTATTAACTTTAATAATCTAAAAGTATGAAAAAGTTCTTTTCTTTGGCAATGGCATTCTGCCTTTGCGCTGTAGCAAATGCACAGACTGAGACTGAAAAGTATTATGGTGCTGAGAAGGGAGATTTCTCTTTCTCTATCAACGCAAAGCCTGTCGTTGACTTTGCCGGCAACCTCTTCAACGGTAATCTGAACAACGAGTTCAAAGTTGAAGATTTGTCAAGCGCAATTTCAGCAAAGTATTTCTTGGGAGAGAAGATTGCTTTGACCGCAGGATTAGAAGTAAACAATTCTAAGACAAAGAATTTCAACTATGAGTTCCCTGCAGATGTTAATTATGGCAAGTACGAAACAGTCACAAGCGAAGCGTTAGAAGTGAAAAAGAGTTGGACCGTTGGCTTGGGTGCTCAGTACTACTTCCGTCCTGGCAAGCGCTTGCAACCCTTCGTAGGTGCAGGTCTTTATTTCGGAAAGACAACTCCCCGATACGAAATTACTGACAAGTTTGCATACACTTACGAACGGGCAATCGGATGGGACGATGAGGGCAACCCCAACAAATTTGAAACCATAAAGGATAAAGATTACAATTCATACGAAAAGGTTACAAATCCCACAAGCAGGTTCGCTCTTGTTGCTAATCTTGGTGTAGAGCTATTCTTGTCAAAGAAGATTTCTGTAAGTACAGCAGTTGATCTTGGCGTTAGCACAGAAACCACAAAGGTAAAGTCTAAGTACGAGAACGACCACAAAGATGCCAAGCAAAAGGACATCGATGCTGAAAATTACTCTTACAAAACCGGCAAGGAGACAACCTTCAAGACCGGTATGGGTAACTTGATCGGTGGTAAGCTTGCACTCAACTTCTACTTCTAAATCCATTAGAACTAACAATTCCTACAGGGGGCGAACGTGTTCGCCCCTTATTTTTTATCTCATAATCTACGGCATTGAGAAGGATTCCCAACAGGATGGGCACGGGACGTTTAGGCAAACAGCAATATTACCTCCATAAACATAAGTTTTCACCTGTCACCGTCAGCAAAATTCGCCTCGGCAATTCAAGGGGGAAACGCGGCGTTTCCCCCTTTTAGCATTACCAAATGTCACCGCAGTAGTTAGCGCGGAGCACATCGGTAGTTAGCGAGTCATAGCTCGCTAACTACCGAGGAACTATTTACAAACCTCAAATAATTCTGAAGATTGCAGCGACTCGGAAAAATGCAAGTAAACTTGCTTTTTCTCTCGCCTTGCGCTAACTTTGTCGCTTAAGAAGCTTTTGGGATTTTATTTCAAGTTTAGTTGAGAGATATTTTTGAGCAGATTTGCACTTTTTGGGTGCAGCAAATAGTGGTCTATTTGCAAAAACAAAGAGGGTGAAGATGTCCCAAAGAGCCTAAAATAAACAGAAAAGTGCAACAAAAAACTTATATACGGTAAAATCCAAATAGATTCTTAGAAACACTCACCATATGAAACCTATCAGAACCATACTACTATCATTGCTCCTGCTCACCCCTATCATGGGCAGTGCCGTCGAGTACAACAATGCCGTTAAAGTAACCTTCCTGTCATGGATTACAGGCAGCACCAAGCTGTCCTATGAGCGCGCGTTCGGACACCACCAAACAGGTGAGATATGCGCCAGCCTCATCGGTGCCGGATATGACAAGTTTGGCAACCAACCCCTCGGCTACACCCTGCGCTACGGCCACAAGTTCTTCGTGGCAGGCAATGAAGGCAATGGACTGAAGGGCCTCTACCTGCGTCCCGAGGTCATCTACTCCACCTACAATTATAATCAGAGCCTCACCGGCGAGCGCACCTTGGCACGCATGGGCACCCTGCTGGCCACAGCAGGCTATCAAACTCACTTCGGGCGCTTCCTCATCGACGCATGGGCTGGTGCAGGTCCCGCCTTCGGCACTCCTGCCGAGACAGGCTACCACCACGGCTTCGCCCTATGGAATGTCTTCGGCACCCAGAGCGACAACATCGCCCTCAGTTTCAGCATCCGCTTGGGTGTGTGCTTCTGAAATGAAATTCCCGCGGAAACAACTTTTCACACCACACCTTCCGCTTTCTCAGGAAATTTCACTACTTTTGCGCCGCAAACCACTGCTTGCAGCCTTGGCTGAGAGCAGACAAAACAAACTGACATGATAAATAAGGTCTCGGAAAACCCTTCAAAAAACCGAAACATCAGCTCCTCCACGTTGCTGATGGTAGTGACAGCACTATTCGTAACGCTGTATCTCACATCGAACATCATGGCCGTCAAGGTCATCGGTTTCTTCAACTTCTTCTATTTCGATGCAGGCACCATCACCTTCCCTTTCGCCTATATGCTGGGAGATGTGCTCACCGAGCTATGGGGCTACCGCACAGCCAAGCGGGTGATATGGCTCACCTTCATGTGCAATGTCATTCTGGTAGTATGTACGCAAGTGGGTGTGTGGCTCCCCTCACCCGACTATCTGGAAGGCACGGCCACAGCCTATGATGCAGTGTTCTCTTATGTCCCACGCATCGTGCTGGGCTCGTTAGCGGGATTCCTCTGTGGCGAGCTCTCTAACGCCTGGTTCATGGACCGCATCAAGAAAAAGACAGGAGAGCGCCATCTGTGGGTACGCACCATAGGTAGCTCCATCATCGGTTACTTGGCCGATACGCTCCCCTTCGTACTCATCGCCTTTGCCGGCATAGTAAGCACGCACGACCTGGTGATGATGCTACTCACACAGTACTTCATGAAATTGATCATCGAAGCCTTCTTCGGCACCCCCATGGCATACGCTGCTGTACATTGGGCCAGAAGGAATGTTGCATTCTAATCGTGAATCACCGTGCAACGCTATTCGCTCATACATACCAAGCTGCCTCGCGAGTTTGTGCTGCTACAAGGCACTGGTTGCCGTTGGGGCAGGTGCACCTTCTGTGACTACCACAACGACACAAGCGACAACCCATTTGCCGTAAACGAACCTATATTGCGCCAGGTGACGGGTGTATATGGTGTGCTCGACATCATCAACTCTGGCTCTGCCATGGAGTTGGACGAGGAGACCATCAGCCTCATCCGCGAGATAGTGAGAGAGAAACACATCCACACCCTATGGTTCGAGGCGCACTACATGTATCGTAAGAAGTTGGCCGACTTTGCCCAACTGTTTGCCCCCGCCAAGGTGAAGTTTCGCTGTGGCGTAGAGACCTTCTCTCCCACCCTGCGTGACCATTGGCAGAAGGGCATACCCAACCATGTCACCGCAGAAGATGTAGCAAACTACTTCCAGGGCGTATGCCTGCTATGCTGCACCGAGGGAGAAAGCCGCGAACGCATACAGCACGACATCGCCTTAGCACGTCAGCACTTCGAATACTTCAGCGTCAACCTCTTTTGTAATAATGGCACCTCACACCGCCGCGATGAAGAGCTCGCGGCATGGTTCATACGCAACCTCTACCCTTCCCTACGCGAAGCCGAGGGCATAGAAGTCCTCATCGGCAACACCGACCTCGGAGTGGGGAGCGATTCACAACAGCAACTAAACCTTATACAACACAACTAAGGGTGTGCCGCAGCACACCCTTAGTCTGTTCTTATCACTCCTCTCACTTCTCTACCCCGAAGCCCAAGGCTTCAACGGCTTGCACGATATCCGCCAGAGGCGTAGTGCCCATGACGGTTACACGACCACTGGCAAGGTCGACCTCCACGTTTTCTGTACCAGGCAAACTACTGATGGCACGAATGACGCTGGCACGACAGTGGTTACATTTCATGCCTGTAACCATGAGAGTTTGTTCTTTTAGGAGGGGCGCATCGCCACAGCAACATTCCTCTCCTGAGCAGTCCCCGTGACAAGTGGTACACTCGTGAGCATCACAAGTGCCCGATGAGCAACAATCCTCCTCCCCGCATCCCGAGCCACAACAGTTCTGCGGCTTGCGCAAACGGCAGATAAAGGAATAAGCCAGCAAGAGCAACAGCACCGTAGAACAGGCGATGTTGAACCATGGCGCCTGAACATGGCACGAAGTATCGCACGAGGTGTGCAGTTGTACGAGACTATCGGTAAACCACTCACGCGGCAGCAGGTAGTCAATGCCGAGAGCGAAGGTCAAGGCACCTCCGATGATAGCAGCAAGATAAAGCCACAGCGTACGTGCCCCCAGCACCTTACGGATAACGAGCAGCGAGGCCACATTGACAGCAGGACCAGCCATGAGCAGGACGAGAGCCGCTCCAGGTGTCATCCCCTTGAGCATGAGCGCCACAGCAATAGGTATGGAGCCCGTAGCACATAGGTACATCGGTATGGCACAGACGAGCACGAGCAACATGCCCAGCAGTGGACGATGGGCAAACGAAGCGAAGAAACCATCGGGCACAGCCACAGTGATGATGCCCGCCACCACAAGGCCCATCAAGAGCCAACGGCCAATATCCTGCATCATATCAATGTAGCCGTAGCGAAGAGCACCGAAGAGTTTCCCCTTTATAGAGGAGCCCTTACCTAAACTTTTCCCGGTGGGAGGATTTGAAGACGAATTTATTTGGAGTTCTTCCCTCTGAGAAGCATCGAAGAGGTTTACCAGCATGCCGCCAAACAATGCCGTCACAAGTGCAGCTATGGGGCGCACAATGGCAAAGGCAGGCCCCATGAGCGAATAGGTGGCAGCAATGGAGTCGACACCCGTCTGCGGCGTGGCAATGAGGAATGAGGTCGTAGCCCCCTTGGAAGCTCCCTCGCGACGGAGCGACATGGCTGTTGGCAACACACCACACGAGCACAATGGCAGAGGCACTCCCAATGCTGCGGCATAGAGCACAGCGCGAAAGCCGCTCCCCGAGAGGTAACGATGGTACAGATGCGTAGGAACAAAGGTGTGCATCACACCTGCGATGCCAAATCCCAACAACAGGTAGGGCGACATCTGATTCAGGAGATTCAAGATTTCTTGCATAAGGACCCTCTGTTAATCATTTCCATAGCCGCTGCATGAAGAGGTTGCAGTACTCCTCCCAGTTGTACCACTGATGCCCGCCGGGGGTGGTGAGGTAGTCGTGTGCGTAGCCGTTACGTTGCAGATAGTTGTGGTAAGCCTGCATGCGAGGGTAGAAGAAATCGGTGCGGCCTATCATCACCCAATAGAGTTCGGGAGCTTCGGCAAACTGCACTTTGTGCTTCTGCTTCAGATTATGGTAGAACGAAGAATGTTCGCTAAGGCGAGGTACAGGGTGTACCATCGAGGAGAAGAGCCCAACGTAGCCAAACATATCGGGATGGTTGGCACTGATCTGAATGGACTGCATGGCACCTATCGAGAGGCCACCGATGGCGCGAGCCGACTTCTCGGGGATGGTGCGGTAGGTACGGTCCACCTTGTTTACCACATCGTTCACAAAGGCATACTCTACCATGCCATCATTCTCGAAGAACGCCTCTAAAGCCTTCTTCGTGCGCGACTTGCCATAGTCGCGGTCATTGTCGTGCTGGTTCGTATTGGGCAGTACGATAATGCCCTTCTCCATCAGTCCGCAAGCGGTGAGGCTATCCACATTGTGCAATAAGTTACCCTTGACAATCCATGAGGTCTCATTGCCCTGAGCGCCATGCAGCAGATAGAGAACAGGGTAGCATGTCGTTGTATCGTAATAGTCGGAAGGGAGGTATACGAACATCCTACGCTCACGAGGCCCCTCAACGGAGCACTCATAGAAACACTCCTCCAGGATGCCCTCATAGGATCGCTCGTCGCCTATCGTAGGATACTCAGCCACGACAGCACGACGCGATACGGAGCAGGCACTCAAGAGCAGCGCTGAGACTGCCGCAAATAGTAGTCGGGATAGTTTCATCGGTTCATGCTGTCTTTGTACATTTGAATCAACTGGTCGGTCGAGTCCTTGGCACTATATTTACGAACCGACTCGGCATATCGCTTGCCCATCTCCTCACGCTCTTTGGGATGCTCTATCCACCAGTCGATGCGCTCGGCCAGAGCCTTGGCATCAGATTCCGGGAAGAGACTGCGATCATCAAGAGCAAACTGCGAAGTTGCAGTGAGCTTACCCTCAGCGATGATAGGCACCACACCCTCCATGATGGCCTCGGCACATGAGAGTCCCTCAACCTCCACCCAAGCACAATGGATATAGAGGTAGGCCTGTCGGGTGAGTTCCTTCAGTTGCTCAGCGCTGTAGAACCCGAAGTGAGGACGATGGGTCACAACACCACGCTTCACCAGTCTGTCTGCCATCTTCTCATAGCGTTTCTGTTTGGGGCCTTTACCTGCAAAGGACAACTGTATGCGATGGGCATATCTCGAATACTTCATGGCCTCCAACAGTGTCTCTTGCGACTTCTCGCTGGCAAGACGACCGATGCAAAGCACTGTGATGGGGTCGCTTGACGGCACAGGAGCGGGAGACAAATGATCGGGAATATCCATACCGTTAGTGATGACGCGCATCTCGGATTTGAAGTTATTCTCCAGCAAATGACGTTTCACGGTCTCCGTAGGACAGTGCACATGAGTACAATGGTCATACACAGCCTTGCGCCACCATAGTGTGAGCAAGTAGTTGAGCATGCGGGCCTTGCGCATACCTAAGTTGGCCGTGATATTCTCGGTAAACAGATGGAAGGTACCCACGCAAGGCTTACCCAATTTGCGGGCCAGTCGGGCCACCTTCGCCTCCAGGGGGAATCCCTCACTGAGATGCACCACATCGGCCCACTGAATGGCCTCAGTAGCGGTCTTCCGGCTATAGGTGGCATATCGGAAGCCACTGGAATAGATGAGAGGTTCAAAGAAGGGGAACTTGAAATGCTTCAAGGGATAATGAGGCTGCTGCCCTTCCGGGTCGGGATTCTCGCATGCCATCACCCTGACCTCGACACCCTGTTCTTGCAGCCGTCTGACCAACGACACAACAGCGGTACACACCCCGTTGCCTCGCATATAGACATTGTTGCTTACAATCAATATTCTCATACTGCCACGTTCTTATTTATCCTAATAAAACGTTCTTCATAACTTTTCCATCTTGCCGGACGACACTACCGACTTCACGGAACATTCCTTACCAGCCTACATCGTATCATCCTCAAAAATGTCCGCAAAGATACAAGCAACATTTGGCTTACCCAACATTTTCTACATTTTACAGCAAACTTTTTCACATTATTTTACATTATAGATAGCAAGAAACCTCCACAAATCATTACCAACAAAAAAGGATTAATTAGAAATAAAATCCATAAATTTGCACGGCATTATGAAAGTCAAGAGCAATAGATTCAGAGGGATAGCATGCATAGCCACGTTGTTGTTGCCATGTATCGTAGGTTCCGACAAGTGCGGGGAAAGCATAGAACTGCCCTCGCTATGGTAGCTCTTCGTGGCCACCTCAATAGTACCATTCTCACTGATGCGGACATCGCACATCTCAAGCGTCTCGTTGCTGTTAAAGTATTTCATCGTTGTACTCATTTTTTTTGTTGGTTGAATAAATAAAAAAGCTCCCGTAATCGATTACAGGAGCAAAGGTACAACCTCTCGTGAGGGTGACGAAATAGTGTCCGCCGATGGGACACTTGGGACACTTTTTGGGACACTATGGCGCTTTTGGCCTCCAATCAAGGGGCCTCTCCATCGAGTTTTTCGACCAGCTTCTCGGCCAACTTCGACGCCCTGCCTTCGGGCCAGCGAGGCACTCCTTGAGCTCCGCCACCTGTTGCGTCAGTGCCTCCTTGTCGGAGGTCAGCATGTCGATGGTTTCCTGTTGCTCGTCGATAGTTTTTTGGCATCGCGCCACATAGTCGGCCACCCCGCCAAGATAGTCCTTCACAGATTCGTTCACACGGGCACACACGACGCTGGCGAGCCCCTCCTCGGTCACCGCCGAGGGTAAATCACAAGAATGGTAACACATTGATTGATAATAAATAAAAGGGTTCTACAATGAGTGGGCAACCCGTGCCCTCTCGCGAGAATCACCGCGACTCTCGTGGTGCAAAAGTACTATATCGCTGCCCATCTACCAAGCCTTGAGCGAGAAAGTTTTCCACCGTTTCGGGCCCCGATTGTGGATAACTTTTCGTGCCTCCCGCACAACTCATTGCAAGACAACACACCCCGAAAAAAGCAAACTTTTCGGGGTGTTATATAACATCGTTTTAGTCAGTTTTTCTCGGAGGACTCGGAGAACTCTGAGAGCTCCGAGGACTCTGGCTCCCATAGTTCGGGTATCCGCCCCGCGACTGCATGCGTGCGCGGTACATCTGTTCCTTGATGCCCCCTTCGTCGAGGAAGCGCTGCTTCTGTGCCTCGATGAGGCGTGTGATGAGCACGTCGTACTGGTGCAGCATGGTGATGGCGATGTTGGCTGCCGTCTCGTCGGTGCGCGTGTCCACCATGTGTTGGTACTGGTGGGGATCCATGTGAGTGCGCGTGTAGGAGCGCGTCTGCCGGGTGCGTGGGTCATCGACCGCCCACTTCGTGAGGCGGCGCGTGAGGAGGTAGTCCTCATAGTCGAGGCGCAGCTCGTGCATGCTCGACTTGGCCACATTGGTGAGCCTGATCTCCATCTCGCGCGAGGTCACCCCATCGACGCTCCCCTCGGCGATATTCTGCTTGCCCGCCCGTGCCGCCTGTATCATCTGGTCAATGGTCCGGTCACCTTTTTGCAGGTATTTGTGGGCAAAGTAGAATGTCACGTCGTATACACAAACGGATTTCTTGTAACATAACAGATCCTCGTAATTCCCCTTTTGCCTTATAAAATCATTGCTGTTCATGTTCTTGCTCTTGTATTGTCGCAAAAATTAATAGCGAATGCAAAAATAGCAAACTATCTCGCAAAAAGTTTCGGCTTTGGCCTTGTCGGCCTTTTTGCCCTTTAGGGCTTGTTTTATTGTATT
>JAZKYH010000055.1:0-1727 GCA_045612065.1 Bacteroidaceae bacterium
AATCACGTGCTCTGGCCAACTGAGCTAAAGAGGCGGGTGGGTAAGCAATCTATATCGCGCCGCTACGACCTAATACCTTTGCTGCGGTCAAGCCCTGGAGGGTTCAAAGGGAGCTGGCCGTATAGGACTTACCCATTTTGCATTTGCGGGTGCAAAGTTAGTGCAAGGCGAGCGAAAAAACAAATTTTTATTTAGTTTTTTCCGAGCCGAAGCCTAACTTCTTCTTGCAAAGCAAGAAAGAGTTAGTGCAAACCGAACGAAAATCCAAATTTCAACGAGCTTGCTCGTCCTCCTCCCCACCCCGTACCTTACCTGTGCGGATAAGGTCGGTGAGATACACCGTAAACACGGGCAAGAGCATCATGCCGGCCAAGGCGAGCAAGACAGAGATAATTCGCCCCACATTGGTCATGGCCGTAATGTTGCACCCCGCGGTGGTAGCTGTCATGCATGAATACCACAGACTATCCCAGAAGTCGTGAAGCATAGGGTTGACATTGACCTCAAGCACATAGAAAATTAGGCTGCAATAGTAAATAAACGAGAAGAGCACCACGATATAGGTAATGAGGAGTCCTGCCGTCAAGTCGCGCAACAAACCATAGGCAATCAATGTGAATGCAATGTATCCGCGCACGAGAGGAATGAAGCGAAAAAGATACTCGACCTGAGGCGAAAGCTCCACACCCCACCAGTTGAATAGTGTGAGATAGGGTACCACGAGCAATAAGAACAAGAAATGCCGCCCGAAGTACTGCCACGACTTTTCCGCATTGTAGACCTCAAGGAAGAAAAGCACCATGAGCATCAGACATATCCAAAACTGAAGATCGAGGTAGTTGACATCATCGTAGAAAGGGATACCACGGAAAGTATCGATAGAGATGCTGATGACAAGCAGTAGCGATAACATGAAAGCCGAAAGGTGAAACGATAGCTGTAATCCTTGTTTGTCCATAGGGTGTAACATTATTTACATAATAACAACCTATACTAAGGGATGTTTACAAGCGATGAGCTATTGCCATCAACTACAGAGAAAGGCCATCTTCCAAGTACCTCCAACAACATCCCTGCTCGGGATGTTTCGTTACGTCCTGTCAAGAGTCAATATCGTTGGTGTTGAACACAACATCTATATAACTACAAAAAGAGTCTGCTCCGCGGAGCAGACTCTTTCATATTTAGGAGTATCTTGTATCAGATTATGCCTCCTCAACAGCAGCCTGAGCCGCTGCAAGACGTGCGATAGGCACACGGAAGGGAGAGCAAGATACATAGTTGAGACCTACCTTGTGGCAGAACTTAACTGATGAAGGCTCACCACCGTGCTCACCGCAGATACCGCACTTGAGCTCGGGACGTACAGCACGACCGCGCTCTACAGCCATTTCTACGAGCTGACCTACACCGTTCTGGTCGAGAACCTGGAAGGGGTCTACCTTCAAGATCTTCTTCTCCAAGTATACGGGGAGGAATGAAGCGATATCGTCACGTGAGTAACCGAAGGTCATCTGTGTCAAGTCGTTAGTACCGAATGAGAAGTACTCAGCGCGGCTAGCGATGCGGTTAGCAGTAAGAGCAGCACGAGGAATCTCGATCATAGTACCTACCTTGAACTCTACGCTCTCGCCTTCTTCAGCGAAGAGGGCAGCAGCTGTCTCGCGGATTACCTTCTCCTGAGCCTCAAACTCGTAGAGGATACCAGTGAGGGGAACCATGATTTC
>JAZKYH010000056.1:0-11335 GCA_045612065.1 Bacteroidaceae bacterium
TATTTTATGTATAGTATTCTTCATCAAACAAAGTACAAAGTTAAAGAATAATACCTTATCTGCAACTATTCCATAATTTTTCTGCGTCTATGTGCTGTTTATAAAATTACTGAAATATTCAATACATAGGATGTGATTGAAAATGTTGCGGGTAACATAAAAAACAAATCCTCTTATACCGCCCTAACGCAAACCTATAAAACACGCAAAGATAAAAGATTCAGCATTGCCCAATATACCAGATACTGCCCAAGCACTGCCCCAACGGAATAGTCAGTTATATACAGTTGTCTATCAGGGAATAAAGATGCTCAGGACTTCTTATTCAAAGAGGAGTTCGACTTTATCGTCCGCGATACATCTCCTCGTAGTATTTCTCATACTCACCGCTGGTGATGTGGTCCATCCAGTCCTGATGGTCGAGATACCAACGCACGGTCTTCTCAATTCCCTCCTCAAACTGAAGCGAAGGTTCCCAACCGAGCTCCTTCTGCAGCTTGGTGGAGTCGATGGCATAGCGGAGGTCGTGACCGGCACGGTCGGTGACGTAGGTAATCAAATCCAATGACTGGCCCTCGGGATTTCCAAGCAGGCGGTCTACGGTCTTGATGATGACGTGGATGATATCAATGTTCTTCCACTCGTTGAAGCCACCGATATTATAGGTCTCGTTCGTCTTGCCCTCGTGGAAGATGAGGTCAATGGCACGGGCATGGTCCTCCACATAGAGCCAATCGCGCACATTCTCGCCCTTGCCATACACAGGAAGCGGTTTCCCGTGACGAATATTATTGATAAAGAGCGGTATCAACTTCTCAGGGAACTGATAAGGGCCATAGTTGTTGGAACAGTTGGTAACAATCGTTGGCATACCATAGGTGTCGTGATAGGCACGCACGAAATGGTCGCTCGATGCCTTGCTGGCCGAATAGGGCGAGTGAGGATTGTACTTGGTGGTCTCATAGAAAAAGTCTTCACCATAGGCCAAGTGGTGCTCACCCGATGATGCCGTAGTCGTGAAGGGAGGCTCTATACCTTCGGGATGACTGAGTTCCAACGCGCCATACACTTCATCGGTAGAGATATGATAGAAACGCTTACCCTCATACCCTTCGGGCAATGATTCCCAGTAAAGTTTGGCTGCTTGCAAAAGCGAAAGGGTACCCATTACATTGGTACGAGCGAAAGTGAAGGGGTCCTTGATACTGCGGTCTACATGACTCTCGGCTGCAAGATGAATGATACCATCGACATGCTCCTCCTGCATGAGTCTATAGAAAGCATCAAAGTCACAGATATCCATCTTGACAAACTTATAGTTGGGCTTATCCTCCACATCCTTCAAGTTAGCCAAGTTACCAGCATAAGTCAACTTATCGAGATTGATGATATTGTATTCAGGATACTTGTTTACAAAAAGACGCACCACATGACTACCAATAAAGCCAGCACCACCTGTAATTACAATACTACGTTTTGTCATATATTCTTTATTTCTTCAAGTTATTGATACAAATCTTTAGCGAATCAGTCCAATAAGGAACCGACACCCCAAAGGTTTCTTTAATCTTCGTCTTGTCAAGTACCGAATACGAAGGCCTTGTTACGGGACTCGGGAATTCATCGCTATGACAAGGCTGCACGTCACAATCAGTAGTACCATTATACTCAGCAATCATCTTGGCAAAGTCATACCATGAGCACACGCCTTCATTGGAGTAATGATATACTCCCGTCTGTGTACCATCAAAACGTTCCAAAATTACAGCAATAGCCTTAGCCAAATCCAATGCATAGGTAGGCGTACCCACTTGATCGAACACCACCTTTAGTTGTGGCTTGGTAGCCGTAAGGGCCATCATCGTCTTGCAGAAGTTCTTTCCAAACTCCGAGTAAAGCCAAGCCGTACGGATAATCACAGACTTGCAACCTGTATCAATAATACGTTGTTCACCATGCAATTTAGTCATGCCATATACTCCTGTAGGAGTGCCTTGTTGGTCCTCCCTGCAGGGAACATTATAAAGTTCCTTGCCAAAGACATAATCCGTAGAGATTTGGATAAGCAGTCCATCCACCTCCTTCATCGCCTTAGCCAAGTACTCAGGAGCCTCGGCATTGAGTTTCTCCGCTAACGCCTCATTAGTTTCTGCAGCATCCACATTCGTATAGGCGGCACAATTCACTATAGCCTCCACCTGATGCTCCACAACCATCTTACGCACAGCACCAAAGTCAGTAATATCAAGAAAAATCGTCTCTACTCCCTCCACCTGATTGACATCGGTAAAGATGTAGCTATCATCACTCTCCTTTGCAATGATACGCATTTCATTGCCAAGCTGACCGTTGGCACCAGTGACCAAAATATTCACGACGGATATTAATAAAGTTTATCGTTGATATCAAAATCGAGCACGGCATCACACAACTTCGCATGCTTCAAGTCCTTTTCACTAAGGATTGCATGCTCAAAAGGTATTCGCCAATCGATACTCAATTCTTCATCCATCAATTGGATGCCCGCATCGGCTTCTGGGTGATAGAAGTTGTCGCACTTATACTGAAAGATAGCCTCCTCACTAAGCACTGCAAAGCCATGAGCAAGGCCTCGTGGGATGAAGAGCTGGCGATGATTTTCTTCAGTCAGTTCTACTGCAACATGTTGCCCAAACGTGGGAGACCCTTTTCGTATGTCGACAACCACATCAAGCACAGCCCCCTTAACACAGCGCACAAGTTTACTCTGCGTGTAAGGCATACGCTGATAGTGCAAGCCACGCATTACTCCATAGGTAGACATGCTCTCATTGTCCTGCACAAACAAGATAGGACGCACCTTTTCGTCAAACTCACGCTGAGAAAACGATTCAAAGAAATAACCACGCGCATCCTTAAACACACGTGGTTCTATGATAACCACACCTTCAAGAGCAGTCTCTATTACTTCCATTTCTAATTACTCTTGCCTTTATCTTCACCTTCTTCACTCATCCAATCCTGCAGGGGGGGGGGGTAGCATCCACTTGATCTACAAGCTTTTGCAAACTTAAAAACAAGCCCTTACGTTCAAAATGGCTTAATTTACCTATGTTCTGCATCAGGCGATAGATAGCCCAGTCATGCTTACCACAGAAACGCAGGCCATAATAGAAGACTACGGTTACCAATAGCGACAGAGCGATGACGATATATAATTGCACATCTATAGAAGCGCCACACTTATAACTGATGTACCATCCTAATATCACCAAACAATTAAGAGTAAGGATACTCATCGTAGTTCCAATGTGAGAAAAGCCCATTTCGATAAACAAATGGTGCAAATGAGTTTTGTCTGCATGGAATGGTGATGTCTTACGCAATATACGCATGGTCATCACACGCACCGTATCGAAAACGGGAATACACAGTACAGCCAAGCTAAAAGGCACAAGTCCCATACCCCATGTACAGTATTCTACACACTTCGTATCAGATTTCAACAAATTCAGCACGAACACACTCATCACACAACCCATCAACAAAGTACCTCCATCTCCAATAAACATCTTACTCGTACGTCCAAACACGTTGTGCATGAAGAATGGGATTAACGCAGCAACACAAGATATAGCTAATAAGGCCATAGGCATATCACCAACCAAGTAGAAGAAAACGCCAAAGATGGTACACGCCATCATGCAATAGCCACTGCTATATCCATCAACACCATCGATAAGATTTATTGCATTTATAATACCTACAACCGTCACAATAGTCAGCGGTATGCCAACCCAAGGAGATATGGCATAAGTGCCCCACAAACCATGGAGGTCATTCAAGCTATAGTCACAAGTATAGATTATCATCAAAGCCACCAATATCTCCAATAAGAATCGGGTCATCGAAGGTATATCCAGAATGTCATCCACTGTTCCTATGAAAAGTAGAATCGCCATAGCCAATACTATGGTAAACAAACCGCTACAATCCACAAAGAGATGCGACACGCTAAGCGCCACAAGAATTCCAAAGACAACAACCATGCCTCCAAGCACAGGAACTGGAACACGCTGCAACTTACGAGCATCGGGATTGTCTACTATATTTTTAATGAGGGCTATCCGCAACACCTTAGGGAAAACCCATACAGACGCAGCCAACGCCGCGACAAAAGGAAGAAGGATATAAGCAATCAATGACAACATAGGCCGTCCAATTATAAATCTATGTTCACAAAGGTATACATTTATTTACTCTTAACCAATCTTTTTATCATTATTTTCGCCCAATCAACATTTTATCTCTTGTTTCGTTTCACTTTTCACCTTTTTTGTATACATTTGCAGCCCTACAATATCAAAGGTATTAAATTTAAGGTAATATGAAAAGAGATGAATTGATTTTCAACCTCATTGAAGAGGAACATCAGAGACAGCTCAAAGGCATTGAGCTTATTGCTTCTGAGAATTTCGTAAGTGACCAAGTGATGCAGGCCATGGGCTCATGCATGACCAACAAATACGCCGAGGGCTATCCCGGCCGCCGCTACTATGGTGGCTGCGAGGTAGTAGACAAGAGTGAGCAGTTGGCTATCGAGCGTTTAAAAGAGCTTTTCGGAGCCGAGTGGGCCAACGTACAGCCCCACTCTGGAGCACAAGCCAACGCTGCCGTATTCCTCGCTTGCCTCAACCCTGGCGACAAGTTCATGGGTCTTAACCTCGCTCATGGCGGACATCTCTCACACGGTTCACTCGTAAACACATCAGGTATCCTCTACACACCTTGCGAGTATAACCTCAACAAAGAAACCGGTCGCGTAGACTACGACCAAATGGAAGAGGTTGCTCTGCGCGAGCAGCCCAAGCTCATCGTGGGTGGCGGTTCAGCCTACTCACGTGAATGGGACTACAAGCGTATGCGTGAAATTGCCGACAAGGTGGGTGCAATCCTTATGATTGACATGGCTCACCCCGCCGGACTTATCGCTGCAGGCCTGCTTGACAACCCTGTAAAGTATGCACACATCGTAACCTCTACTACCCACAAGACTCTTCGTGGTCCCCGTGGTGGTGTTATCATGATGGGCAAGGACTTCCCCAATCCTTGGGGCAAGACCACTCCGAAGGGCGAAATCAAGATGATGTCTGCCCTACTCGATTCAGCTGTATTCCCTGGCATCCAAGGCGGTCCGCTCGAACACGTTATTGCAGCTAAGGCTGTCGCTTTCGGCGAGGCTTTGCAACCCGAATACAAGGAATACCAAGCACAGGTTCAGAAGAATGCCAAGGCTTTGGCCGAGGCGCTCATCGCACGTGGCTTCACTATCGTATCAGGTGGCACCGATAACCACAGCATGCTCGTTGACCTCCGCGA
This sequence comes from Bacteroidaceae bacterium, assembly GCA_045612065.1. Lineage (GTDB taxonomy): Bacteria > Bacteroidota > Bacteroidia > Bacteroidales > Bacteroidaceae > UBA1189. Next base: position 5,359 of record JAZKYH010000056.1, read on the forward strand.
GAAATACCCCGACCTCACCGGTAAGGTAGCCGAGAAGGCACTTGTATCGGCCGACATCACCGTAAACAAGAATATGGTACCGTTCGACAGCCGTTCAGCGTTCCAGACCTCTGGCATCCGTCTCGGAACTCCCGCCATCACCACACGTGGCGCTAAAGAGGAACTCATGTCGGAAATTGCAGAGATGATAGAAACCGTACTCTCTAACGTAGAGAACGAAGAGGTAATTGCAAGCGTTCGTGCCCGTGTGAACGAGACGATGAAGGATTATCCCTTGTTTGCATACTAATATCCACTCATTCCCTTTGTCATCCTGAGCACAGCGAAGAATCTCGCAACACATCCATGAGATTTTTCACTGCGTTCAGGATGACAAGTTTATTATTCCACACAAAACGAAAGAACAATGAACAAACGCTGGCACCTCCCCTTCCTATTGTTCCTAATCATAGGTAGCATTGTCATCATCAGTGAAAACAGACCCACCTACCGCACTCAGCAGGGGAAGATATTCGGTACACTCTATACCGTAACCTATGAGCACAATGCCGATCTACAGCCACAGATCGTTGCAGCCATGCAGGCCGTGGACAATTCATTATCGCCTTTCAACAAGCAATCCATCATCACCCACGTTAACAATAACGACAGTGTATCTGTGGACGAACTCTTCATCGAAGTTTTCAATACAGCCAAGTATATCTACAACGAAACGCACGGAGCTTTCGACCCAACAGTAGCCCCCTTGGTCAATGCTTGGGGATTCGGTTTTAAGCAGGGGACTGATGTCTGTAATGCTACAATCGATAGTTTGCGACAACTTGTTGATTTTAGCAGAATCAACTTAACAAACAAGCGAGTGACAAAAGATGACAAGCGCAGTATGCTTGATTTCAGCGCCATCGCCAAAGGATATGGAAGCGACTGCGTAGCCCGTGTACTCGATAGTTGTGGCATCAAAAACTATATGGTCGAGATTGGCGGTGAAGTGGTAGTGAAAGGACATAACAAAAACGGTAACCCATGGGGTATTGGCATCACTAAGCCTGTAGACGACTCACTCTCTATGAGTCAAGAGTTACAGACCGTGCTTCGCCTTACAGACTGCGCGGTTGCCACCTCGGGCAACTACCGTAATTTCTACTACAAGGATGGAGTAAAGTATGCCCATACCATAGACCCACGTACAGGCTATCCCGTACAACATTCATTGCTCTCAGCCACGGTCATTGCAAACAACTGTATGAAAGCCGACGCCTTGGCGACAGCCTTCATGGTATTGGGAGCAGATTCTGCCATGGCCTACTGTGAGCGCCACCCTGAGATTAAAGGTTATTTCATTGTAGCAGCCGATAGCGGACGCTACAATATACTGAGTACTCTTGAAGAATAGGAGATATTCCTATACTATCTAAAAAAGCAAGGAGGGCGTATCGCGATGCGCCCTCCTTGCTTTTATCCGTCTAAGATTACTGAGCAGTTTTCGCTATAATTTCAAGAATCAGCTCTGCAATATTGTCCGTAAAGAGACGCACGGCCACAGCGATAAGGATAACGCCAAAAAACTTACGCACCAAATAAACTCCTCCCTTACCTATCCAACGCTGCACCTTGTCGGTCATCGTCAAAACAAAAAAGACCACGCCCATATTAAGCAGCAAGCCCAACAGGATATTGATATCAGCATATTCGGCACGCAAAGAAAGCAATGTGGTGAACGAACCAGCTCCAGCAATCAAAGGAAACACAAGCGGTACGATGGTAGCCTCACCCGTCGGACCTTTAAATTTGAATATTTCTATATCGAGCAGCATCTCAATAGCCATCAAGAAGATAACCAACGAACCTGCCACAGCAAACGATTGGATGTCTACATGAAACAACTTGAGCATACCATCACCGGCATAAAAGAATCCCACAAGCAGAAGCGTAGACATCCAGGTAGCCTTCATCGCCTTTACCGTCTTGCCACTCTCACGCAACGAAATGATAATGGGTGTAGAACCCACTGCATCAATGACTGCAAACAAAATAATGAATGCACTGATAAACTCCTGAAAATTGAATGCACCGAAAGTCATAATTTTATTTGTTTAATTGATTAGTCGCGCAGGCGGAAGTTATTGGCACGTGCCAACATCTTAGCCTCTGTATTGCGAATAGAGGAAAAGCTCATCACTGTAAGGATGAGAGAGACCAAAGGCAGACAAAATTGCCAATTGAGGTCTACCATACGTGTATCGCCACGCAAGATGAGTACAAACACCAACATTACAATGTAGTATCCAGCCAACACACAACTATTGAAGATTGTGCCACGCTTCTGCAACGCGAAGTTCTGGAACAGGCAAACGAACATCGTAAAGGCATTAACCAAGACCGATACAATGAGTAATATACCCAAAGCGCACGAGGTTGCCGACGAAGTCGCCTCCACTTGGTTCGTCGACACACTATGCAGAGCGAAGTTGCTCATTGACACCGTGGACAAATCCTGATACACAAATGTAATGAGAGAGGGAGCACACATACACACAATGAGGGCAATGACTGCCAGCAGCATATACAAGTGATGGATATAGAATTTCATAACAATTAGTATAACGTCGTATTACAACAATATTTTTTTAAGAAATTTGTCATTCTAAACGCAGTAAAGGATCTCACTCAATCAATTCGCAGAGATTCTTCACTGCGCTCAGAATGACAATACAAACTGATAGCAGCCTTTATGGGAGAGCCCATCGCTTGCCTAAGAATAGGTCGGTTCTTAAAGTTCCTCAGACTTATTCTCCTTCAGCGGATTACGGAAGTAAACCTGGTCCTCTGAAAATTCCTGTGCAGCAATGAGTGTAGGCTTCGGCAAACGCTCATAGTAGCGTGAAATTTCAATCTGCTCACGGTTCTCAAAAACCTCCTCAAGATTGTCCTGTGATGAGCTAAACTCATCGAGCTTCTTCTTCAGTTCATCCTTAATCTCTACTGCAATTTGGTTGGCACGCTTACCCATGATGGCAATTGATTCGTATACATTACCGGTCTTGTCGCGGAAGTCCTGCATGTCACGAGTTACCGTGTTGGTAGGAGCATTACTTTTCTTGTAGTCCATAGTTTCTCTTTATTCTATATTTATATTATTATTTTTTCAGTGCTTTCTCTGATTCACGCAATATCTTATCGGCCTCTTTCATGTATTTGCTTTCAGGATACTCATTTTTGAAAGCATAATATTCGTCCACCGTATCACGATAGCGGTCAATCATCTTCACCTCGACACTCTCCTTGGCCATGCTGTAACGGGCACGGAGTATCAATATAGCGAGGTCTTCACGAAGTTTCGTATAGGGATAGTCATTCAGTGCATTCTGTGCCGTGATAATGCAAGCCTGATAGTTGTTACCCATATAGTTGCCTAAATCATAGTAGAGTTGTGCCGCACGATACTCCTTCTCTACCAGGCGGTCGTGCAGTTCATACAACATATCATGAGCCTGTTCCCTATATTTCGAATAGGGATAATACTCCATGAACACCTGTATCTCTCCAATGGCCTTAATGGTACTCGACTGATCGAGACGTGGGTCAGGCGTATCGCGATACAAAGCCTTAGCCGACATGAAACGCGCAGTCTCGGCATATACACCATGCGGATAGGTCTTGCAATAGGTATTCATATAGCTCGAGGTCGTCACGTAGTCGCCCATCTCATAGTAACACATCGCAAGCATATAGAGCGATTCCTCAGCCTGTGTCGTTCCCTTCATGAAGGCCAACACATCCTCAAGCAACGAACTGGCTTGGCTGTACTCACCCTCCATGTAGTAGGCTTTGGCCAACTCATACTTATAACTGTAGTCCATCGACTTCTGCACCTTGGCAAACTGCGTACAGCCTGTCAGGAGAAGCAACGGGAGCAAAAGTATGAATAGTTTCTTCATCTTACAATTAGGCACATTTTCATTTCGAATTGCAAAGTTACGGATAACTTGCGATATAAACACATAAAATCCGTTTTTTAATTGCAAAAAACTGCTAAAACAACTAAACGCATGGATTAATTTGTCTTTTTTATCGGTTTATAATATCTTTGTATGATATATTGCAAACAGACACATATCAAAATATCTTTATGAAGACAGACATCGAAATCGCTCGCAGTACCCCATTGGTAAACATCGAGCAAATCGCAAAAGAAGCCGGCATCCCTGCCGAGAACGTAAACCCCTACGGCCGCCACATGGCCAAGGTCGATGAGCACCTCATCGATGAGGAGAAGGTGAAGAAGAGTAACCTCATCCTTGTTACCGCTATCACACCTACGAAAGCAGGCATTGGTAAGACTACCGTATCCATTGGCCTCACCCTTGGTCTCAACAAAATTGGCAAAAAGGCCATCGTAGCCCTTCGCGAGCCCTCGCTCGGCCCCTGTTTCGGCATGAAGGGTGGTGCTGCCGGAGGTGGCTACACCCAAGTGCTGCCTATGGACAAGATCAACCTCCACTTCACTGGAGACTTCCACGCCATCACCTCGGCCAACAACATGATTGCCGCTCTGCTCGACAACTACATGTATCAGAACCGCGACAAGGGTATCGGTCTCAAGGAGGTACTCTGGCGCCGTGTACTTGATGTCAACGACCGCACTTTGCGCTACGTTGTTACCGGCCTCGGACCCAAGACCAACGGTTTTGCCCAAGAGACAGGTTTCGACATCACTCCCGCCTCTGAGATTATGGCCATCCTCTGCTTGGCAAAGGACGAGGACGACCTTCGCCGCCGCATCGAGAACATCCTTCTCGGCTTCACCTACGAAGGCAAGCCCTTCACTGTAAAAGACCTTGGTGTAGCAGGTGCCATCACCGTATTGCTCAAGGATGCCATCTCACCCAACCTCGTGCAAACAACAGAGAACACCCCTGCCCTCGTGCACGGTGGTCCATTTGCAAATATCGCCCATGGTTGCAACTCAGTGCTTGCTACCAAGCTCGCCATGACCTGCTCTGACTATGTAATTACTGAGGCTGGTTTTGGTGCTGACCTTGGAGCAGAGAAGTTCTACGACATCAAATGCCGCAAGGCAGGCCTCAATCCCAAGCTCACCGTACTTGTAGCCACAGCCCGCGCTCTCAAGATGCACGGTGGTGTGCCTCAGGACCAAGTAGCAGAGCCCAACCTCGAAGCTCTCAAGGCTGGTATGGTAAACCTCGACAAGCACTTGCGCAACCTCCAATCATTCGGCCAGACCGTAATAGTCGCATTCAACAGATACAATGGTGACACCGATGAGGAAATGGACTACGTACGCCAACATTGCGCAGAACTTGGCGTAGGCTTCGAAATCAACAATGCCTATGCCCTCGGTGGCGAAGGAGCTGCAGACCTCGCTCGTCTCGTGGTAGAGACCATCGAGAAACAGCCTTCTACCGACCTCCAATTTGCATACAATGATGAAGATAGCGTAGAAGAGAAGATCAACAAGGTAGCCAAGAACCTCTACGGAGCTGCTTCAGTAACACTGAGTGCAGCTGCAAAGAAGAAACTGGCCATGATTGCTGAGCTGGGCTATACCCACTTCCCCATCTGCATAGCCAAAACCCAATATTCATTCTCTACCGATGCCAAGAAGTATGGCGCCCCCGAGGGATTCGGTTTCAACGTACAGGACATCGTTATCAATGCTGGTGCTGAGATGCTTGTAGTCGTTTCAGGCGACATTATGCGCATGCCCGGTCTTCCTAAGGAGCCCGCGGCACTACAGATTGATATTGTAAACGGAGAGATTGAAGGACTCAGCTAATATTCAAGTCCTTACGGACAGTAAAAACAGAGCTGTCCTTGTCTTGTCCTAGAAAAAGTTGACAAAAAAGAGTCAACTAATGAGTACAGCATCACAAAAGAGCCAGTCAAGGCATCGCCCTTGCAAACAACTTCGTCTTCAGTATCACGATGAAGTTATCCGCCTTTACTATGAAGAAAG
>JAZKYH010000057.1:0-65753 GCA_045612065.1 Bacteroidaceae bacterium
GTAGCAGTATTTGTTTTTTTTTATCAAATTCTTTCTTCAATTAAACATTATTGTGTAATTTTGCACTAATTAAACATACATATCATCTAAATAATGACTACAAATAGACCTTTTATGGTATTCTCAGGCACAAAGTCGAGATACCTTGCAGAACAGATTACCGAAGAGCTGGGTTGCAAGTTGGGTAACATGATTATTACCCACTTTGCAGATGGTGAGTTTGCGGTATCGTACGAGGAATCAGTACGTGGTAAGGATGTCTTCTTGGTGCAGTCTACCTTTCCCAATTCAGATAACCTGATGGAGCTTCTCTTGATGATTGATGCAGCAAAGCGTGCTTCTGCACATAGCATCATCGCTGTAATGCCCTATTTCGGTTGGGCACGTCAGGACCGTAAGGATAAACCCCGTGTGTCTATCGGTGCTAAATTGGTAGCAGATATTCTTAGCGTAGCAGGTGTGGACCGTATCATTACCATGGATCTCCATGCTGACCAGATTCAGGGCTTCTTTGATGTTCCTGTGGATCACCTTTATGCATCAAACGTATTTGTTCCCTATATCCAGTCACTCAACCTTGAGGATCTCGTGATTGCAACACCTGATGTGGGTGGTAGTAAGCGTGCTAGTAGCTATTCAAAGTATTTGCATGTTCCCCTCGTGCTCTGTCATAAGACACGTGCCAAGGCCAATCAGGTAGAGTCTATTCAGATTATCGGTGATGTGGAAGGTAAGAATGTGGTGCTCGTTGATGATATCGTGGATACAGCTGGTACTATCTGTAAGGCTGCTGACGTGATGTTTGAGGCTGGTGCCAAGTCGGTACGTGCTATTGCTTCGCACTGTGTGATGTCGGGTCCTGCCCCCAGTCGTGTAGAGGAGTCAAGACTTGAGGAAATCGTCTTTACCAATAGTATCCCCTTCAATAGAGAATGTGCTAAGCTCAAGCAGCTCTCTATTGCTCCTATTTTTGCTGAGACTATCCGTCGTGTGATGTCAAACGAGTCAATCAGTTCACAATACATTATTTAATATTATAAGAGTTATAAAAATTATGAAGAAACTTGCATTTTTGGCAGTAGCTGCCATGACAATGGTTGCTTGCCAAAACAATCAGAATAGCTATGTGATTTCGGGTACAGTGGATGTAGCCGGTGAAAATGATTCAGTAAGCTTGCAACTTGTTGAGGGACGTAAGTTGATCGATCTGCAGAAGGTGCCTGTAGTAGAGGGTAAGTTTGAATTCAAGGGTGTAGCTGATAGCGTACGTGTGGCTGCTCTTTCATTGGATGAGGCTTTCTGCCAGCTTTTCCTTGAGCCCGGACAGATTAAGGTTGATCTTAAGGCTGGTCAGTTGGTATATGCTCTTGGTACACCTAACAATAATGCATATGAGTCATATTCAAATGACATGAAGGCTCTCCAAGAGGAGTATGCTGCTATTGCGCAGAGCGCACAGAATCCTGAGTTGTCTGAGGCTGAAAAGGAGGAAATCAGAAAGCAGATGGGTGAGTTTGAGGGTAAGTACTATGAGGCTGTGAAGAACAGCATTGTAGATAATGTAGGTAATGACTTCGGTCTCTACAACTTGTCTAACAACTACTACTACTTTACTCCTGAGGAGTTGGCTCCCGTGCTCGATGGTTATATTGCTGCATTCCCCACTAATGTACGTCTGCAGAGAATTAAGGCTAACAACGATCTCTCACTCGAGACTGCTGTAGGTAAGCAGTTCAAGGACTTTGAGATGGCCGATGTAGATGGCAATATGCATAAGGTGTCAGAATATGTAGCTGCTAACAAGGTTACTATGATTGATTTCTGGGCTAGCTGGTGTGGTCCTTGCCGTGCTGAGATGCCTGCAGTAAAGGCTGCTTATGAGGAGTACAATAAAAAAGGATTCGGTATCGTGGCTGTATCGCTCGATAACAATAAGGAGGCATGGCTGAAGGGTATTGCTGACTTGGGTATGACATGGCCTCAGATTTCAGATCTTAAGGGCTGGGGCTGCGAAGGCGCTAAGCTCTATGGCGTGAACTCAATCCCCGCAACTGTATTGGTAGCGCAGGATGGTACTATCATTGCTAAGAACCTCCGTGGTGAGGATATCAAGGCTAAGTTGGCTGAGTTGCTCGACTAATCTGATAAAAGAAATAAGGTAGGAGGCAGATGCGTTAAGTGTCTGCCTCCTGTGTTTTGTGTATGTCTGGTGCTCTTAATTTGTGACTATCTAGTGGAGTGCATAAAATCAGAAGATTAGTGGTGATGTGGACTGAAGAAAGCGAAAAAAGTTGAAATAAATTTGCTTATTCGTTCGATTTACACTACCTTTGCACTTGCAAAATGGGTAAGTCCTATACGGCCAGCTCCCTTTGAACCCTCCAGGGCTTGATCGCAGCAAAGGTATTAGGTCGTAGCGGCGCGATATAGATTGCTTACCCGCCTGCCTCTTTAGCTCAGTTGGCCAGAGCACGTGATTTGTAATCTCGGGGTCGTTGGTTCGAATCCGACAAGAGGCTCAAAAAAAGAGAAGATTCACTTGTGAACCTTCTCTTTTTTTTATGTGTAAATACACCCCTCTTATTTCTTCTTCATACCTTTATATATAATATAGCCAAGGGCGAGTACTACGAGAGCAATGATGACATAGCCTATCTCGTGGCTGTACTCAGAAACGGTGCTGATGAGTTGGTCTTCGGGGACGATGTCTTCAAGATACCAACCGAGGGCGGCAAGCACGGCATTCCATATTCCCGCACCGAGGGCAGTGAAGGCGATGAACTTGCCGATGCTCATCTTAGCCAAGCCGGCAGGAATGGAGATGAGCTGGCGTACGGCAGGGACAAGGCGTCCGATGAGGGTGGCTATCACTCCATGCTTGTTGAAGAACTTCTCAGCGGTCTCTACCTTTGCTTGGTCGATGAGGCACATGTGGCCGAAGCGGCTATTGGCGAACTTATACACGATGGGCTTGCCGAGCCAAAGGGCGAGGAAATAGTTTACGAGTGCACCGATGATAGCTCCTACAGTGGCGAAGATGACAACAAGCCATACGTTCAAATCACCCGTAGACGCAGCTCTGTAGGCCGCAGGGGGCACTACTACTTCTGAGGGGAAGGGGATGAACGAACTCTCGATGGCCATCAAAAGGGTGATGGTCCAGTAGTTGAGGTGATCTAAGCACCATTGGATGAATTGTACAGATTCCATGTTATAGTGTTGTGTTTAGTGTTTATATAGTGTCGTGTTTAGTGTTTGAAGTGTTTAGAATTCTGATTCCTGCGTTTGCCTTCTCTTATTGTTCTCTGTTTATTGTTCTCTGCTCATCGCTCCAAGCCTTTCTATCAGTGCTTCGGCGCTTTCGCCTTGGGCGGGGGTGAGGCTGAATATCTCATAGGTCTTCTCGGGACATTGGGCCAGGGCTTCGGTGAGTGTGTTTGGGAGGTTTTCCTTGCGCAGTGTCCACTCGCAGAAGCAGAGGTAGGGATACAGCATCTCGGGCTCTATGACGGGGTTATCCTTGAGCAATCGCAGTATATAGTGGCTCATCTCGCAGTGTCCGTTCTCGAGCATCGACACGGCGATGAGGAAGAGCGAGCGTTCGGCTCCCTCGGTGCTGAGCTCGATGGCATGGAGAAACTCCTCGGTGCTCTCCTCATAGCGCCCTTGGCTCAATAGCTCATGGCCTTTCATGATGACGAGCTCCGTATTGTCGGGGCATATCTTGATGGCCTCGTCCACGTAAGTCACCGCTTTGGTGTGTTGTCCCTTACGGCTGAAAATAAGCGACATCTGGCTATAGATCTGTGCTTGCTCCTCGGAGCCTTCGGGGATGGTGGTGAGGGCTTGCGTGAAGTAGTCGAGAGCTCCATCGTCGTCGCCTCGGTTTACGCGGCACATGCCCATGTGAAAGAGGGGATCCACCGTCTCGGGATAGCGCTCGTGGATGGTGTGGTAGTACTCCTCGGCACGTTCATAGTTGCCAATGTTGAAGTAGCAGTTGGCCACAGCATACAAGGCATAGTAGCACTCGTCGCCATTGATAGCGATGACAAATTCGAAGGCTTCGATGGCCTTGTTATACTCTTCGCGGCGGAAGTATATCTTGCCCAGTTCTTCCCAGTAGAAGGTAGAGTAGGGGTCTATGTCGAGCAGACGGTTGTAGAGTGCGATGGCTTCGTCGAATCGCTCCTGTAGCGTGTGGCTATAGGCGGCCGACTCGGTAAGTACCTGATGCTCGGGGTGGCGTTGGGTAGCCTCCTCAATCCATCGGCTTGCCATGTCGTTCTGGCCATTGTCTATCAAGAGGTCTATGATGTCGGCATAGGTGTTGGCCTCGTGGCGCTCCTCTTCGATGAGTGCTCGCAGCAATGCTTCGGCCTTTTCATGCTGGTGTAAAGCCATGAGCAGTTCGGCGCGGAGGAACATCACCTCGCGGTCGTTCTGGTCAGTAATGCAGTCAATGATGTGGCTTGCCTCCTTGAGGTGTCCGTTGATGAGGCGTGCTCGCGCCTTGAAAATGAGCGCGTCGATGTTGTCGGGGTGTAGGCGAAGGGTATAGTCCAATGCCTCTTCGGCTTTCTCTGAGTCGCCTTGCATGGCATAATATTCGGCAATGTCGGTGAGCTCCGTGGCTTCAAAGTAACGATTTTCGCCGTTGCTCAGCATTTCCTCGTATCGTGCCAATTGGTCGCGAAACTCGGGCTTGTCGAAATATTGTGCAAAGTTGTCTCTCATATAGAATTGTGTTTATACTTGTACTACTCGATTATTGGGTAGTAACAAATATAAACACAAAAAAGTTTAATGATTACTTATTAATCTTACTCCAGGTATCCTTGAGTGATACGGTGCGGTTGAATACGAGGTGTTCGGGAGTAGACTCCTTGTCGACGTTGAAGTAACCGATGCGGCGGAACTGCAGGTAGTCCAGGGGCTTTGCCTCGGCCAGGTAGCGCTCCACGTAGCATTCGGTGAGCACCTGCAATGAGTCGGGGTTGATCATCTCCTTCATTGCCTCCAGTGCATCGCATCCCTTCTCTTCGCGGATGGCAGCCATCTCGTCGCGGGGGTTCTCCACCTTCCACAAGCGGTCGTAGAGGCGTACCTCAGCTTTGATGCAGTGTGCGCAGCTTACCCAGTGCAGTGTACCCTTCACCTTGCGGTTGCTACCGGGCATGCCGGTCTTGGTGTCGGGGTCATACTCAGCGTATACCTCTACTACGTTGCCATCGTCGTCCTTCTTGCAGCCTGTGCACTTCACGATGTAGGCATTCATGAGTCGTACCTCCTGCCCGGGAGTCATGCGGAAATACTTCTTTGGAGCATCCTCCATGAAGTCCTCACGCTCGATCCACAATTCGCGGCTGAACTCGATGGTGTGTGTGCCTGCCTCGGGGTCCTCGGGGTTGTTGATGCTCTCCATCACCTCCACTTGTCCCTCGGGGTAGTTGGTGATGACGAGCTTCGCGGGATTTACCACGGCCGATACGCGGGTGGCGCGGGCATTGAGGTCCTCACGCACGGCGCTCTCGAGGAGTGCGAAGTCGTTGAGCGCATCGTAGGTGGTGTAGCCAATCTTGTCCACGAAGTTGCGGATTGACTCGGGCGAGTAGCCACGGCGGCGGAAGCCGCAGAGTGTCGGCATGCGGGGGTCGTCCCAACCGTTTACGAGGCCCTCCTTCACGAGGATGAGCAGGTTGCGCTTGCTCATGAGCGTATAGTTGAGGTTGAGCTTGTTGAATTCATACTGGCGGGGACGGTTGTCGTCGAGGTCTTTGCCATTCTTCACCCAATCCACGAAAAGGTCGTAGAGGGGACGGTGAGGCACGAACTCCAGTGTGCAGAGTGAGTGGGTCACGCCCTCGAAGTAGTCGCTCTGTCCGTGTGCGAAGTCATACATGGGGTAAGCCTTCCATGTGGTGCCTGTGCGGTGGTGGGGGTGGTTCACTACGCGATAGATGATGGGGTCGCGGAAGTGCATGTTGGGTGCCGCCATATCAATCTTGGCGCGCAGCACCATGCGTCCCTCCTCAATCTCGCCGCGATTCATCTTCTCGAAGAGTTCCAGGCTCTCCTCTATGGGGCGGTTGCGGAAAGGGCTCTCGGTACCGGGCTGTGTGGTGGTACCCTTCTGTGCGGCAATCTCTTCGGCCGACTGTTCATCGATGTAGGCCTTGCCCTGTTTGATGAGGTCAACGGCAAAGTCCCAAAGCTGTTGGAAGTAGTCCGAAGCGTAGTACTCGTTGCCCCACTCAAAGCCGAGCCACTTGATGTCCTCTTTGATAGCCTCTACATACTCCACGTCCTCTTTGGTGGGGTTGGTGTCGTCGAAGCGCAAGTTACACACGCCATTGTATTTCTGTGCCATGCCAAAGTCGAGGCATATTGCCTTGGCGTGTCCGATGTGGAGGTAACCGTTAGGCTCGGGCGGGAATCGGGTCTGCACCTTGCTTCCATTCTTACCCTCGGCGAGGTCGTTCACTACGATCTGCTCTATAAAGTTGAGACTCTTCTTCTCAGTACTTTCGTTGATTGTTTGTTCAGACATTTTACAGCTAATTTAATTATGGTGCGAAATTACTGCAAAACGAGCGAAATGCCAAATCTCAACAAAAGAATGTGGCGAAAAAGTTTGAGTAGGGTAGGCCTTGGGGCTTTTCTTCATCCGCTTCGAAAAATATCGGAGCAAAGTTCATATTTCTCGCGTGTTTGTCGCTATCTTTGCCGTCCGAAATGAAAAAAGATCAAGATGCATATTCTCTGGCTTGACTTGAACTGTTCATATGCCCATAGTTCGCTGGCATTGCCGGCGCTGCATGCTCAGGTGATGCACCGTACCGATGTGGAGTGGACGGTGGTGCGCACCACAACGGGCGAAGCCGTGGGCACGGCGGTCGATGCCATCTATGTCCATCGCCCCGATGTGGTGGCGGCAACGGCATGGCTCTTCACGCATGAGCACCTGATGCACATCATCGCTCGGGTGAAGGCCTTGCTGCCTCAGGTGACGGTGATACTCGGTGGCCCCGAGTTCTTGGGCGACAACGCGGTCTATCTGAACCATCACACCGAGGTCGATTGTGTGTTGCGTGGTGAGGGAGAGCAGAGCTTTGCCCGCTGGCTCGAGGTGTGGGATGCTCCCACGGCATGGGCTGACATTGCGGGATTGTGCTACATCGACAGGCCCTCGGGTGAGTATCGGGATAATGGTCTCGCCCGTGTCGGGGACTTTGCCGCGCTCCGTGCTCCGGAGGAGAGCACGCTATTCACATGGGGTAAGCCCTTTGTGCAGGTGGAGACCACGCGAGGATGTTTCAACACGTGCGCCTTCTGTGTCAGTGGGGGAGGCGACCCTATACGCCAACTGCCTTTGGAGGTGATACGCCAGCGCCTCCACCGCATCCGTGAGCGGGGCATCCGCGATGTACGAATCTTGGATCGCACGTTTAACTATCATCCGCGCCACGCTATCGACCTGTTGAGGCTCTTTGCCGAGTATCATCCGCATCTGCGCTTCCATCTGGAGATACATCCGGCCCTGTTGCCGCAGAGTGTGCGCGAGGTGCTTGCCGAGATGCCCGATGGGCTGCTACACCTTGAGGCGGGCATACAGAGCCTGCACCAAGAGGTGCTCGATAAGAGCTTGCGCAAGGGAGAGCTGGAGCAGGCACTCGATGGGTTGCGCTTCCTCTGCTCGCTATCCAACCTCGTCACCCATGCTGACCTCATCGCGGGGTTGCCGCTCTACACACTGCAGCAGATATACGAGGATATACACACCTTGGCCGGATATCGTGCCGGAGAGATACAACTCGAGTCGCTGAAGCTGTTGCCCGGTACGGTGATGCGTCGCGATGCAGCCACGCTGGGTTTGCGCTATTCGCCCTTGCCTCCCTACGAGGTGCTGGAGACCGATGCCATCACGAGCCGCGAGTTGCAGGAGGCGCGCCGCCTGTCGCGTCTGCTCGATGCCTACTACAATACCTCGGCATGGCAAGACATCACGCGTAGGCTCATGCTCCATGAGCGGGACTTTGTGCACCGTTTCCTTGTTCACCTCACCGAGCACAACTACATCGACCAACCCATGAGCCTCGAGCGACGGGGCGAACTGCTCTACCTCTTCTGTTGCGATCACTATCCGCACTATGTTACTGATGTCACCGTAGCATGGATTGAGGCAGGCATGTCGCTCAAGAAACGCCCTGCCGAGGGCGTGCGCACCAAGCACGTGCAGCCATCCGAGGCGTGGAGTGTTGTCTATGGTGAGTACACCACGACATTGCGTCTCTGCTTCCTTCCCACCGACGATGCAGGGCATGGATACTGGTTTGGCTACGACACCACCACCCAATGTCCCACGCCGATATTCAAGGCAATCACAGAATAGACTAATCAGTGTACACCCTATTCTGGGAGAGGCACAATATAGCTGTTGCCCAAAACATTGTTTGTCATTGCCTATGTAAAGATTGTCTGTCGGTGACAACCGACGCCAAGCCGAGAGCACAGATAAGCTTGATTAATCTATGCCGAGGTGCAAAGGAGGAAAAGTCTTAATAAAATTAAAAAGTCTTCTTATTTACAGATTGTTGATTGTGGTTTTGTGAGAATTTGCTAACTTTGCACTTTACAACTAAAAATACATAAATCAAAAAACAATATGGCTGGAACAATTGATATCCGCGAATTGAACGAGAAGATTGAGCGTCAGAGTGGTTTCATCACCAATCTGATGACTGGTATGGACCAAGTGATTGTTGGTCAGAAACATTTGGTAGAATCGTTGCTCATCGGCTTGCTTGCCGATGGTCACGTGTTGCTCGAGGGTGTGCCCGGTTTGGCAAAGACATTGGCCATCAAGACTCTTGCGCAACTTATCGATGCGCAGTATAGCCGCATACAGTTTACTCCCGACCTGTTGCCTGCCGACGTGGTGGGTACCATGATCTATAGCCAGAAGGACGAGACCTTTGTCTCTAAGAAGGGTCCCATCTTTGCTAACTTCGTCTTGGCCGATGAGATAAACCGTGCTCCGGCAAAGGTGCAGAGTGCATTGCTCGAAGCGATGCAGGAGCGTCAGGTGACATTAAGCAAGGATACTTTCCGTCTGCCCGAGCCCTTCCTCGTGTTGGCCACACAGAACCCCATTGAGCAGGAGGGTACCTATCCGTTGCCCGAGGCACAAGTGGACCGTTTCATGCTGAAGGTGGTTATCGACTATCCCAAGTTGGAGGAGGAGATGCGCATCATCCGTCAGAATATCAATGGTGAGAAGCAAGAGGTGCGCCCCATCATGAAGGCCGAGGAGATTATGAAGGCTCGCGAGGTGGTGAAGGAGGTATACATCGACGAGAAGATTGAACGTTACATCGCCGACATCGTGTTTGCTACCCGTTACCCCGAGAAGTATGGCCTGAAGGAACTGAAGGAGATGATTTCGTTCGGTGGCTCGCCCCGTGCCTCTATCAGCCTGGCATTGGCAGCCCGCTCATACGCCTTCATCAAGCGTCGCGGCTATGTGATTCCCGAGGATGTGCGTGCCGTGGCTCACGACGTGTTGCGCCACCGTATCGGTCTTTCTTACGAGGCCGAGGCAAGCAATCTCACCGCCGAGGAGATTATCAGCAAGATTCTTAACAAGGTAGAGGTACCCTAATAGTGTAGACAACTGACAACGGACAACAGACGATGGTCTACCATCCGGATGGCTGTCTGTTGTCTGTTGACTGTCGTCTGTTGACAAAAAATATGGACGCAAACGAATTAATCAAGAAGGTTCGTAAGATTGAGATCAAGACCCGTGGATTGTCGAGCAATATCTTTGCCGGACAGTACCACTCGGCCTTCAAGGGTAGGGGTATGGCCTTCTCTGAGGTGCGCGAGTACCAGTACGGTGACGATGTGCGCGACATCGACTGGAACGTGACGGCACGCTTCAACAAACCCTACGTGAAGGTGTTTGAGGAGGAGCGCGAACTTACCGTGATGTTGCTGGTGGATATGTCGTCGAGCCTCGACTTCGGTACGTCGGGCATGTACAAGAAGGAGATGGTGGCCGAGATTGCAGCCACGCTCGCCTTTGCCGCCATACAGAACAACGATAAGATTGGTGCCATCTTCTTTACCGACCGCATAGAGAAGTTTATCCCTCCACAGAAGGGACGCAAGCATATCCTATATATCATACGCGAGTTGTTGGGCTACGAGCCCGAGAGTCGCAACACCGACCTCACCGTGCCCTTGCAATACTTGACCAATGCCATCAAGAAGCGTTGCACCACGTTCCTCCTCAGTGACTTCATTGATGATCGTGACTTCAAGAGTGCCCTCACCATTGCCAACCGCAAGCACGACGTGGTGGCCATACAGGTGTATGACAAGCGCGTGGAGGAGTTGCCCGACGTGGGGCTGATGAAGGTGGTCGATGCCGAGAGTGGAGAGGATATGTATATCGACACCTCGTCGCGCCGTGTGCGTGCCCAGCACCGTCAGTGGTGGGTGGCGGGACAGGAGCGCTTGCGCGACACATTTGCCAAGTCGGGCGTGGATGCCATCTCGGTGCGCACCGATCAAGACTATGTGAAGTCGTTGATGAACCTTTTTGCTAAAAGAAACTAAAACAATGTCGCTCTGAACAACGCGGAGAAACGTGTTAGCCGCCCGAACCTTCAGGTCGCTGGCCGAAGGGAAAAGCAAGGGGCTAAGGACAATCTCACGAGGTTGTTGGGAAGGTCTCCCAAGCATCGGTCTAAATGTTCAGGATGACAACTCAGATGAATTATGAAATTGATAAGTAAAAATCGCTTTGCGTTGATGCTGCTTGCACTCTTCTGTCTTGCCTCTCAGGCAATGGCTCAAGTCACCGTCAATGCCAGCATCGACTCGTTGCGTCTGCTCATCGGTGAACAGGCGCATGTGAAGATTGAGGTCAGTTGTCCCGCTGGGGGCGACCTCATCATGCCTAACTATCCTAACAATGTGATGATGGAAGGTATCGAGATATTGGGCGAGGTGAAGACCGATACGCAATACCTCAACAAGCGTAGTCACATGGTGGTGACGCAGGAGTATACGGTGACCTCATTTGATACGGCGTTCTATTACATACCGCCTTTTGAGGTGTTGGTCGATAGCGTGCCCTATAATTCGCAGCCCTTGGCACTCTTGGTGATGACATACGATGTGGATACCACCAACGTGGAGGCCATCTTCCCCATCAAAGGGGTTATGGAGCGCCCTATCACCTTTGTGGAGGCATTGCCTCTGAGTGGTTCCATCGTGTTGATTGTTGCGCTATGCTTCCTCATCCCTTATCTGCTGAGGCGTTATCACGACAACAAGCCCATCTTGCGCCGTGTCACCATCGCGCCCAAGTTGCCTCCCCATCAGGTGGCACTCACCGAGATGAACCGCATCAAGGAGGAGAAGAGTTGGCAACGCGACGACGTGAAGCAATACTACACCGAACTCACCGATGCGCTGCGTGTGTACATGGAAGAACGTTTCGGGTTCAATGCCATGGAGATGACCTCGGATGAGATTATTGCACAACTCAACGAACAGCCCGACAAGGAGTGGATAGGGGAATTGCGCGAACTGTTCCAGATGTCGGACCTCGTGAAGTTTGCCAAGTACAAGCCGCTCATCAATGAGAACGACATGAACCTCATCAATGCCATTGACTTCATCAACAAGACCAAGATTGAAGTGCAGACTCCCGCCGAGCCAGTAGTGCAGGAGGTGGTGGTCAAGGAGGGACGCTCCAAACAGGCGAAGATACTCATCGTCTGCGGCATCGTTCTGCTTGGTGTGCTGGGTGCTATAGCGATTTATGTAGCCATCAGCGAAGTTGTACAATTGTTCTTTTAAGTGATAATGGTTTAACGATTAACGAAAACGAAAACAGAGATGAATATCATTGCCTTTCCCTTGAGCAGGCGACCTGAAGGGGCGCCTTGCTTGGAATGATGCTTGACTCTCTTAACTTTTAACTATTCACTCTTATGACATTTGCCCATCCCGCATATTTCCTGTTGTTGCTCCTGCTCATACCTTATATAGTATGGTATATACTGAGAGGTAAGCAGAGTGAGCCTTCGATGCGTGTGTCGACCACTCGCATGTATGCTGCCATGCCCAAGAACTACAAGGTGTATTTGCGCCATGTGCCCTTCGTGTTGCGCATGGTGGCCTTGGCACTGCTTGTTGTGGTGCTGGCACGCCCGCAATCTACCGATAGTTGGCAGAGTAGCGAGGTCGAGGGTATCGACATCATGCTGGCCATGGACGTATCGACCAGTATGCTTGCCGAGGACCTCAAGCCTAACCGCCTCGAAGCGGCCAAGCAGGTGGCCGCTGACTTTATCAATGGTCGCCCCAACGATAACATCGGTCTCACCGTCTTTGCCGGACAGAGTTTCACCCAGTCGCCTCTCACCGTGGATCATGCCGTGTTGCTCAACCTTTTCAATAGTGTCAACTGCTCTATGGCTACGAACGGCATCATTGAGGACGGTACGGCTATCGGACTCGGTATTGCCAATGCCGTGAGCCGTTTGAAGGATAGCAAGGCCAAGTCAAAGGTTATCATCCTGCTCACCGACGGCTCGAATAACCGTGGTGACATATCGCCCCTCACGGCTGCCGAGATTGCCAAGACCTACGGCATACGTGTCTATACCATCGGCGTGGGTAGCAATGGTACTGCTCCGTACCCCTACCAGGGATTTGGTGGTACGCAGTATGTACAAGTGCCAGTGGAGATTGACGAAAATACCTTGATACAGATTGCCGAGACTGCCAACGGACAATATTACCGCGCTACAAGCAACTCGAAACTGAAAGAGGTGTATGCCGAAATTGACCAGTTGGAACGAACCAAACTCAATGTCAAGGACTTCAGCCGCAAGACCGAGGAGTATATGCCTTTTGCCATCTGGGCTATGGTGTGCCTTGTTCTTGAGGTGTTGCTGAGACTGACAATATTACGTCGTATTCCGTAAATAAGAATCATTCATTATGTTCAAGTTTGCAAATCCTAATGCTCTATTCCTATATATAGCACTTGCTGCAATTGCAGCCGTGTACTTCTATGCCCGCTATAGCCGCAAGAAGACTTTGCGCCGATATGGTGACCCCGCATTGTTGGCCGCTATGATGCCCGAGGTGTCGAATCAACGTCCTGCGCTCAAGTTCTGGATTACCTTTACTGCCCTCTGCTTCATGGTGTTGTTGCTTGCCCGTCCGCAGTTTGGCTCTAAAATGGAAACCGTGAAGCGGCAAGGTATCGAGACGGTCATAGCACTTGACATCTCCAATTCGATGCTTGCTGAGGACGTGGCTCCCAGTCGATTGGAGAAATCGAAGAATATCATCTCTAAACTTGTTGACGGATTTGCCGATGACAAGGTGGGGCTCATCGTCTTTGCCGGTGATGCCTTTATCCAATTGCCTATAACAAGCGACTTTATCTCGGCAAAAATGTTTCTTGAGTCCATTGAGCCGGACCTCATCGCTCGTCAGGGTACGAACATCAAGGCTGCCATCGATATGGCGATGCGCAGTTTTACACCCAAAGAGGGGGTGGGAAAGGCTATCATCATAATCACTGATGGGGAAAACCATGAGGGAGGAGCTTCTGAGGCGGCTAAGGCTGCTGCCGAGAAGGGGATGATGGTGTATGTCATGGGAGTAGGTTCGCCCGAAGGTTCGCCTATCCCTGCAGGACGTTCAGGTGAGTTCCGTCGCG
The DNA here is from genome assembly GCA_045612065.1 of Bacteroidaceae bacterium. Classification (GTDB taxonomy): domain Bacteria; phylum Bacteroidota; class Bacteroidia; order Bacteroidales; family Bacteroidaceae; genus UBA1189. The sequence goes on from JAZKYH010000057.1 coordinate 13,754, forward strand.
ATAAAGAGGGAAATGTCATCGTCACCAAGCTTAACGAGCAGATGTGTCAAGAGATTGCGGCTGCTGGCAATGGTGTGTATATCCGTATTGATAATACCAGTAATGCGCAAAAGATGTTGCAGAAGGAGGTTGATAAGCTTGCCAAAGCTGACCTGGAGGTGACTACTTACTCGGAATATAACGAGCAGTTTATGGTAATGGCATGGATTGCGTTCATACTCCTGCTCCTCGAAATGCTGTTGATGGTGAAGAAGAATCCTCGTTTCAAGGATATCAATTTGTTTGGCTGATACCTATCATAAAAGAAACTCCCTTGCCTTCATTGAAGACAAGGGAGTTTTTATATACATTTGGCTATTAGAATGCCAAACCGAGGCGGAAACCGAAGTTGCTTGGATTCTTAAGCTCGCCACCCATGACAGAGGACTCGTTGGTGGAGAAGCTATAGTAGGCTGCTGCGTGCAGGCCTACGCCATTAGCCCAAGGATACCAGCGTACACCAATCTCGGGTGACATGTAGAAGCCCCATGAATCTTCTCCCGACTTGTAGATGTTGTAGTATGATGAGGTGTAGGCATATTCGGCACCGAGTTTCATGGCTACGTAGGGCTGCCAGTCAGATTCGATGATGCGGTACTGCACGGTGACACCGAAGGGGAGTTGGTAGAATGAACGTTGTTGGTCGGTGTAGATGGAGGTCTCATCAGATACATTTACAACGGCACGGTCTACATATTGGTTGTTAGTATGGTAGTTCATGAAGGCACCGAGGGCTATGTCGGGAGTGAGGTACCAGCCTGCATCGAAGTTCATACCCCAACCGCTGGCTTTGTCTACATACTTGTTGGAGGGTATGTTGAATTGCCAGTCTACATTGTAGTAAGCATCAAGTGATACTTGTGATTGGGCGGGTAGGGCGGCACCGCCAAGGAATGCTATGGCAATGGCCAAACGCAGAGAATATTTCTTAAGGGTTTTCATATCGTTCATTTTTTTGATATTGTTAGAAACTATATGTTCAAAAACTCACGGCACACTATTTGTTGCTCAGATAGAGCGATTGTGCGAAGGCTTGAGTGATTGACTTCTGTACGTAGGTGGTGTTGAGCGAGCCGTTATTGTTGAGCAGGCCTGTGATATAGTTACTCCATACGACGCGCAGTACCTTCGATGTGCTGGGTGTCTCGGTGAGGTCTACAAGTTCGGCCAGGATGGAACCTGTATTGTATGTGTAACTGATGTTGTAGGGCCAGTACCATCCCCCCCAGTTACCCCAATAGCCGAAGTTCCAATACCAGGGATAGCCATACCACCAAGGATTGTTGTTGAAGTAGCGGAAGTGGTAGGTGTCTTCGATGTAACTAATCTGCAAGCCGAGGTCGGCATTCTCCTTGTCGGTGGTGCGCACATAGCCTGCCTGTTCCATTCCTGCAACGTAGTTGGCTATGATGATGTCGGAGGCTGGTGTGCCATACAAGTACTTGGGCTTGTTTGAACTGTTGTCGATGATGAGCACACTGTCGGGGACATAGAAGGTGGCGAAGGCCTTGAAGTCGGTGTCATCGTCATAGTTGGTGTACACTAAATAATTGTTGTCCAGTTCGTCGGTGTCTGGATACTTCTCGCAGGCTGTGGCCAGCAATGCTCCTGCAAAGAGGAGGGGAATTAGTTTTTTCATAAGGAAAAGTTTTAAGTTTGGTTTATATTGAGCTTTTGCACCCTTCCATCTTGATGGTGATTCATCACTCATTGCTATTTCCTGTGTAACTTATGCTTGATATCGTGGCTTACGCGCTTGAAATCCTTGCCGATTTTGTGCAGGGCACTGTCACCTTCGGCAACAAGACGTAGATGGGGACGGTTGCTGTAAGAAATGAGCTCGTATACGATAGCGGTAGAGTCGGTGGGCATTCCCCACATCACAATCATCTCTCCCTCGTCATAATTGGTACGTGCTGTGCCGTTAGTCTCGGTGTAGCTCTCGGTGAGGGTGTAACTTCCGTCGGAGTTGAGGTCGTAACTATAGATGGTGAGCAGATAGTTGGCCGGGATGCCTGCATCGGTAGGAAGCATACCCTCGTATATATAGGTTTGTAGCTCGCCAATGGTTGAATCGTTCACCATGTAGAGGCTGTCGCTATAGCTCTCGTAGCCTATGGCCGCATTCTTCTCTCTCTTGTTGCCACACGAGATGGCACATGCGGCCAAGCAAGCAAAGGCCGCCATAGTAAGCATTTTTTTCATTGTCTTTATCCGTTTTATAGGGTTAATAACATCGAAGTAACACCTCTTTTTACATTTTGTTTGACAATGTTTGCTTTATTCGTGTGCTTTTGTGTACCTTTACCGAGTTTTTGGGAAGCTGAAGTTACCTCTAAACGCAACACATTAAACTCTAAACACTACACATATATGGATTTCAAAGACCTTATTCAAACTCGCCGCTCGTGTCGTACCTTTACTGATGAACCTTTGAACGAAGAACAGACCGTGGCGCTTATGCGTGCTGCGCTCATGTCACCCTCATCGCATCGTACCAATGGATGGCAGTTTGTACTTGTTGATGACAAAGAGAAACTACATGCCTTATCGGCTTGCAAGGAGCATGGCTCAGGACTAATCGATGGTGCACCGCTTGCCATAGTGGTGTGTGCCGATTCTTCTGTTAGTGATGTGTGGATTGAAGATGCCTCTATCGCTACGCTGATGATACAACTACAGGCTGAGGAGCTGGAGTTGGGTTCTTGCTGGGTGCAGGTGCGTCGTCGCAAGACTATTGATGGCCGTAACTCCGACGATGTGGTGCGCGGTATCTTGGGTATCCCTACCACAATCGAGGTGCTTTCCATTGTGGCTGTAGGACACAAGGCCGTGGAACGAAAACCCTTCAACGAAGAACATCTGCAATGGGAGAAGCTTCACCTCAACGAGTGGTAGTCCTAGGTGCCGGTAGGGTGGCTACACACTTGGTGCCGGCTTTGATGAAGGCAGGGTGCCAAGTGTCTCAAGTTTGGTCACGTACTGAAAGTTCGGCGCGCCAATTGGCGGAGCCGTTGGGCATATCCTATACTAACAATCTTGATGCTATAGACCTCGATGCTGATGTGTACATCCTTTGTGTATCCGATGGGGCATTACCAGAGGTGGCAGAGAGGGTAGTGGCACATGTTGGCACTGCTCCTCTATATCTGCATACGGCAGGAAGCATAAGCTTGGAGTTATGGCAACGTTACGGAGCATTGCACTATGGCATATTATATCCGCTACAGACCTTCAGCAAGGAGCGTGCGGTGGATATGAAAGAGGTGTCGCTTTTTGTGGAGGCCTCGGATGAGAGAACTGCAAGTAGGGTAGAGGCCTTAGCCCAAAGGCTATCCTCCAAGGTGTTTCGTGCTGACTCGAAGTGTCGTGCACGATTACACATTGCGGCCGTCTTTGCTTGTAATTTCACCAATGCGATGTATGATATGGCCTATCGTCTCCTTTCAGAGGAGAGTATTCCCTTTGATGTGCTGCTTCCCCTCATTGATGAAACGGCATCCAAGGTGCATGAGCTTGCTCCGCATGAAGCGCAGACAGGTCCTGCTGTACGTGGCGACAAAATTGTGATGCAGAATCACCTGAAGGCGCTGGACAATGATAGCGAATTGCATGACATATATGAACGAATAAGTAACTATATAAATAGGAACAGATGAAGAGAATCATTTTAGCCTCCAATTCACCCCGTCGACGCGAATTGCTGGGTGGGCTCGGTTATACATACGAAGTGCGTGTTCTTGATGGTATAGATGAATCGTACCCTGCTACGTTGCAAGGTAGTGAGGTCGCAGCCTATATCTCTCGTGTGAAGGCCGATGCTTATCGGTCAACGATGGCCGATGATGAACTCATCATCACCGCCGATACGATTGTCTGCCTCGATGATAAGGTGCTGGGCAAGCCCGCCGATGAGGCTGAGGCTATCGCTATGTTGCGCAGCCTTAGCGGACGTACTCATCAGGTGTATACGGGAGTGACGATCGTTACGGTTGAGGAGAGCAGCACATTTGTTAGTTGCAGTGACGTTACGTTTGCTACACTCACTGATGAGGAGATTGGGCATTATGTGTCTCAGTATCGTCCTATGGATAAGGCAGGTGCCTATGGAATACAAGAATGGATAGGCTATGTTGGGGTGGAACGTATCGAAGGGTCATATTTCAATGTGATGGGACTACCCGTTCAGCGCTTGTATACCGAGTTGAAAAAATATCTAAAAAAAGGTTGTGAAGATTGAATATTTTTTTGCAAATTTGCACTTTGATAAGTCCATGTGGCAGACTCAATGAAGGAACTATAAAAAATAAAATATCACAAATCAATGAAAAACAGCACGAAAAACTTTGGGAGCCGGTGGTGGCTGCTGATGCCGATGGTGGTATCCGTGATGTTATGCGTCACGTCGTGTCAGGAAGACTATATTCTTGACGAGCAGGAACCGGAGTGGTTGGGTGAGAGTATTTATGATTTCCTTACAGGAGAGGGTAAGTATTCTTACTATGTCCGTCTAATCGAAGATTTGAATTACAAGGATGTCTTGCAACGTACAGGTAGTAAGACATTGTTTGTTGTTGATGACGAGACATTTGAGGCGTTCTTGCAAAACAATCCATGGGAGGTAACAGCCTATGAGCAGTTGGATTCTATTCAGAAGCAACAAATATTGTTCTCTTCGATGCTTAACAATGTCTTCTTCTCGAGTATGCTTGGTGACGCACCGGGACCGGAGAAGGGTATGAGTATGCGTCGTTCTTCTGCTCTTACAGGTGTTGTGGCTAAAGAATTGGGAAGAGAGCACTTCCCTAACAACTTTTATTGGAGTCAGGATCTGATTAAGGAAAACTCTATCCTTTTGATTCAAGACAATACTCTCCCTCCGATGGTGACCTTTACCAATAGTTACTTGGTGAATAATGCACTGAAGGGGAGCGATTATGCTTTTATTACTAATCAACCGTCGACTTATGTCTATAATCCTGCTGATGTATTCGTCAATGGTGTGCGTGTAGTAGAGGCCAATTTGAAATGTAAGAATGGTGTAGTGCATCGTTTGGAAAAATTGGTAACTCCATTGACCAATATGGCAGAAGTTGTGTGTGAGAATGAGTCGACCCAATTGTTTGGTGAATTGCTCGATCGTTTCTCGGCTCCCTTCCTTAGCACGCAGTCTGGTAAGGGAAGTGATGGTAGCACAAAGCCTGTGTACATAAAGAAGTACTTTACTACGCGTGGTCACACTATGGGACTAGAGCAATTTAGTGGTGAAGGATCTGGTTACAATGTGTCTTTCATGACCACACCTACCGATTCTGCTGTAGGCGCGGGGTTGAAATTTGATCCAGGATGGAATACGTTGACCTCATCGGATATTAAGTCCGCTAATGAAGATATGGCTGCCATGTTTGTACCTACTAATGAGGCTCTTGATAAGTTCCTGTATGAGGGAAGTGGTAAGTTCTTGTATACTCGTTATGGCGGCTGGGATGGTATCCCTAATCATGTTCTTGCCGATTTGGTAAACAACCATATGAAATCATCGTTTGCCAATAGTGTTCCCAGTAAGTTCGCTCAAGTAAAGAATGATGCGCAAATTGATATGGGTATCGAGGAGGATGATGTAACGGAAGCTATTTTGTGTTGTAATGGTGTCGTTTATCTTACCGATTCGGTTTATGCTCCTGTTTCTTATGTGGCAGTTACCGCACCTACTTTGGTCAATGATAACATGGATGTGATGCGTTGGTCAGTGGAGGAATATGGATTCCTGGCCTACCTGCATTCAATGGATTCATATTACAGCTATTTGTTGCCTACCGATGAGGAGTTCTGGTATCTTGATCCCCTGTCTATCGCTCAAGGAAAGCCTGAGTATTGGAAATTCTTCTACGACGATGATGTCAAAAAAGTAAAGGTTCATGTCTATGACTCTTTGCGAGTGTCATGGAAAGAATTGACCAATACATCAATGATGCAAAATCGTTTGGAAGATTTGATAGACCAGCATATTATTGTTGATGATATTTATGCAGCTATTGATGGTAGTAAGCGCTATTACCAAACTAAAGGTAACGGAACAGTGAAAGTTTTACCGAGTGCAACATCGGACGGTTTGGATATCTATGGTGGTTTGCAAGTTGAAAATGATGAAGCTATCGTTGTTCCCGATGTTAAGATTATGCCGGGTGGTAATGGAAAGACCTTTATCATGTCTTCTTTGGTGCAATCTCCTTCAAAATCAGTGTATAGTGCAATGAAGGCACAGGCAGGAAATGAGACAGCCCCCTTCTATCAATTCTTTAAGTTAATGATGGATGCTGGCGTGTTCACAATGGATGATACTTATGCCATGTCTGATGAGTATACGGTAGACATCTTCAATACCTATCACTATACAGTATATGTTCCTACCAATGAGGCTATTCTTGAAGCCATAGCTAACGGTTTGCCCACATATGAAGAGGCTGAGGAATATTTGGAATCTGTTGGTGTTGACCCAACGTCTCCTGAAGGTGAGGAATATCTTGAACTTGTAGCTTCGATATTACATGATTTTGTATGCTATCACATTCATGATAACTCAGTGTATATCGGAGGTGCTCAGGTTAACAATCGCGAGTACCAGACAGGAACTCTGGATGAAGTGGATAATATCTTCCGTCGTCTGGTTGTAAGTGCCGATAACTCTTCTTTAGTAATCAAGGATTATGCTGGCAATGAGCATCGTGTTAATGCCGAGGATAATATGGAAGGTGTTCTTTATAACATTATGACACGTGATTATCTCTTTAATGATGGTGCATCAGGTGCTTCAGAGGCCGATTTGGATATCATGAGATGTAAACAGATAGAAACTTCATCTTTTGCTGTCATTCATGGTATTGATGGAGTATTGCTCTACGACAAGGGTCAATTTGATGAGTATCGAAAGAAGTTAGAGCTTAAGCAGCAAGAATTGAAAAAATAGTTGAGCTATGAAAAACAGATTGTATATATTGGTACTGATGCTCTTCGTGGGGATAACATCAGTTTGTGCTCAGGTAATAGTTACCGGTACAGTAGCCGATGAGATAGAACCCTTGATGATGGTTAATGTTGTCGAAGTGGATGAGACTGGACGTTTCGTTGAGGCAACCACAACGGATATCAATGGTAACTTCTCAATTCGTGTCAAGAACACCAAAGATAAATTGCAGTTCTCTTATATTGGATATAAGACACAGTTGTTGCCAATTGGCGATCGTAAGGTGTTCAATATCATTATGAAAGATGAGAACCAAATTGAAGAGGTCGTCATCAAGGCTGTAGTTAAGAAAAGTGCTGGTGGTCTGGAAATTCCCGAGCGTGAGATGTCTATCTCTGCACAGAGCCTTAAGATGTCGGAGTTTGAAGGACTTAACTTTACCTCTGTTGATGAGGCTTTGCAGGGACGTATTGCAGGTCTTGATATCGTGATGAACTCGGGTAACCTTGGTAGCGGTACTACCATGCGTTTGCGTGGTGTATCATCAATCAATGGTAATGCAGAACCGCTTATCGTGGTGGATGGTAACGTATTTGAGTCTACAGGTAACGATGATTTCGACTATTCAAGTGCTGATGAGGAGAAGTTTGCTGAACTCCTTTGCGTAAACCCTGATGACATCGAGTCTATTGATGTGCTCAAGGATGCTGCTGCTACAGCCGTATGGGGATCACAGGGTGCTAATGGTGTGATTATGATTAAGACCAAGCGTGGTTCGCGCGGTCCTACGCGTGTAACCTACTCTTATGGTTTGAATGTGACCTATCAGCCCGAGGGTATACGTATGCTCAATGGTGATGACTACACCATGTTCATGAAGGAGGCCTATTTTAATCCTAAATTGAATGATGAGGCTGCTAACATCAGAGAGTTCAACTATGATCCCTTGTTCTCGGAATACAATATGTATAACAACAGCAACACGGATTGGATAAAGGCTGTTCAACAAATCGGTTTGAAACATTCTCACTATGTTTCACTTACTGGTGGTGGCGAAAAAGCTAATTTCCGTGTCTCAGGAGGTTATGATACAGAGAGGGGTTCAATTATTGAACAGCGATTCGATCGTTTCTCTACACGTGTAAACTTGGACTATTTCGTATCTAAGCGTATCAAGATTATCTCGGACTTCTCGTTGACCTATACAGATAATGAGAAGAACTACTCAAATCTTTTGGGTGAGGCTTATGTGAAGATGCCTAACATGTCTATTTATCGCGAAGATGCATATGATAATCCTACGGGTGAGTACTACTACGCCCAGCGTAGTGTGCCTGAGGCATTGAAGGACCAGCGTGAACGTATTAACCCTGTTGCAGAGGCCTATTTGGCAGAGAATAACGAGCGTACCTATAAGCTTGACGCTTTGTTCGTGTTGCAATATCATTTGTTGGATCCCGATATGAGCAAGCATAGCTTGACTTATAAAGGACAGGTGAAAATGGACGTCTTCAATTCTTTTGTAGATAAATACTATCCGCGTGAACTCTCTACCTTAGGATGGGGTGAGAAAACGGTCAATCGTTCTGAGCAGAGCTCAAACAAGAGTATTGCGTTCAATACAAGACATGAGTTAATTTTTACTCCTAAGTTTAATAACGAAGATCACTACTTTACTACCTTGGCGCGTATTGATGTTAACAATGGTGATGGTAGTGGTTACGGTACGGTGTCATATGGCTTGCCTACGGGTGATATTACCTCATCTACCGCACAAGGACAGATGGAGAACATGTGGACTTCGCAAAGCCAGTGGCGTAGCGTATATATGACCTACTCAGGACACTACTCTTACAAGTCGAAGTATATGTTTGATATCTCTGCTCGTGTCGATGGTAGCACTAAGTTTGGTCCAGGTAAGCGTTGGGGAGTATTCCCTGCAGTTTCAGGACGTTGGAATATTATCGATGAACCTTGGATGGAGTGGGCGAGAAGTAAGGCTAAGATGAGTATGCTCTCTTTGCGTCCTGGTTGGGGACAAGTAGGTCAACAGCCAGGTGCTGAGTATCTCCATTTCAGTAAATATTCAGGTGTGGATGTCTATGGTGATATGGCCGCAACTGCTCCCAATAATATTCGTTTGACAGACCTTCAATGGGAAACTAAAACGACATGGAACTTGGGTACCGATATCGGTTTCTTGGATGACAAGTTCACAATGGATGTCAATGTATACTCTCAGTTGACCGAGAACCTCTTGATGTACAACGTACGTATCCCTTCATCGACAGGATTTTCTAGCCTTTCAACAAAGAATGCCGGTAGTATGCTCAACCAGGGTTGGGAATTGAATATCTATGGTAATAAGTGCCTGAAAGTAGGTGATTTTGCTGCAGGATTTAACATGACGTTGGGTAACAATGTCAACCAAATTGTGAAGATGGATGAGACGGTATTGGCAAGTCTGAATAAGGATTTTGATTATGCCAACGGTTCGTATCTGACCCGTGTACAGGTTGCCAATGCTTTCGGTTCTATCTATGGTTTCCGCTACAAAGGGGTATACCAATATTCTGAATACTCGCCCGAAGAGGTCAAAGGGGTAAGTGGCCCTAATGCTCCTGTGGCCCATGCTGCTGATGGTAGTGTCATTACCGATGATAAGGGAGACCCGCTTCCTATGATGTTTGACTACGGCGGTAAGAACTATGAGTTTAAGGGTGGTGATGCCATCTATGAGGATATCAATCATGATGGTAACATTAATGAGTTGGATATCGTGTACTTGGGTAATTGTAACCCCTTGTTTACTGGTGGTTTTGGACTCCGTTTCTTCTACAAGCGTTGGTCTATGAATATGCAGTTCAACTATCGTTATGGTAGTAAGGTGCTTAACATCGCCAAGATGAATGCGGAGAATATGCATAACAATAACAACCAAAGTTATGCAGTCAACTGGCGTTGGCGTACTGAGGGTGATATTACTACTATTCCTCGTGCTTTGCATGAGTATGGTTACAACTTCTTAGGAAGCGATCGCTTTGTAGAGGATGGCTCATTCTGTCGTATGAACTATTTGCAGTTGAGCTATAACCTTTCTCCGGAGTTGGCTAAGCGTATGGGAGTGAAGAGTGCTATGTTCTCAGTCTCAGCAAACAACCTGTTTAACTGGACACGCTATTCAGGCGTTGATCCCGAGGTAGGTTATGGTGGCTATGGCTTGAGTACCGATAATTCAAAGACTCCTCGTGCCAAGTATTTTACCTGTCGTCTTAATGTAACATTCTAATAGTACTATGAAAAGGATAGTGATTAAATTCAAATATATGGTTGTGATGTTATGCTCCATGGGAGTGTTTTCATCATGCGAAGATTTCTTGGGTACGGTTCCTTTGAATGAAATCGTATTGGAGAACTTTTGGGAAAATGAGGAGGAAGTAAACTCTGTCGTAATGTCGTGTTATAGTCGTATGGCACAGGGTGATTTCCTTACTCGCTTGATTCTGTGGGGCGAGTTACGTTCTGATAATGTTGTTGAGGGTATTATTACGGGTGAAATACCTTATGTGAATAATGATCAATTGCGAGATATGCTTGAAGGTAATATTCAACAGGATTATTACATTGCAGATTGGTCAAGTTTCTATAGTGTAATCAATCGTTGCAATACGGTGTTGTATTATGCTCCCCAGGTGTTAGAGCGTGACCCAGACTTTAAAGTATCGGAATGGGAATACATTAAGGCTGAAATGTTGACATTACGTGCTTTATGTTATTTCTATTTGGTACGCTCTTTCCGCGATGTTCCACTTGTACTTGAACCTACACTTGATGATAGCCAGGATTTCCAAGTTCCTGCAGCTGACCCTAATGTCGTTCTTGAGCAGTTGGTAAAAGATTTGCAGGAGGCTGAATTGTTTGCGTTGAAAGAATTTCCCGGAAGTAGCACGTCGCTCTATTCTTACACCAAAGCGCGTGTGACCAAGCAGACGGTATGGTCTTTGCTTGCCGACATCTATCTTTGGATGGAGCGTTACGATGAGTGTGTTGCCTATTGTGAGAAGGTTATCGAAGCAAAGATTGCGGATGCAGAAAAGGAAAATATGAACTATGAAGGCAATTATCCGTTGATCGCTAATCAAAAGTCTTCTGCTAATAACAATATACATCAGGCCTTTAATCTGATATTTGGAAGTCAGGGAAATTCTTTTGAGAGTATCTTTGAAATGCCGTTTGGCTACAATTATGAAGATAAACGCGATGCGCTTCGTAGCTATTATGGTGCTTTGGATGTACCTATCGGTGCAATGACTGCAGCAACTTTTATTGGTGAAGGTGCGAAAGATGGTAATGACCTCTATAAGTCTTCGGATATTCGTGCTATAGAAGCTTTTGATGTTACAGGTACAAGTATCTATCCTATACATAAGTATGCTTGCGTTAATATCTCGGATAACGGTGGCGTTGGTTATGCTATGTCAAGATATCCCAACTGGATATTCTATCGTCTGACCGATGTGATGCTGATGGAGGCGGAGGCTTTGGTTGAGCGCAATGATTCTGTGGATGCTAAGCCTACTGATTTGCAAAAATCTTTTGACTTGGCTTCTTCGGTATATCATCGAGCCAATTTGAAGGGTGAAGCTTTGAGATTTAGCGGCGAGTATGCTACACAGGATGGATTGCGTAAGTTCGTGTTGGCAGAGCGTCAGCGAGAACTGATGTTTGAGGGTAAGCGTTGGTTTGACCTTGTGCGCAAAGCACGTCGTGAAGGAAGTAACAGTGCTATGCTTGATTTGGCTACTCGCAAATATACAAGTCCCGGTACTGTGAAAAGTAAATGGATAAAGCCTGATATGCTCTATCTGCCCATTCATGAAGATGAGTTGAAGGTAAATCCGCTGCTGAAACAGAATCCTGAGTACATTACAGATAAGACTATTACTACTGCTAAATAATTATTGCTATGAAAAAGTTTTATGCTATATTGTCCGCATCTGTTTTGCTATTGATATTGAATAGCTGTGTGGAGGAATTAAAAACGGAAAATTTCTATACATTTACAGGTGAAACGATAACTGACTATGTCGAGAATCGTGAATCTTTGTCAATGTTTAAGGGTATCATGGAGCGTACGTCAGAACCGTGTATGGCCAATCTTTTGGATGCATATGGCCAATATACGTGTTTTGTTCCCAATAATGATGCTATTAAGGAGTATTTGGAAAGTCGCGGTTTGACAGATATTAGTCAACTTAGCGTGGGTGAGTGTGATACAATCGCTCGAAACCATGTAGTAAAGGTGGCTTATCTGACTACAGATATGCCAGAAGGTACATTAGGAAGACCTAATATGAATGATCGTTACATTCAGGTAACTGTTGACTCTGGTGATATTTATGTGAATAAGGATGCTGCGATTATTCTGCGTGATGAGGAAGTTGAGAATGGTGTGGTCCACGTGGTCAATAAAGTTTTGCAGCATTCTAATGCAATGATTGTAGATATGTTGCAGCAAGACCCTAGAATTTCGCTTTTCTATGAAGCTGTGAAATTGACGGGTTTTGATAACATGTTGGCCGAATATATCGATTTAGAGTTTGAGAAAGTAAGAAGGGATGATGGTATGGGAGATGGTACTGACCGTACAGGCCAGCCTAAATATTATCCTAATGCACGATACTTAGGATACACAGGTTTTATCGAAACCAATGAAGTATTGGCTAAGGCTGGAATTGACACATCATCAATCGATGGATTAATTGACTATGCTAAGAATGTTTATGAGGCTTCATTCCCGAATGATATTGATCAATATGAGGAAGATGAGTACACCAATCCCAAGCATCCGCTTTATCGTTTTGTAGCTTATCATTTCTTAGACAGAAAGATTAATACGGATAAGATGACAACTTATTTTCACATTGTGCAGAATACCTACGATGCTGTGGATTTCTATGAAACGATGTGTAAGGGTACTATTGTGAAGGTTTCCCGTGGAGGTAAAACAGGTGGACAGACTCGTTTGAATCGCCGAAAAGGAAAGAGTCACGGTCGCAGTTACTCAATTGAGGGTGTTCCTGTGGTAGAGCAGGAAATGTATGATGGTAGCAATGGTATTTACTACTTGATTGACGAACCCCTTGTATATAGTAAGGATGTTGTTATAGATGTGGTATTGAAAGATCGTATGCGCTTTGATGCTGCTACATTGATGCCTGAATTGGCAACGAACAATATTTTCCGAAATGGTGATGGAACAGAAAATGCAGGAACTAGAGGTCTTGCCTATCAGATACCTAATACCATGGAGTATAGTTATGTGGAGAATTTGAAGATTTACCAAGAAGCAATAGTCTACTACCAATGTCCTGTTGTTAATTTCTGGTGTTGGTATGCTGATGAGATTATCGCAGAAGGTTCGTATGACTTTGCAATAAAGTTGCCTCCCGTACCTTCAGGAACTTATGAAGTTCGTTATGGTTATGTGCCTATGGGACATCGTGGAGTTGTTCAGGTATATTTGGAATGGGATAATGTAAGTAAGCCTTGTGGTATTCCTATTGATTTGACAGAAGATGGTACGAGCCCGAAGATTGGTTGGGTTACTGACTACGATGGTGATACTAAGAAACCCGAAGAGGAATTGCTAAAGATTGATAAGGCGATGCATAATCGTGGTTATATGAAAGGTCCGGAGACACAAGCCGAGAACTGGAGTAAGGACCGACTTGCTCGTGATCAATCGAATCACCTTCGTCGTATCGTGGCTACAGAATATTTGGAGAATGGAAAGGACTATTACATCCGTTTCCGTGCTGTAGATGAAGAGGCTGAGGAGTTCATGTTTGACTATTTGGAGTTGTGTCCAAGAGAAGTTTATGATAATCCGGCTATGCAGGAAGATAGATTATAATATTAAAGGGGATATTAGATTATGAAATACAATAATATATTGAAGCATATAGTTCTGTGGAGCCTATTTCCTATGGTGTGGATGGGTTGCACTGATTGGGATGACCACTACGATGAAGAGGGAAACCTGCTGACGACAAATACAACTTTGTGGGAAGAGATAGAAGCTCGCCATGAACTGAGTGATTTCAAAGAGTGCTTAGAGCTTTATGGCTATAAGGAGAAGTTGAATGGTTCTCAGATGTATACTGTATTTGCTCCTATGGGTAAAATTAATACAGCAAATCTTACCCGTAAGAAAATTAAAACGGAAGTGATAGAGAATCACATTGCTCGATTTGCTCACTCTGCCAATAGTGCAACGAAGGATAAGTCGGTGGTCATGCTCAATACCAAGACAATTAACTTTACGCAGGATGGTGAAGTGTTTATGTTTGGTGATAAGAAGCTGGTTAACGAGTATAACATTCGCACTAAGAATGGTGTGCTGCACATTATCGAGGAACAGCAGCCCTTCTTCCATAATATATGGGAGTATTTGACTACTGATTCACGATTTGACAATGTGCGTAATTACCTTTACTCTTTCAATGATACAATATTGGATGAGAATAAGAGTGTAAAGGGTGAAATCAATGCGTTTGGTCAGCAAGAGTATCTTGACTCTGTTATTTATATTAACAATCCGTTGCTTTATTCTATTGGCCAATTAGACGATGAGGATAGCACCTATACCATGATTATTCCTACCAATGAGGCTTGGGACGAGGCATACGGAAGAATACAAAATTATTACGTTTATTCACGAAAGGAAGCAAAGCGAGATTCATTGTCGGAATATTATACTAATTTGTCAGTAGTGCGTGACTTGATCTTCAGCCATACTGTACAGAAATCAATGAAGGACTCTTTGATATCAACTACGAAAGGTGTATTTAAGAATCCGTTTGAGTATATCTTGGCTGATTATACAGATAGTGCTAAGTGTAGTAATGGTGAAGTCTATGTGGTGAATGAGTTGAAGCATAAACCTTGGGATTCATGGCACACCAAGATCAAGGTTGAAGCTGAGAACGTTAATGCGTTGGTTGTGGATACAATCTTGGAAAAGAATGCATTGATTTATCGTAGAGAGTTGGCTAATTCTGATTCTATGTATACAAAAATTTCAAGAGGATCTTACTTGGAGATTGTAGATAGAAACACAAAAAGCCATCCGACATTGACATTCAATGTGTGGAATACATTGAAAGGTAAATATGACTTGAAAGTGGTGTTCTTACCACAGGAGATGGCTACTTCGAGAAACAAAACCTTATTGCCCAACAGATTTGAGGTGAAGGCTAGTTACTTGAAAGCAAATGGAGGTACGGATGGTAATTGGATGACCGACTTTAAGCGTGTTGGTAAAGTAACAGAAAATGATCCGATGAAATTGGATACGGTGACTATTGCAACCATTGAAACGGAATGTTGTAGTTATGGTACAGACTCTCCTGGCTTGCAGTTGACAATAGCAAGTAGTTGGTCTAAGAATGCAAATAACAAGAAAAAGTATTCAACCACTTTGTTGATTGACTGTATCATATTGGAACCCTCTAAAGAATAACGACTATGAAGAATACAAGAAAGTATATGCAGCAGCTATTGGGTTGTATAATGATAGGGGGAATGCTGATGAGTGCTCCCGCGGTGTATGCTACTACACCGGATGATGTTAAGAAAGAACAGACAGATATCATGACTGAGGTCTCTGGAACAGTATATGATGCAGCTACTCTTGCTCCTTTGGCCGGTGTACGTGTTGTTGCCCATGGCAATAAGCGATATACGGCAATGACCAATGAAGAGGGTAACTATTCTTTGAGTGTTCCTAGTTATGTTACTTTGCTGGATCTTACTGCTCCTGGATATAATCTCGTGCAGTTGGCTGTTAGCGAGCAACCGAAGGTGACCTATATCTACTCTGAGCAGTTTGAAAATAATTATACTGCTGATATTCGAGTAACCGATGTGGCTGAAACCAGTGATTTCTCGCTGTCAACAGCATTGACGGTTGATCAGGAGATTGGTACTCGCCTTAGTGCTGATGTGCGCTCAATTACTCGTAGCGGTACACCTGCCATGGGTAGTGCGATGTTTATCGGTGGTTTGAATTCTTTGAACGCCAATGCACAACCGTTGATCGTACTTGATGGTGTGTTCATTGACCAGCAATATGGTCGTGAGGCTTTGCATGAGGGCCATTATAACAATGTGTTGTCTTCTATCAGTGTCAGCGATATTGAGAAGGTGACCGTACTGAAGAATGCTACTGCATTGTATGGAACAAAGGGATCAAATGGTGTGATTATCATTGATACCAAGCGCAGTACTAGTATGGCAACGCGCATTGAGGCTAACGTAATGGCAGGTATTGAACTGTTGCCATCGCGTCCTTCAATGATGAATGCTGATCAGTATCGTCTCTATGCTTCTGAATTGATTGGTAGCACCGATACAGAACTCACAAACTTCAGATTCCTTACTGAGGATAAGAACGATTATTACTACGATATGTATCATAATGATACTCGTTGGGATGATTATGTATATCGTGAGGCGATATCTCAAAACTACAACATCAGTGTACAAGGTGGTGACGAGGTTGCCGATTATAACCTTTCGTTGGGTTATGTGAATGCGCAGAGTACGTTGGATTACAACAACTTCACCCGTATGAATTTGCGTTTCAATACGGATATCAAGTTGATTGGTAATTTGAGTACACGATTTGACGTGGCTTATAATTACAATACCCGTAATTTGCGCGATGATGGCGTCATTGAGGATTTCTCTAAAGAAACCATCCTTTCTCCCAATTTCTTGGCTCTCATCAAGGCGCCTATCTTGCATCCTTATAAATTGGATGGAAATGGTAACCCCACGGAAATCGTTTCTGATGCGGATTTCTTTGCTTCTGAATTGGGATTGAATAACTCATGGGCTAACCCTGTAGCTATTAACAAGTATGGTGATGCGAAAAATAAGAATCGTTTGGAGTATAGTGTGTTTAACCTTTCGGTAGCACCTCGCTATGATTTTAGTGAGAACTTCTATGCAACGACACTCTTCTATTATGCACTTTCGACCAACAATCAGCGTGCTTTTGTGCCGATGACGGGTACACCTTCATTCGTTATCGATGGTATCGGTACTTCAAGCAATAGTACTTCTTCGTTCAATGCTAAGCAAGAATCGCTCTTCAGCGATACGAAGTTGGATTGGACTCTTCGTCACAAGGCTCATACACTGAATCTTGTTGGTGGATTCCGTTATACAAGTGATTCGTATGCTTCAACCAGTCAAGAGGGTCATAATACGGGTAATGATAAGACACCTAACGTGTCGGCCTCTTTGAACTATAGTAATCTGAATGGTTTGGATGATGTGTGGCGTTCGATTGCCTATTATGCCAATGCCGACTATAATTATAAGTACAAGTATTTCTTGCAGGGAGGATTGTCAATGGAGTCAACCTCACGTTTTGGTAAAGAGGTTGAGTCTGGCATTAAGATGGCTGGCGTTCATTGGGCCCTCTTCCCCTCAGTGCAGGGTGCATGGTTGATTTCATCAGAAAATTTCTTTAATTGGGATATGATGAATAGCTTGAAGCTTAGTGCTGGATACGATATGTCCGGTAATGACGATATCGCACTGTCAGCTTCGCGTACAGCACTCAGTGCAACCCGCTTCCAGAATGGTTCGATCGGTATTGTGTTGAACAATATTGGTAACACCAGTATACAGTGGGAAACGACTCATCGTTTCCGTGCCGGATTGGATATGTCGATGTTTAACAATCGATTTGGATTGTCTCTTAATGCATTTAAGAGCCAAACAACGAACTTGTTGACAATGAAGGGCCTACCGGAGATTGCTGGAGAAAAGTATTACTGGTCAAACGGTGGTGCTTTGGAGAATGTTGGATTTGATGTAGCAACAAATATCAAGATGCTCAATCGTAAGAATTGGAAGTGGGAATTAGGTGCCAACGTGGCTGCATATAAGAATGAAATCACTGCGTTGCCTGACGGAGATTACACTACCACGATTTATGGAGCCAATGTGTTGACATCTGTAGGCCGTTCGGCTGGAGTATTCTATGGATATGAAACCGCTGGAGTTTATGCAACACAGGAGGAGGCTGAAAAGGATGGCCTCAAAATCATGTCAAAGGCTGGTATACCTACCTATTTTGGGGCTGGTGACATGAAGTTTGTGAATCATGTTGACGAAGTAGGAAACGAAAATGTCATTGATGAGAAGGATATGGTAGTTATCGGTGATCCCAACCCTGATTTCTACGGTAATTTCTATTCTAATCTTTCATACAAGCGCCTTACGCTTAACATGAATTTCAACTATTCGTATGGTAATGACATCTACAACTACCAGCGTTCACAGTTGGAAAGCGGTTCTACCTTCTTCAACCAGACAACTGCACTTAATCGTCGCTGGATTGCTGAAGGGCAGCAAACGGATATTCCTAAGGCTACGTTCGGCGACCCCATGGGTAATGCTCGTTTCTCTGATCGTTGGATTGAGGATGGTTCGTACCTTCGTCTGCGTAGTGTGACGCTCAGTTATGCTTTGCCTATAAACTCAATCTTTTTGCAAGGTATCACCGTGTGGGCCACTGCAAACAATGTGTTTACATTGACAAAGTATTTGGGTAGTGATCCCGAGGTATGGGCAGGCAACTCAGTGCTTTATCAAGGTATTGATCGTGGCTTGACTGCACAGGGCCGCAGCATATTGATGGGTGTTAAAATAAATCTCTAAAAAGAATTACGATATGAAAAGAAATTCGATAATATATACCGTTGTACTGGCCCTTCTCTTGGGTGGTTTCACTGCGTGTGAAGATATGTTGGACGTAAGTTCTTCTTCAGTACAATATGAGGATAGACATGATATCAGCTCGGCTGCCGATACTTTGTATTCTGTTGTTGGTATCCTCAGTAAGTTGCAGACAATCGCTGACCGTACCGTATTGCTCGGTGAATTGCGTGGTGACCTAGTCATAGACAATGAGAATACGGAGAAAGACTTGCGTGAACTTATAAATCACAACGTGTCTGCTGATAACGCATACAATGATTATAGCGACTATTATGCAATAATCAATAATTGCAACTATTACCTTACTAAAGTGGATACCAATGTGATTGTGTCTAATGAGAAGGTTATGCTTAAGGAAGTAGCAGCAGTAAAGGCCATTCGTGCGTGGGTATACATGCAACTGGCTTTAATCTATGAGTCAGTTCCTTTTATCACGGACCCTATATTGACCTTGCAGGATGCGGAATATTGGGACGAGAATGCTGAGCCTAAGAACTTGGATGAAATGTGCGACTATTTTATTGAAGAACTGACTCCTTTTGTGGATGAGGATTTACCTAGTTATGGTAGTATTGATGGGTACGAGTCGAAACGCCTCTTCTTCCCTATACGTCTGTTGTTAGGTGATATGTACCTTTGGAAGCAGAACTATGAGAAGGCCTTCGATTGCTATGCAGAATACATGTATAAGGAGAATTTGAAGACCTATGGTCATGGAGTGATGCCCTATGGATTCAGTGCTTTGACCAATGATATCACAACACTTGCTTGGGCTACCTTCTCTTCAGAGAATATAACAGCTATCCGTATGGCTTCTTCTAAGTTGTATGGTACTACTTCCAATCTGGAAAATATATTTAGTCCAACGGATATAAATGAAGGTAAGCGTGCCGTGTCTCCATCTCGTTCATGGAAGGAACTCTCAGAGAAGCAAGTTTGTGTATATCAGCAGACTGCTAGTGCTCCGGTTCGTTATTTGGCTTGTGGCGATTTGCGTGCTGTGGGTACTTATCGATTTGAGTGGAGTGACGGAACATTCAATCCTTCTGCAGGAAGCACTAACGATGCTTGGTATGTAGTGGATATTGATAACAAGTATAAGGTTAATTCAAAATATGGATATTCGGCAATCCTGACCGATGAGAATACAATCAATATTTATCGCGTAGGTAATGTGGCTCTTCGTATGGCAGAGGCTTTAAATCGTTTAGGAAAGCCCGCGGAGGCATTCTCCATCCTTAAAGAGGGAGTCGAAGAGGTGAGAAGATCGCTTGATGGAACGTTTACTCTCGTTGCACCGGTTGAATTAGATGGTTCTGTCATAGGAATTCATTCTCGTGGTTCTGGTAATTCTACTGATAACGACAAGTATGCAGTAGATTACTCAGACTATAACTTTGAGTTAGAGCCAAGCTCTTCGGATACTCTGTTGGTATATCTTAATAATGGCACAGACTCAATTATACACATTAAATCATATTATGGCTATGATGGTCTTTCTGATGCTATGAGAGCTTTTGCCAATGATATTTATCAGGATTCTATCTCACAGGTAGATGAGAGGACTGAAATTGTTGAAGGTGCAGAAATCCCTGGTACAAGAAATCCGAAATTATATTATCCTGATACAATCAAGTACACTTATGTTCCCATGGTGTATCTAGTAGATAAAGTTGAGCAGTTGATTATAGACGAGATGGCTTTGGAGACAGCCTTTGAAGGACATCGTTACTATGATCTGATGCGTTTCGCTTTACGTCGTGAAGATCCTGCTTTCTTGGCTGAGAAGATTGCTCTTCGTCAAGGTGTAGAGGCCGGCCGTGATGAGGTGCTTTATCAGAAGTTGCTGAACCCTTCAAATTGGTTCATTCATAAGGAGAAGTAATGCAAGCGTATAATCTCGTCACCATCCTTGGTCCCACGGCTTGTGGTAAAACAACACTTGCCGTAGCCTTGGCCGATAAGCTGAAGTCGGCTGTCATCAGTGCCGATAGCCGTCAGGTGTACCGCTCCATGGATTTAGGTACGGGCAAGGATTTGGGCGAGTATACAATAAAAGGGCGTGAGGTGCCTTACCACTTGATTGATATCGTAGATGCAGGATACAAATATAATGTATTTGAGTATCAGCGTGATTTCTTGAAGGTGTACGAGACATTGCGTTCCGAAGGTCAGGTGCCTGTGCTCTGTGGAGGTACGGGTATGTACCTTGAGTCCGTATTGCGAGGCTATCGTTTGGTCGAGGTGCCGGAGAATAAGGAACTGCGTGCTTCGTTGGCGGATAAATCGCTTGATGAACTGACTGAGATGCTGCGTTGTTATAAGCAGCTGCATAATACTACGGATGTGGATACTTGTAAGCGTGCCATCCGAGCTATTGAAATAGAGGAGTATTACCGGACAAACGACGTCAATGTACGTGAGTTTCCTGATATAAAGAGCCTGACTGTCGGGCTTGATGTCTCTCGCGAACTGCGTCGCGAGCGAATTAGTCGCCGTCTGCGTGAGCGTTTGGAGCAGGGGATGATTGATGAGATACGAGGAATTCTCGCTCAGGGAGTTTCATCAGAGGACTTGATATACTATGGCTTGGAGTATAAGTATCTGACTATGTATGTTATCGGGCAACTGACCTACGATGAGATGGTGAGTCAATTGGAGATTGCTATTCATCAGTTTGCCAAGCGTCAGATGACCTATTTCCGTGGTATGGAGCGTCGTGGAGTGCCTATCCATTGGATTGATTTGGCGCTCTCCACTGACGAGAAAGTAGAGCAGATATGTAACATGTTATCAAGAGGATTTTAGAAGAAAGGTAAAAGATATGAATGGCAATACTGAATCACCCAATGCAAGCCGCTGGGGCATCGTATATGTTCCCAAGGCTGGTGCAAGGAAAAAGCACCGTCGCTGGCATCAGATAAAGGAATATTTGGAACTGAAGAAGGTGCAGTACGACTATATACAGTCTGAGGACTACGGAGCTGTAGAGCGACTAACCCGTATGTACGTGGAGAATGGTTATAAGA
Source organism: Bacteroidaceae bacterium (assembly GCA_045612065.1). Taxonomy (GTDB): domain Bacteria; phylum Bacteroidota; class Bacteroidia; order Bacteroidales; family Bacteroidaceae; genus UBA1189. Next base: position 35,585 of record JAZKYH010000057.1, read on the forward strand.
CCATTGTCATCGTGGGTGGTGATATGGCTGTTAATGATGCACTGAATGGTATCATGACCTCGTCGGTGGAGAATCTCGATGACCTTTCCTTCGGGATTATTGCGAATGGTATCGGCAATGACTTTGCTGATTTCTGGGGATTGGGAGTTGACGATTACAAGAAATCTATTGATTGCATCATCAAGGGTGCTCGTCGTAAGATTGATATAGGATATTGCTCTTACTTGAGTAGTGGGGTTGTAAAGAAACGCTATTTCCTTATGGCTGTAAACATCGGTTTGGGCGCTGAGGCTATAGAGATATCTGATGAGTGTAAACACTATTGGGGAAAACGTAATCCGACCTATATCATTAGTCTTTTCCGTTTGTTCTTGCGTCGTAAACTCTATAAGATGCACCTTAAGGTCAATGATGAGGTCATCAACGAACGTCTGATGACGGTATGTGTCGGCAACTCGCGCGGATATGGGTTGACCCCCAGTGCAGTGCCCTACAATGGGTGGCTTGATGTGTCTGTAGTCTATCGTCCCGAGTTCTGGCAGATGGTGCAAGGCTTGTGGATGCTGCTTCGTGGACATATACTTAACCACAAGCAGGTGAAGCCGTATCGTACGAAAAAGGTTTCTCTTTATGCCTCTGAGGGAGCAACCATCTGTGTTGATGGACGTACCTTGGAGTATAGCTGTCCATTAGAAATTTCGCTGATGCCCGAGTATCTGAATTTTATTGTTCCGAGTTAAGGATTGCCGGAAAAAGCCTTTGTAGACGGAAGAGAAAACCTTTGTCCGTTTAGAAAAAAGCCTTTGTCTGATTTTTGTATCAAACAAAGGCTTTTTCGATTGGATAGATGTATTTCTTAGATCACACCCTGAGCCATCATGGCGTTGGCAACCTTGATGAAGCCTGCCACGTTGGCACCCTTCACGTAGTCGATGTAGCCGTCGGGACGTGTACCATACTTTACGCATGAGGCGTGGATGTTCTGCATGATGCTCTTGAGTTTCTTGTCCACCTTGTCGGCGCTCCAGCCCAGTTTGTAACTGTTCTGTGTCATCTCAAGACCTGATACTGATACACCACCGGCGTTAGATGCCTTACCGGGTGCGTAGAGCAACTTGGCCTCCTGGAAGGTCTCTACAGCCTCGGGGGTAGAGGGCATGTTGGCACCCTCAGACACAGCGATGCATCCGTTGGCTACGAGAGCGCGTGCATGCTCGCCGTTGAGTTCGTTCTGTGTGGCACAGGGGAGTGCGATGTCGCCCTTCTCGTACCAGGGAGCAGCACCTGCTACATACTTGCAACCATACTTCTCGGCATACTCCTTGATACGGCCGCGGCGCACGTTCTTGAGTTCCATGATGAAGGCGAGTTTCTCATCGTTGATACCTGCGGGGTCGTAGATGTAGCCGTTAGAGTCGCTCATGGTCACCACCTTGGCACCGAGTTGGATACACTTCTGTGTGGTGTACTGGGCTACGTTACCCGAACCGCTCACGAGGCATACCTTGTCCTTGATGTCGATACCGCGTGTCTTGAGCATCTCCTGGAGGAAGTAGATGTTACCATATCCTGTAGCCTCGGGGCGGATGAGTGAACCGCCGAAGTCGAGACCCTTACCTGTGAGTACACCCTCGAAGTTACGGGTGAGTTTCTTGTACATACCGAAGAGGTAGCCTACCTCGCGGCCGCCTACACCGATGTCACCGGCAGGTACGTCCATCTCGGCACCGATGTTGTGCCAGAGTTCGGTCATGAAGGCTTGACAGAAGTGCATTACCTCGTTGTCGCTCTTGCCCTTGGGGTCGAAGTCTGAACCACCCTTGGCACCACCCATGGGGAGTGTGGTGAGCGCGTTCTTGAAGGTCTGCTCGAAAGCAAGGAACTTCAATGTGCTGAGGTTTACTGAGGGGTGGAAGCGGAGACCGCCCTTGTAGGGACCGATGGCGTTGGAGTGCTGCACGCGGTAGCCCATATTGGTTTGCACCTTACCCTTGTCGTCGACCCATGTAACGCGGAAGGTCACGATACGGTCGGGCACGCAGAGACGCTCAACGAGGTTGGCAGCCTCAAACTCGGGGTGCTTGTTATACTCATCTTCAATGGTAGACAACACCTCGGCTACGGCTTGGAAATAGAGTTCCTCACCGGGGAAGTGTTCTCTCAGTACGGCTAATGTTTCTTGTACTTTCATACTAATACCTATTTAATTATTGTGTAGTTCTTAATAATGTATTCTCGACTCGCAAAGGTATAAATTTTCTGCGATTCGTTGTTATAAAATAGTAAGAAAAAAACAGAGAGAAATGACATTTTGTTGATTTTATCGCAGTTTTCATTGATTTTTGTACATTTTGGTGTCTGTATCGGATTTTATTGCTACTTTTGTATTACGAATTTAATAATGTAATACCATAATGAGATCAATTACTATTCCTAAAATCATAGCATTGCCTCAAGAGGCTGCGGATGTTCCTAAAATGTTGGATGGGATGGCTGTGCCATTTGAGCCTATAGACACTGTCAATTGGCCCGATGATTATCCTTATTGTCCCAAAGTGAAAGTACGTATGGCATGGTGTCCCGAAGGATTTGTACTACACTATCAAGTGAGCGAGCAGAGTGTGCGCGCTACTTATGGAGAAGATGATGGAAAGGTGTGGACCGACTCATGTGTGGAGTGCTTTGTCCGCAATGTTGAAACAGATAGTTATTATAACATAGAATGTAACTGCGTGGGTACCATGCTTATTGGCATGGGGGCGGGGAAGGATCGCTGCCGTTTGCCTTTAGAAATATTGTCCGAGGTGAAGCGTTGGACTACACTTGGTAGAGAACCTTTTGGTGATATTGCTGAACCTACGGATTGGGAGGTAGCCTTGGTGGTGCCTGCTATGGTGTTTGATAAAGAACCCTTGCGTTTGGAATCAGGTGCTTCATTGCGTGCAAACTTCTATAAGTGTGGCGATGACTTGCCTGTACCACATTTTGTGTCATGGAATCCTATAGCAACGGACAAACCTAGCTTTCATCGTCCAGAATGCTTTGGTGAGTTGTTGTTGGGTGATTGATGGAGAAGAAGCAAAAGAAATGCCGACGCATGCATGCGTCGGCATTTCTTTTCGTTTTCACATTATTGGCGCGAGAATCCTATGACAACCACACCGTGATGCCCATGTAAATGAGCATACCGATGATGTCGTTGGTAATTGAGATAAAGGGACCCGTGGCAATGGCAGGGTCAATCTTGAGTTTCTCTAAAGTCATGGGAACAAAGGTTCCAAACAGTGCAGCAAACATCACCACGCAAAAGAGTGATAGACTCACCGAGTAGGTGGCAGGGGAGCCCATGCCATAGCGCCACCAGTTATATCCAAATACAGCTAATGATATGATAGCGGCGTTGATGAGTGAGACGAGCGATTCCTTGGCAATCTGTCGACCTGTGTTGCTGATGTCGAGCGAATTGTTGGCCAACCCCTGTACCACGATAGCTGAGGCCTGTGTACCTACGTTACCACCCGTAGCACCGATAAGAGGAATGAAGAGTGCCATCTCGGGGTAGGAGGCGAATACGCCATCAAAGAGTCCGAGGATAGCCGATGTTCCCAGTCCACCTACCATGCCAATGAGCAGCCAGGGAAGTCGGGCACGTGTCTGTTTGATAATGCTGTCGTCACTCTCTACGTCTTGCGAAAGACCCGAAGCCAACTGGTAATCACGCTCAGCCAGTTCGCGCATTTCGTCCATGACGTCGTCTACGGTGATTTGTCCTACAAGACGTCCTATGCTGTCGATGACGGGTACTGATACGAGGTTATACTTTTCAATGAGCTGTACCACTTCCTCTACGGGAGTGTCTACATGGATAGAGATGAGATCCTTGTCCATTACATGCTTCACCTTCGATACCGAGGGATTGGTGATCATCTTTTTCAAGGGGAATACGCCTTGTAAGCGTTCCTCATCGTCCACGACGTATACGTTGTATATCTCGTCGCGGTCCTCAGCTTGCAGGCGCATCTCGCGTAGGCAGTCGGGCATCGACCAGTTCTCGTTTACGGTCACCATCTCAGTGCCCATGATACCACCAGCGGTGTCCTCGTCATATTTCAAGAGGTCTACGATGTCTCCTGCCTGTTCGATATCTTCGATGTGGGCCAGCACCTCTTCTTGCTTCTCCTCGTCCATGTCACGGATGATGTCTACAGCATCGTCCGTATCCATGAAGTCCACAAACTTCTTGGCGATGGTTTCCGAGGGCAATTCTTCGAGAAGCTCGTTACGTGCGTCCTCATCCATCTCGATGAGTACGTCAGCGGCATCTTCACCTTCGAGCAGGTGATATATATAGCGCGCATCCTCGATAGACATGTCATCGCACATCTCGGCGATGTCCGCCGGGTGCATCTCGGCAAGCCGTAGCTTCAACTCGTCGGCATTCTTTTCTGCTACGAGTTGGTCTATCATCTCGAGGTATTCGCGTGTCAGGATTACGGAATCTTTCATTTCAATTGAAAAAGGGAATTGAAACTTGAAAATTAATTCTCGGAGGCACTTCCTTTTCTTGCCTCTTCCACCATGTTAGTCAGTCCGATGAAGTCAGTAACAGAAAGCTGCTCAGGACGTTTATTAAATATTTCATCAGCCAATATAGGGTGTCCGGCAGGTACGAGCGGTTTGATGGAGTTGCGCAGTGTTTTGCGGCGTTGGTTGAAAGTGGTCTTCACCACGTTCTTGAACAGTGCCTCATTGCATCCCAGGTTGGTGACCTCGTTGCGTCGCATTGAGATGACGGCACTCTTCACCTTTGGGGGAGGGTTGAATACTCCTTCACTCACCGTGAAGAGATACTCCACGTCATACCACGCTTGCACCAGCACACTCAGTATGCCGTAGGTCTTACTGCCCGGAGGCGCTGCTAAGCGCTGAGCTACCTCGCGTTGTATCATTCCTGTGCAAAGGGGGATGCGTTCTTTATTGTCGAGCATCTTGAAAAATATCTGGCTCGATATGTTATAGGGATAGTTGCCTGTGAGCACGAAGGTGCTGCCGCCAAACAAACCATCCAGGTTCATCTTCAAGAAATCGTCCTCGATGATGTGACCCTCCAGTTGGGGGAAGTTCTCACGGAGGTAGGCGACAGACTCATAGTCTATCTCCACCACATCGACGGTACGTTCTTTAGTGATGAGGTATTGGGTGAGCACACCCATACCCGGGCCCACCTCAAGGATGGGTAGTGAGGGATGCTTGTCGACAGTGTCTGCTATGGCCTTCGCTATGGAAAGGTCCTTCAGAAAGTGCTGTCCCAGAAACTTTTTGGGCTTTACCTGTTTCATTCGATCTATAACTGTCGTCCATATTCGTGTTACAAATTCTCTATATAGAGTGCAAAAATAAATAAATCTTTTGGAAAAATGGGTAAAGCTGTGAGATTTTGTGAGGAATAAAGTTAGTTTGATGAAAAAATATGAGATATGGCGTAGACTGTGGTTGGTTGTCAATATAGTAGGTCTCTCATCACGGCATCGCTGATGAAGATGCTCTCGGGTGTGAGATACAGACGGTTGTCTTCGAGTATTAGCTGTCCCCTTTCAAGGTAGGGTGCCGCACAGCGTAGGCAGTGCGTGTGATAGTGTTCGCCAAAATCGGTTTTGAGTTGGCTAAGGTTAATGCCGCGTGCTGTGCGCAGCTCGGTGATGATGCGCTCGTCATACCGCTCGTCAGTGGTGAGGTGCTCCACTTCGTGGGGGACATCCTCACCTTGTGGCGTGGCAATATAGTCAGTCAGGTTGCTGAGGTTCCAGCGGCGGTTGCTCCCATCATAAGAATGTGCTCCGGGGCCTATACCTATATACTTTATCCCTTGCCAGTAACTGCTGTTGTGGCGTGAGTGGTAGCCGGGGAGGGCAAAGTTGGATATCTCGTAGTGCTCGTAGCCGGCAGTGAGGAGTTTTTCTCTTAGGAGTTCAAACGAGCGTACACTCTGCTCCTCGTCGATGGGTGCTACGAGACCTTGTTCCTGCATACGCCACAAGCGTGTTCCCTCTTCGTAGGTGAGGTGGTAGGCCGATATGTGCTTCACGCCAAGCGCGATGGCTTGGTCGAGGCTGTATGTCCAGTCGTCGAGCGTTTCGCCGGGAAGTCCGTAGATGAGGTCGATGCTGATATTAGTGAGCCCTGCTTGCTGTAGAAGGCGTACTGCATCGATGGCTTCTTGTGCAGTATGTCGACGCCCTACGAGACGTAAGGTGCGATCATGGAAGGATTGGATGCCGAGGCTTATGCGGTTGATGGGCAGTGTGCGCAGCCCCTGCACATATTCCTCAGTGAGATCATCGGGGTTGGCTTCCAAAGTAGCCTCCCCTAACCCCTCCCAAGGAGGGGTAACTGTGAACGGTGGATTCTTCCAGTTCGCCTCGGAGATATTTAAGCCTTCAGATAGATCGGAGTCACCCCTCCTTGGGAGGGGTAAGGGGGAGGCCTCCAATATCTTTCTCAGCTCCTCGATGGTGAGTGTCGAGGGGGTGCCACCTCCGAAGTAGATGGTCCTGATGGGTTCGCCTTGTAGTTCGTGTAGACGTAGCCGTAACTCACGGCATACCATTTCGACATATGCCTCGTGATGGGCGAGTAGGGTAGTAGAGTAGAAGTCGCAGTAGGCGCATCTACTTTGGCAGAAAGGGACGTGAATGTATACTCCTGCCATTACTTCTGGTGGTGTCTCTCTTCGCCTTTCAGCGTGGGCAAGCTGATGTGAAACTTCACAGCCAATACACGAGTGAGGAATACGCAGATACCGCATGTGATCTGTGTGACAAGGGATTCGCACCCAAGTCTTCCACAAATCCAATAGGCAAATCCTCCCATGACACAGGCCATAGCGTAAATGTCCTTACGGAAGATAAGAGGTATCTCGTTGATGAATACATCACGCAGTACACCGCCGGCAGCACCTGTGAATGTACCCATGATGGTAGCTACCCAAAGAGGGAATCCTGCATCAAGGGTCTTCTGTATACCTACTACAGCGAAAAGTGCAAGACCGATAGCGTCGAAGATAAAGAATGTGTTATCCATTCTTACCAAATACTTGCTGAACACTATTACCCAGATTAGTGCCAAAGCGGTGATGACGAGGTAGATGGGATTGCTCATCCAGAAAGGAGTGACATCGAGCAGTACGTCACGGATGGTACCACCACCGATAGCTGTAACGAGGCCTACAACGAATGCTCCAAAGAGGTCGAATTGCTTAGCTGAAGCCAAACGAATACCACTAATAGCAAAGGCAAATGTGCCGATGAACTCAATAATGTCAACAAATGAAATCTGCATCATATTTATGGTTGTTATATTCTCTTCACTTATGATTGGCCGCAAAAGTAATGATTTATTTGAAAAGGTGAAAGAGACTCTATGGTAAAAACAAATTGTAGGCTTAATTATTCCTCAATAAAACGAAGTGAACTTGGCGTTTCTCTTGATTTGACTTCATCTCCTTCCTTTTCGTTCTCAAAAAGAGCTCAAGAAACTTGGCTCTTGATTCTTTACTCATATGCTAGTTGTGCTAGTTTAATCAATGCTTACGCATTGCGTTTAATTAGGCTGCGATTGGGAAAAACTCAAAGCAAGTTTTGGCTTTTCGCTTGCTTTGCACTATTTTTGCAACTTGTATAAAAGGATTACATTATGCCATTGACATTGCCCGATAGGTTGCCTGCCATAGAGTTGCTCAAACAGGAGAATATATTTGTTATGGATGCTACGCGTGCGACATCGCAAGATATCCGTCCTTTGCGTATAGCAGTGCTCAATCTTATGCCGCTCAAGATTACCACAGAAACAGATCTTGTGCGCCTACTTTCTAACTCTCCTTTGCAGATAGAGCTGAGCTTCATGAAGGTGAAGAGCCATACCTCGAAAAATACTCCAATAGAGCACATGCAAGCTTTTTATACTGATTTTGAGGAGATGCGCCATCATAAGTACGATGGTTTCATCATAACTGGTGCTCCTGTTGAACACATGGACTTCGAAGAAGTAAGCTATTGGGAGGAGATGACCGATATTTTTGAATGGGCACGTCACAATGTTACCTCTACGCTCTACATCTGCTGGGCAGCGCAAGCTGGTCTTTATCACTATTATGGCATACCTAAGTATCCGTTGGACAAGAAGATGTTTGGTATCTTCAAACATCATGTCAACAATCCTGAGTTGCCCATATTCCGTGGTTTTGATGACGAGTTCTCCATTCCCCACAGTCGTCATACCGAGGTACGCCGCGAAGACATTGAGCGCTGTCCCGAGTTGGATATCCTTGCCGAGAGTGAGGAGAGTGGCGTGTCGGTGGTGATGGCTCGCGGAGGTCGTGAGATATTCCTCACGGGGCACTCTGAATACTCTCCGTTGACACTCGACACTGAGTATAAACGCGATCTTGGCAAGGGGCTCCCTATTGATATGCCCAAGCATTATTATCGCAATGATGATCCATCACAGTCTCCTGTGGTGACGTGGCGTAGTCATGCCAATCTGCTTTTCAATAATTGGCTCAATTACTACGTATATCAGGCAACACCCTATAGGTTGGAGGACATACAGTAGAATTTTACAATTTATAAGTGATAATGAGGTCCTCTACCATTGAACTCCTTGCACCGGCCAAGAACCTTGAGTGTGGCATCGAGGCTATCAAGCATGGTGCCGATGCCGTCTACATTGGTGCGCCTAAGTATGGTGCTCGTGCTGCAGCGGGAAACTCTCTCGACGATTTGCGTCAGTTGGCTGAGTATGCCCATCAGTTTGGTGCCAAAGTGTATGTGACGCTCAATACCATTATCTACGACGACGAACTGGCCGAGGTAGAAAGCCTCGTGTGGGAACTCTATCATATGGGCATCGATGCCCTTATCGTGCAGGATATGGCACTGCTCACGATGAAGCTGCCTCCCATAGAACTGCATGCCAGTACGCAGACCGACAATCGCACTCCCGAGAAGGTTCAATTTCTTTATGAGAACGGATTCTCTCAAGTGGTGCTTGCCCGCGAACTCTCGCTTCAGGATATAGAGGCTATTCATCGTGCTTGTCCTGTTGCTCTCGAGGCTTTTGTTCATGGTGCGCTCTGTGTGAGCTATAGTGGTCAGTGTTATGCTTCGCAAGCCTGCTTCGGCCGTAGTGCCAACCGTGGAGAGTGCGCCCAGTTCTGCCGCCTTCCTTTTGATTTAGTGGATGCCGATGGTCGCGTCATCGAGCGTAATCGCCATCTGCTTTCGTTAAAAGATATGAACCGCAGTGCTCACCTTGAGGCAATGATGGATGCTGGCGTGCGCTCGTTCAAGATTGAGGGTCGCCTAAAGGATGTTACCTATGTCAAGAATGTTACTGCCTATTACCGTCAAGCAATCGATGCTGTGCTTGCTCGTAGGCCAGAGTATGAACGCTCGTCGTACGGGGTAAGTAGTTATACTTTTACACCTCAGCTCGATAAGAGTTTCAATCGAGGCTTTACTGACTATTTTCTCACGGGTGAACGTACTGAGGTATACTCTTTTTCTACTCCCAAGGCCATCGGTGAGCCTGTCGGACAGGTCAAGGAGATTGGACGTGGATACATCGCCGTGTCGTCTGTCAAAGCGTTCCATAATGGTGATGGAATCTGCTTTATCGATGATCAGGGGCAATTGCAAGGGTTTCGTGTAAATAGGGTAGAGGGTACGCGACTTTATCCTAAAGAGATGCCGCGCAATTTACGTACTCGTACACCGCTTTTTCGCAATTTTGATCAAGAGTTCGAGCGGCTTCTTTCTCGCCCCTCAGCCGAACGTCGTATACCTGTCGATATTGTTTTAAGCGACATAACCACAGGATTTTCGATCAAGTTTACTGATGGACAAGGGTACAGCACTACAGTCGACTTTGCCCGCGATAAAGAACTGGCTCGTACCGAGCAGCGTGCAGGCATCGAGGCGCAGCTCTCCAAACTGGGTGGTACCATTTTTGTTGCCAATAAGGTGGATGTAGAGTTTACCGACAATTGGTTTATTCCTTCTTCGGTATTGGCCGACATGCGTCGCGCAGTAGTAGAGAAGGCCTCTTCGTCCGCCCTCCTCAGAAGAGAGGAAGCTCGTAGAAATCGTTGTTATATGTCCTCCTTGGGAAGGGTTAGAGGTCCCCTCACTTACCTTGCCAACGTGGCCAACCATCGTGCGGAAGAGTTTTATCATGCTCGTGGTGCTGAAGAGGTGGCTCCTGCCTACGAGCTGAATGCACCTCGCAGAGCTACACTGATGTTTTGTCGTCATTGTTTGCGCTATGCTATGGGGTGGTGTCCTCATCGTGGAGGCAAGCCATCGCCCTATCGTGAACCTTACAGTCTGGTTTCTGCCGATGGCAAGCGGTTTGTGCTTGCCTTTGACTGCAAGCAATGTATCATGATGGTCAAGGAAAAATGATAAAGAAATAATGTGTAAAACGACAACACCCCGAAGTAATCTTCGGGGTGTTGTCGTGGTTGTGCCTTTAGTCTATTGTGGCAATGTCACTCTGAACATATCACTATTCGTGTGTTCGCGTAGGAGTATAGCCTTCATTTCAGCTACTACGTCGGGATGTTGTGCTGCGAGGTTGTTATCTTCGTGCAGGTCGGTGGCAAGGTCATAGAGTTGGCAATTGCCGTTCTGTACTACGAGCTTCCAATTATCCATGCGCAGTGCCATCATATTAGTCTCGTGGAATTCCCAATAGAGGAAGTCGTGCTTCTTCTGCTCACCCTCTCCCAACAAGGTGGGGGCAAAGGAGAGGCCATCAAAGTAGTCGTTCTCCAATCGGGGATTGGTGTAGCGCTCCACGTAGTTGTCAATGCCCGCTATTTCGCAGAAGGTAGGCATGAGGTCGTAGAAGGCCAACTGATGATCATTGACTACTCCTGCCTCAATCTGTCCAGGCCACCATGCGATGAAGGGCACGCGGATACCTCCCTCAGTTGTAGAGCGCTTGGTGCCGCGCAGCAACTTCTCGGTGTTGAAGTAGTCAGGGTCGGCACCTCCCTCTGTGTGGGGACCATTGTCGCTGGTGAAGATGACCAGCGTGTTCTTATCCAACCCTTTTCGTCGCAAGAGGTCGAGTACCTCGCCCACATGTTTGTCGAGGCGGGTTACCATTGCTGCAAACTGCTGGTGCCCCACATCTGTGGGGTTGTAGCGTGAGGCTGCATCACCGCCATAGGTCTTCTCCACGCAGAAGGCTCCTTGATAAGCCTTGAAGATAGAGTCCTCGGGCTGTGCCAACTCGGCATGAGGCAGTGTGTAGGTGAGTACCCCGAAGAAGGGCTTGTCGGGTGTCTGTTCGTCAATCCATGCCATGGCATGCTGGTGTATGAGGTCGGCCGAGTAGTCGCGGCGATTCTTATAGTCGGCACCATGCATGGCATAGTTGATGTTGTTCTCCAATACCTCACGGCGTACCTCGGTGTCACCTGTTTCTCTGTCATATGCGTTCAGGAAGTTGGGGTAGTAAAGGTGAGCCTGGAACTGGCAGATGAAACCATAGAATCTGTCAACACCACGTTTGTCGGGAGTTGATATTGAGCCTTCATAGCCGCCTGCCCATTTGCCAAACATGCCTGTAGCATACCCGTTGTCTTTCATAATCTCGGGTATTATCACGTGAGCAGTATCGTATGGTTCTTGGCCTACCACTTTATAATCGGCATTGTTGCCATAGTACACGGTGCCCGAATTGGGCCAGTATTCCTTATTTCCACGCACCTTGGTGTGTCCGGTGTGCTGGCCTGTCATGAACGAAGCGCGTGAGGGAGCGCTTACTGGGCTGCCTGCATAGGCTTGAGTGAATCGCATGCCCTCGGCAGCCATACGGTCGAGGTTAGGTGTGCTGATGTATTCCTGTCCGTAGCATCCCACGTCGGCATAGCCAAGGTCATCGCACATGATGTAGATGATGTTGGGACGTTGTGCCTGCTGTGCTTGCATGCCTGGTGCTACCATGAGTCCGCAGCCAAGGAGAAGCCATTGTTTGTTGTCCATAGTGTACGAATATATATAGGTGTTATTATTTGTTCAGATAGAGTTTAATGTTCTTGTAGCCGTTAGCTGTTGTGGCACGCAGGATGTAGGTGCCTTGGGTAATGTGTGCAATGCTCATCGTGTTGCCACTGCATTGCGCCACCATAGCAGCGTCAATGGTGTAGAGGCTCAGTGATTGTACCTCGCCTTCTGCTGTTGCTACGATGTTGTTGTCTTCGATGCAGATGCGTATTTCTTCTCCTTGTTGTGCTTCAAGTGTTTCAACTTTTGTGCCGGACATTGTGTTTGCCGTGAAGTAGGCCTTGAGGTTCACGTTGCGGTCTACGGTGAAGGTATACTCCGCCTCGGTCGATATCACGACACCCTCTTCTCTCCAGCATACGAAGGTCGCATTACCCTTTGGCGTAGCCTTAGCGGTAATCGTAGTGCCGTAGGGGTAGCTCTTTTCTTTGCTCGACAATGTGGCCTCACCACGCTGGTTGTCGTTAACGCTCACGCTGGCAGTGCGTCCCTCTTGCGACTCAGTGGCGGTGAGGTGGAAGTCGTAGACAAATCCCTCTACGTCGTCCTCTGCAAGGTCAAGTCCATTGCTGTTAATACGGATACGCATACGCATGGGGTCGGCCGATGCAGTCTCTGGCACACTGATGCTTGCCGTACCCGTTGTTCCGTTCAGAACGATGGGGGCGGTGACCTCAAACTCTCCATTGGCGTCCCAGTCGAAGTAGGCATTGGCCTTGAGGTCAGCTGCAGGGGTGTTCTTCAGCGTGATGCTGATGTCGAATGTGGATCCACGCACTACCTTGCCATAGTCGTGCGGGTAGGGCACATGCCACGATGAAGGCTTGTTGGCGCTCTCATATACGATATGGTCGAGGGCTCCCTCACCATGCACCTTAGCCGAGGTAATAAAGTTGCCTCCTGCCACACCACAGGGGGTGAAATAAATGTTGAGCGACTTGGCCAATGCCGTGTGCTGTGGCTTTACGAAGGTGTCGGTAGTCTCCACCAACTTCCAATATGAACCCACTCGGCTGGTTCCAGCTTGCCAAGTGATGACATAATCTGACGCGCCATCCTTGTTGAGTGCGCGCGGTCCTGCACCTTCGTTGCTATAATCGGCACAATCGGTCGAACTCAAGTAGTGGCATCCTGCAATTTCTCCACTGGTAGCCGAGGTAGCTCCCACGTAATACTCCACGGGAGTGGTCGAGGTGGTTATGCGCGAAGCCGAAGAGGGAGCCTTGTTGCAACTGCCCAAATAACGTCCGGTAACCACATTCTTGATATAGTAGCAGTCGGTCTTGTCGGTGGGTATGAACTCCCAGAACTGTGCTTTGCCCGTATTCTTGGCCGATACGGTGAGGTATGTGTCTTTGCTCTCTGTAATGTGGTTTGTTCCCGTGTTCTTCCATTGTATGTAGTAGATCTTACCTGAGGCGTCGGGAGTAGGCTCAGGTTCGGGTTCAGGTGCTACGACCTCGGAGGTCGATAAGGTTACTTCAGACAGTCCGAAGAAACAACCTTTATTCTCCGTACCTTTGGTTATGGTGAATGTCAAAGTGAGCTGCCCGTCACTTTCTACTGTCTCTGTCGAGGTCATCTCCCATACCTTGTGTGTAGTTCCATTGGTATTCACGCCTGCTGCGATGTCGATATCGTTCAGCGCAGCGAAGTGTGCGTTGTTATTGCCTGTAGCGGCAGCTACATTCCATTGGCGAGTGATGCCATCGCCTCGTTCTTGGTAGTTGCTACCACCATTGAGCGCATGTATGTCGAGTCCTATGCGATTGAACGAAAATCCATGCTGTAATCCACTTACTTGCAGTGTGAGTACAATGGTGGGTGATGTGTTGCCATTGACATTGGGGCACACGATACTCTCAGTTACTGCATTACCTGTTCCCTTCAAGGCATGGGACGATGTAAATGTGGCTGTAGCACCATCGATAGCCGTTCCCGTAGCATCGATCACGCTCACTGTTACGCTCTGTGCATCAGTACCAGTACGCACAAATTGCAAACGCACTACATTATCTGATGCGATAAATGGCATGGTGCTCAACAAGGCAATCAGGAGCATGGAGAAACGTACCTTTTTCATGTGTGTTTTTGTTTTGTTTTTCAAGTTTGTGGTCAGATTCACTGATAGCTATTGCACACTACCTTTTTGCAAAGATAGGAAAAGCATTTGAGATGAGCAATGCTACACGTCGAAATCAGAGCCGTCTGGCAGAAAAAACGGGAAAGTCTTTTCTTTTTTGTTTATTCAAGTGGGTAGTGTCTCGCTGAGTGACACGTTAGCTTTGTGCGGTGGATTAACACAAATAGAGGGTATGACTAGACATACCCTCTATTTGTTAGTATCGGCAATGAAGTGTAATTACTTCTTCTGATTGCGCTGCTGCTGTTGCTGTAACTTCTGCTGCTCCTCGAGCTGTTGCTGCATAGCCTCGAGGCGAGCCATCATACCGCTCTTCTTCTTGGGCTGGTGCTGGTTCTTGGCGTAGTTGGCCTCGAGCTGCACGAGCAATTGCTTCTCATCGACGGTCTTACGCAGTACCAACATGATGATGATGGTGGTGAGCGTAGAGATGAAGTAGTAGTAGTTGAGACCTGCCGAGTAGTTATTCAAGGCGAAGATGAAGATAAGGGGCATCATGAGCATCATCCACTTCATCATCTTCTGTTGGGCGGGGTCGCCACCTGCAGGCTGCTGCTTCATGGTGTACAAGGTGTTGATGATGTTCACCACGCTGAACAGCAAACAGAAAAGTGAGATGTGGTCGCCCAACAAGGGGAGGTTGAAGTTCCAGTGCAGGAGGTCATCGTAAGCCGAGAGGTCATTGGCCCAGAGGAATTTCTGTCCGCGCAATTCGATAGCGTTGGGGATGAAGAAGAAGAGCGCCATCCACACAGGCATCTGGATAAGGGTGGGGAGGCAGCCGCTCATGGGGCTCACGCCATACTTGCTATAGAGCTGCATGGTCTCTTGTTGCTTCTGCAGAGCATCCTCAGGGTTGGGATACTTGGCATTGATCTTGTCGATATAGGGCTTCAAGGCACGCATCTTAGCGGTAGAGATGTATTGCTTGTAGGTGAAGGGGAATACGATAGCCTTCACGATGAGCGTGAGCAAGAGGAGTACGATACCCATGTTGATTCCCCATGAGTTGAGCCAGTCGAAGAGGTACACCACGAAGAAACGGTTGACCCAACGCACGATAGGCCATCCGAAGTAGATGAGCTTGTCGAGATGAAGGTTCTTGCCGCTGGTAGAGAGCTTGCTGCTCTCCTTGAGGGTTTGGTACTGGTTGGGGCCAAAGTAGAATTGGAACTGTGAAGACTTCTCGCCCGAGGGGTCGAAGAATACAGTGGTCTCAGCTTTCATATCCTTGAGATAGCCGCTGCCCTCATTGATGGTTGATGAGCTGAGCTCAGCAGTCTTGAACTGCTGGTCGGAAATGAAGATGCTGCTGAAGAACTGATCTTTGAAGGCTATCCACTCAAGGCCTGCCAACTCCTTGCTCTGAGGCTTTATTTCGCTCAAGTGCTCGGTGTCCTTCTCGGTGTGGTAGGTGAGGGTGGTGTAGCGCTGCTCGAAGGTGTATCCCTTCTCTTGCTGACGCACACGCTGTGCCCAGTCTACATTCATGGTTTTCATGGAAGAGGGGAAGAAGTTCTGCAAACCGTGTGCCTGTACGGTGAAGTTGAGCATGTAGCTCTCGGGTAACAGACGGTAGCTGAAGTCGAGGTGACCGGTGCTTACGGGCATGCGGAACACGAGGGTGCTATCGGTAACTACGACGGGCTGGAAATAGAGCTTGTCGGTCTTGATATTCTCATTCTTGCCATCGAGCATGAAGCTGATACTTTCGTCGTTCTGGTTGAAGAGCTCCAAGGGAAGTCCTTCCTGATTGGTGTACTCCTTAAGGATGGCCGAGGTGACACGTGCACCACGGGTTGAGAAGGTGAGGCGAACGACCTCATTCTCGAGTACGAGCTCCTGCTCCTCGCCTTGTGCAGCAAGGAAGAGAGCCGATGTGCTGTCTTGTGTTAAGGTGTGGTTGTAGTTGGCTTCTGACACTGCTTGGTCAAGCACCTTCTGTGCTTCTACCAAGGCGATAGAGTCTTGCACGGCTTTGAGGCGTGCCTGTTCGGCGAGTTGCTCCTCGTTGGGTTGGTTCATCCAGATAAATCCTACCATCACGGCGAATATCAGAATCCAACCGATAATTGTACTTTTGTTGTTGTTCATTCTTGTTTTGTTTCTTTCTATTATACCTGTTATAACTAATAGTAAGCGCAGACAGCGTCTGCGCCTACTAAATTATCAATTGTCAGTTATCGATTATCAATTGCCGATGGCCGCCTTGATGAATGAGAGGAACAAGGGGTGTGGCTTGAGTACGGTGCTGTTGTACTGAGGATAGTACTGTACACCGATGTACCAGGGGTGCTCTGCTACCTCTACAGCTTCTACCAACTTGGTCATGGGGTTGATACCTACACACTTCATGCCTGCAGCCTCAAGCTGTTCCATGTATTTGTTGTTGAGCTCGTAGCGGTGGTGATGACGCTCCTGGATGCAGTTGGCGCCATAGATTTCCTTGAGCTTGCTACCTTCGATGAGGGCGCAGTCAAAGTTACCCATACGCATGGTGTCGTTGAGGTTTGCCTTCTGCTCTTCCATGATGTCGATAACGATATTTGAGCTGGTAGCGTTGATCTCACGTGAGTTGGCATCGGCAAGGCCAAGGACGTTACGTGCAAACTCTACCACCATGCACTGCATGCCGAGGCAGATACCGAAGGTGGGGATGTTGTTCACACGGGTATAGTTGGCTGCGATATTCTTACCCTCGATACCGCGCTGACCTGCGCCAGGACCGATGATGATACCATTCATGCCTGCGAGCTGCTCAGCTACGTTCTCCTTAGTGATGTTCTCACTGTTGATGAAGTGCATCTTGAGCTTGCGGTTGTTGTAGGTAGCAGCTTGTGATGAGGCCTCGAGGATTGACTTATAGGCATCCTGCAAATCGTACTTGCCTACGAGACCGATGTGTACCTCTTCGGTAGCCTTGGCGCGAAGGTCGAGATACTCTTTCCAAGGGCCGAGTGCGGGCTTGGGACCGGGCTTGATGCCAAACTTGCGCAGGATGACATCGTCCATGCCTTGGTTCTGCAACAATACGGGAACCTCGTAGATGGTTGATGCGTCGATTGACTGGAACACGGCATTCTCGCTTACGTTACAGAAGAGGGCTGTCTTCTTCTTCAAGTCCTCGGGCAACTCATGCTCGGTGCGGAGCACAAGCACGTCAGGTTGGATACCGAGCGACTGCAACTTCTGTACAGAGTGCTGTGTAGGCTTGGTCTTGAGCTCACCTGCGGCAGCAAGGTAGGGAACGTAGGTGAGGTGTACGCAAAGAGCGTTGACACCTAAGTCGAACTTCAACTGACGTACGCTCTCCATGTAGGGGAGTGACTCGATATCGCCTACAGTACCACCAATTTCGGTGATGATGAAGTCAAACTGTGAGGTGGTGCCCAGAGCCTTTACGTTACGTTTGATCTCGTCGGTGATGTGAGGCACTACCTGGATGGTCTTACCATGATACTCACCACGACGTTCGCGGTCGATAACACGCTTGTAGATACGTCCGGTAGTGATGTTATTGGCCTTGGTCATGTTCACACCGAGGAAACGCTCGTAGTGGCCGAGGTCAAGGTCAGCCTCGTGGCCGTCAACAGTTACGTAGCACTCACCGTGCTCGTTGAGGTTCAAGGTCCCAGGGTTGATGTTGATATACGGGTCAAACTTCTGAATGGTCACATTATAGCCGCGTGCTTGCAGCAACTTACCGATAGAAGAAGAGATGACTCCCTTGCCGAGTGAAGAGGCTACGCCTCCAGTCACGAAAATGTACTTTGTTTCAGCCATGATACAAAATGTTTATATGTCTTTGTTGTTTTTTCCAATCTGCAAAGTTAGCGTTTTTTGCGGAATTGAACGAATAAAAGACGTTTTTAGTTGCTAAAAAGAATAAAAAAATATGTGTAATGTCTGTTCATATTGTAAAAAGTTGTATCTTCGCGACTAATTTTTGAAAAGTATATATTAAATAGGTATAGATTATGAAAAGAAATTTCGTTTTAGGTAGCTTGCTCTTGTGTTGTGCAAGTTGGGGTATGGCCCAGCAGCAGGCCGATTCTTTGGAAGTGCAGTCTCAAGAGGCGTCAGTAATGTTGATTTCTGAGGTGGCGTCCGATAGTACTATGGCTGTAGTTGAGGATAGCGCATTGGTTGATTCTACTGCTATTGCTTTGCGTCCTTTGGCTAATGTGGAGCCTGACTCTACTCAGCTCTATCTTGAGCAGGTGAAGGACTTGACAGATAAGATTTCAGAGCAGTCGCTCGTCAACACACAGTTGGTGGAGGAGGTTTTCTCTGATACTGCTATCGTAAACAAGTATAATCGCTTGTTGGAAAAAATGGTGATGGAGTATGCTGCTGAGATTGAGAATATCAGCACAGAAGAGGATGTTGATATGAATCCGCTCTACTTCCGTTTGTTTGCTCCGCTCACATTGTACAAGAGTCCCATATCTCAGGCATTGTCATTAGAGTCTTATCCTACGGTGACATTGGAAGATAGCCTCCGTTTGGCTGCTATGGCCAGCGGTAAGGACTTGAGCTTGCTCAATGAGTTGGACCGTGTGTTGCTCTCTACCTATCTCGCTTCTCCTTCATTGGTAGGTCTCACCGAAGAAAAGCTGAAGGCCAGCCAAAACTTCTCGGAAGAGACGATGAAGAAGGTAGCTGAGAGCGTTAAGTTGGATGTCCCCACTGCTGTTATTGCTCCTATGGCTGAGGTTAACCCTCAGGCTGTTGGTGAGGTTGTGGTGCAGAAACCCAACTTCTGGGTTACTAAGGGTAACTTCTCTACCCAGTTGACAGAGTCGTTCTTCTCACCCAACTGGTACCAGGGTGGTATCAACAACTTGAACGTGTTGTCTATGTTGACTCTTGAGGCTAATTACAACAATAAGCGTAAGGTGCAGTGGGATAACAAGTTGGATGCACGTCTCGGTTTCTATCAGAATCAAGGTGAGGATATCCAGTCTAACCAAGACCTCTTGCGCTTGACATCGAAACTCAACTTGAAAGCTATTCGTAACTGGAACTATGCTATCGAGGCACAAGGTAATACACAGATGTTGAATCACTATAATGGAAACAAGAAGAGCGATGGTCTGAAGTCAAGTTTCTTGTCACCTGCTGATGTGTCGTTCACAGTCGGTATGGACTTCAAAAAGAGTTTCAACAAGGGTAGTGTCTCTATCTTCCCCGGTCCGCTCTCATACAAGCTGAACTATGTAGCAAATAAGGATCTGGCCATCAATTATGGTTTTGAGGAAGGTAAGAAAGCCCGTCATGATCTCGGTTCGAAGATTGAAGTGAACTTTGATTACAAGATTACCGATAACATCAGCTATAAGACCCGTTTCTACTACTTTACCAGTTACAAGAATGTTCAGGCTGATTGGGAAAACACTTTGAACTTCCAAGTGAGCAAGTATATCTCTACAAAGTTGTTCTTCCACACTCGTTTCGACGACTTTGCTACACCTTACGAGGGTTGGAAATACTTCCAGTTCAAGCAGTACCTGATGTTGGGTCTCAACTATGCTTGGTAAAAAGACGTTATAACACATATTATTGTATATGCCACAAATATCACAACGAGGTACGTTGATGCCCGCTTCGCCTATCCGTAAATTGGTGCCATTAGCCGATGGTGCCAAGGCAAGGGGCATCCATGTGTATCATCTCAATATTGGTCAGCCCGACCTTCCTACTCCCCAGGCGGCTATCGATGCCATTCGTAGCATTGACCGCAAGGTTCTCGAGTATAGCCCTTCGCAGGGTTATCTCAGTTACAGAACAAAATTGGTTGATTACTACAAGAAGTACGATATCAATCTTACAGCCGATGACATTATCATTACTACTGGTGGTTCTGAGGCAGTGTTGTTCTCTTTCATGGCTTGTTTGAATCCTGGCGATGAGATTATCATGCCCGACCCCTTCTATGCCAACTATCAGGCCTTTGCCATTTCGGCTGGAGCAGTTATCCGTACCATTCCGACTACTATTGAGGAGGGTTTCTGCTTGCCTAAGGTTGAGCGTTTCGAGGAACTTATCAATGAGCGCACCAAGGCCATCATGATATGTAATCCTAACAATCCTACGGGCTATCTCTACACACGTCGTGAGATGAATCAGATACGTGACCTCGTGAAGAAGTACGATCTTTATCTTTTCTCCGATGAGGTGTATCGTGAGTTTATCTACACCGGTTCGCCCTACATCTCGGCATGTCATCTCGAAGGCATCGAAGAAAACGTAGTGCTCATCGACTCCGTTTCAAAGCGCTACTCAGAGTGTGGCATACGTATCGGTGCACTGATTACCAAGAACAAGCAGTTGCGTCAAGCAGTGATGAAGTTCTGCCAGGCTCGTCTGAGTCCTCCTCTTATCGGACAGATTGCAGCCGAGGCTTCCCTCGACGAGCCGGAGACATACACACGTGAGACATATGATGAATACGTAGAGCGTCGTAAATGCTTGATTGACGGTCTCAACCGTATCCCTGGTGTGTATAGTCCTATCCCCATGGGAGCTTTCTACACTGTAGCCCGGCTTCCGGTCGACGATAGTGAGAAGTTCTGCGCATGGTGCCTGAGTGAGTTTGATTATGAGGGAGAAACCGTGATGATGGCTCCTGCCAGTGGTTTCTACACTACTCCTGGCGCTGGTCGCAATGAGGTGCGTATCGCTTATGTGCTTAAGAAGGACGACTTGCAACGTGCGCTCGTTGTTCTGCAAAAAGCTTTGGAGGCATATCCGGGAAGAACAATTTAGAATGAAAAGTGGAAAGATGAAACGGTTTCTTCTTTCCACTTCCTATTTTCACTTTCATCTTTCCACTTTCAACTTAAAACATGGAGTCATTCATTGCCCGACGTCTCTACAAGAACGAGCAAGGTAGCCGTAAGGTGTCTCGTCCTGCTGTGCTCATAGCACAAGCTGGTGTGGCCTTAGGGTTGGTGGTGATGTTGGTGACGATAGCCGTATCTTTCGGTTTCAAGCATGAGGTGCGAGCTAAGGCTGTTGGCTTTGGTTCGCATCTTCATATAAGCAACTACGAGGCCGGACAGACCTTTGAGTCCAATCCCATTGCAGCCGACTCCGCCTTGATGGCTTTGTTGGATGATTTTGCAGAGGTGAAACACGTGCAGCGCTATGTCACTAAGCCGGGCGTGTTCCGTACGGAGAACGATTTCATGGGCTATGTGCTCAAGGGGGTAGGCGAGGATTATGACCTCTCTTTCTTTGAGCGACACCTCAAGGAGGGGGTGGTGCCTGAGTTCTCGGATCAGACTGTTTCGAACGAAATCCTTATTTCTCGCGAGGTGGCCGATAAGTTGCAGCTCAGTGTTGGCGATCGTGTAGACTCTTACTTTCTGCAAGGTGCTCTGCGTGCCCGACGTTATACGGTGGCGGGTATCTATGAGACAGGCTTTGCCGAGTATGACCGCCTCTTTGTGCTTACCGACCTCAAGGCCGTGCAGGCTCTCAATCGTTGGGAGGCCGATCAGGTGACGGGAGTGGAGATTATGCTCACCGATTTCAATAAGGTAGAGTCAATGAATTGGCGCTTGGGTTCCCTGCTCGACCGTACCGAGGACCCCTATGGTGAGGAGTACTTTGTGCAATCTGTTATCGATATCAATCCAGGTCTCTTTGCATGGCTCGATGTGCTCGACATGAATGTGTGGCTTATACTCTCTCTGATGATTGGTGTGTCGGCCTTTACCATGATTTCCGGATTGCTTATACTTATTCTTGAGCGCACTCAGTTTATCGGTATACTCAAGGCCTTGGGGGCCAGCAATCGTTCAGTGCGTAGTATATTCCTTCGTTTTGCCCTGCTTATCGTATGCAAAGGTATGTTCTGGGGTAATGTCATAGGCTTGACGCTCTGTGCGGTGCAGAAGTTTACAGGCATAATCTCCCTTGATCCTCAAAACTATTATCTCGACACGGTTCCCATCAGCTTCAGTTGGGGATTCATCGTGTCGGTCAATGTCGTGATGTTTATCCTCTCGGCCCTTGTGCTCATTATTCCTTCAGGGCTTATATCACGCATTCATCCTACCAAGGCCATGCGCTTTGAGTAGTCTTTTATCCTAAGCTCTTTCGTCGGCTCAAGATGACGTAGATGATGACAGGCGCTCCAATGATGGGCGTGATGGCATTGAGTGGCAATAGTCCATTGTCTCCCGGCAGTATGCTGATGAGGTTGCACAAGAGAGCGATAAAGCTTCCCGTAAGGAGTGTTGCGGGCATGAGAGAGCGATGGTCCCCTGTGCCAAGTACGAGGCGTGCGATGTGTGGCACAGCTAATCCAATGAAGTTTATGGGGCCGCAATAGGCCGTGGTGACGGCAACAAGCAAGCCGGTAGAGAGTAACAATAATGCCCGTGTGCGGCGTACGTTGATGCCTAAGTTGCGGGCATAACGGTCACCGAGGAGTAGGGCATTGAGAGGTTTGACCAAACTGATTGCGATGGTTAGCCCCACCAAAATGAAGCCACAGAACAAAGGTAGTTGAGCGCGTGATACGCCGCCAAAATTTCCCATGCCCCACATCATGTACGATTGCACCCCTTCTGCAGTAGAGAAGAAGTTGAGTAACGATACGGCTGATGATACGATATAGCCAATCATCATACCTATGATGAGCAGCATGGTGTGACTACGTAGTGGGGATGCAAAAAGGAGAATGAGCAGGGTGACCATGATTGCTCCCACGAAAGCGGCGGCAACCAATGCCA
The DNA here is from genome assembly GCA_045612065.1 of Bacteroidaceae bacterium. GTDB lineage: Bacteria > Bacteroidota > Bacteroidia > Bacteroidales > Bacteroidaceae > UBA1189. The sequence goes on from JAZKYH010000057.1 coordinate 58,543, forward strand.
GCGAACCGCTGAATAGAAGGTTCCCCGCCGGCATGATACCTCCGAAGAGCAATAGCACGATGGCAGCTCCAAGTCCGGCGCCGGAGTTGATTCCCAAAATGTCGGGACCTGCCAATGGGTTGTTGAACGCCGTCTGTAGCATAAGTCCCGACGAGGCCAAAGCCGCTCCAGTGAATAGGGCGGTAAGTGCTTGGGGAAGACGCGACTCCCAGATGATGTAATTCCACGAAACGTGTGCGCTCTCACCTCCAAAGAGGATATGGAATACCTCGCTGGCCGGTATCCTGACAGAACCATATAGCAGGTTGGCTGCGAAGAGCACGATGATGCACGGGATGAGCAGGTAGGGGAGTAGGCGTTTCATTGTTTGTTACAATTTATGGAAATAACGCAAGGTCTCATTGGGCAGCAACTCGGGATGCAGTATGCTGATGAAATCGCGTAGCAGACGTTCGGGGTGGAAGGGAGTCTCCTCGTAGAATACAAGCTCTGCCGAGTTGCAGCCATATACGTTATCTTGCTTATAGGCCTTGAAGAGCGTATAAGGCTGGTATATCTTGCCCAAGTCCGAACGTGTGATACGCGCTTGGCTATTGTTGTATCGTATGAGCCATGTGTCGGCATTCTCGCCTCGGCTGAGCACGCTTTCAAAGGCCAGGGGCACCGAACCGCTCTTTGTGTTATCAGCGAAGATATAGCATCCACCCGCATCGGCGACAAGCTGTGCCATGGTGCTCCGTCCGCCCGGTACATACCATGCCGAGCCGTTGCGTGTGTCAAATAGCACAGAGGGGCGGTCGCTTACGCTTAGGGTGTCGGTGAGTGCCTTCAAATCATTGTATTGGGCTTCAATTGCAGCAAAGAGCGAGTCCGCCTCACGTTCTTTACCGAACAGGCGGCCATAGAAGCGTATCCACTCAGCACGTCCCAGTGCCGAGGTCTCCATATAGTCGGCACATTGAATGATGGGTATGCCCAACGACTCAAGATTGCCATAGGTCGAGGCATTCTCGTAGGGCGAGAGTAAGATGATGTCGGGGTTGAGGCTTACGATGCGCTCTCGGTCGGGTGTCATGGCGCTACCCATAGGACTTATCGCTCCTTCGACAATGGCTTGGAGCAGGCGCGGATTGGCGATATATTCCGTCTCGCAGATGCCTGCTATGGCCTCGATGCATCCCAACTCCTCGATGAGGTTGCTATGGGTGGTGGTAAAGAAAAGGGCACGCGACGGGGTGGGGGATGCCTCCAGCTTTATTGTCTGCAGCAGTTTGCCCCTATTCCACGGGCTGTGTATCTGTACCTCGGTGTATGTGGCATGCTCAATCATGGTGAGGTATTCGGCATGGCGCAGCTTCAGGGTGTCGCCTTCGGCCGATGCCGCCTGTGTCCTCCCTCCGTGGCATGCGGTGAGAAGAAACATGGTTGCGACAACACCTATTGCCACTTTCAATCCTATTTTATAACAATGCTTGCTCATACGGTAGCACAAAAGTAAGGCAAAAAATCTTATAATCGAAATTTTCTTTAAGTCACCGTTGTGGGCAATGGAAAAAACTCAGCGATGGTGTGCTTGGAAAGCTGCGATATTATCTCCAATAATTAAGGGGCTACGCATTGCGCAGCCCCTTAATATATATTTAGGTGTGTCAGATTACTTGATTACACCGAGCTCCTTACCCACCTTGATGAAGGCAGCGATAGCCTTGTCGAGGTCCTCACGGCTGTGAGCGGCAGAGAGCTGCACGCGGATACGAGCCTGATCCTTCGGAACTACGGGGTAGTAGAAACCTGTTACGTAGATACCCTCCTCGGCCATACGGTTAGCGAAGTCTTGTGAGAGCTTAGCATCGTAGAGCATCACAGCGCAGATGGCTGACTGTGTGGGCTTGATGTCGAAGCCAGCGGCAAGCATCTTCTCGCGGAAGTATACCACGTTCTCCTGCTGCTTGGTGTGCAAGTCGTCGCTCTCCTTGAGAATCTTGAACATCTCAAGTGATGCACCTACTACGGCAGGGGGGATAGAGTTAGAGAAGAGGTAAGGACGTGAGCGCTGACGCAACATGTCGATAATCTCCTTGCGGCCTGTGGTGAAACCACCGATGGCACCACCGAAAGCCTTGCCGAGTGTACCGGTGTGGATGTCGATACGGCCATAGCAGTTGAACTGCTCGCTTACACCGTGACCGGTAGCACCTACTACACCAGCTGAGTGGCACTCGTCAACCATTACGAGAGCGTCATACTTCTCGGCGAGGTCACAAATCTTGTCCATGGGAGCCACGTTACCGTCCATAGAGAACACACCGTCAGTTACGATGATGCGGAAGCGCTGCTCCTGAGCCTCCTGAAGGCAACGCTCGAGGTCAGCCATGTCGGCATTGGCATAGCGATAACGCTTAGCCTTACAGAGACGTACACCGTCGATGATAGAAGCGTGGTTCAAAGCGTCAGAGATGATGGCATCCTGGTCGGTGAGGAGGGGCTCGAATACACCACCGTTTGCATCGAAGCAAGCAGCATAGAGGATGGTATCCTCGGTCTTGAAGTAGTCAGAGATAGCAGCCTCGAGTTCCTTGTGCAAGTCCTGAGTACCGCAGATGAAGCGTACTGATGACATACCGTAGCCGTGAGTCTGCATAGCCTTTGTAGCCGCGTCGATGAGGCGCTGGTTGTCAGAGAGGCCGAGGTAGTTGTTGGCACAGAAATTGAGCACGTCACGTCCGTCGTTGAGCTTGATGTTGGCGCGCTGAGGAGTGGTGATGATGCGCTCGTTCTTGTACAAGCCAGCTTCCTTGATGCCGGCGAGTTCCTGTTGCAGGTGTTCTTTAATCTTTCCGTACATAGCTTTAAAAGTTTATATGTTTAGAGTCTATATGTTTCGTGTTTAGTGCATTCATGGCCTTCAGCTTATAGCTTTAAGCTGTTACCAACGACAAAGGTAGCGATTTCTCTTGATATGACATCATTGAAACGCTATTTTTTTAGCTATATAAGAAAAGGATGCCACATCGTGACATCCTTTCTTGTTTTGTGGAGCATGCGAGACTCGAACTCGCCACCTCTTGACTGCCAGTCAAACGCTCTAGCCAGATGAGCTAATGCCCCTTGTTTTTGCTTTTGCGGTGCAAAGGTATACATATTTTCGGAATAAATCGTATCTTTGCATAAGTTTTTTTCATGAAAATGTTACAACCCGTCAAAGAAAAGATAATCCTCGGCATCGACCCCGGTACCAACCTCATGGGCTACGGTGTCATCAAGGTCGTAGGCACCAAGGCCACCATGCTCGCCATGGGTGTCATTGACCTGCGCAAGTATAGCGATTCGTACCTCAAGCTTGGCCGCATCTTCGAGCGTGTGCGTGGCATCATCGACTCCTACTTGCCCGATGAGCTGGCCATCGAGGCGCCCTTCTTCGGGAAGAACGTGCAGACGATGCTCAAGCTCGGCCGTGCCCAAGGTGTAGCTATGGCGGCAGCCATGAGTCGCCAGGTGCCTATTACCGAGTATGCCCCCACGAAGATCAAGATGGCCATCACGGGTAACGGTTCGGCAGGCAAGGAGCAGGTAGCCGATATGTTGCGCCGCATGCTCCATATAGATAAGGAGGAGATGCCCCACTTCCTCGATGCTACCGATGCCCTCGGTGCGGCCTATTGTCACTATCTTCAGATGGGTCGTCCCACGGTAGACAAGGGCTGTAGCAGCTGGAAGGAGTTTATGGCCAAGAACCCCGATCGTGTGAAGAAGTAGCGAATAAAAAAGATTGTTCGTTTCATTATCTCCCAGAAAAGAGGTATCTTTGCCTATGCTAAGATAGGCAGAACGTACAGACACTTATGGCAAAGCAAGAAGAAGTAACTTACGATAGCATAATAAAGGAGATAAACTCGCGTCAGTTTGCCCCGGTATACTACCTGATGGGCGAGGAGCCTTATTACATAGACCGCCTCTCCGACTATATTGCCGAGCATGTGCTCACCGAGGAGGAGCGCGGGTTCAACCAAATGGTCATCTATGGTCATGACACCGACATGGCTAGTGTCGTGACGGCGGCCAAGCGCTATCCCATGATGGCCGAGCATCAGGTCATCATCGTCAAGGAGGCACAGGCGCTCGTAGCAAAGGAGGCACAGGCTCACCGCAACATGGATGAGTTGGTCTACTACCTGCAGAAACCGCAACCCTCGACGGTGCTCGTGTTCTGCCACAAGCATGGCACGCTGGATCGCCGCAAGAAGGTGGCCGTAGAGATTGCGAAGTCGGGTTGTCTTTTCGAGTCGAAGAAACTCAAGGAGGGTGCATTGCCCTCGTTCATCAGTAACTATGTGCGTGCCAAGGGTACGGCCATCGACGTGAAGGCGGCCAATATGATGATCGAGAGCATCGGTGCCGACCTCAACCGTCTGGCGAGCGAGTTGGACAAGCTCATCATTGCCAAGCCCAAGAACGACGACCCCATCACGCCCGAACTTGTGGAGGACTACGTGGGCATCAGCAAAGACTACAATGCTTTCGAGTTGAAGAATGCTCTTGCGGTGAAGGATGCGGTGAAGGCCTATACCATAGCCAAGTATATGGAGGCCAACAAGAAGCAGTTTGCCATGCCCATGGTGCTCTCTATGCTCTTCAACTTCTACTCCAACCTGATGATGGCCTACTATGCACCTGACAAGTCGGACAACGGCATTGCCGCCTACCTCGACCTGCGCTCTCCATGGCAAGCCAAGGAGTATCAGACGGCCATGAAGAATTATACCGCTTGGAAGGTGATGTATATCATCAGCGACATCCGCAAGTACGATGCCATGTCAAAAGGTTACGGTGCCAACGCCACCGAAAAGGGCTTGCTGTGCGAACTGATATACCACATCTTGCATTGATTGGTCGTAACCTAAAAAACGTGGCAATTTGCGGGAGAATGTGAAATTTTAGTGTATCTTTGCAAATTGTTAACGAGTGATGGGTTAAAGGTTAATGTGCCTGCGGCACGGTTAATGGTTAAAGGTTATAGGTTAACGATGACGATAACCCTAACCCCTACACACTAAACAAAAACACTAAACAATCAGAAACAATAAAACTATAACACACTATACTATGTACAGAACGAATACTTGTGGAGAACTCCGTATCTCCAACGTAGGACAGAAGGTGACGTTGGCCGGTTGGGTGCAACGTACCCGTAAGATGGGTGGCATGACATTCGTGGACCTCCGCGACCGCTATGGCCTCACCCAGTTGGTATTTGACGAGAACCACGACGCTGCGCTCACCGAGCAAGCCAACAAGTTGGGCCGCGAATATGTGATTCAGATTACTGGCACCGTGAGCGAGCGCTCAAGCAAGAACAATAAGATTGAGACGGGCGACATCGAGATCATCGTTGACTCTATGACCGTGCTCAACGCATCGCAGACCCCTCCCTTCACCATTGAGGATAACACCGACGGTGGTGATGACATCCGTATGAAGTACCGATACCTCGACCTCCGTCGTAATGCCGTACGCCGCAACCTTGAACTTCGCCACAAGATGGCCTTTGAGGTGCGTCGTTACCTCGACGAGCGTGGCTTCCTTGAGGTGGAGACTCCTATCCTCATCGGTTCTACTCCCGAGGGTGCACGCGACTTTGTCGTTCCTTCACGCATGAACCCCGGTCAGTTCTACGCCCTTCCCCAGAGCCCGCAACTCTTCAAGCAGATCTTGATGGTATCAGGCTTCGACCGCTACTTCCAGATTGTGAAGTGCTTCCGCGATGAGGACCTCCGTGCCGACCGCCAGCCCGAGTTCACACAGATCGACTGCGAGATGTCGTTCGTAGAGCAGGAAGATGTCATCTCACTCTTCGAGGACATGTCAAAGCACCTGTTCCGTTCTATCCTCGGCATCGAGATGACCGAGCAGTTCCCCCGCATGACCTGGCACGACGCCATGAAATACTACGGTAGCGACAAGCCCGACCTCCGTTTCGATATGCGTTTCGTAGAGCTCATGGACGTATTGAAAGGTCACGGCTTCAGCGTGTTCGATAGCGCCGAGTACATCGGTGGTATCTGCGCCAAGGGTGCCGCTACATATACCCGCAAGCAGCTCGATGCCCTCACCGACTACGTGAAGCGTCCTCAGATTGGCGCCAAGGGTATGGTGTATGCCCGTGTTGAGGCCGATGGCACCGTGAAGTCAAGCGTCGACAAGTTCTATACTCAGGAGGTGCTCCAGCAGATGAAGGCAGCGATGAATGCCGAGCCCGGCGACCTCATCCTCATCCTTTCGGGCGACGACACCATGAATACCCGCAAGCAGCTCTGCGAGCTTCGTCTCGAAGTGGCCGAGCAGCTCGGTTTGCGCGACAAGAACAAGTTTGCCTGCCTCTGGGTGGTCGACTTCCCCATGTTCGAGTGGAGCGAAGAGGAGCAGCGCCTCATGGCTATGCACCATCCCTTCACCTCACCCAAGCCCGAAGACATCGACCTTCTCTATACCAACCCTGCCGCTGTGCGTGCTAATGCGTATGACATGGTCATCAACGGTGTTGAGGTCGGTGGTGGATCTATCCGTATCCACGACAACGAGTTGCAGAAGAAGGCTTTCGAGATTCTCGGTTTCTCAGAGGAGCGTGCCCAGTCGCAGTTTGGCTACTTGCTCAGTGCCTTCAAGTACGGTGCTCCCCCTCACGGTGGTTTGGCCTATGGTCTCGACCGCTTCGTGAGCCTCTTTGCAGGTCTCGACAGCATCCGCGACTGCATCGCCTTCCCCAAGAACAACTCTGGCCGCGACGTCATGATCGATGCTCCTGCTCCTCTTGAGCAAGCACAGCTCGACGAGCTCAACATCCTTGTCGACATCAAGGAGAAGTAATCGACTATGAGCGATAATAGGAGGACACATCACCCGATGTGTCCTCTTTTCTTTAATGTCTAATCGTTAATCGTTGTCTACATATAGTTCACGAAAATTCTCTATAGAGACGAAGAAAAATCTCTTTGTCCGTTTTTGAAAATCTCTTTGTCCAATTTTTACCCCTCTCAAAAATGGAGTTTTAGTGGGTGAAATAGTTTTATTTTGGCAATAATATAGATGTTGTCCAAATCTTCATTTTGTCATTCTGAACGCAGTGAAACAACCTTTAGGTAGCCGTTAGGCAATCTCGCAGACGTCTCTTGCCAAGTCCCTGCGCGGGATCCTTCGTCGCTACGCTCTGTCAG
>JAZKYH010000058.1:0-47268 GCA_045612065.1 Bacteroidaceae bacterium
GTAGTCGTCGATGCGTTCCACCACCTTGAGGTAGGTACCATGCACGTTGATGGCATCGTCCATCATGCCTTCGTAGAGTCCGTTCACCGAGCGTATCTTGCCCTTGCAACCCGAGAAGTGGGTGGCATCGGCCTGAGTAGTAAAGTAGCGGGGATCGTCTTCGCCACGCAGACACACGCAGAAGCCGTCGAGGGTGATATCCTCGCTCATCTGCGCCAAGAGGCCCATGCCCTCGGCATAGTGTATCTTCACATTCTCAAGACGCGTATCGGTGGCGTGGCTCACGAAGACACCCGGCGAGGGGCGCTCATAACTGCGCATGGCCACGATGGTACCCACAGGGAGGCGGCTATCCTTCCAGGCAGGAGCCAGGAAGGTGTGCTCATCAATCTGCTGCACCTGATGCACGGGAGTGCCTATGTCGCCTGTCTTGTAGAGGATGCGGCGTGTGACAGGGTCGAAGGGGATACCCCATCCCGGGCGGTGTGCCCAACCCTCGCCATAGTGCTCAAAGGCCCCGTTCTCGGTGACGCGGGCGTTGACCCAAGGAGCCACGCGGTAGGTGATGCCCAGCTCGGCATCATTCTTTATCACCTCGGCCTGAGCGATATGGGGTGTAGCAAAGTCGACACTGAAGTTACGCAAGGTGCATTGGGTAGTGCCCACCACGCTCACGGGAAGCATGCGGCCATGGAACACGAAGTCGGCCCCACAACCATCGAGCGTTAGTCCTGTAAACCCCTCGATGGCTATACCCACGGCACGGTCCTTGTGTTGGTCGTGGTTAGAGATATAGTACTCGCGGTGCGCTGCGCTCTCGGGGTAGAAATTATACTTTCCTGGAGCAAAGCGTATGGTCACAGCCTTGCCCTCAGCCTCGGCCTTCACCTGAGCGAGCATCTGCTCTACCAAACCTGCCACGCCGGCATCGGTATTAGGCACTACACCAAATGAGGCGGCATCGTAAACCTTCTCGGCACGCAATCCTGCTACGGTGAGGAGGAGCGCAACAAAAGCAATAAGATGTTTTTTCATGTCTATATTCTATTACATTGTTAACATAAGGAAAGCCAACTGTCATCGGCTCATCAAGTAGGCCTTGAAGTCTTCGAACTGCGCTGTCATGGGCACACTCTGCTTGGTGCCACGCATGAAGGCCTGCAACTTCTCGGGGATGGCCACCTCAGCCTTGATAATACTCTCCACCGTGTCGCGAAACTTGGCGGGGTGTGCCGTCTCAAGGAACACGCCCTGCTCGCCGGGCTGCAACATCTCGGAGAGTGCACGGTAGCCACAAGCACCATGAGGGTCAAGGAGATAGCCCGTACGACTGTAGGTGTCGGCTACGGTCTCGGCAATCTGCTCGTCGGTGTATGTAGCGCCACTGATCAGGCTACAGATGGTCTCGTGAGAGCGGCCATAGAGGTCGAGGATACGGGCAAAGTTACTGGGATCACCCACATCCATGGCATTGGCAATGGTCTGCACTGAGGGACGAGGGTTATACTCGCCCGTCTGCAGGTATTGATAGAAGATATCGTTGCGGTTGTTGGCTGCAATGAAGCGCTTGATGGGAAGCCCCATACGGTGAGCAAAGAGTCCGGCACAGAGGTTACCAAAGTTACCGCTGGGTACACAGAAGACCACCTCGTCGGCCTTGCCCTGACGCTTCAGCTGTGCATAAGCGTAGAAGTAGTAGAAGGCCTGCGGGAGGAAGCGTGCCACGTTGATGGAGTTGGCCGAGGTGAGACGCATATGGGCATTGAGCTCCGCATCCATGAAGGCACTCTTCACCAAGCGTTGGCAGTCGTCGAACACGCCGTCCACCTCTATAGCGGTGATGTTCTTCCCCAATGTGGTGAACTGGCACTCCTGAATGGCACTCACCTTGCCCTTGGGATAGAGTACATAGACATGGATGCCCTCTACACCGAGGAAGCCATTGGCCACGGCTGAGCCCGTATCGCCCGAAGTGGCAACAAGGACGTTAACGAGGCCTCTCCCCCCGCCCTCCCCCGAAGGGAGGGAGCTTTCAGTCATCACGGAGTCCAGTCCCCTTCCGGACACAAAATATCCCAACATTCTTGCCATGAAGCGGGCGCCTACGTCCTTGAAGGCAAGTGTGGGACCATGGTAGAGTTCGAGCGAATGGATGTTGCCATCGACATGCGCCACGGGCGCATCAAAGGCCAAGGTATCATACACGATATGGCGCAAGTCATCGGCAGGGATATCCTCACCGAAGAAGGCCTCGGCTACGCGATAGGCTATCTCTTGGAAGCTCATCTCTTCAATGCCATCGAAGAACTCCTGTGGCAGGGGTTTGATGCGTTCGGGCATATACAAGCCTCGGTCTGTGGCAAGGCCACGTACCACCGCCTCGCTCAATGAGGCGAGCGGTGCCTGTTGGTTGGTGCTATAGAATTTCATATCGAATTGTCCTTTTACTTATTAGGGGGACAAATGTACGAAAATAATTTTAATAATTCTTCAAAGCTAACTCCAACGACGCTAAAAAACTGTTAACAGAGCGGCAGCAGTGTTAATTTGTCGTAAATCTTAGTCATAGATAGATATAACGAACATAGAAATACATTATCTTCGCAGCAAGAAAGTTGAACAATGAGTGATTTTAACTAAAACAACCATTATAGTAATGAAAACAACCATTAAAAAAATCTTTGGTTACTCAGCATTGATGCTGGGTAGTGCCCTCGTGGCAGGTGTCACCACCTTTAAGTTAATGGAGAAGCATGCCTTGCAAGAGAATGTCGTGGCCATACAGCAAGAAAACGAATGGGCCATGCCCGCGGCTCTGTTCGACAACAAACCGGCACAGCCCATAGACCTGACCGATGCCGCCGAGCGTTCTATTCATGCCGTGGTGCACATCAAGTCGACCCAACTGAGCAAGACGCAGACCATACAACAGATGCCCGACATCTTCGATTTCTTCTTTGGTGACGGCATGGGACGCCAGCAGCAAATACGCACCCAACCCCGTGTGGGATTCGGTTCGGGTGTCATCATATCCAAAGATGGCTATATCGTGACCAACAACCACGTGATTGATGGAGCTGACGAGATTGACGTGAAGCTCAACGACAACCGTGAGTTCAAGGGCAAACTCATCGGAACCGACCCCAATACCGACCTTGCACTCATCAAGATTGAGGGTGACAACCTCCCCACCCTACCCATCGGCAACTCGGATGCCTTGAAGGTGGGCGAATGGGTGCTAGCCGTGGGTAATCCCTTCAACCTCACCTCGACGGTTACTGCAGGTATCGTGAGTGCCAAGGCACGTTCGCTGGGTGTGTATAACGGCGGCATCGAGTCGTTCATCCAAACCGACGCTGCCATCAACCAGGGCAATAGCGGTGGCGCACTCGTGAATGCACGCGGTGAGCTGGTGGGCATCAACGCCGTACTCTCCTCACCCACAGGAGCCTATGCTGGCTATGGATTTGCCATCCCGACGAGCATCATGACCAAGGTGGTGGGTGACCTGAAGGAGTTTGGTACCGTACAGCGCGCTATCCTCGGCATCAGCGGACACGACCTTGACGAACGCACCAAAGACAAGGACTTGGGCACGGTAGAGGGCGTATACGTAGCTGAGGTGACCGACGGCAGTGGCGCCAAGGCAGCAGGCATCGAGCCGGGTGATGTCATCATAAAGATTGCAGGCAAGAAGGTACACAACATGGCCGAATTGCAAGAGACCCTCGCCATGCATCGTCCAGGCGACAAAGTGGAGGTAACCATCCTGCGTGGCAAGAAGGAGAAGGAGCTCGACGTGACCTTGAAGAATATGCAGGGTAACACAGAGGTGGTGAAGAAGTTTGACCTCGACATGCTGGGTGCCGCCTTCAAACCTATCAGCGACGACGTGAAGCGCCACCTCGGCGTGAGCTACGGACTCGAAGTGACGGGCGTGGACAAGGGTAAGTTTGCCGAAGCAGGCATCAAGAAGGGTTTCATCATCCTCAAGGTGAACGGCAACAAGATCAGTAGCGAGGAGGATTTGGCCAATGCGCTGAAAGCCGCCAACCAATCGCCCGAGCGTGTGCTATTCATCTCAGGCTACTACATGTCGGGCCGCCGTGCCAACTATGCCGTAGAGCTCGCAAGCGAAGAGTGATGAGCTTTGTGCTTTGAGCCTTGAGCAGTGAGCTATTGACAACAGATATTGACAAGTAACCATAAAAACGCCCGACCATTTCCATAAAACACAGGATTTAGTCGGGCGTTAACGTTATTTTTCCACAAAAACATTGATTCTTACAGAAAAAAGCAGTACATTCGCGGCTAATTTGGTTTATTGACTAAAAATACGTATTCTATATCTCAATGAGACAGCTTAAAATTACCAAGAGTATTACCAACCGCGAAAGTGCTTCGTTGGACAAATATCTGCAAGAAATTGGCCGCGAAGAGTTGATTACCGTAGAAGAGGAAGTAGAACTCGCGCAACGTATCCGTAAAGGTGACCGAGTAGCTTTGGAAAAACTCACTCGCGCCAACCTCCGTTTCGTGGTATCGGTAGCCAAGCAATATCAGAATCAGGGCCTCAGCCTTCCCGACTTGATTAACGAGGGTAACTTGGGACTGATCAAGGCCGCAGAGAAGTTTGACGAAACTCGTGGTTTTAAGTTTATCAGTTATGCCGTATGGTGGATTCGTCAGTCAATCCTTCAGGCATTGGCCGAGCAGGCACGTATCGTGCGCCTTCCCCTCAACCAGGTAGGTTCGCTCAACAAGATTAGCAAGGCATTCTCAAAGTTTGAGCAGGAGAACGAACGCCGTCCCTCAGCAGAGGAGTTGGCAGACGAACTCGACATACCCGTAGACAAGATTGCCGACACCTTGAAGGTATCGGGTCGCCATATTTCTGTGGACGCTCCCTTCGTGGATGGCGAGGACAACAGCTTGCTCGACGTACTCGTTAACGACGACTCTCCCATGGCCGACCGCTCACTCGTGAGCGAATCGCTCTCTACTGAGATTGACCGCGCCCTCTCTACCCTCACCGACCGTGAGAAGGAGATTTTGCAGATGTTCTTCGGCATCGGCATGCAGGAGATGACTTTGGAAGAGATTGGCGACAAGTTCGGACTCACCCGTGAGCGTGTACGCCAGATCAAGGAGAAAGCTATCCGCCGCTTGCGCCAGAACTCACGCAGCAAACTACTGAAGACCTATCTGGGATAACGTCTCATTTTAGAATTACAAATATTATTTAGGTACGCGCACGTATGAACAAGTGGAAGATTGGCTTTTTTTGCCTACTTTGCGGCTTGCAGCTATCAGCCTTTGCCAGTGAACCGCAGAGGGTGTATCTGTTTGGAATGGCCACGAACTTCAACGACTCCACAACATACCTCACCGAAGTACAACAGATTGATAGTCTGATCATCAATCCCGATGGGTCGCTTCAAAACCATATAGGCTACACACTACAGTTGAAGGTTTATCTGGAGGGATCACTCAACGAAAGTAACCAGACATGCGCGGTCTTCTACTCCGACAAAAAGAGAAAGCTGACAAGACGTTTCTCGGAGATACAAAGAAGACACCAATATCAGAAAGACAAGAAACTTGTCCTGATTGACAAGGATGCTTTCCTATTCAGAAAATGATAAAAGATGAAATATAGCTCTTCGATATTAAAAAACCTCATGTGCACGATGTCAATACTTTTCGGTATGACATCGTGTCATTGGTTTAAGCCCGAAGAGGAACACATCTATGACCGTACGGTGCTGGTATACATCGCCGCAGAGAACAGCCTGTCATCATTTTACCGAGGCGACATCAATGAGATGATGGAAGCGGTGGGCGACATACCTTCCAACAGCCGTTTGATTGTCTACCTGGACGACACCCAGTTTCCACGCCTAATCTCAATCGAGAAGTCCGAGGAGGGAGTAGCCACAAAGAATGTCTTGCAACAATACGATAAAGAACAAGACTCGGGTGATCCGGAGACACTGCACAAGACCTTGAGTTGGGTGACAGAGCACTATCCGGCACACAGCTACGGACTGATACTTTGGTCACATGGAGACGCTTGGGTACCAGCAGAAGCTCCCATGCAGCGTAGCATCTGTATAGACAACAACCAAAACAGCAGCTACAACGACAAGGGGAGCAAGATGGACATCACAGAGATTGCCGATGTGCTATCGACCTTCCCGAAGATGGAGTTTATCCTATTCGACGCTTGCTTCATGCAATCGGTAGAGGTAGCCTACGAGTTGCGCCACGTGACAAAAGCCATCGTTGCATCTCCAGCAGAGATTCCCGGACCAGGTGCGCCCTACCACCGCATCATGAAACCAATGTTCGAGATACCCTGCAACGCAAGCCTGATTGCTGAAGAGTATTTCAAGGCATACAATGACGACGACAGAGAGAGTTTGCTACAAGACTATGGCGTATTACTTTCCGTAGTTGATTGCAACCTCCTTGAAGACTTAGCCGCCATAACGGCCGAGATGAACATCAAGTACAAGGACTCTGAGCTTGTATTGAACGAAATCCAACGGTACTGTCCAAAACCCAGCACTTCGCGTCCCGACTACTACGACATGAACGGCTATATGATGCGTCTGATTACAGACGAAGCCGACTATGCGCGCTGGAGAAGCATACTCGACCAGACGGTATCCTACAAAGCCGCCACGCCTTGGTGGTATTCCATATACAGTAGCCAGGCTCAAGAGTTCGTGGACTTGAATACCTATAGCGGCATATCATGCTACGTGCCACAGGACACAGAGCAACCCACCAACCTGAACACCCAATTCCGCACCACCTCATGGTACACAGCCGCAGGTTGGGAGCAAGTGGGATGGTAATTTCCACCCAAACATTCTTCGACAATATTTGTTTATTTTGCAAGTTAAATAAATAATATTGTTAATTATGCTTATTAAAAGGCATAATAAATGTTAACACGTTAGGTTTTTCTCGAACAGTCGTGTACATTTGCGCCATGAAGAAGTACACCACCATCATATTGGGTCTTATCATGAGTTGTTCGTTCCTCGCCCTGTTATCGTTACAGGTGAGGTACATCAATGAGATTGCAAGAATGCGTCACGAGCAATTCGACGAATCGGTAAAACGCAGCCTATACAACGCAGCCCACAAGCTCGAACTATATGAGACAAAACGCCTTTTAGAGAACGACGCCAAGGAGGCCGAAAAGAACAACCAGCTAAGCAGGCAGGAGATAGAGGTGGTGACACGTCAATACGAGTTCAAGAGCGACGGCAAGATTTCTTCGTTCGGCATGCGCACCATTGTACAACAGCGCCCCAAACAAGAACAGCAACCCAACATTCCCGAGACATCGCGTTCGTTGCAAGAGATCATACGCAACCGCTACATACATCAACGTGCCTTGATAGATGAGGTGGTATACAAGATGCTCTATACTCCCAGCAACCTGCCATTGGAGCAACGCATCGATTTCCAAGCCCTCAACCGCGACCTACAGGCCGAACTACTCCACAATGGCATAGAGATACCCTACCAGTTCACTATACATGCGAGCAACGGACGCGAGATCTACCGAAGCGACAACTACAAAGCGGGCAACGAGAGGGATTCGTATTCACAGATACTCTTTGGCAGTGACCCACCCAACAAGATGGGATTGTTAAAAATTAATTTTCCCACGATGAACAGTTATATCTTCAGTTCTGTTCGTTTTATGATACCAGCACTATTTTTCACGATTGTTCTGTGTATTGCATTTGTCTACACGTTGTACATCGTGTTAAGGCAGAAAAAAGTTACAGAACTGAAAAATGACTTTATCAACAATATGACGCATGAGTTCAAGACGCCTATCTCGACCATCTCGTTAGCATCACAGATGCTGACCGATAGCGCCGTGACCAAGTCGCCCCAAATGCTACAACATATCACGGGCATTATCAGCGACGAGACCAAGCGTCTGCGTTTTCAAGTGGACAAGGTGTTGCAGATTTCACTCTTCGACGAGCAGAAAGGTTCCATGAAGACAAGCGAGATTGACATCAACGACCTTCTGAGCAGTGTGGTCAACATCTTTGCGCTCAAAGTAGAAAAGAATGGCGGAACCATCACCACCCAGCTCGAAGCAGAAGACGCCGCGATCTTTGCCGACGAGATGCATATCACGAATGTCATGTTCAACCTCATGGACAATGCCATCAAATACAAGCGCGATGACGAGCCCTTGCGCCTCACCATCCGAACATGGAATGAGAACGACAAATGTTGCCTCTCCATCCAAGACAACGGTATCGGAATCAAGAAGGAGAATCTCAAGCGCATATTCGACCGATTCTATCGCGTACATACAGGCAACCTGCACAATGTCAAAGGATTCGGACTCGGATTGGCATACGTGAAGAAAGTGATACAAGACCACCAAGGAAGCATTCGCACCGAGAGCGAGTTTGGGGTGGGAACGAAATTTATAATTGTTTTACCTTTATTAAATAGCAAGTAAGTTATGGCCGAAAAATTAAACATTTTACTGTGCGAAGATGATGAAAATCTTGGCATGCTGTTGAGAGAGTATTTGAATGCCAAAGGCTATGCAGCAGATTTATACCCCGATGGAGAAGAAGGCTACAAGGCTTTCTTAAGGAACAAATATGACTTGTGTGTACTGGACGTAATGATGCCCAAGAAGGACGGATTCACCTTGGCACAGGAGATTCGCCAGGACAACACTGAGATACCCATCATCTTCCTCACCGCCAAGACATTGAAAGAGGATATCCTTGAAGGCTTCAAGATTGGTGCCGACGACTACCTCACCAAGCCTTTCAGCATGGAAGAGCTCACCTTCCGCATCGAAGCTATCCTCCGCCGTGTGCATGGCAAGAAGAACAAAGAGGTGAGCACCTACAAACTGGGACGCTTCACCTTCGACGCCCAGAAGCAGGTGTTAAGCATCGAAGACCGCCAGACCAAGCTCACCACGAAGGAATCGGAGTTGCTGGCGCTCCTCTGCGCACACGCCAACGAGATACTACAGCGCGAGTTTGCCCTGAGAACCATTTGGTTAGATGACAACTTCTTCAATGCCCGCAGCATGGACGTCTACATCACCAAGTTACGCAAGCACCTCAAAGAGGATGAATCAGTGGAGATTATCAACATCCACGGTAAAGGCTACAAACTCATCATCCCGAATGAGCAATGAGTTGCGAGCCACGAGCTATGGCAATGAACTTACCATCCGGATAAAAAAGATTAAAGGCTATAGGTTAAAGGCTCACTTCTCAAGACCCAAAGCTAACTGCTCAAAACAGCTTTGATCCAATAAAAAAGGGAGTGCCCAATGGGCGCTCCCTTCATTCTTTCTTCACAGAGTAGTCTTATTGGTATTTCTTGTTCAACCAGATATACAACACCAAGCCTACAATCATCGCAATGAGTGAACCGAACTGTACTGCGTTAACATTGTTCCAACCCAAGAAGTGGCTGAGAATCAAAAGTACAGCAGCAATAATAATGATGATGACACCCAAATTTTGCAAAAGTTTCTTCATAATGCTATTCTAATTTTAGTTTATTCTTGCTAACAAAGTGCAAAGAAACACAATAATCTTCAATTGTGAAAATAATTCGGAAGAAATCTCCCATAAAAAGCAAAGAAACTGCAAGTAAAACGACATTGGCTACGCCATATTATTTTTTTTCATTATCTTTGTCAATTATTACACAATGAATTGATATGGCTTGCATACTACATATAGAGACCGCTACAGACGTATGTTCGGTGGCATTGAGCGAAGACGGAGCAGTGCTCTTCTCGAAAGAGGACCACAACGGCCCTCAACATGCCGTAACACTGGGCGTGTTCGTCGACGAGGTGCTCTCGATGGCCGATAGCCATGCCAAACCTATCGATGCCGTAGCCGTCAGTTGTGGCCCGGGCTCGTACACAGGTCTCCGCATCGGTGCATCAATGGCCAAGGGCATCTGCTACGGACGCAACATCCCCCTGATAGCACTCCCCACTTTGAAGGTATTGAGCGTCCCCATATTGCTCATGGACGAGCTTCCCGAAGACGCCTTGCTTTGCCCCATGATTGACGCCCGTCGCATGGAGGTCTATTCAGCCATCTATGACCGCGCACTGAATGCGATAAAAGAGACAAGTGCCGACATCATCGACGGTGACTCCTACAAAGAATACCTCGACAAGGCTCCCGTATATTTCTTCGGCAATGGTGCCGCCAAGTGCAAGGAGGTCATCAAGCATCCCAATGCACGCTTCATCGATGGCATCGAGCCCCTGGCACGTTGGATGTTCCCCTTGGCCGATAGAGAATACATGAACGAATCGTTCCAAGACGTAGCCTATTTCGAACCCTTCTACCTGAAAGAGTTTGTGGCTACAGTTGCAAAGAATAAAGTTTTTTGACACAAATGAAATACAATACACAAGAGAAAGCGTTGCCCATGCCCGAGTATGGCCGCGCCGTACAGAAGATGGTAGACCACGCTATTACGATAGAAGACCGCGCCGAGCGTCAGCGTTGCGCCAACACCATCATTGCCGTAATGGGCAACATGTTCCCACAACTACGCGACGTGGCTGAATTCAACCATAAGCTATGGGACCATCTCGCCGTGATGGCCGATTTCAAGCTCGACATCGACTACCCTTACGAGCTGGCAGATCCCTCGACACTACACCCCACCCCTGAACGACTCCCCTATCCCAAAGGCAATATCCGCTACCGCCACTACGGCCATTGCATCGAAGAGATGATGAAGAAAGCATGTGAGATGCCCGATGGCGAAGAGCGCGACGAACTGCTTCGACTCATTGCCGCCCAAATGAAAAAGGAGTATGTTTTGTGGAACAAGGACAACGTAGAGGATAGCAAAATCATTGAGGACATTCGCGAATACTCAAAAGGACAGATCTGTCTGAGCGAGGAAAAGCTTAACCTCGGCGTATACCGCGCTCCCCAACAACAGTTTAGGCCCAACGGCAAGAACCAAAAGAAAAAGAACAAGAAGAAATATTAATAGATTCTGAATTGTGACTTATGGTTTCTGAACTACACGGTTTATGCCCTCCCCCGACATACAAGACCATCAGGAACTCATAATTTAGCATTCAGGATTCAGAATTTCGAACCATGGCTTCATTTATCATCGAAGGCGGACACCGTCTGCAAGGAGAGATCACTCCACAAGGAGCGAAGAACGAGGTACTACAAGTGCTTTGCGCCACATTGCTTACACGCGACAAGGTGACGATAAGCAACATCCCCGACATTCTCGACGTGAACAACCTCATCACCATGATGCGCTCGATGGGCGTGACAGTAGAACGTCTCGGCATGGGTTGCTTCAGTTTCCAAGCCACCAATATCGACGAGAGCTACCTTGAGAGTGACGAGTTCCTGAAGCTCTGCTCCAGCCTGCGTGGCTCGGTAATGTTGATGGGTCCCATCCTCGCCCGCTTTGGTCGCGTGCTGATAAGCAAGCCCGGTGGCGACAAGATTGGCCGTCGCCGTCTCGACACCCACTTCGTAGGCCTCATGAAGCTCGGTGCCTCTTTCGCCTATAATGAAGAACGCGGTGTATACGAGCTCAAGGCCGACCAGCTCGACGGCACCTACATGTTGCTCGACGAGGCTTCGGTAACCGGTACGGCCAACATCATTATGGCCGCCGTACTGGCCAAGGGTACCACAACCATATACAATGCCGCATGCGAACCCTACATACAGCAGCTATGCCGCATGCTTTGCCGCATGGGTGCCAAGATTGAGGGAATCGCCAGCAACCGCTTGGTCATCACAGGTGTTGAGGAATTGCACGGATGTGAGCACACCGTACTCCCCGACATGATTGAGGTAGGTAGCTTCATCGGCATGGCAGCCATGACACGTAGCGAGCTTACTATCCGTGGTGCTTCGATTGAGAACCTCGGTATCATCCCCGATAGTTTCCGTCGCCTCGGCATCATCATCGAAGAGCGTGGCGACGACCTCTATATCCCCCGCCAGGAGCACTATCAGATTGAGTCGTTCATCGACGGCTCCATCATGAACATAGCCGACGCACCATGGCCCGGCCTCACGCCCGACCTTTTGAGCGTGTTGCTTGTCACCGCCATACAGGCCAAGGGTAGCGTACTCATCCATCAGAAGATGTTCGAGAGCCGTCTGTTCTTCGTGGACAAGCTCATCGAGATGGGTGCCCAGATTATCCTCTGCGACCCCCACCGTGCCGTAGTGAATGGTCACGACCACGGCATCAGCCTGAAGGGTCACACCATGACCTCACCCGATATCCGTGCCGGTATTGCACTGCTCATCGCCGCCATGAGTGCCGAGGGCACCAGCCGCATCGACCGTATCGACCAGATTGACCGCGGATACCAGAATATTGACGAGCGCCTCAACCGCTTGGGTGCGCGCATAACCCGTGTAGAGCTATGATACGCCCCGAAGAAGTCTATTGCATCGGCAAGTTCACCCGCACCCACGGCGTGCAGGGCGAGATGGCCATGTCCTTCACCGATGACGTGTTCGACCGCACCGATTGCCCCTACCTCGTATGCTCCATGGATGGCATTCTCGTGCCCTTCTTCATCGAGGAGTACCGCTTCAAGAGCGACAACGTAGCCCTCATCAAGTTCGAGCGCATCGACACCAACGAGGCCGCCTCCATCTTCACCAACAAGGAGGTATACTTTCCCAAGTCCTACGCCGAAGAGGCCGAGGATGGCGAGTACAGCTGGCAATACTTCATCGGTTTCGACACCGAGGATGCCGTACATGGCCACCTGGGAGAGTTGGTCGATGTAGACGAGAGCACCGTGAACACCCTTTTTGTCGTAGAGCGCCCCAATGGCGAAGAGATCCTCATCCCCGCCCAGGAGGCATTTATCGAGGACATCGACCACGAAGGACGGTTAATAAAGTTTAATTTACCTGACGGTTTGTTAGATTAACCTAAAGGAATAGGCATAATAGTACGTTTTTTCGTACCTTTACAACCGATGAGCAAGAAAAAAAGAGACACCGAAGGATTCTGGAAGCAATACTTCCGCCGCTACGACGTGATATATACCCAGCGTGGAGGTAGGGATGTGGAGCACCGTATCTCTACATCGCGCTTCGTCATCAGCCTGTATGTCCTAGCCATGGTAATCATCGTTGCCGGCATCACCGCGTTGTTGCTTTTCTACTCACCCCTAAAGCAACTGATGCCGGGCTACGTGAGCCCCGATGTACGTCGTCAGATTGTGGAGTCATCCCTGCGCATCGACTCATTGAGTGAGGCCGTACAACGCCACAGGCTCTATGTCATGAACATACAGGACATCCTGCGTGGCGAGGTCAAGATGGACACCGTGAGCACCATCGACTCGCTCACCGTGTTGCGTAGCGAAGACCTCATGGAGCGCACCGAGCGAGAACGGGAGTTTGCCCGCAAGTACGAAGAAACCGAGAAGTACAACCTCACGTCACAGACACTCCCCAAGAGCGAGATGGAGAAGCTTCACTTCTACCCTCCCATGCGAGGAGTGCTTGCCGAGGGGTTCAATCCCGAAGCACAGCACCTCGGCATCGACATTGCCGCCACGAACGACAAGAACGTCTATGCCGTACTCGACGGCACCATCCTCATGAGCGACTACACCGCCAACCACGGCTACGTAGTCATGGTACAGCATGTAGGAAACTTAGTCACGACATACAAGCACCTCTCCATGCTCTTCATGAGCGAAGGAGCCAAGATTAAGGCGGGCGAAGTGATTGGCGTAGCTGGCACACAAGGCCAGAAGATGTCCAAGCCCTTCCTCCATTTCGAATTGTGGCACAAAGGCACCGCCCTTGACCCCGCACAATACATATCATTCTAACAGACTATGAATAACAACGCATACCACACAGACGCTCCGCGCAAGCGACAGATTGCCATACTTGGTTCTACTGGTTCCATCGGAACACAGGCCCTACAAGTCATCGAAGAGCATAGCGACCTCTACGAGGTATATGCCCTCACGGCAGGCAACAACGTCAACCTACTCATCGAGCAGGCCCGCAAGTTCATGCCCGATGTAGTGGTCATTGCCAACGAGGCCCACTATAAGACACTCTCTGAGGCTCTTGCCGACCTTCCCATCAAGGTCTATGCCGGTGCCGATGCCCTGGCCGATGTGGCCACCGCCGAGCCCATCGATATGGTGCTCGCCTCCATGGTGGGCTATGCCGGCCTGCGTCCCACGATGAATGCTATCCGTGCAGGCAAGGCTATCGCCCTGGCCAACAAGGAGACCCTTGTGGTGGCTGGTGAGCTCGTGACCCAATTGGCCATTGAGCACCGCGTACCCCTCCTCCCCGTCGACTCTGAGCACTCGGCCATCTTCCAGTGCTTGGCAGGTGAGGCTGGCAACCCCATCGAAAAGCTCTTGCTCACCGCTTCGGGCGGTCCTTTCCGCACCTGGAGCATGGAGCAACTCCAGCACGCCACCCGCGAGCAAGCCCTCAAGCACCCCAACTGGGATATGGGCGCCAAGATCACCATCGACTCGGCTTCGATGATGAACAAGGGTTTCGAGGTCATCGAGGCCAAATGGCTCTTCGATGTAGCCCCCTCACAGATTGAGGTAGTGGTGCATCCCCAGTCGGTCATCCACTCTATGGTGCAGTTTGCCGACGGCTCGGTGAAGGCACAACTCGGCACGCCCGACATGCGCCTGCCCATCCAGTATGCCTTTAGCTACCCCTATCGCTTGCCGCTCACGACCGAGCGCCTCGACTTCTCCAAACTCTCGAGCCTCACCTTCGAGCAGCCCGACCCCGTACGTTTCCGCAACCTCGCCCTCTCATTCGAGGCTTTGGAGCGCGGAGGCAACATGGCCTGCATCCTCAATGCCGCCAATGAGGTGTGCGTGTCGGCATTCCTCAAAGAGCGCATCGGGTTCCTGCAGATGAGCGACATCATCGAGCGCACCATGCAGAAGGTCGACTTCATCAAGACCCCCACCTACGAGGATTACGTAGCCACCGATGCCGTAGCACGTCGCGTGGCAGAAGAATTTATTAGTTGAAAGCGGAAAGATAAAAGATGAAAGTGTAACCCAAAGGTTCACGTTATTCAAGATAACAATAAACCCTAAACAATAAACAGAAATGTCAGTATTTCTAATAAGACTACTTCAGTTGATCCTCTCGCTCACCATCTTGGTCGTCATTCACGAGTTGGGTCACTTCCTCTTTGCGCGCCTCTTCGGCGTGCGTGTCGAGCGCTTCTCGCTCTTCTTTGGCAAGCCCCTCCTGCGCTTCAAGCCCAAGCGTAGCGAGACCGAGTTTGTAGTGGGCTGGCTCCCCTTCGGAGGCTATGTCGAGATATCCGGTATGGTCGATGAGAGCCTCAACATGGAGCAGCTCAAGCAAGAGCCCCAGCCTTGGGAGTTCCGCACCAAGCCCGCCTGGCAACGTATGCTCATCATGATTGGCGGCGTGTGCTTCAACCTCATCCTTGCCTTCTTCATCTACTCGATGATACTCTTCAAGTGGGGCGACTCGTACATCCCCCTCAATGGTAGCAAGTACGGCATGGAGTTCAACGAGCGTGCCGAGGCCATAGGTTTCTGCGATGGCGACATCCTGGTAAACACCGACAAGACCTCTCTCTCCCGCTTCGATGGCGACCTCTACCGTGCCCTCGCCGAGGCAAGCACCGTCACCGTCCTGCGCGATGGCAGCGAAGCCATCGTGACCATGCCCGAGGACTTCGACCTCTTCGACCTCCAGGGCGATGCACAACCCTTCGTGCAATACCTCAACCCCATGACCCTCGATAGCGTGATGCCCGAGGGGGCAGCCGCTCGTGCAGGCCTCATCAAGGGCGACCACATCCTCAGCGTCAACGATATGCCCGCAACCACATGGACCACCTTCTCTACGGTGCTCAACCAGTTGCGCCAGCAAGAGCAAGAGGGTGCTATCGTCAACCACGACCTCAGCGTAGTGTATCGTCGTGCCGAGGTGCTCGACACCGTTATCGTGCCCACCGATGCCAACTTTATGATGGGTGTCAGCGTAGCCCTCCCCTACACTCCCGCCACAGAGGAGTATGGTTTCTTTGCCTCCATCCCTGCCGGCATCGCCTATGGATGGAACACCCTGAAGGGCTATGTCAGCGACTTCAAGTACATCTTCACCAAGGAGGGAGCCACACAGATAGGTGGTTTCGGCACCATCGGAAGCCTCTTCCCCGCCCAGTGGAACTGGTATAGCTTCTGGTCGATGACCGCCTTCATCTCCATCATGCTTGCCTTCATGAACATCCTTCCCATCCCCGCCCTCGACGGTGGTCACCTGATGTTCCTCCTGTTCGAGATGATTACCCGCCGCAAGCCCAGCGACAAGTTCATGGAGCGCGTTCAGATTATCGGCATGGTCATCCTCTTCGGCCTTATGATCTATGCCAACTTCAACGACATCCTACGATTCTTCTTCTAAGAATCCCTACCCCCTGTATACACCATGTGCCAAGTCCCCCTCAAGGTCTTGGCACATGTTTTATTTAAGCGATAGAGCTTTGAGCGATGAACCTTTAAACGTTAATCGTTTAGTGTGTAGTGTGTAGAGTTTAGTGTTTAGAGTTTCCATCCGGAAGGTAAGCTCACTGCTCATTGCTCATCGTTCACAGCCCCATAACCTTTAAACGTTAATCGTTTAGTGTGTAGGGTGTAGAGTTTAGAGTTTCCATCCGGAAGGTAAGCACATAGCTCAAGGCTCATTGCTCAAGGCTCATTGCTCGTCGCTCACTGCTCATCGCTCATAGCTCATAGCTCACAACTTCCCAAACACCCGCGACACATAGGGCAATGCGATGTAGAGTGCCGAGTGCCAGTATTCCCAGGTGTGAGCACCATCGCGCACACGTAGCTGACAGGGAATCTGAGCCCTGCGCATCTCCTGGTAGAAGTCGAGGTTGCAATCGAAGAGGAAGTCATCGTCGCCACAGTCGACAAACCACTTCACCGTCCTTAGTGCCTGCTTGAGTGCTTCGTCAGCCTCGGCCACATAGTCCACACAACTCAGGCGATGCGCCGCATCGAATAGCAGCGCTGTCTTATTCCCTTTTTCCACCGCATCCATGTCGGCAGGAGGCAGGTGCATCAGTGCACTCATGGCATAGCATGCGGCAAACACGTCGGCATGTCGCTGGGCATAGCTTGTGGCACCGCCACCACCCATCGAGAGGCCTGCGACGGCACGGTGCGCCTTGTCCGCCTTGATGCGGTAGGTGCTCTCTATCATGGGTACGAACTCGCCGAAGAAGAACTCCTCGTAGTGCCATCCCTCCATGTCGAAATATCCGTTCCACTTACCCTCGCGCACGCTACCGCCAGCGTCGGGTGTCACGATGATCATCTCGCATGCCTCGCCCGATGCCGTGAGCTGATCCATCACATCCTTCACATGTCCGCGCTCATACCAATCTTTATTTGTTCCATCCATGCCGTGTAGCAGATACAGCACCGGGTAGGTGCGCTCCGTGTTCTGGTCATATCCCGCGGGCAGATACACCGTGTAGTTCCTCTCGGCGCCCAGCACCTCGCTCTTCATAGTGTGTTCCTCCACGCGACTCATTTGTCTTCTCCAGTCCTGTGCCTGAGTAGCAAGGCACAATGTCAATGCCATAATGGCGAAGAATAGCTTTTTCATGATATGTTACTTGATTTATGATTTTTGATTTATGAATTCTTTTCTTACATCACGGAACTAAAAGTTTTCGTTTTCGTATAAGGGCGACAAGTCGCACTCCTCTGGGGAGATAAACCTCCCCTCCGTCGCAACCGACGCTTTCATACCGCGTCGGCGTTAAACGTTAATCGTTAATTAAAACTTCCACCACCTCCACATCCGCCGGGAGCCACCTTACGGAGTGCAGTTCTTCGGGGGTGAGCCAACGTGCTTCGAGGTGTTCGGTGAGGTGTGGCGTACCCTCGGTGATATGACATAGGTAGCAATGCATGGTGAGGTGAAAGGTGGGATAATCATACTCCGTGGTGCAAAGCAATCGCCCTACCCCAATCTCCATGCAGAGCTCCTCACGTATCTCGCGCACCAGAGCCTCGTGATGACTCTCCTCGGGTTCTATCTTACCTCCGGGGAACTCCCAATAGCCCTTCCAGTCACCATAGCCACGCTGCGTGGCAAGGTATCGGCCTTCGTAGTATATTACGGCTGCAACAACTTCAATTACTTTCACATTAGTCGTTTTCGTCATCGTTTTCGTTATCGTTACAGCTTAGCTGTTTGCAGCAACAACTTCGATACGTTTCATAGCTTAGTCTTCGTTTTCGTCTTCGTCTTCGTTAAACGTTAATCGTTCATCGTCGGCGTCATCGTTTTTCGTTATTACTTAACAACCACCGTCACCACCGAGCGTGCGGGTATGACCAGATTCTTCAGTTGCTGATAGCCCGCATACTCCAGGTCTTTATCTATCGACGTCACATACACCTCTCCCCTCTTGGCCAGTCCACACTTCAGCTCCATGGGCTTCTCCTCGTCGGTGTAGTTGATGATCACCGTCACCACCTCCCAGCCATCGGTATAGGATGATACCATGAGCGATGTGGCCGCCTCCAGGTTGCTCACCTCGGCCTCTTGGGGTTTCACCTCGATGCGTCTCATGCCTGGCCGCACGAAGAAGCTATAGTTTGCCGTCGTGTAAAACATCTTTGTGGGTGCTATGATGCCATCATACTTCACCGTCTCGCCCGTCGAGCCCTCCATGGGCAGCAGGCGTATGGGCACATCCTCGCCTAGCGACACCGCCGTCCACCACTGCCATGCCGAGGCGTTGGCCACCGCCAGGTCATTATGTATGATGCGTGCCACGTAGAGTCCCAGGTTGATGCTCTTCAGTGGCGAGGGCTCCATGGTGATCTCCTCGTTCTTCTCCAGGATGCAATACTCCGAGGCCCAGAACTTCGTGTCACGTCCATTCCCCTCAAGTTCCTCCTTCAGTTTGGAGCGCATGTCCACCAGCAGTTGGGGCGGATAGGCCGTCCAGTAGTCGTGAGCCGCCACGCAGTTGTACAGGTGCTCAAATCCCAACACACTGTATCTCCCCTCCTTGTAGAACATCGAGTGTATGATGTCGTCGGGCATACGCTCATCGGCATACACGTCGAAGAGGCACTTCAGTTCGCCCATCTCGGGCACGATGATCTTCGCATCCACCTGTTGCTCCTCGATGGCCTTGTCCAGCTCCTCCACCATGCGGTAGATGTCGGCCCTCGTGGCGAAGCTACCCTCCTGGAAGAAGTTGGTGTGCCACTCCACGTTAGGCTCGTTGATAGGGCTGATATAGTTCACCCCATAGCCTTCGTTGCGGAAGTGCGCAGCACATGTCACGAGGAACCGGGCAAAGTCGTCAAACTTATCCTCCCTCAGGTTGATATGCGTGCCATCTGCCGCCACCGTGGCGCCACTCCTTGTCATGAAGTAGGGAGCCGAGTTGGCGAAGAACAGGAAGTTGTTCATCCCCCTCTCCCTGGCCGCCTGCATGAACCATCGTTGTCCCGCCTGCTTGGTGAAGTCATATGTGCCATCCGGTGCGAGGAAGCACTCCGTGCGGTTCCAGCTGTTATTCACCTCCTTGGCCTCCCGGTTCTCGTAGCTTCCTGCTCCGATGTTGACGCGCCATGTCGTCAGCGCCATGCCTATGGGGTTGCCCTTCTCGTCAAACTCCCGTTTGAAGAGCAGGTCGGCAATCTGTTCCCTCTTCTCCTCGGGCCAATACTTCCCGATGAAGTCACATCGCCACGCATCCGAGGCACCAAAGTTATCGATTACCTGATGCTTCACCTTCTTGTCGATGACATACACCACCTTGTCATCCTGCGCAGCTACAGGACCCGCCATTGCCACCCACATCAGCGATGCCATGGCCACTTGTATCATTCTTTTTATCATAAGTGTATTCTAATTAAGACTTGCGTGCAAGTTTTGTAATCGTAAGCGTAATCACTTGAGATACGTTATCTATCATTTGCTTCAAAAACTCGACGAACTGTCTTTTCGCCTTTGTACCAGCCTTGTTTGCGGTTAAAAGGTCTTATTGTTGACAATATAAGTTTCGATAATTCTATTTTTATCTTTGTACAGTAGAAATTCGATAAGCTTGTGTTGATCAAGAGGAAAATATATCGTCTATTTCCACCATTTCTACATCTTTATATTCCTCCTTTAATAAATCAACCTTTTCACTATCTAGTCTAAACCATTGACAATCTATCGGCGGCTTAGATTCTTGTAATGGATATTTGGGAGTACCTTTTGTCTTATAACGAATACATATAAGATCATCATACATTGTACGCTTTAAAAAGGAACAAAGTTTGCAATAACAACCTTTTATCCCCTTTTGATGGCAATGCAATAAACCTAATGTCCTTGCGTCATCAAATGGCAAATCGAATCCATCTACATTTGCAAAAAACAGCATCTTAATAGCAGAATCACGCTGTTTTAATTCGCCCCTACAGGAAATGTCCGTTACATAGGACTTACCGCTTGAGTATAAAATAAACGTCGGGATCACCTGCACTGCATCGTCTCCATCAAAGTATGTTTTATGATTAAAATTATGAAATTTGCATCTACTGTAATTTTCGAGATTATTATGTTTTAATTTATATAAATCTTCCTCGTTAGCTATTTCAACTTCAATCCATCTGAAAGGAATAGATGTTGATGCATCATCGTCTTCAGATTTTATTATAATTCCTATAGCGTCATTGTCATTTCCTCGAATGGAGAGGAATAAATGTACCTTGATATTAGAATTTGGAAGTACTTTATTGATTTCACAACCATCATATCCCCAATGTTTTATATTGAAAACTTGAGGTTTACTGGTATAGCACTCAATCTCCGAATATAATTTACATTTCATATGATGACAACAGATGTGAGTCTGATAGACAGAGATATTGAACTCTTCGGAAGACTTGAAATTACCATGCAAGATTGCCTTTGCCGTTTCAACAAGATAATACTTATCAGCACATTTGCCAATATTATCTATATGTTTGAAGCAATATTCTCCGTTGGATGTTACATCAATAAACACCTCCTTCTTGCACGCAGGACAAAAATACAGATGTTCATTCATGTCTATTTCGCTAAGATTATCTAATTGAACTATCTTGTCATCATCAGAAATGGCAAAAGTTCGTACAATACGATGCTTGTCATAGACGCACTCCTCACCATCTTGTCCCTCTTTGTTATTCGTAGCTACTTTTTTTGAGAACGAATATTTATGTTCACTATTAAAAATCCAAATACGCTTATCCTCTATGTTTACTAGTAAATCCTTTACTTTTTCAGGAACTAACTCACATCCATTTAAATCGATTTCAATGCAATCAATTTGTTTTGATATAATCTTTCCCTTTTTCTTCTTGTCTACCGCGTGAGTCCGTTTGAATTCTATCCATATTATTTTGTCTCCATAATAACCAATGCAATCTGGACGCAAAGATGTACTATCATCATAGACTTCTATATTTACCTCATCCAAATGCAATAATTCTGATTCGCGAACATCTTCTATTGCTGGTAGACGAACACATTTGGCTTCTTTCAATATATTCTTTGCCATTATGTGAAGTGCAGATTCAAATCCACCAGCACAGTCTGCACCACTCAAATGTGCAAAATGATGAATCTTTTGTTCTCCTCCATTTTTTGCACACAATTCACTTTTACAATAAGGGCATATGCAACCACACCCGTTACCATTAGGTACAGAATCGACATGAACAAGTTCCCCTTTTCTGTTCAGTGCATAGGTTAATAACGCAGAATTTTGAGGTTTCATGTTTAATTTTTCTGTTTACTTGGTTTATTGAATCACTTCTGGGAATTTACATGGAAGACAGATTATCCTGCAGCCTCAACTACATTGAAAAGAGTTTCCTCCACAAATGTACGAAACATAATTGAAAAAAATAGATTTCTGAAGATATTGTTATTTCGAATCGCCTATCGTTGCAGCAACGCCTGCGTTACCTCCACATCCGCCGGTAGCCACTGCACGGAGTGCAGCTCTTCGGGGCTGAGCCACCGGGCGGCCAGGTGCTCGGTGAGCTGGGGCGTGCCCTCCACGATGCGGCACAGGTAGCAGTGCATGGTGAGGTGAAAGGTGGGATAGTCATGCTCCGTGGTGCAGAGCCACCGCTCGGGCACGACCTCCATGCGCAGCTCCTCGCGTATCTCGCGGATGAGCGCCTCCTCACGCGCTTCGCCTGGCTCTATTTTTCCGCCTGGAAACTCCCAGAAGCCCTTCCATTCCCCATACCCACGCTGCGTGGCAAGGTATTTCCCTTCGTGCTCTATAATAGCTGCAACTACTTCGATGGTTTTCATGAGGGTTAAATCTCTGCGATGCCGATACTCTTCAGGTAGTTATATGTGCTATCGTAGAATTCGGGCTGTCTTGTGTGATCTTCCTTATTACCTTCGGGTACACAGATAATCATTCCTTGGCGTGCTCGTGTAAGTAGAACACGATAGGCATTTAACTGGTATGCCTGTGACTCGGTTTTTCTAATCTTCTGCCATCTGCTTCCCTTAAAGGCGTTGTGATCCCATCCATCACCTGTGTATCTAAAATCCCCATCCCATACAAGACAGGTCCAGTCGAGCTCTAAGCCTTGAATATCAAATTCGGTGGCAGCGTCTTCTAAAAAGAGTGAAGAACGTACATCCATCTTATCGGCCAAGAACCAACTCTCGACATCGGGCTGCAAACGTACGTCTATGGCAAGCGGCTTAAGTCGGTAAGCTTGAGATGATACTACTAATCCGTATCTTTCTGAGCCTCGCGCCTTTTCAATAAGCCACTTCTTAGCTTTTTCTACATCTCTTGTTAGAACTAATGGGTATCGTTCTTTTATCTCTTGATAGAGTTCTTTTGCTTGCTCTGCATCTCTATCGAGGAGATAATGGACGAATTTTGAAAGATTTTCTGCTCGAAATGAACGCATGGAAACTGACAGATGCAGTTGCTCTACTTGTTTTGCATTGGGGTTGGCACAGATGAGCTCGTCCACTTTCCCTTCAGCATATTCCTTGTCTGTCAGATACTTTGATAGGTACATCTTCCAGTGAGGGAATGTCTCATTTACCGAACGTATCCATTCGGCAATGCCTGCTTCTCCACTATTAATCTCTTGTCCGCCACCTACAAGGCAAACGATAACAGCCCAGTCTTTGCGCAAATCCATAGACCAGATGAGAAATTCTGCCTCTGACATGGGGAAGTTGGGCACTTTCTTCATGCCTCCTCTACTACCTCCTCTAGCAAGCCATGATGCTAAGTGCTCTAAGTCCCACGAACGCTGAGCCTCGTCAAAGATTGCCACATGCTCCACCTCTCCATGGCCAGCTGTTTCGTTTGCTTTGGATTTAGTAGGGTCGATTTCGAGCACACCATTTTCAATGGGCAACTTTACCTTAGCAAGCATGTTGCCACGATATCTATGTATGATTTGAATGAATCGTTCTACTTCGCGCTTTGCATCGGTGATATTACATCGATGTCCTTTTTCTCTTTCTATTCGCTGCTTGTCTTTGGCCAACGCTGCAGTAAGTACCTTAACTAATGGGCCATTACCAGAAAGGTACACAGCAAGGTTTCGTTCATCTTCTGGCGCATTTTCTTCTTTGATGGATTGCTGTATAGCAACATTTAATCCTACAAGAGTCTTACCAGCACCTGGTACACCAGTCACGAAACAAATGCTTTTCTCTTTATTTTTTTTGCTGCGCTCTATTACATCAAGAATAAACTGCGTAGTGCTTTCAAGTGCTTCACCTGCAGCTTCGTGCCTCGTAATATCTTCTACCGAATGGTTTTGATAGAGAGCGTTTGCTGCCTCTATGATGGTGGGCGTAGGTGAGTATCTACTAATGGCCCAATCTTTCATATCATCTTCTTTTGCGGGGATGGCAGCCTCTCGCTCTATCACCTTAGCGATGATTTGTTGTAATTGTTCGATGTTTGATAGAATAGGATTGTATATGCAATCATTATACACCGAAAATGCTAATTGGGTAGTATATGCTTTGGCTTCAGTAGCTACGAGGATGGGCACAATGGTGCGATGATGACTATCGAGGTGGAAGTTCTTCAAGTCTAATGCATAGTCCATTACCTGCTCCATATCTGATTGCAAATAATGTTGCTCACCCACCTTAAACTCTAGTATGAAAACGATATTTCTTAGCAGTAGAACCGCATCTATTCTTTTTCCCAAACGAGGTATTGAATACTCGAAGATAATCTCAGCATACTCATCTTTCCAGGGATGTAAAAGTTCCTGTAAAACGGTTATTTCTTCAGCCCATGCATACTTTTGCGTGGCGGCGGTGTCACCCTCGTCATGCAGAGATAATTTGCCAAATATTGTTTCAAGTGAATCTTGAACAAACTCATTTATCGTGGATTTGTAGAAATATCTATTGATCATGGATAATGGTTGTGTATATCTGCCTGTTTCATTAGAAATACTTTCGTAAACTATCTTGTGCCTGCTGAATATCTTTCATCAGCTCTAATGCTTTCTTTTTGTATGGCTCAGCAAAGGGCGTACCTATGTTGTGCAAATAGTGTGAGATGATGGCCATCTGCTCACTAAAGGGCATTTCTCTGCCATCCTCATATTTGGCATGAGGACCACAGAACTTGATTTTGTGTATCGAGTTCAAAGGTATACTTAGTAGTTCTTCTGCGTGTGTCATATTGTAGATGCAAATATAATGATTCTACATTGAAAGATAAAGCATTTCTCGTTTATTCTTTTACATCATACATAACTCACATCGCTTCTATGATTAACCGAGAATCTAATCTAAACAGTGCTTCCTTCACCGCTTGTTTTTCGGTGCCATATTCCGATTCTATCATCTTAAGGTCACTCTCGCAAACCTCCTCGTCGTCAATATATCGAGCAAGGTATCGCTTAATAGCACATCATCGCGTTGGTGATAGTAGGGAAGATATTCCATAATGGTATCCCAATATGCGTATCTATTTGAGGTTGTATTAGACATCGTTTATTTGTTTTATCTGTGCAAATGTAAGAAACAATTCTGCATCTTACAACATACTAAAGTTAGCATGTCGCAAAATATTACAACTAAATTTTCAACTGGTGACAATCTGTCACCGTTTCATCGAGTAGGGGAAAATATACTTTCGTCAAACTTTTTTAAGAAATCGGTGTTGTAGTGATACACCATACAAGAACAGACTATGAACAACGAGCAGAAACTACCATTGACCGAGATTAAGGCGGGGCTTAAGTTGGCAAAAGAGGCGTATGACGTATTGACCAGCGACACGGACTATGTGAAGGGCATACGGTATCACCTGGAGCGTGTTGATGCAGCCCTTCAGTCGGGCAATCTGGAGATGATCCTATATTGCAATCAGCAGGTAGTGAAGGACTACAGGAGTTTCTTGGTGCGCAACCATGTAGAGGTTCATAGCCCATCCGTCTTGAGAGAGAAGGGGTTGTGCTGGAACTTCTTCAACCTGAGAGTCATCGGCCACTTGCTTGCCAATGAGATAATCAGCGACAAACTAAAGGATGGTGCCATGGAAGGCATCGCCATCGTTTGCGAATACTTCTGCGACAAGACGATGAATGGCCGCAAATGAAAAGTTTTTCACCATCGGCAACCACATTCTCAACCGGGTACAATCTATGCTTGCCTCCACTCGAAGGATCATCTGCCCACGGATGAGCACGAACCTTCAGGTCGCTGGCCGCAGGGAAAAGCAATGGAAAGCGGATTGTATTTATGTACCATTTGTGTACAATTTATGTACAATTTTTCGTATTATCTCATATAACTATCAACGAGTTACGGCATCAAATATGTACAATTGCTTACAAGCGTGTTTTTTCGGAGTCTTCACAAAGTCAAAAAACGAAACAATCGCATGTTTGTTACCCCCTTGTTAGCTATCGCGACCGCACCTGCTTGCGAATTTTATTCTTCGTAGGTTTTTCTACTTACAGTCCCTATAGGGAAAACACATTCTCCCTGCAAGGAGAACACCTTATCCCTGCAAGGAGAAAACATTATCCTTGCAGGGAGAAAACGCTACCCTCGCAGGGAGAGCAGGCGATAGATGTAATGAGGTAAACAAATAGGGGTTAGGCCGAGAATAAGCTCTTACTATTATCGATTGTGAAGAGGAACTCGAAGGCCTCTGGGGCATATGGTATGGGGAAACAACTACCCCATATGCCCAGAGAGAAGTACACCGTCAAAGCGCAACAAGGCTATTTATAAAGTCCACAAAAACAGAAAAAAAGCAATGGAAACAAGAATATACAATTTCAACAGCGTAACACACTGGTTTCTACTGGAGTTAGGCCAATAAATTGTACATATATTGTACATAAATTGTACACATTTAGGCATGATGAGCCAATTGCAAACCAGCCGTAACCGATTAAATCCCCACACTCGCTTGCGGCGGATTGATAAGTCCACCGCGACAAGAATGAGATAATATAGCAGTTTACCCAGAGGATCTTGTCATCCCGAGCGTAGAGAGGGATCCCGCGCAGGGACTTCGCATGAGACGTTTGCGAGATCCTTCACTTCGTTCTGGATGACACCAACGCGGAAATACATGGATTAGGTAAACATCTATATTATTGACAAAAAAATAGATGTCAGTTGAAGGCAGTGGAGATATGGGTTGGAAATATCAGTAAAATGAATTACCTTTGAACTCAACAATGAGACTGTTAAACTCTAAACAAAATATGAACCTACGTACCCTATGCGCTGCCTTTGTGGTGGCGGTGACATTGCCCATGACATTGCCCACGGTGGCACAAGTAAAGTTTGAGGATTACTTCCTCCCCAAGACGATGCGCCTCGACTACTACCATGCGGGCGACGCCAAGACGGAACATTTCTTCCTCGACGAGCTCATCGAGGAGCCCTACTGGGCTGGCAACAAGCACTACCTGGTGGACGAGCGCAACGTGGGCAACCACCAGTTCCGCGTGCTCGACAAAGCCACGGGAAAGGTGATCTACCAGCGCGGATTCAACACACTGTTCAACGAGTGGCAGTGCACACCCGAAGCCAAGACAACCCAGCGAGCCATGCCCGAGGGTGTGACCTTCCCCTACCCCAAGGCAGATGTCGTGGTAGAGTTCCACACCCGCGAGAATGCCACAGGCACGATGCACAAGCGATGGAGCTACGGGGTGGACGTGGACAGCTACTTCATACGCCAGTCACGACCTACGCTCACCGCCACGGACATTCACTACACGGGCAACCCCGCCCAGCGCGTCGACGTGGTGATCATCCCCGAGGGATACACCGAGGCGGAGAAGGCACTGTTCATGGAGGCGGCACAGCAGTTTGCCGAGGACATCCTCTCCTATGCTCCCTACACGGAATATCGCGAGCGGTTCAACTTCCGCGCCGTGTGGGCACCCAGCGACGAGTCGGGCGTGACGATACCGGGCGAACGCGTGTGGCGCAACACGGTGCTCGACGCTCACTACTACACCTTCGACTCGGAGCGATACCAGATGTTTGAGGACTACCAGCGCGTGCTCGACATCGCGGCTCACGTGCCCTACGAGATGATCTATGTGCTCACCAACTCGCAGAAGTATGGCGGCGGTGGCATATACAACTTCTACGGCATGAGCGCGGCCAACATACCCGGCGCATCGACCCGCAAGACCTATAGCCACGAGTTTGGACACCTCTTCGTGGGCCTGGCCGACGAGTATGTGGGTGGCACCGAGATGAGCGACCTCTACTTCCCGGGCGTGGAGCCCTGGGAGGGCAACATCACCACCCTCACCGACCTCGACGCCAAGGCATGGGGACGACTGCTGCCTGCCGACGAGCGCGACAAGATGACCGACCACACGGGATGGGGTCTCAACCCGCAGAACCCTGAAAGCCCCGACTACAACCCCAAGCGCCCCTGGGCACTGGGCATCTACGAGGGCGGCGGATACCTGCAACGTGGCGTGTATCGCCCCTGGCCCAACTGCATGATGAACTGGTTTCACACCATCGACACCTACTGCCCCGTCTGCACGGAGGAGATACGGATGATGATTGAGAGATATGTAAGATGAGCTGTGAGCTGTGAGCTGTGAGCAGTGAGCAATGAGCGGTGAGCGATGAGCTTACCCCAGCCGGATGGCCAATAACACTACACTCTACACACTAAACACTAAACAAAAAAACATGAGAAACGCACTCTACACTATCGCGATGCTTTGCTTGAGCATCATCGGCATTCAGGCTCAGGACCTAAAGAGCATAACACCCAGTAAGCTGTGGCCTGACGACAAGGGCGAGCACATCAACGCCCATGGCGGCTGCGTGCTCTACCACGAGGGCACCTACTACTGGTATGGCGAAAACCGCCCCGCACGTGGCTTCACCACCGAGGTGGGCGTGGGCGTGTACTCATCAAAGGACCTGATGAACTGGAAGGACGAGGGCGTGGCACTGGCCGTATCGGAGACCAAGGGCGACGACATCGAGCGCGGATGCATCATGGAGCGACCCAAGGTGGTGTATAACAAGGAGACGAAGAAGTTTGTGATGCTCTTCCACCTCGAACTCAAGGGACGCGGCTACGAGGCGGCACGCGTGGGATTTGCCGTGAGCGACTCGCCTACAGGACCCTTCACCTTCATCCGCTCCCTGCGGCCCAACGCGGGCAGGTGGCCCATGGACTTCACGAAGAGGGATATCAAGCGTGCCCAGGCACTCGACGAGGCTGAATACCGCGAGTGGTGGACACCCGAGTGGCGACGTGCCGTACACGAGGGACTGCTGCTCAAGCGAGACCTGCCAGGCGGACAGATGAGCCGCGACATGACGGTGTATATCGACGACGACGGCAAGGCCTATCACATACACTCGGCCGAGGAGAACCTGACGCTCAACATCGCCGAGCTCACCGATGACTACCTCGACTACACAGGACGCTACATACGCCTCGCCCCCGGCGGACACAATGAGGCGCCCACCATCTTCAAACGCAACGGGGTGTACTGGATGATCACGAGTGGATGCACGGGATGGGAGCCCAACGAGGCGCGCATGTTTCGCTCTACATCTATCTGGGGGCCGTGG
The DNA here is from genome assembly GCA_045612065.1 of Bacteroidaceae bacterium. Taxonomy (GTDB): domain Bacteria; phylum Bacteroidota; class Bacteroidia; order Bacteroidales; family Bacteroidaceae; genus UBA1189. Next base: position 29,232 of record JAZKYH010000058.1, read on the forward strand.
GAACAGCTGCCCTCACCCTTCCGTGGCGAGGGGGCCGAAAAGTCATTCCACACGCAAGGAACCTATATCTTCAAGGTGGAGGACACGGAGCAATACATCTTCATGGCCGACCGCTGGATACCCCGCAGCCTGAAGAACTCGCGCCACATATGGCTCCCCATCGAATACGACACCGACGGCACCCCGCTGCTCTTCTGGAAGGATAGTTGGACGATTGGCCATTCCATAGAGTGAATGTATAAAAAATCTTTTTTTGGCAATCAGATGATAGAATTTGTCAATTAAAACCTCTATCTTTGTAAAATCGAATGAATCAAAGTAGAAAGTATGGGTAAAGTGAAGGACTTTTTGGGACGTATAGGACGGTATAAGTATGCGATTACGATACTGCTCTTCTTGGCGATTATTTGCGTCTTTGACCAGAACAACTTGATATTGCGATGGCAGCACCGCCTGCAACAAGCGAGTCTGGAAAAGGAAATCGAGTATTACGAGGGTGTGCGTGATTCGAGCATACAGGGATTGAACCAATTGGATAAGGATATTGCCAATATGGAACGTATTGCCCGTGAAAAATATGGCATGCATTTGCCTAACGAAGAAGTATTTATTATAGAATGAAGAAAATATATAACTACATCTATTTCATAGGTGGCATATTGTTGGTGCTGGGTGCAGCATTGTATATCACAAAGTGGGTATGGGCACCCTATATGTATATTGTAGGCTCGTTTATGTTTGGGGCCATGCAGATGCTCGATCGCTATACGGGTTCCAATTTTATCCTTCGTCGTTTGCGCCGTCAGCAACTTCTGGGGGCTGTTGTGCTGATGCTGGCAGGGATACTGATGTTGGTGTGTAAGCAGAATGAGTGGATTTTATGTCTGCTTGTAGGATGCCTGCTCCAGCTCTATACAGCCTTCCGCATCCCTCAAGAATATGAAAAAGAGAAAGAAAAATGATTGGAACGGTGCGTGAATAGTCTCAAAAACAAAAATAATACTTAAATAATGATAAAAGGTTTTCTTGATTCAAGAATACCTTTTATTTTTGCACTGTTTTTAGAGCCAAACACAATGAGCAGACTCCTATACATACTATGCGTAGCGTCACTACTCTCTTGCACGAAGGCATACCGCATCAAGGGTACATCGAACATCTCAAGTATCGATGGTAAGACAATCACCCTGATGACATCGGTAGACAATGTGTGGGAGGTGATTGACTCGTGTGAGGTGTTGCACGGTAAGTTCTCTATGGCGGGAAGAACCGACTCTACTATGATAGCTACCCTGTTTCTCGATGGCCATCCTATTATGCCTATCATCCTTGAGCCGGGGAAGATGGGGGTGACCATCAGCAATATCATGCTCAAGGTTGCAGGCACACCGCTCAATGACTCGCTATATGCATTCATTGCCCGTAAGTACAAACTCGATTTGAAGGCTGTGGACATGGAACGTATGGAGTCGCAGATGATTATGAACGGGTATTCGCAAGCAGATATTCAGCACAGTGTCGACTCTGCCTATCAGGACTTGGCCAAGGAAATGCAAGGATTGGTGTGTGGCTTTATCGGACGCAACTACGATAATGTATTGGGGTTATGCGGTTTTTCCATGCTCTGCAATGGCTTGGCTTATCCGATGATAACGCCGCTCATGCAAACGGTGATCGACGATGCACCACAGTCGTTCCTTGAGCAACCCTCAATAAGCAAGTTCTTGCGCATGGCTCGCGAGAATATGGAGAAGCACGGTATGGCCGATGTCCTTCACGGACAATAAATTAATCTTTACACTTACGGGGGTGATGCTTATTACGTTGACTTGTATTTTTCTTTATAGATTGTTGGTTAGGAAGCTGCGCAGCGCTTCAGAATCAACTCCTCGTCGTCGGGAATAATCCTGCAATTGGTCTTCCCCGATACTCCCGATGGAGAAATAGTGTGCCTGTGGATGGCCCAGCATGAAGCCTGATACGGAGGCAGAGGGCGACATGGCACCGTTCGGCGTAAGGGTGATGCCTATTTCCTTGAACTCCAGCAGTTCGTCAATCAGAAAGTTTATCGACTGGTCAGGTAGGCTGGGATAGCCTACGGCAGGGCGTATGCCTTGAAACTTCTCTTCGTGTAGCTCGCGCATCGTCAGCTGCTCCTCTTGGGCATATCCCCAGATGTGCTTACGCACCTCCTCGTGCAGCCTCTCGGCTGTGGCCTCGGCAAGGCGGTCGGCGAGGGTAGAGCACTGAAGTTGGAATGTTTGCGGCTGTTGATTGATGGGTAGTGACACTGTCGTGGCAAACACTCCAATCCTATTGGCAATGTCGGTCGTCCCTACCTCCTTCGTCGGGAGGGGAGTGCCCCCTCTGATGAAATCACTCAAGCAAAGCGTGTAGCCCGAGCGTCCTGCATGTTGCTGGCGCAGGAAGGGGATGCGCTTACCGTCTATCACGATGTCGTCGCCATCGCTGTATGCTTCGGCAAGGAGCAGCAGGGCGTGGCATATTGGTTCATCGGCCCATTGGCGTAGTAGGGCCGTGGCTTCGGTGTATAGCGTGGCTGCCTCACGGGCTTTGGGTTGCTCCTCCTCCGGGAAAGCGGCTACCCAACTGGCCCGGCACGAGGGGCAATCATGTATGTCGGCCACCGCAGCAAAGCGCGGCTCCATGCCCCAAGCGTGGAAGTAGTATATCCAGTTGATGTAGGGCACCACGTCGCGGACGGCGTAGTCTATTCTGATTCTTGAACTCTGATTCCCTTTCATACGATACGTGCCGGAACTTTCATGCCACGTCGTCACCCCCAACTTATCCTTATGGCTCAGCATTAAATAGGAGTCGTTGTCCCATCACCTTGTCGTCAAACACACCATCGGCATATACCGTATGGCCGTTGACCCAGGTGTGTGTGATGTCCCAGCGGAACGTATGTCCCTCGAAGGGGCTCCAGCCACACTTGCTCACGATGGACTTGGCATCTACGCAGTGTGGTGCATCGGGCTTCACGAGTACGAGGTCGGCCTGATAGCCTTCGCGTATGAATCCGCGTCCGTTCACCTTATATAATATAGCAGGGTTGTGGGCCATCTTCTCCACCACATCGGTCAGTGTGACGATACCCTCATCGCACAACTCCAGCATGGCGGGCAATACGTACTGTATGGTAGGGATTCCCGAGGCAGCTTTCAGGCATCCGCCCACCTTCTCCGATGGCAGGTGCGGGGCATGGTCGGTGCCGATGACATCGATGCGTCCGTCGCGCAAGGCCTGGCGCAGGGCATCGCGGTCGGCCTCCGTCTTCACTGCGGGGTTGCACTTGATGCGTGTGCCGTATCGGGCATAGTCGGCATCGGTATAGTACAGGTGGGGCAGGCACACCTCGGCAGTTATCTGCTTGTCGCGTATATGGCCCGTTTGCAACAGCTCCAGTTCGCGGGCAGTGCTGATATGCATGATGTGGATGCGTGCTCCCGTGCGCTGTGCCAACTCTACGGCCTTGGCGGTCGACTGGTAGCAAGCCTCTTCGCTGCGTATGAGCGGGTGGTAGCTCACGTCGGGATCGTCGCAGCTCGTCTCCTCTTTATACTTGGCCGTGTTGGCCGATATGATGCGTTGGTCCTCGCAGTGCAGGGCGATGAGCGTGGGCGACTCGCTGAAGATGGCCTCGAGGCGCTCTTCCTCGTCGACGAGCATATTTCCCGTGCTGCTGCCCATGAACACCTTGAGCCCACACACCTCGCGTGGATTGATACGGCGTATCTCCTCCATGTTGTCGGCTGTAGCGCCAAGGTAGAAGGAGTGGTTGACAAGGCATTTCGTGGCAGCATCGGCTAACTTCGCCTCCAGGGCCTCCATGCTCGTCGTTTGCGGTGCACAGTTGGGCATGTCCATCACCGAGGTGATGCCACCGCGTGCTGCCGCACGGCTTTCGCTGGCCATGTCGGCCTTGTGTGTCAGTCCCGGGTCACGGAAGTGTACATGGTCGTCGATACCTCCAGGCAGCAGGTAGCATCCCGTGGCATCCACTATATGGTCGGCAGCAATGTGCTCGTCCGTTCCTCTGATGATGGCAGCTATCTTCTCATCCTCTATGAGCACGCTACCCCTGTATTGTTCACCCTCGTTGACGATGGTGGCGTTGTGAATCAACGTTTTCATATCTTCTCATGTTATATATCTGCAAAGATAATCATTTCTTCGGTTGATTGTGCCAATCAACAAACGAATTTTCTGACAGCCGATTTGTAAAGCTTGTCAGCGTGGTTTTTATTTTGAAAAATTGCGATAATGTGTGGGATATTGTATCTTTGTGCAACGAATAGAGTTTTTTTGATAATAACATTTATATAGTATGAATAAAGAAAAGTCAAAGGTGTACTTTACGGACTTCCGCACGAAGGCCAATGGCGATAGCCTGATTACGAAACTGAAGCGGCTCATCAAGCAGGCGGGAATTGCAGACCTGGAGCTTGAGGGAAAGTTTGTAGCTATCAAGATGCACTTCGGTGAGCTGGGTAACCTGTCGTTTCTGCGGCCCAACTATGCACGGGCGGTGGTGGACGTGGTGAAGGAGTTGGGTGGACGCCCCTTCCTTACCGACTGCAACACTTTGTATCCCGGGAGCCGCAAGAATGCGCTGGAGCATCTGTACTGTGCATGGGAGAATGGGTTCACACCGCTCACCGTGGGATGTCCCATACTTATAGGCGACGGCCTGAAGGGTACTGACGAAGTGGAGGTGCCGGTAGTCGGTGGCGAGTATGTGGAGCGTGCAAAGATTGGCCGTGCGGTGATGGATGCCGACGTGTTCATCAGCCTTAACCACTTCAAGGGTCATGAGATGACAGGGTTTGGAGGCGCTATCAAGAACATCGGTATGGGCTGTGGCTCGCGAGCCGGCAAGTGCGAGCAGCACATCAGTGGCAAGACGGAGGTGGATGCCGAGCTGTGTCGCGGATGTAAGCGCTGCCTGACGCAGTGTGCCAACGGAGCGCTTGTGTTCGATGAGGCAACGCGCAAGATGCGGGTCGATTCTGACCATTGTGTGGGGTGTGGACGCTGCATTGCAGCATGCAACTTCGATGCCATCGCCTCGGCCGACTACCATGCACCGCAACTGCTCAACCGCAAGATGGCCGAATATGCCAAGGCGGTGATTGACGGGCGCCCCCACTTCCATATATCTCTCGTGCAGGATATATCGCCCAACTGTGATTGTCACGCCGAGAACGATGTGCCCATACTGCCCAATATCGGTATGTTCGCTTCGAAAGACCCCTTGGCGCTCGACCAGGCTTGCGTGGATGCCTGCCTTGCAGCGACTCCGTTACCTGGCAGTCAGCTCTACGACCGTATGCACAGCCCCGACTTCTGCGACCATCACGACCACTTCGTCAACTCTACTCCTGAGTCGGAGTGGCGCTCGTGTCTGGAGCATGCAGAGAAGATTGGCATAGGAAGCCGTGAGTATGAGCTATATGCCTGAGCGCAAAATCATACATATCGACATGGATGCGTTTTACGCATCGGTAGAGCAGCGCGACAACCCCGAACTGCGCGGGAAGCCTGTAGCCGTAGGCCATGCAGGCGAGCGCGGCGTGGTGTCGGCAGCCAGCTACGAAGCACGCAAGTATGGAGTACGTTCGGCTATGGCATCGCTCAAGGCCATGCGCCTATGTCCCGAACTGGTGTTCGTGCCGGGAAGGATGGAGGTGTATAAAGAGGTATCCGATACGATACATGGCATCTTCCACGACTACACCGACATCATCGAGCCGCTGGCCCTGGACGAGGCTTTCCTCGACGTGACAGTCAACAAACGCAACATGCCGCTGGCCATCGACATTGCTCGCGAGATAAAGCGGAGGGTGCGCGAAGAACTGGGGCTGACAGCCTCGGCAGGTGTGTCGTACAACAAGTTTCTGGCCAAGATAGCCTCAGACTACCGCAAGCCCGACGGGCTATGCACCATACACCCCGATCAGGCGCTCGACTTCATAGCACGGCTACCCATCGAGAGCTTCTGGGGCGTGGGCAAGGTGACGGCACGCCGTATGCACACCCTGGGCATACATCGGGGGCACGACCTGCGCGAGTGGTCGCTCGACGGGCTCACCCGCGAGTTTGGCAAGGCAGGTCAGCTCTACTACGAGTTTGCCCGAGGCATCGACCTCCGGCCCGTGGAGGCCGTGCGGGTGCGCAAGTCCATTGGCTGTGAACGCACCTTGGAGCACGACATCTTCACACGGGCAGCCGTCATCGTGGAACTGTACCACACCGCCGAAGAACTTGTACGCCGCCTTGCCGACAAAGAGTTTCGCGGCAACACACTGACGCTGAAAATCAAGTATCACGACTTCACCCAAATCACCCGCAGCATCACCCAAGAGCATGAACTGCTGACGATGAAGACGATACTGCCGCTGGCCAAGAGGCTGCTGGCCGAGGTGGAGTATGCCGACCATCCCATACGCTTGATAGGCCTGTCGGTATCGAACCCACGCGACGAAGAGCCTGGCAACATACCTCACCGCACCTGGGAACAACTCTCGCTGGATTTTGAGGGGTGAGTCAATCACGTATCATATCGTTCATCATTAAGCATTGTTGCAACGCCAAAAAACGCATATCCGTTTCCTGAAAAAGGCATGTGCGTTTTTGGCTAATCGCACTTGCCATTTTTTGAAATCGCACCTCCGATTTTTTGCTCGTGTTAAGTGCAATTTTCCTTGTGTCAACAACTCCTCCGCGGTTGATATATGCAATGAAATTAGTACAAATATGCAACAAAATTGGTACATACATGTACCGCGCGAAACGCAAGGCTCCGGCAATTCAAACGGAGCCTTTCAATAAAACTGACGGAGCCTTTCGTTAGAAAAAATCTCTTTGTCTGATTTCTGAATTCTCTTTGTCTGATTTTCTCAACGTAGCTTTAAAGCACTTTACCGAAACAGGTTGTCCGGCTGTCCTTGTCGTGGTCAATGTGTTGATTATGAATTGATAAATAAGGACAACCCCAGGGCAACCCAGGTTGTCCTTGTTTGCTGACTGGTATACAATGTGTTATGCCGCACAAGGACAGCCGGACAACCTGTTCCACAACACTTGTTTTATGGGGATAATATAGGAGTTGTCCAAGCCTCGGTATTGTCCCCCTATATTAGGGGGACGAGCGAAGCGGAGGGGGTAATATTTGCGAGAACCGTACCACCTCCCCCTCTTCGAGGGTACTCCTCCTAACCCAGGAGGAGAATTTTATGGATGCGGACAATATCTATATTGTTACTTGTTTTATAGAGTATTTCGTTTATATACATTCTTCTTCAACCGCTCATCGTTAATCTTTAATCGTTCATCGTTTAAAGGTTTTCGTTATCGTTTTCGTACAACGCAGTTGTCCTTTCGTTCCTCGCCCATAACCCTTTAACCCATAACCTGCAGCTTTGCTGCTTAGTTATCGTTAACGTAAAACGTGGTATGCTATAAAACATTAAAAATAATTTCGTATTCTTAACTGATAATTCAGAATTTAATTGTAATTTCGCAACGTTACTAACATCACTGGCTGCAAGAGTTGGTAGAGAAGTGACATAATGTTTCTTGTAGTTAACGTCTGCAATGCCAGAATTAAATATAATAATATTATGAGATGTCCTTATTGTGGCTACGACAAAATTCAGCCAAATTTCAATTTCTGCCCTAAGTGCAAGCGCTCATTGAAAGAGCAAAATGAAACAAAACAAGTTAAAGAGTATAACGAACACCACGCTCAAGAAAAAGGTTTCATAAATCGTGCGTTCTCTAGATGGACATATGAGAGGGCAATGGCAGATCCTTATGCCTATGCTAGTTGGGCATATCGCAACCCTAATGATAATCGCGTATTTTTAGAGCGTTGGAATAGTGATGGAAATGATTTGACAACTATACGCCAAGCTATTTCAGAGGCCAATCGTGCACGTCAGGAGAATCCAACAACAGATCGTGCTGAGGTTGATGCAAACATAATTGATTCTAATCAGCAAAGTTCTCGTCGCCCATCTAATGATTCATTTGTTGATGCTGTTAATTCCGATTATACCACAGATGCAGCTGCAGTTGTTCGCAATAAGGCTATATGGAAACTTCAGCCAGGAGAGTTGGCACGACATATTGCTCCCGATGAATGGTGCTATATATCTGAACATCTCGAGGGTTTGGTTATTGAGGAAGGTACAAGTGCTATCATATATATTGATGGGCAGGAAGTTGCTCAGATGGGTAGCGGTATGTATGTTTTTGACAATAAGCATACTGCAGCTGCTGAACTAGAGGTGGAACGCCGCAAACACGAGCGTCAAGGTTTTTTCTCCCGTCTTGCTGATGGCATATATCGTTTCTTTACAGGACATAAGCGCGAAGAAAATACTCGACAAAGAGAGGAACGCCGTCGTCGAGTTCAGCAAATTATGGGTCGCTTGAAAAAAGACACCATGATTGATGTCTATCTGAAATCTGATCGTATATTCCCTGCTATCTTTGGTCAACAATATCTATCTGATTCATCAGAGGGCTATCAGCCATATATCATACAATCACGACATCTTGATTTGCAGGTGGGTGTAAGTATGCAGATGCAAATTGGTGATTTCAAAGAATTTATTGCCAATTATTTATCTAGTCGTAAATCTGTTACTATTACTGATGTTGTAAAAAGTGTTGATAGCTCAGTATATAGTATCTTGAAATATCGTTTGCGTGAGGTTGAAGTTTCAGAACGAGGGCTGGATGAAATCACATTCAATACGATTAAAAATCATCTAAAGCAAAATCTACCAAATTTATTACATGGTGTTATCATTGTAGATGTGCTTGATATAGCAACATCAAACGAACAATTAGCACGTTTTAGGCAGGTAGAAGAGCAGCTATATTGTTCTGAACGAGAGTATGATTTTTTGCAACGCACTAATGAATTCCGTAATCGAATAGCATCTGAGGAGAATGACCAAAAGATTCGCGAAGCTCGTTCGGAGCAAGAACTACGCGTACGACTTGATGAAGTTAATAAAGACAATCTACTTCATACTGATGAAATGGAGCAGTTTGTTAGCTTGCTAATGAATCAAAAGGTTATCCGTGAAGCATCTAATAAAGCTGACTTAGATAAGGCTATGCTTGAAATTCAGCGTAACAGTCTTATCTCACAAGAAGAGTTCGATATATTTAGTAATGACTTGGAGAATCGTCGCTTTGATCGTGATCAAGTTTCCGAACAACTTCGCGCACGCTCACTCACCGCCACAGTGTTACTGAAAACGGAGATTGACAAGATGGAGCGCATTGCCAAGATAAAAGCTGACGACGAGATAAGTGATGCAGAATGGGAGGCAACTCGTAAGCAGAAGGGACGTGAGGCTGAAGGATGGGATTTGGATGCAATTATTTATGGCCGCAAATATGTCCTTGAAAGACAGCAGTTGGTTGATGAAGTTGAAAAACGCCGTCTTCAAAATGACACAAATGCAGAGACTATCAAAGGACAAGAACAACAAGATATATATGAGCGTGGAAAGAAGCTAGGAGATCACGAAGTAGATGAGAAAATCAAGGAAGATGAGTATCAGCGTCAACTTCGCGAGAAAGAGGATGCCCTTAAAAGATTGCAACAGATGCTTGATATGGAGCAAAATGTTGCAGATCGTGAGACTCATCGTAAATTGGAAGAGGAACGGGCAAAGGCTGAACTGGAATTAACCAGATTAAAGGAGGAACATTCTTATGACCTTGAAAAAGAAAAAATAAAGGCCGAAACAGAGAAAGCAAAAATCGAGGCAGAGAGCAAAATGACTGCTGATCAGTTGTTAGGGCGAAATATTGCACAAATGGATGCTACGGCTCAAGCTAAGTTTGCTGAATCATTCTCGCACCTCAATGAACTGGAATTGATGAAGATGAATGCTGCCGAGCAGGCGAAACTGTACCAGCAGATGGTTGATATGGCTAAGGAGAACGGTACCAACATCCAAAAGATCTCGTCAGATAATGCTGCACAGCAGATGGAAGTAATGAAACAGATTCTGGCTGCCTTTACGCAGATTAGTATGACTCAGAATGCCAGCCAACAGGGATTTGTCAATTCTATGGTCGGTGCTATTCAGAGTGTTGCAGGAGGCAAGGTTCAGGATGCAGAAGCAATGAAAGAAGAGTATAGAGCAGAGAAACATCATGCAGAGGCAAGACTTGATGAAACACAAAAGCAGTCTTTGAATGCTACTACACGCGTTAAGGTGTCTGAGAATATGCCTAATATAGTAGGAGGAACCTCTGTAAATGTGCATGTAGGTGCTACTACATGTCCTATTTGTGGCCAACAAATTGATGATAAGGACATTTCTTGTTGCCCTATTTGTGGTAAGGATTTAAAATAATTGGATGTTTTTATACTATTCATTACTAATTATGACAAATATTGATGTGTATTATGCTCCTAATGATATATTTATAAAAAAGTAATAGTCATGAAAATTTTATCAAAAGTTTTAAGTACCATACTATTGACGGCGTGTTTTGTGTCATGTGGTAAGAATTATGAAAATGAAAGGTGGCTCGTAAATGGTGGAAAGGAGTGGACTCTTTCTGCTGTAATGATTCCTAGCGGCACAGAATTTAATTCTGATATTAGTTATGAAACCAATAAGTTCTTATCGTTTAGATATTCTGATTTTATATCCCAAATGAATCATCAAAAATTGGTGTTGGAGATTTGGAGCAATAATGGTTTTGTGGATAGGTATAATTGGTCTATCGAAGATGATGGAAAATGTCTTCATTTGAGTAAAGGGGATAATATCTACAAGGATTATTGTATAGACTTTATATCAAAAGATGCTATTGTATTAGTAGATAAAAGTTCTCCATATCAAATTAAATATAAATATGTAAACAGATATGACAACATAGAGGTAGAATATATTAAGTATTAAAAAGAGGTTATTATGAAAAATCAATTGTTAAAACACCTTTTAATGATTGTTTGTTTACAAGTTGGAATAACCACCTATGCGCAATCACCTAATCCTATTGTAAAACGATTGAGCCAGACAGAGATATCACAGTGTTCAACACCATCCTCTGTAGCTTATAATTTTATTGAATCAATTTTGTGTAGAGATCTTGACAGAATGTTGCTGTATACTGATTATAACTTTACAAAGTTGATTATCAATGAAATTCAAAGTAGGAATCTTACAAATGATCTTCTTTTTACCAGTTTGTTTTCAGAACAGGGTGGGCAAAAGTTAAATATTCTTGGATGGATACCTGCATTAGCACGCAATTATGAGGTAGCAATTGCGTATGTACAAGATACTTGGTATTATGAAAAAGATGGTGAGTTGTATCATCATTTTGAACAGGTTGTTAGAAATGGAATGATATATTTGCCAGGAGAAACAGAACCTCGTGCTGGAATATTAGAGAAAAAGGTGTATGTAACCTGCAGTCCAACGGCAGAAATTAATTATGTTGGATTTCAAGATATAACTCGTTATGGTAATACAAATGTCAAGGTTCTGCTTAAAGAAGTTAATGGTGTTTGGAAAGTAACAGGATTCAAATAATATAAGCCAAAGTACAAAGAATAGCAGTCATACTATTATTGGTGTAGCTGTGTTGTTACCAGTACTTATAATTAGCCTATAGTGCTTGTCAACTATATAACTTATGAGTTAACTAAAACAGACAAATTACACATTTGAATAATATGGTGAAATAATCAGATAGGACACTTCTTCTCTTTAATAAAAATTTAACCAATTCCTCAAGTATTACTGATAGATCATAAAATATGTTGATAGGTCTAATATTTACAAATACGCAACGTTTAGCTTCTATTTTGTCTTCTCACCAAAGTAAAGTTAAGGAAGTTATAACATCGTATGTGTCATCGTGCGCTTCTTATATAGATTGGCAAATAGTAGATACTTCCGACGAAATATATGCCGACCTTGACAAAACAAATTGGTTAACATATATCCCCATTCTTGAAGATTACTATATCGGCCTTGGTTTGCAGGATAGAAATTATTGCCCACTATTCATTCTTGGAGGTGATAATGTAGTACCCATGCCTATAATTCGTAACCCTCTCGATTGCGTAGGTCGCGAATATATATATTCAGATATGGCATATTGCTTCGATTCTTCAATTGCAAGGTTAGGTGATTTCGTGTCCCAAAAGCCACGATTTGCTGTTGGTAGATTGCCATTAACGAAGGATTGGAGCATAGATGGCCTTATTGCATATCTTAATGATTGTGTTGAATTTGCAGCAAATGGTATTTCAATTCGTGGAGCTGCAATGACAACAACTCAAAGTTGGCTGCGAGCATCCAATGAAATGATGAGAGATATCCCTACGGTATCCCTCTCCGAAGACTACGTTCCATTGGATAACAGGATGATTGTTAGTCCCGATTTGGATACATCTTATAGAGAGATGTATGATGGTTATGTACACGAATTAAAAAAGATTGATTTCCTCGTATGCAATCTTCATGGCGATGACGATAAAGAAGTGCCATTCTTTATTGGAGAAGATACTTCGCACTCACAATATACTATAGCGACACAACCTTCTATGTTAGAAGAGACCACTCCTTATATATTTAATACTTTGGCATGCTTTGGGGGTCGTTATATAGACTACAAAATGGATGAGTCAATGATGCTGACAGCTTTGGCTTATGGTACCATGTTGTATTGTGGCTCTGGAGAAATTGCTTTGGGAGGCTTCGATATGGAAGGCAACTCCGAGTTGATGATGAAGCTATACAATATTTATCTCCACAAAGGACTTCCAGCAGGTTTGGCACTAATTAAAGCAAAACAAGATTATTATAAGACCTGCCACAATGAAGATGGTGATGAATGTGCAATGTTTACAATATTGGAATTCAACCTGTTTGGTTGCCCAATAATCTCTATGCAACCTAAATTAAGTGCTGATTACGAACCACGATTGTTGGGACACCCAATAACTAAAAACACACAGACATCATACCGTCCTAAAACAATGGAAGTAGTTTCGGGTGGAGCCCATAAAGCTCAGGATATCCATGCTTATGTGCGCGGTTTAGTAGATAATAATTTGTCAATAATCAGACAAAAAGTCGAAGTTGAGGTTTATCAACGTTTAGGTTTAGGAAAAGAGAATCTTCAACAAGTTATGCGAGTGTCACAAGATAATTGTGCAATAGGATATCAATTCTTATATGCATGGTCGCCACGGCAATCGTATAGAAGTTTGCAGATGTATTATATTGTTGATGCCGATATTAAGGGAAACATAACGAAAATAATACAAACAAAATAAGTATATGGATAATACTCATAGGTACATAAATTTTCATAGGTGTAAATCCTCTACATCTTGTCCTGTATGCGGTAGCGAGATTCCTAACAATGCTTTATTCTGTGAAAAGTGTGGAATGCGTATTCATAGTCACCAAAGCCATAAAAGTATCTTAAAAGTCAATTTGAGAAGCACATATTATTTCTATAATGAGATTAATTATCAAAATACAAAGCATATTATCTACAACGGAAATCGCGCTGTTTATGATAAGTTGAACTGGTATGGTAAATGGGGCTACTATGAAACTGATGGTTGGAGTTATTATGATAATGAATCTTTAGCAGACTACGATAAGGACGAATACTTATGGAGAGTTGATATTAATGATAATCTGACACCCAACGAATTGGATTGGGTTGTCGGACATATACGCGAACATAGGGGCTTATATTATCAACGCTAAAATCGCCGAATTATGAAGACATGTCCAAAGTGTAAAAAAGCATGGTTAGAAGATTTTTTGTGTTGCCCAGAATGTGGCGAGGATTTAGAGTTAATCGTAACCGTGCTCAATAGTGTCGACAATTGTAAGTGTGAGAATTCTAACATTAATATGGGTAATGCTAATGCTATAAGTGGCGGAGTTCATTCATCTGATGATCACTCCAAAAGGGATAGTGATAATGTGGTGAATAGTAATAACGAAACTCATACCAATAGCGATAATACCACTAACAACATCACAATTTATGAGGCTGAAAAGAGCGCAAGTGAAAAGTTAGATGAAAATAGGTTAAAATATCGTTTGGAGTGTAAGACACTTTTTCGGGATGGTCTTATAACAAAAGATGGAGAACGCCAACTGCGCGAGTTGCAGACCAACTTGAATCTAGCCGATGAACTTGTTTTGCCTATTAAGGAAGAGATTCGTCTTGCGAGTAAAAAACGAAAGACACAGTTGTCTTCGATAGGTTTGTCCGATATTCGACAGACTAAGTCCATTATAGAACAAAATACCGCACCTGCATTACAACGCCAATTAGGTAAACTGGAATCATGGATGCAAGAGTATGATGATAATACATTAAAGTTTATGTACTATCAAATGTCCTCTATGCTTGAACCTGTTCGCTATACCAACAGATACGAGGACGGTATAAAAGATGAGTATTGGGAGGTCTATTGGGCATATATAGCATATTTATTGCAGAATAGGGAAAAGCAAGCCAATGAAGCTCTCGCTTCATTAGGAAGGTGGCATGTATACTTTCCAGAACAGAATGATACGATATTGCTCCTTGTTGGACGACTTATGCAGAATGAACAGATAGAGGACATTTGGCAAGCAAGAAATCAACTGACGGCACATTTTACATCCGATTTGCAACTATTGTTGGATGCAATTGATGAACTTTTGCAAATGGATTGGGTTAAGGAGTCTATCTTTATTCGCCCCGCCCACTCTTTCTATATTACCACTTTATTTGGAAGTTTTGTTGATACACAAAAGGCAAATGGTGTACAATGTTTGAAAGATAGACGCGAACAGGAAAGAATAAAACGCGAGGAGGAAGAACAAATCAGACTAGCCGAATTAGAATGGCAAAATCAGATAAGAGGTCAAAAAACTTCTGTTCTGCAAAAACTTCAAGAAATAGGCAGTATAGAAATAGCTTGCCAAGAGGCTGGTATAGAGTTCCACACTTTCAATATTTGGTTGGAGGAGGATTCTACTTTTGCATCATCGTACAATGAAATTGTTCATTGTATGGAGGTTAGAAAATATGAAGAAGCAGAAAAGAAACGCAAGGAGCAAGAGCTGCAGACAGAAATCAGACGTAAGAAATCTCTGTTCAGAACTTTGTTTGAGCAAAACAACTGTGATCTTCTTAAAACTTGTTCAGAACTAAGAATCAGCTCTGCTGATTATCATGAATGGCGCAGAATTGATTCCGTATTTAATGATGATATAAACTATATTACTCGCAAGCACAAAGAGATAGTTGACCGGCAGAATAGACAAAATCGGGCAGAAGCATTTAAGAGAATTAAACCCTATATACTTGTGGCAATGGTGTTAGTGGCAATTGTATGTGGTATAAACCTATACTTAAATGATAAGGAAAACAAAGTACAGATTGAGGTGACGCAATCATATGAGAGTAAGATAAATGAGTTTGAGGCAAATTTTGCCAACATCAATGATTCTGACAAAGGATATGATTATATAGAGAAGTGTTGCTCTATTATAAGTGAGATGCAAAAAATAGAACAAAAAGAGCATTTTAGCTGGTTAAAACAGTCTCAACATTTAGAACTAAAACTTAATCAAATAATACAAAGTTATATTGAACGCTATAGACCACTAACTACAGATGGAGATAAAGAGGTCGAAAGTGTAGCAAGACGTAGAATGAACCGATTAAATGAATTGCAAAAATCATTAATACTATGAGAATATTAGGTATATTGCTGATTAGCATCTTTATAAATGTAACGGCTTATGCTGATGGAATACAATATTTTGATCATGTAAGATCTCTGTATGAGCAGGGCAGATATGAAGAGGCAATACAAGGCTTTACGGCCTGTAAAAAACTATACTATGAAGAATTAGATATGACAAGTATCGATAATTGGATTAGTAAGTGCAACATTAAAATCAAGGAAAGAAACGCTGCTATTCAAGCAAGGCGACAGGCTGAAATGGCTGAAGCCAAACGCAAAGCATATGAGGTAAAGCAACAGGAGCGAATAGAAAAGAAATTGCTGTATATATCTTCAAATGCGTTTCTTTTTGATAAAGAATATTTAGGGATGCATCAAGCAATTAAGGGATATATTGCCGATAATTCTGAACAGAGATTCACTGATGATCCTGAAATGGCATATTGGTGTGTCTATGTTACCGCTAATGCATATGAATTTTCTTCATTGCCAATTGGCTCTGAGCCTAATAGCAAGAATGTGTGGTACACATCGAAAGTTGTTGCTTACATTAAAATTATAAATGAAATTACAAATGAGACATTGTATGAAGGAGAAATTATTCAATCTGATGCGAGGAATCGAAGTACTATAGATTATAAACATTCAGCAGAGAAAGCTTACAGACTTGTAAATGTAGAGATTGGAAATAGAATATTTAAGCAAATAAAATAAAGAAAGAAATGAAGAAAATATTTTTAATGACTATTAGTCTATTATTATGTCTATCAGCAATTGCTCAAAATAATAATAAAAAGGTTATGGCTGTATCTGTTGTTAATGAGACTAATTCAAAGCTTGACCGCTTTATTGTTGAGGACATCTTTCATGAAGTACTAAAATCAGAATATAATGTTAGAATAGATCAAGGAGAAGGTGTCTTTTCTGAAGCATTATTTAAAGAGTTGTCATTTCAAGAGCAGGGAGGTGTTATTAGTGAGTCTATAACTAGATTTGCACAAAAGGGAGCCGAACTATTATGTGTTATAGTTGTCAATAAAGTAGGAGAATATTACTATTTAAGAGCTAGAATATATGACACATCAACAGCTACTATTATGGAATCAGCTAGTTATCCTAATCTATCTAAGGAGCAACCTATAAAAGACATAAAAGTAGCCGCCACAAAACTTGCATCTGGACTTCTTTCTAACAAAGAATTAAATACGCTGGCTGATGGCGTGTGGAGTGCAACAAAAAAAACAATAAATGGCAAAGCACTTGCTTATTCATTGATTCCAGGCGTAGGTCTGATGATGAAAGGCCATAAGGTTGAAGGCACCGTATACATGGTAGGTGACATAGCTCTGATAGGAGGTGGCTTTGCGTTTATAGCTAATGCAAATAAGCAAAAAGACATTATGAATAGTCATTCAACGGGAATAGACCAGTACAAATCAGCTGAAAAGAAATACAATAGTTCTAAAACAGCCGCCTATTGCTGTTTTGGCGCAGCGGCAGGTCTATATATAGTCAATTTAGTTCGTGGTTATGTAGCAGAGCCAAAACCCGGGGCTCGTTTGCAGTGGGCAGTGGTTCCGTCGGTTGCTTCTACTATGTACGGAGAACCTAATATGTCTGTAAATTTGGCATTAAGTTACAAATTCTAACGGTTTTATGCTATGAGGAGAAATGTTTTACATTGGTTCATATTATCAATCTGTATCATATTATTTGGTTGTAGCAACGATGAGGAGATAAATAGAGATTTCACCTTTACTGGAACTATTATTGACGCCTCTAGCAAAGAGCCAATGCCAGAGTTACCTGTTGTTGTAACAGATGGTAATAATATTCATACATCAACAAAGACCAACGCAGATGGTAGGTTTGTGCTATCCGTTAACATCAATGAGATTAGTAGCGCATATTATATTCTTATAGGCGATGACTCGTGTGTCAAAAAGACAGTTGAGATTCACGGTTTTTCTGGAGGAGAAACATATTTAGGTACTATTGAAATAATAGGTCCGAGTATCCCTAGCGTTAGACTCAGTGGTCACAAAACTGACGACGGAATAATTACATGTAATGCATCTGTTACCGCGAATGGTCGTTTGGAAGTTGTTGAAAAAGGATTTTGCTTTGGCAAAACTGCCCAACCGACGATTGATGATGAGAAAATTGTTTGTGGTAGTGGCGATGGAAGTTTTCAAGGTAAGATTACTATCACAGATCTTGATGTATCATCTACATATTTTATTCGACCTT
>JAZKYH010000059.1:0-102425 GCA_045612065.1 Bacteroidaceae bacterium
GGGTTGATGAGCACCGTGCTGATGCCCTCTTCGCGCAATGCCTTGAGCGCCTGTGAGCCAGAGTAGTCAAACTCACCAGCCTCACCGATCTTCAGTGCACCTGAACCCAAGAGCAATACTTTATTGAATTTCTTTTCCATAATAATTCTTTTATATGTACAATTTATAGATTTACAATTTACCATTTATTTACCATTTATTTACCATTTATTTACCATTTCATTATTTTACAATTTTATCATCGCGAGTTGCAAATTGCTAAATTGTACATCAATTGTAATTTGTAAATTGTCAAATTGTAAATCAATACAGATTGTCAAATGGTAAATTAGATGAGTTTCATAAAATCGTCCATCAGGTTATCCTTGCGGTAGCCACGGGTGCAAGCCTCGGGGGCAAACTGTGTGCCGAGCCAGGGCTTCTCCTCGTGACGGATACCGTCGACAGCACCATCGTTGAGGTTGGTGAACATGGCCTTCCATCCTGCGGGGAGTGTGCTCTCCACAACGGCATAGCCCACGTTCTGGTTGGTGATGTAGCAACTGTTAGTACCTGTGAGGCGTGAGGGCTGGTTAGCACCGTGGTGACCGAACTTGAGTTTCTCCACCTGTGCACCTGCTGCCAAGCCGAGCAACTGGTTGCCGAGGCCGATGCCGAGGATGGGCTTGCCTGTCTCCATCGCCTTGCGGATGTTGGCCACGGTAGCGGTGTAGAGGGCGGGGTTGCCGGGACCTGTGCTCACTACCACTGCGTCGTAGGCGAGGGTAGAGAAGTCGTAGTCGTAAGGTACACGCACCACCTCGAAGCCACGCTCTGCGAGGTTGCGGATAAGGCTGTACTTCACACCGCAGTCTACCACCACCACCTTCTTGGCACCTTCGCCATAGGTAGCGGGCTCTGTGCAAGTAACGGTAGCCGCATAGTTCACGTTGTCATACGCCTCACCCTTGGGCTGCTCGGTAGCATCGCCAATGATAATCTGTCCGCTCATCACACCACCGTCGCGCAAAGCCTTGGTGATGGCACGGGTATCTACGCCAGTGATGCCGGGCACACCTTCGCGCTTCATCCAAGCGTCGAGGGTCTCCGCAGCGTTCCAGTGGCTGTATTCTTCACTATAGTCAGTCACGATGAGTCCACTCACCTGAATCTTGTTGCTCTCGAAGAACTTCTCCAAGCCGAGTTCCTTCACTTCGTGTGAGGGCACGCCATAGTTGCCCACCAACGGATAAGTCAGCACCAAGAGCTGACCAGCATACGCGGCATCCGTCAAACTCTCGGGATAGCCCGTCATAGCCGTGCAGAACACCACTTCGCCCACTGCAGGCTTCTCGCAGCCAAATGCAGTACCTTCGAAGCGCATTCCATTGTCCAATACTAACGTCGCTTTCATGTTATACCTTTATATTTATTATATGTTAATGTTCTCTCGTTATAAAAAAAATATCCCTTACAGCGACAACGACGCTTGCAAAGGGATAACACTCAATAACAAAAAAAGCAAAGATTTCAAAGATACCGACTGTCTGTCATCGATAGCAACACATCCCAGAGGATACTGCTTCGTGGCCTCCGTAGGAGCCCCTTTCGACAGCCAATGTTCGAATAGATGCAACTTCATAAACTCTACTTTTCTTAGTTCGTGCAAAGTTATGAATAATTTTTCATTTCACCACACCTTTCTGCCTATTTATTTTCGGTAAAAATGTATAAGAACAGTGAAGGTGTTGATATTGGTAGGCAACGTTGTGTTGGCTGCGAATGAATAAGGGTAAAACTTTATCTTCGGGGCGAAGGATTTTTTTTGTATTCTGCGAATCTTTACAAAATAAATACTACTTTTGCGTTTGTCTTCTTAAGAAAACGACTATGATAGACTATGACAAGATGGTGACGGATGCAAGGGACGAACTCTTTGCTTGCGTAGAGAAACGGAGATTCAATGCTGAAGAGATTGATAGTGTGCATCGTGCTTATGCACTGGCCGAGGAGGCCCATCGCCCCCAACGCCGTAAGAGTGGCGAGCCTTACATACTCCATCCCATAGCGGTAGCGATGATTGTGGCCAACGAGATTGGTCTCGGGGCCGAGCCCATCTGTGCTGCTCTGCTGCACGATGTGGTGGAGGATACCGACCATACGGTGAAGGAGATACGCGAGATGTTTGGCGACGATGTGGCCACGCTTGTCAATGTGGTGACGAAAAAGAAGAAAAAGCACTATGAGACCTCGCTGCAGGTCGACAACTACAAGCAGATGTTGCAGTCTATCCATTACGATATTCGTGCCTTGCTCATCAAACTTGCCGACCGTCTGCACAATATGCGTACCTTGAAGTCGATGTTGCCGCACAAGCAACTGAAGATTGCTTCGGAGACCGACTACTTTTACGCTCCTTTGGCCAACCGCCTTGGATTGTATCAGGTGAAGACGGAACTGGAGAACCTCAGTTTCCGCTACCGTCAGCCCAACGAGTATGAGGAGGTCAAGAACTATATCACACGTTATGTCGAGAAGCATGCCGCTGCGGCAGAGGCATGGATGAAACCCATACGCGAGGTGCTGGCACTGCGCGGTATCAATGCTACTGTGGTGTGTGAGCCGCGTTCGGCTTACTCCATCTGGGCCAAGACTCAGGAGGATAGCATCTCGTTGAGCGAGGTGGAGCACATACGTATCGTACACATCAATTATGAGAACTGGCGCGAACTGGAGATGAACGAGAAGGAGATGGCGCTTTTCATCTACTCGCTCATTACCAATATCTATTCGGAGAAGCCCAGCAGCATGAACAGTTACCTTGACGTGCCGAAGGATAACAACTACCGTAGCCTGCACTGCAAGCTGATGGGTAACGAAGGACGTTGGATGGAGGTGCACATCGCCTCTACGGAGATGAGGGAAATCTCCAACCACGGCTGTCTCATCGGACGTGAACGTAATGTGGAGCGTTGGCTCGACAACTTCCGTCGCGTATTGAAGGAATTGGCCGACCAAGGTAAGAGTGGTGTGTTCATGGAGGATGTGCGCTCGACCTTCTATGAAGACGACATCTATGTGTTCACTCCCCAAGGTAAGATGGTGGTGCTGCCCAAGGGTGCCACGGCTATCGACTTTGCCTTCGAGATACACAACAAGGTGGGCGAACAGATGAAGTTTGCTGTTATCAATGACAGGCTCTGCTCGGTGAAGACTAAGTTGCAGAAGGGCGACCGTGTGCGCATTGGTACTGATGAGACGCCTTCTATCGATGCCTCTTGGCTCGACCACGTCATCACCTACAAGGCACGAGCGGGTATACGCCGTTACCTTAACAGACACTCTTCCTTGAGTGTGGGTGACTTGGTGCTGTGTCCCGAATGTAAGCCCATCTC
This sequence comes from Bacteroidaceae bacterium, assembly GCA_045612065.1. Lineage (GTDB taxonomy): Bacteria > Bacteroidota > Bacteroidia > Bacteroidales > Bacteroidaceae > UBA1189. The sequence goes on from JAZKYH010000059.1 coordinate 3,375, forward strand.
GGGTGATGAGGTTATCGGATTCCGCCTTCCCGACGGACGTACCGAGGTGCATCAGTGTCATTGTCGAAAAGCCATCTCGATGGCTGCCGAGGCGGGTGACAGCATTGAGAAGGAGGTGGACATGCGCGAGTTTGAGAAGATGTCATTCCCGGTGAAGTTCCACGTCGAGTCGGTTAATAAGAACCAGTTGCTGCTCACCATCGTTTCGCTCGTGTCGGAGAAGATGGGGCTTAGCCTCGGAAATCTGCACTCTACGATCGAAGATGACATTGTGTCGACCGATTTTGAGGTATTCGTTCATTCTCACGACGATATCAGCCAACTCAAGAATGCCCTTACCGCACTGCCTCATGTCTATGGACTGAGAACGCAATTTTAATGATGATTTGATGAAGCGTCTATTATATACTTTATTGCTACTTGTTGTCGTTGGTGTTCATGCCTCTGCCCGCACTCCGATGCGTGGGTGGTTGGCAGCGATGCCCGACTCGGTGATGCCTCTGCTCACCAGGAACAACCGTTTGGACTTTATCGATTTCTACGACGCCAAGATGGAGGCCGTGGTAACCAATAGGCTGGAGAGTAAGTCGAGCATGACTGCGCTCACCGATGACTTCGTGCAGATTAGTTATACCAAGTCTACCGACGTGGCCATGAAACTCCTTCCGGTGAACGACTCTACCGATATTCTTTGTTTGGTGACCACCGTAAAGGCTTTGGCCGATGATAGCCGTATAGCCTTCTATGATGCGCAGTGGAGGCCGTTGGATGCTGCATCCTATATCACTGAACCAAGCATGGACGATTTTCGTTCTACCTTGCAGGGCGACTCGGCTCAGTGGGTATGGGGCAAGATGGATATCTTCTTCCGAACCTATCGCCTCGATGCCGAGAGTTCCGAGTTGAAGTGTGTGCTCACCACACCCGATTATCTCTCCAAGGAGGATAGGGAAGAGGTGGCCCCTTATGTCCGCCAAGAACCTCTTGTCTACCGTTGGATTAATGGCAAATATCTCCGTAATGAATAACCGTCGCGTACTCATCGGGATGAGTGGTGGCATCGACAGTACCGCCGCCTGTCTCATGCTCCAGGAGCAGGGCTACGAGGTGGTAGGTGTCACCATGCGTGTCTTTGACCTTGCTTCAGGGCTTGATGAGGAGGGAACGCCGCGTTTCATCACTGAGGCGCGCGAGGTGGCTGACAGACTCGGTGTCGAGCATCATGTGACCGATGAACGTGAGGGCTTCCGTGACAAGATAGTACAATATTTTATTGACGAGTATATGCAGGGCCGCACGCCCAACCCCTGTGTCATGTGCAACCCCCTGTTCAAGTTTCGCGTGCTCACCGAGTGGGCCGACCGTCTCGGCTGTGCCTACATCGCTACGGGGCATTATGTGCAGACCCTCTGTGAGGATAATCATTACTACATCGTCACTGGTGACGATCCGCAGAAAGACCAGAGTTACTTCCTTTGGGGACTCGGTCAGGAGGTGCTGTCGCGTTGTGTCTTTCCCTTGGGTGGATGGAAGAAACCCGATGTGCGCCAATACCTTGCCGATAAGGGCTTTGCCCTCAAGGCCAAGGAGGGCGAGAGCATGGAGGTGTGCTTCATTGAAGGCGATTACCGCGACTTCCTGCGCGAGCATTGTCCTGAGATTGACCGTCGGGTAGGGCAGGGCAAGTTTGTCGATAGTGCGGGCCGCACTTTGGGTGTCCATCAGGGCTATCCCTACTATACCATCGGTCAGCGCAAGGGTCTTGGCATTGCCCTGGGCAAGCCTGCTTATGTGCTCAAACTCAACCCCGAGAAGAACACCGTGATGCTGGGCGATGCCCAAGGACTTGTCACGCAATATATGCTCATCGAGGGACTCAAGGTGGTTGATCCTGAACGCTTTGCCACTGAAGGTTGCCTCTCTGTGCGTATCCGCTATCGCAGCAGGTCGGTGCCATGTAGCATCGTGCGCGAAGTTGAGGATGGCCGCGTGCTCGTACGTTTCGACGAAGAGGTCTCATCCGTTACTCCCGGTCAGTCTGCTGTCTTCTACGTTGGCAACCGCCTTGTAGGCGGGGCTTTCATCGCCTCACAACGCGGTATCGGGCAGTGGATTTAGGATATAGGTTAATGATTATAGCTTAACAACTTCGTTGTTGAGCTTTGGCTGCGCTCGCTGAGCGATTTGTAAGTACACTTACATCGCGCTCGTTGGCACAAACCTTAAAGGTTGTGGGTTATAGAATGACATTCTCCCATAACCTCTCGCCTATAATCCCATTGCTATCTGTGGTTTTCAAAAATTTGCATCTCTTGTAGGTTTGTGTCTATAAAGCAAAAAATTACGTTATAATTCGTTTATTTTCTTTTCATATTCATTAATGTTTTTGTACCTTTGCATCTTCAAATTTGAAAAGGTATTAGTAAATGAGTGCAAATAAAAAGACCCCCGACTATATATTCGAGGTAAGTTGGGAGGTTTGTAATAAGGTTGGTGGTATATACACCGTACTTTCTACAAGGGCTAAGACTATTCTCACACAGACAAATGCCCAATTAATGTTTATCGGTCCTGATCTCTGGAAGGAGACTGAGAACCCTCTCTTCAAGGAAGACAAGCGTCTTTTGGCTGGATGGCGCAAGAAGGCCACCGAAGAGGGTTTCGAGATACGCATCGGCCGCTGGAATATCCCCGGTGAACCCGTTGCCGTTTTGGTTGGCTTTACTCCTTATTATAATATAAAGAACGAGATTTACGCTGAGGCGTGGAATCTCTTCGGTGTGGATTCGCTCCATGCCTATGGCGACTACGATGAGGCCAGCATGTTCTCTTATGCTGCAGCCCGTGTAGCCGAGAGCTATTACAACCACATCATTGCCAAGGATGCCAAGAAGGGCAACAACCCCAAGGTTATCTACCAGGCACATGAGTGGATGACGGGTCTCGGTGCACTCTTCCTGAAGCACTGGATTCCCTCTATCGCCACCATCTTCACCACCCATGCCACCTCGATAGGTCGTTCTATCGCGGGCAACATGAAGCCCCTCTACGACTACATGAGCGGCTACAATGGCGACCAGATGGCGAGCGAACTCAATATGGAGTCAAAGCACTCTATCGAGAAGCAATCAGCACACCGTGTCGACTGCTTCACCACTGTGAGCGAAATCACCGACATCGAGTGCACCCAGTTGCTCGAGAAGCCTGCCGACGTTATCCTCGTCAATGGTTTCGAGGATGACTTCGTGCCCAAGGGTGCTGCCTTCACCGCTAAGCGCAAGGAGGCCCGTAAGGTGATGTTGAATGTGGCCAGCCACCTTCTCGGTCAGCAGTTTGCTGATGACACCATCATCGTGTCTACCGGTGGCCGCTACGAGTTCCGCAACAAGGGTATCGACATCCTTTTGGAGTCATTGAAGCGCCTTGCCGATGAGCCCTCGCTCGACCGCGACGTGTTGGCCTTCATCAACGTGCCCGCATGGGTTAAGGGGCCCCGCAAGGATCTTCAGGAGCGTCTCGAGAGTCCGTTGCATTCAGTGACACCGCTCGACACTCCCGTCATCAGCCACGAGCTCTACAACATGGACGACGACAAGGCTCTCTCCATGATGCGTGCCATTGGTTTGAACAACGACCCCAGCAGCCGCGTCAAGGTGATTTTCGTACCTTGCTACCTCAATGGTAACGATGGCATCTTCAACTTGCCCTACTACGACCTGTTGCCCGGTGACGACCTTGCTGTATATCCCTCATACTATGAGCCTTGGGGTTATACTCCGCTCGAGAGCGTAGCCTTCCACGTGCCCACCATCACCACCGACCTCGCAGGTTTCGGACTTTGGGCCAACTCGCTCAAGGGCGCGTACAGCCAGCTCGAAGATGGTGTGAAGGTTGTGCACCGCACCGACAGCAACTGGAATGAGGCTGCCGACGAAATCAAGAACACCATCCTTGCCTTCACCAAGATGGACGACAAGATGGTTGCCGACCTCCGTCGCCGCGCATCGGCCATTGCCAAGAAGGCCCTCTGGGATAAGTTTGTGAAATATTACCTCGAGGCATACGACATCGCTTTGAGCAAGATTTAACGAAAACGATAACGAAGACGAAAACAGTGGACTGTTGTCCGTAGTCTGTTGTCTTTTGACAAAACTAAGTAAGAAACAATCATTAGTTAACTATTGTGATATGAAAATTAAAGTTAGTAATTCAAACGCACCTGCTTGGAAAGAGGTGAACGTTAAGTCGCACATTCCCGCTGAGCTTACATGCTTGAGCGAGATGGCGCGCAACATTTGGTGGTCATGGACCCCTGAGGCTCGCGAGATGTTCAAGAGCCTTAACCCCACTCTTTGGAAAGAGTGTGGCTTGAACCCCGTGCTCCTTCTCGAGCGTCTCAGCTACGAGACCTTGGAAGAGCTCGCTAAGGATGAGGCAGTACTCGCTCGCATCAACAGCGTGTACAAGATGTTCCGTGAGTACATGGATGTTAAGCCCAACGCTGAGCGTCCCTCAGTGGCTTACTTCTGCATGGAGTATGGTCTCACACACGTACTTCGCATCTACTCAGGTGGTCTCGGTGTACTCGCTGGTGACTACTTGAAGGAGGCTTCAGACTCTAACGTAGACATGTGTGCCGTAGGTTTCCTCTATCGTTACGGTTACTTCACACAGAGTCTCTCTATCGACGGTCAGCAGATTGCCAACTACGAGGCTTCAAACTTCCCCAACCTCCCCTTGGAACGCGTGATGGACGAGAACGGCAAGCCCCTCGTAGTAGCAGTGCCCTATATCAACTATCAGGTATACGCTTACGTATGGAAGGTACAGGTAGGTCGTGTGCCCTTGTACTTGCTCGACACCGACAACGAGCTCAACTCAGAGTTTGACCGCCCCATTACCTTCCAGCTCTATGGTGGCGACTGGGAGAACCGCCTCAAGCAGGAGATCCTCCTCGGTATCGGTGGTATGCTCACCCTCAAGGCTATGGGCATCACCAAGGACGTTTACCACTGCAACGAGGGTCACGCAGCACTCTGCAACCTCTATCGTTTGACCGACTACATCAAGCAGGGCCTCACCTTCAACCAGGCTATGGAGCTCGTGCGTGCATCAGGTCTCTACACTGTACACACTCCCGTGCCCGCTGGTCACGACTACTTCGACGAGGGTCTCTTCGGCAAGTACATGAGCGGCTATGCACAGCAGCTCGGCATCTCATGGGATGAACTCATGGACCTCGGCCGCATCAACCCCGGTGACAAGAACGAGCGTTTCTGCATGTCAACCTTCGCTTGCAACACCTGTCAGGAGGTTAACGGTGTAAGCTGGCTCCACGGTAAGGTGTCACAGGATATGTTCTCAGGCATCTGGAAGGGCTACTATCCCGAAGAGAACCACGTAGGTTACGTTACTAACGGTGTTCACTTCCCCACATGGGTAGCTTCAGAGTGGAAGAACCTCTACACCAAGAAGTTCGACAAGACCTTCCTTGGCGACCAGTCAAACCAGAGCATCTGGGAGGCTATCTACAACGTATCTGACGAAACCATCTGGGAGACCCGTCAGGGCTTGAAGAACAAACTCATCGCTTACATCCGCGAGGAGTTCCGTCAGAGTTGGTTGAAGAACCAGGGTGATCCCTCACGTGTGGTATCACTCATGCAGAAGATCAACCCCAACGCATTGCTCATCGGTTTCGGTCGTCGTTTCGCTACTTACAAGCGTGCACACCTCCTCTTCACCGACCTCGAGCGTTTGGCTAAGATCGTCAACAACCCCGACTATCCCGTACAGTTCCTCTTCACCGGTAAGGCACACCCCCACGATGGTGCAGGTCAGGGTCTTATCAAGAAGATCATCGAGATTTCACGTCGTCCTGAGTTCCTCGGCAAGATCATCTTCCTCGAGAACTACGACATGCAGCTCGCACGTCGCTTGGTATCAGGCGTAGATATCTGGTTGAACACTCCCACACGTCCTCTCGAGGCATCAGGTACCTCAGGTGAGAAGGCGTTGATGAACGGTGTTGTAAACTTCTCAGTACTCGACGGTTGGTGGCTCGAGGGCTATCGTCCCGGCGCAGGTTGGGCTCTCACCGAGAAGCGCACCTATCAGAACCAGGATTACCAAGACCAGCTCGACGCTGCTACCATCTACAGCATCCTCGAGAACGAGATCGTGCCCCTCTACTACAACAAGAACGCGAAGGGCTACTCAGAGGGTTGGATCCAGGTTGTGAAGAACTCAATCGCACAGATCGCACCTCACTACACCATGAAGCGTCAGCTCGACGACTACTACACCAAGTTCTACAACAAGTTGGGTAGCCGTTTCGCCACTCTCTCAGCCAACGACAATGCTAAGGCTAAGGAGATCGCAGCATGGAAGGAGACCGTTGCTGAGCGTTGGGATTCTATCGAGGTAGTATCTGCTACTAACGTTGCAGAACTCGATGTAACCAGCGGTAGCGAGGTAAAACTCACCGTAGTACTCGACGAGAAGGGCCTCGACGACGCAGTAGGCGTAGAGGTAGTAACCATCGAGACCGACTCAGAGGGTAAGGAGCACATCAACTGCATCGACACCTTGAACCTCGTGAAGAAGGAGAACAACGTACACACCTTCGAGGGCACACACAGCGTAAACCACGCCGGTACCTTCAAGGTAGCTTACCGTATGTATCCCAAGAATGCAGACCTGCCTCACCGTCAGGACTTCTGCTACGTTCGCTGGTTCTAATCGGTACTCCGTACAATAAGAAAAAGGCTTATGACCGCAAGGTCATAGGCCTTTTTTTAAAAGAAAAGTTGACTCATCATGTGATGGGTCAACTTCAGTTTTATATAGTGTACAGTTTTTACACAATCTTCTTCACAAGACCGAACATCTTGTAGGGCATGTAACGGAAGGGGAGGTCAATCCATGTGCCTGTAGCTACCACAGAACGGTGGTGGGAGAATACACGGAAACTCTCCTCGCCATGGTAGCCGCCCATGCCTGAGTTGCCCACGCCACCGAAGGGGATGTGCTCGTTGGCAATGTGCATGATGGTATCGTTGATGCAAGCGCCTCCTGATGAGGTGTGGTGGATGAGATTCCAACCTTTGGCTTCGTCACCGAAGTAGTAGAAGGCCAGAGGTTTCTCACGGCGGGTGATATAGCCCGTTACCTCATCGAGGGTCTTGAAGGTGAGGATGGGGAACACGGGGCCGAAGATTTCCTCTGTCAAAACGGACTTGCAGTTGGCCTTGGTGTCCACGTCATTGTCGGCGAGGCTAATGTGCATGTCGAGTAGGGTAGGCTCTATGAAGCGCTCGGTAGCATCGGTGCGGCCTCCGTAGAGGATGTCACCTTCGGCAAGGTAGCCCTTCACGCGTTCAAAAGCACGGTCGTTGACGATGCGCACATAGTGCTTGTGAGTCTTTATATCTTTTCCATGCAGTTCTTTGATGGCGTGGGCAAAGGCCTTGACAAACTCCTCCTTCATCTCCTCGTGGATGAGCAAATAGTCGGGGGCGATGCAAGTCTGACCCGAATTGAGTGTCTTACCCCAAGCTACACGTTTGGCAGCAAGCTTGATATCAGCTGTGCGGTCCACGATACAGGGGCTCTTGCCGCCGAGCTCGAGGATAACGGGAGTGAGGTGTTTCGATGCAGCCTCCATCACCATCTTGCCCAATGAGGGGCTGCCGGTGAAGAAAATGAGGTCGAAACGCTGGGCAAGGAGTGCTTTGTTGACCTCGCGGTTGCCCTGCACCACGGCTACGTACTCGGGAGCAAAGGTGTTGGTAATCATCTTCTCAATAACTGCCGATACGGTGGGTACATAGGGAGAAGGTTTTAATACCGCTGTACAACCTGCCGAGATAGCGCCTACGAGCGGATTAAGCAGCAGTTGCACGGGGTAGTTCCATGGTGCCATAATGAGTGTGTTACCTAAGGGCTCGCTCACGATGAAACTCCTTGAAGGGAACATCTTGATGGGGGTAGGGCGGCGCTTGCGTCGACTCCACTTACCGATGTGCCTGATGTGGTTGGCCACCTCGCCCTTGACGATGCTGAGCTCGGTGAGGTAGGCCTCTTGGTATGACTTGTGAAGGTCGCTCCACAAAGCATCTGTGAGAGGCTTCTCCCATTTGATGAGAGCGGCCTGTAACTTCTTCAGCATCTGACGGCGGAAGTTGATGTCCAACGTAGCACCACTACGGAAATAGTCACGCTGGGAGGTGATGAGGGATGGTATCATAGGTGTATGAGAATTGTTCAATAATCCAATTGCAAATAAATCGTAAATCGTCAATCTTCAAATTGTAAATGAAGAGTTACTTTCTGCCCGTAAAGTTATCCATTGTGTGATAAATACCAAAGACTTTACCGAAGAAAAAGTCGAAAATGGGTATCGGGAGCACAAATTGCCAGAAACGGATGAAGTGCAGACCGAAGGGAATGCCTCGGAACATGAGGTTCTTCTCGATGGCACGAATAATTCTCTTTGACACGTACTCGGGCTTAAGGATGGGGATGATGGGAGACTTCACACCATCGAACATACCCGTATTGATGTAATAGGGGGTGATGGTGGTGACACGCACGGGGCTCTTTTGTTCCTGCAGCTCGATGCGCACCGAGTCGGACCATCCGATGGCTGCCCATTTGCTGGCGCCATATACCGACATGCGGGGATTGCCCAGCATACCACCTGCCGAGGTGATGTTACAGATGTGCCCTACGCCGCGGCTCAACATGTCGGGCAACATCACACGAGTCACATACATGGGAGCAATGGCATTGATGAGCATCGTGCGGTCAATCTCCGAGATGTCCACTTGGGCGAAAGTCTTGTTGCTGGTGATGATACCGGCATTGTTGATGAGAATGTCGATATCGCCACACTCCTTCACCGTAGTGGTGTATGCTGTGCGAACTACCTCAATGTTACCCACGTCGACGCGGTAACCTTTTGCCTTACCCAAGGCCGAGAACTCCTCGATGGTAGTGGCTATATTCTGTTCGTTGATGTCCCAAATGATTACACATTTCGCACCCTTTTCCAAAGCCATGCGGCCCATAATCTTGCCTATGCCCGAAGCTCCTCCGGTGATAAGCACATTGCTGTTTTTGATTTTCATAAATCGCTCTTTTACCTGTTTTTTGTCTTGTACGAAGTGCTAAAAACAATGCTTGCTTTTTGCTCTACAAAGGTATAACAAATAGCAAACTCAAGGTTTCTCACTAATCCCAAACCCCTTTCATTCGTCCCGGTAGCGAAGGAGTTCGTCACAATCGGTAGTTTTCTCTTGTGAGGAGGGTCGTTTTTTCTGAAATAAACTTAAAAACGGGGTTTAGTTTTACATATTTCGTTCGTTTTTTACTATCTTCGCGTCTTAAATGTGAAAAAATATGGGAAAGAAACTATTTCTATATATCGCTCTTCTCTTCGGGTGCTTGTCGGTAGCGGCGCAGACGATGACCGAGAACGACTACATCCGCAAGGGAAACAGACACTATGCCGATAGCTTGTACGAGAAGGCAGAGGTGGAGTTCCGCAAGGCTCTCGAACTCAATCCGAAGTCAGTAGATGCCATGTACAACTTGGGTAATGCCTTGTTTTATCAGTTGCCTCAATCAGGAGAAAAGGCACAGGAGAAGGGGCAGGAGGCTTTGCAGCAGTATGCTACAGCTGCTAAGTTGGAGACCGACAAGACCAAGTTGGCGCAGATAAATCATAATCTCGGCACGTTGCTCTACATGGCACAGCAATATCCGCAGAGCGTCGAAGCATACAAAGAGGCATTGCGCAATAATCCTCACGATGTCGAGACTCGATACAACCTGACTAAGGCTATGCATATGCTCAAGCAACAGCAACAAGAACAGCAGCAACAAGATCAACAGCAGGAGAATCAAGAACAGCAACAGCAGCAAGAGCAGCAGGAGCAACAACAAAAAGAGCAAGAGCAACAGCAGCAAGAACAAAACCAGCAGCAGGAGCAACAACAACAAGACCAGCAACAACAGCAAGAGCAAAAACAGGATAGCCAGCAGCAACAAGGCAAACAGAGCGAAGAGCAAATCTCCAAGGAGAATGCCGAGCAGATACTCAATGCCTTGATGCAGGACGAGAAAGAAATACAAGAGAAACAGAAGAAAATGATGCAAAAACAGCGTGGAAAGACGCTCGACAAGGATTGGTAAAATAGATATGAAACAAAGAATATTCCTTATTATAGCCCTTTTGATGGGCACTCTTGCATGCCATACCGTGCATGCTGAGGAGGTGACATTTACGGCCAACGCACCTAATGCCGTTGTCTTGGGAGAGACATTTCGCCTGTCTTACACAATCAATACACATGGCGCCAAGGGATTTCGCATAGGCGATATTGCCGACTTTGACATTCTTTCAGGTCCCAATCAATCAAGTTCATCGAGCACCTCTATCATTAATGGTGTGCGCACCTCATCGAAGACGCTGACCTTCACCTGCATCCTTCGTCCCAAGACGGAGGGTACCTTTACTATCCCTGCGGCTACTATCACGGTCGATGGTAAACAGATGCAGTCGAAGGAGCTCACGGTAAAGGTGCTTCCTCCCGATCAACGTAGCTCGCAGCAGACGCATTCGCAGCAGAGTAGGGGAACAACTACCTCACAAACAGGACATATAAGCAATGATGACCTTTTTATCGTGGCTACTGTGAACAAGAAGAAGGTCTATGAGCAGGAGGCCATATTGCTTACCTATAAGATATATACAACAGTAAATCTTACCAATGTGAGCGGTAAGATGCCTGATTTAAAAGGTTTCCATACCCAGGAGATGGAAATGCCCAAGGGTAATCGCGAGTTTGAATTGGAACACTATAACGGTCGTAACTATCGTACCATCGTGTGGAGCCAATACGTGTTGTTCCCCCAACAGAGCGGTCAGCTTGAGATTCCTTCTATAACCTTTGAGGGAACCATCGCACAGCGTGTGCAGAGCTATGACCCCTTCGATGCTTTCTTCAATGGGGGCAGCAGTTATGTAAATGTGCAGAAGGAGATTCGCACTCCTAAACTCACGATTGATGTCAGTCCTCTGCCCTCGGGCAAGCCTGCGTCATACTGTGGTGGTGTGGGTAGTTTCAGCCTCTCATCCTCTGTCAGCACAACCGAATTGAAGGAGAATGAGGCAGTCACACTCAAACTTGTCATCTCAGGAACGGGTAATATGAAGCTCATCAAGACCCCTGAGGTGAAGTTCCCTGCAGATTTTGAGGCCTATGACCCCAAGGTCGACAATAAGTTTACACTCAAGACCGGTGGACTCTCTGGAAACAAAGTTATTGAGTATCTTGCCATACCGCGTCACGGAGGTACCTACACTATTCCTCCTGTTGAACTGTCATACTTCGATGTCAAGAGTGGTTCTTACAAGACTCTCAAGACACCCGAATATACCCTCAATGTGGCAAAGGGAACTGGTTCGTCAAGCTCCGCTCCTGTTGGCTATGTGAGCAAGGAAGAACTTCGTCTCTTGGGACAAGACATCCGCTACATCCATCTCGGTGAGGCTAAGTATCAGCCCAAGGGTAAGCATCTCTATGGCACCATGGGTTACTGGATGTGCTTTATCGTACCTTTTGCAGCCTTCATCGTTGTAGTCGTTGTGTATCGCAAGCAAGTGGCCGAGAATGCCAATATGGCTCAGGTAAAGACTAAGAAGGCCAGCAAGGTTGCTACTCGTCGTCTCAAAGTTGCCAAGCAGAAAATGCAGCAGGACGATAAGACCATGTTCTATGATGAGGTTCTGAAGGCTTTGTGGGGATACTTGGGCGACAAGCTGAATATGCCTGTGTCGGAATTGTCAAGAGACAACATCGAGGCAAAGTTGGCTCACTGCCAGGTTCCTGAAGATTTGATAAAGGAATGTATCGCTTTGGTTGGTGAGTGCGAATTTGCCCGTTATGCCCCCTCGCTCTCCAGTCGGGGGTTCGCAGGTCAATGCTCGGCCGAAGAGAATATCTATAATCGTACAGCTGAGCTGATGAACAAACTCGAGAATGCGATAAGAACCCGAAAATCGTGAATCTTCAAAAAAGTAAATCAATGAAACGTTATCTTATATATATAGTAGGTGTACTCCTATGCAGCCTTGGCACTCAGCGTGTACAGGCTTCCGTCTTTGCCGATAGTACCGTAGTCTATACCAAGGCTATGGCCGATAGTGCCTATGCAGCGGCCGACTATGCCACTGCCGTTCATATCTACGAGCAGCTGCTTGCCGAGCATGGCGAATCGGCTGCCGTGTACTATAATCTCGGAGGAGCCTACTACAAAATGGATGAGATTGCCCATTCCATCCTTAACTATGAACGTGCCCTGTTGCTTGCCCCTTCAGATGCCGATACGAAATTTAATCTTGAACTGGCTCGCGCCAAAGCTGTCGACAAGAATGCCTTGGTAACGGAGCTCTTCTTTGCGCGTTGGTATCGTAATTTTACAGCAATAATGAATGCCGATGCTTGGGCTAAGACATCGATTTTATGTTTTATAATACTTATTTCGTTATTGGTGTTATTTATTTTTGGCAAAAAGAGCAAAACTAAAAAAATTATCTTTATATTTGCATTACTCTCGTTGCTCTGCTGCGTTTTGTCGGGTGTGATAGCATCAGGCCAAGCAGCAAAACTGGAGCATCGCGAGAATGCCATCGTCATGGAACCGAGTGTTGTCGTACGCAGTACACCCAGTGCTAACGGTACCGAACTTTTCATTCTGCACGAGGGCAAGAAAGTGAAGATAAAGGATGATAGTATGAAAGCATGGAAGGAGATTGAACTTGAAGATGGCAACATCGGATGGTTACCTGCTGAAGCTATCGAGAAGATATAGTAACAAGAGATACTGATGGATCTGCAACGGTTGATTGACATAGACAAGCAAGTGCTACTCGCCCTCAACGGCAGCAACTCGCTCTATATGGATGGCGTGATGAAAATCTACACCTCGACTGTTGTGTGGCTTCCTGTGGCATTGGTGCTGCTTCTTGTCGTACTGAAAAACAATTCTCCACGTATAGGTTTCTTGACGGTACTTGCCGTAGCGCTTACCGTAGTGGCCACCGATCAGGTGTCGTCGCATCTCATCAAGCCTTTAGTGGAACGCTTGCGCCCTTGCAATGACCCCACGATAATGCATCTCGTCGATACGTTCAATGGATATCGCAGCGGTGGTTACAGTTTCACATCGAGCCATGCGTGCAACTCGTTTGGCGTTTTTGCGGTGACCTCTCTGATTGTCAGAAATCGCACACTGAGCCTTTCGTTGCTTGTGTGGGCTGTTATCAACAGTTTCTCACGCATATATCTTGGAGTTCATTACCCGGGTGACATCCTTTGCGGTGCTCTGCTTGGCGCTGCTATAGGTGTGGTGGTATACCTTATCTTTAGTTTCATACGCAATAAGGTAGAGTATTCGTCGGTACGTATCACGGCCAACTATACATCCTCAGGATATTTAGTTGATGATGTGCGGATGGTGACTGCGTCCTTATACGCTACGTTCGTCTTTATCAGCATTTATGCATTGATATATATTAATAACAATATACTTTAACAATAAACACTTATTAGTAATAATAAAAAATTTACGACTATGAGCAAGTTAATGACATTCAACGAATTGCGCAATCTTAAAGATTCATTGCCCGATGGTAGCATGCACCGTATCGCTGACGAACTCGGTGTAAGCGTAGAAACTGTAAGAAATTTCTTCGGTGGCCAGAACTTCCAGGCTGGTCAGAGCGTAGGCATCCACCTAGAGCCGGGTCCTGACGGTGGTCTCGTACGCATCGATGACACTACAGTGCTTGACAAGGCGCTTGCTATCCTCGAGGAAGTAAAGGCAGCCGAGGCTCCTGCTGAAGAATCTGCAGAATAAGACACACTATATTTGATTCGTTCAAAGATAGTAAAGCACTTTTTGTTTTCATTTTTCATTTGTTTGAGAGTCCGTAACTGCAATTCTGCGGGATTGTGTGACGGACTCTTCTTCTTAGCGATAAAATCAAAAACGATTCTTATCCCATGAAACTGACGATTACCCTGCATTACAACACCCATTGGGGCGAAGATATACATTTGGCGTTTAGCACCGTAAAGGATGTACATGGTGTGTCTACCGTTCCCATGCGAACGGATGGTAAGGGACATTGGTTTGTCACTGTAGAGGATGACTTCAAACCTTCGGCACCCTATACCTTTGTGGTGATTGAAAACCATGTCATCAAGCGCACAGAATGGCGTCATCATACCTTGCCCGACACCCTGCACGGGCATGTGTACATCAGCGACCATTGGTGCGATCGCTCTACACTTTCCCCCTTCTACTCGTCGGCTTTTACTAAGGCTATCTTCGCACATGAGATGCATAGCTATAAGGCTAAGGGAGATGCTGGAGTCTGCATCTGCTGCGAAGCTCCTACATTGCGTAAGAATCAGGTGTTGGCAGTGTGCGGTGACAAAGAATCGTTAGGCTCATGGAATACCGACCAAGCCCGCATCATGGAGCCCCATGGTGCCGAGTGGCAGTTGTGGCTCACGAAGGAGGAGGTAGGCGAGCAGTCTGAGTTCAAGTTCGTTATCTTGGAAAGGACAACAGACAACGGTCAACAGACAGCGGCCAACTCTCAACTTTCATCTTTCAACTTTCAATTCGTTGCCTGGGAACTTGGCGACAACCGCACTCTTCACATCGACCCCTATAGTGATGTCACCCTGCGTGTGTTGCGCACCTATGCTTTGCGCGACCCTCAGGAGCATTGGCGCGGAGCCGGTGTGGCCATCCCCGTATTCTCGCTCCGCTCGAAGAAGAGTTTCGGTATCGGTGAGTTCTCTGACATCCCTCTCATGGTAGACTGGGCAGCCAAGACAGGACAATGTTTCTTGCAACTGCTCCCCGTGAACGACACCACCATGAACCGCAACTGGCACGAGTCGTACCCCTACAATGCCATCTCATGCTTTGCCCTCAACCCCGCCTACATCCGCCTCGAAGAGGTGGGTGTGCTCTCCGACAAGGAGGCCATGAAGGCATTCCGCAAGCAACAGCGTGAGCTTAACAAACTCCCTCAGGTCGATTACGACACCGTCATCACCGCCAAGTGGGACTATCTGCACCGTATCTTCGCTCAGGAGGGAGAGCGCACTTTGGCCTCGGCATCGTTCAAGCGTTTCTATGAGGACAACGAGTCGTGGTTGCGTCCTTATGCGGCTTACTGTTACCTGCGCGACAAGCACGGCACCCCCGACTACACACAGTGGGGCGATGATAGTGTCTACAACGAAGACCATAATGAAATGGCAGCTCCTATCTACCTTTTCATCCAGTACCACCTCCACTTGCAACTCAAGCGTGCGGCAGACTATGCCCATCAGCATGGCGTAGTGCTCAAGGGCGACATACCCATCGGCATCAGCCGCACCAGTGTCGAGGCATGGTGTCATCCGGGACTCTTCTGCTTGGAGAGTCAGGCTGGTGCTCCGCCCGATGCCTTTGCACGTGACGGACAGAACTGGGGCTTCCCCACCTACAACTGGCCTGCTATGGCGGCCGAGCGCTACCACTGGTTTGCCCAGCGCTTCACCAAGATGGCCGACTACTTCGATGCCTACCGCATCGACCATCTCCTGGGCTTCTTCCGCATCTGGGAGATTCCCAGCTGCACCAAGAGCGGTTTGTTGGGACATTTCAATCCAGCCATGCCTCTCACTCCCGAGGAGATAGTATCTAGTGGCATTGCCTTCTACAAGGAACGTCATGCCATGCCCTTTACTCCGAGCGATGAGACCGACGTGCTCTTCGTCGAGGACCCCTATCAGCCCGGCGCCTATCATCCCCGCATCAACGGCTTCGAGACTGAGTCGTTCAAGGCTATGCCCGAGCATGAGCGCCGTGCCTTCTATGCTCTGCACGACCATTTCTACTATCACCGCCACAACGACTTCTGGTATACCGAGGCCATGAAGAAGTTGCCCGCCCTCGTCGACAGCACCGACATGCTCGTCTGCGGTGAGGACCTCGGTATGATACCCGCTTGCGTGCCTGCCGTGATGAGCGAACTTCGCATCCTCTCGCTTGAGATACAGCGTATGCCCAAGGCCTACGGGTGCAGTGTGGACAATCCGGCCAACTATCCCTACTACTCGGTGTGCACCACCTCGACCCACGACATGAGCGGCATCCGTGGCTGGTGGCAAGAGGACCCCTCGCTCACGCAACACTTCTGGAGCGAGATGTTGCATCAGCGTGGTAAGGCCCCCGTCGATTGCGAGGCATGGATATGCGAGAACATCGTGCGCCAGCATCTCGAGTCGCCCGCCATGCTCACCATTCTTCCTTTGCAGGACTGGATGTCCATCGATGAGCATTTGCGTTATGCCGACCCCAGTTTCGAGCGTATCAACGTACCCGCCAACCCCTTCAACTATTGGCGCTACCGCATGCACCTCACCCTTGAGGAGTTGCTCGAAGCCGACGACTTCAACCGTCAGGTGCGTCGTCTCGTAGGGCAGAGTGGGCGATAGCCGCGTTACCTCACCCCCCCCGACCTAACTCTAATGACCATGAAAATAAAATTTATCGTAGCACTCAGTATAGCGCTTGTCGGTCTTACCGCCAAGGCCGACACCTATCTGCTCACCTTGCAGGAGAGCATCGAGTTGGCCAAGGAGAAGAGCTATACCATGCGCAACTTGAAGGAGAACCTCAAGATTGCCGAATACAACTTGAAGTCGGCCACCAGCAGTCTGAAGACCCACATCGACTTCAGTCTCACGATGCCCGAGTTTAACCAGACCGTCCGCACATGGGACGACACCACGGGTGTGTCGTTCTACTCCATCAAGCGTATGGACTATGGAGGCATGGTGACGATAAACCAACCCCTCATCACGAATGGTAACATCTATTGGGAGACAGGACTCAACAGCTACGATGATTTCTATAACCAAGATCGCTCGGCGACGTTCAACACCCGCCTTCGTCTGCGTCAGCCCATCGATGCTCTCTACGGATACAATGCCATACGCTCGTCGTTGAAGTCGGCACGGCTCGATTATGAACGCACCAACAAGTCGATTCGTCGCGAAGAACTCAATCTGGAATATCGCGTTAGCAGTAGCTACTACAATCTGCTGTCGTTGCAGCGCAGCACCGAGATTGCCCTGCTCGACTATGAGCGGCAGACCGAGGCCAACGAGATAGCACAGAACAAATATGCATCGGGACTCATCCGCGAGGTGGATGCCTTGCAGATGGAGGTCGACCTTGCCGAAGCGCAGAACAGCTACGAGATGGCACTCATCAATATGGAGTCGGCACTTAATAGCTTCAAGGAACTCCTCGGAATAGAGTTGACCGACAGCGTAGCGCTGAAAGACGAACTGAAGTACAGCGTTGTAACTGTCGATGCCGACAAGGCTGTGGAATATGCTTTGAAGAACCGTACCGAACTGCGCGAACGAGACATAGCCATCGAACAGCAAGAGATGAGCATTCGTCAGCGCAAGGCAGAGGGCATGGTGCGTGGTTACTTCGATGCCTATGTGCAAAAGACCGGAACGAGCATGGGCGACATGAGTACAGCCACCTATGGTAGCACCCTGCACCACTCAGCTACCGACTTTATGGACCGTCCCATCAACTATGGAGTAGGGGTTACGCTCAGTGTGCCTCTTCTCGACTGGGGTGAGAACAAGGCCCGCGTGCGTGCAGCCGAGGCTCGCCAACGGCAGAACTTCTTGGAGAAGGAGCAGTTGGAACGTTCCATCGAGACCGAGACCCGCAACGCTGTGGCACAGCTCAACAACAACCTCAAGCGTTTGCAATTGCTCGAAAAGAACATCGTCATTGCCGAGAAGAGCTTTGCCATCACCCTCCAGCGCTTCACCGATGGCGACATCGACAGCCAGACGCTGGCTCTCGAGCGCAATCGTCTCAACAGTGCCTATCGCAACCACCTGAGTGCCTACATCGCCTACCAGCTCAGCCTTGCCGATATCATGCGCAAAACGCTCTATGACTTTGAGAAGAACGAGCCATTGATGTGAAAAATAGGTCAAAGTCCTCAGAATTGGAGCTGTCCGTTAGAAAAATCGGACAGCTCCAATTTTTTTATCAGACGGCTCTGGCAAAATTATTGTACAGCTCCAATTTTCCTGACATATGTGGAGTTACCTCACCGCGATAGCTATCGAGGACTGACGCAGTAGCTACTGAGGAGTATCTCAATAGCTACCGAGGAGCACCGCGGTAGCTAATGACGCAAACTTTACACTAACAATCTGCAAGTTCTGCTTTGATATTGGCAATAATATAGCAGTTGTCCAACAAGGCTTTCCCCCGCGATGTTGTCATCCTGACAGAGCGCAGCGACGAAGGATCCCGCGCAAGTCTCAAGCAGAGTCCACTGCGAGACTTTTCGCTGCGCTCAAAATGACACGAGATGTTTTTGGACAATATCTATATTATTACCAAGAAAAAAGAACTCATCGGAGCTCTTTTTCAGAATAATATCGTAACTTTGCACCATCTCTATGCCGATGCCTTAATTCATGTATTCAGATTAAGGAGGTAGGGTGGGGATGATATTTTAGAAAGGCGTTTACTTGGCGCTTTGGTTTTGACGTTCTAAGAACTTCGCAACTTCTAAACAGTTTGTCAATAACAAAGCAACGGTAGATGCTACGGGATATGTCTATTATATCCGCTTGTCTATGCTGCATCCAAGCAAAAGGGGTGCGTGTATAGCCGTAGTTGTATATATGCATATCGGCGTGGGGTCTGCGTTGCTCGTTTCGACAAACTGGGCAATGCGAAGGCCTTTAGAACGTGAGACGAGTAACAGGTACAGGTTCTCACGCTTTTCTTTTATATATAGGTATAACCGCCGAATCTGGAGAACTTATAGGCAAAGAATGATAAACGAATTAATCATTTCAAAATATAAGTTCTATGTTTACACAACGCATTAAACATTGTTTGGCTACCATAGCCGTGCTATTCTGCAACTTAGCAGTAAGTGCTCATGACTTTGAGGTGGATGGTATTTATTACAATATCACCTCCTCTGACGACTTGACGGTGGCGGTGAGATATAGAGGGAATAATTATGATACATACTCTAATGAATACAGCGAGGATGTTGTCATTCCCTCTACAGTTAGCTATGACAGTACTACGTATAGTGTAACTTCTATAGGTAGTTCTGCTTTCCGTAATTGCTGTGGCCTCACCTCTGTAATCATTCCAGAGAGCGTAACGAAAATAGGGGAATATGCTTTCTGTGAATGCATTGGACTCACTAACATTACCATACCCAAGAACGTGACGAGCATAATGAATTATGCATTCGATGGTTGTAAAGGACTGAAAAAAATAGTAATAGAAGATTGTGATGAGAAGTTATCGTTAGGCTATAATTATGATGGCAATAATGGCGGCAGTGGAATGTGGGGACCAGCTATGGGTGAAGGATTGTTTTATGATTGTCCGCTGGAGTTTATCTATTTGGGGCGTTGTTTAAGTTATAAAACTGATGCTGTATATGGATATTCTCCTTTTAGAGGAAAAACGACGTTGAAATCTATAGAAATTGGGCGTGATGTTACTACTATAGGGGCTTATGCTTTTTCTGGTTGTCGTTACTTGTCTACTGTTACTATTCCAGAAAAGGTTTCTTCTATAGGATATGGGGCTTTCTCCGATTGTAAAGAAATCAAAAGTGTTTGCATGCTGAATTCATGGGCTATAACATACGATGAATCGATTTTTCATGTAGATGTTTACAATAATGCAGTATTATATGTTCCCGAAGGTAGTGAACGGGCATATTCAAAGTCTATACCCTGGTCAAATTTCTATATAGAATCGGTAAAGGCATTTAGTATAACTTATATGGTAGGAGAAAAAGTTTATAAAACAGTGACGTTGGAGGTTGGTACGGAAATAGTATTGCCAGATGCACCAACTAAAGAGGGATATACTTTCGTTGGGTGGGAAGATGTTCCTACTATTATGCCTGCTGAGGATGTTGAGGTACATGCTTCATTTACTCCAAATAGCTATACCGTTACCTTTAAGGCTAATGGAACTATCGTAGCATCAGAGTCGCTTATCTATGGTAGCACTATCGTAGCACCTGCAGCTCCGAAAGTTGAGGGTTATACTTTTGTAGAGTGGGCAGGCTTACTTACTACTGTTCCTGCTCGTGATGTTGAGTTTGTTGCGGTATATGGAGAGAATGTGTATATGGTAGAGGAAGTCACCTTGAACCAAAACACAGCGACGATTACTAAAGGTGAGACATTGATACTTACTGCTACTGTGACTCCTGCGAATGCGACAGATTCTTCAATTTCTTGGAGCAGTAGCAATACTAATGTCGCCACCGTGGATAACAATGGTAAAGTGACTGCTATAGCTTCTGGTTATGCTACTATTACAGCTACGGCTAATGATGGTAGCGGAGTGAGTGCATCGTGCGAGGTAGCCGTAGAGCAGCCCTATGTTGATTACGTCACCATCACCATCAACCAATATGGCAGTGCCACCTATAGCTCGGAGTATGCACTCGACTTCACCGAAGTGGCTGGGCTGAAGGCTTATGTGGCCACAGGTTATAACTACCTTACGGGAGAGGTGACGCTACTTCGCGTGCGTGCAGTCGATGGTGGCACAGGACTGCTCGTTAAGGGTACGCCAGGCGTGTCGTATGAGGTGCCCGTGATAGAGTTTACTGCCAACCGCACACTCAATATGCTTGTGCCTACTCTCAGACCTAATAAGACTTCGGTGAATGGCTATAGCGATGATGGTAAGTATGCCAACTACAAGTACACGGTGGTCAAGAGTCAGAGCCCTGAACCTTTGTTCTACCAGTTTGAAGATGGCTCTACATTGAGTGCCGGCAAGGCCTACCTGCAGATACCCGTGGCATGGCTGTCCGCAACGGAGACTCGTGTTATCCGTTACCGCTTCGATGAAGGAGAGGGTGAAGACGACACCACTTCAATAGACAATTCAGAAATCAGAAATCAGAATTCAGAACTCATCTACGACCTCATGGGTCGCCGTGTGTTGGAACCCAAGAAGGGAGAGATGTATATCATCGACGGACGTAAAGTAATATACTAAGAACAATAACTCTAAAAATACATAATGAAAATGACAAGGCAGAAATACATTGCACCCCAAGTGGAGATTGTAGAGTTTGATGTTAGAGAAACAATACTTGCCGCATCAGGCGAAACAGATAATGCAGGTACAGGCTCAGGTTCTGCAGGTGACGAAACAGAAGACTTGTCCACAACCAAGCGCGGTACTTGGGGAAACCTGTGGAATTAAGATTTGGCAGGTAAGAAAGGAAAGGGGTGTTTGGATTGCCAAACACCCCTTTCCTGTATTTTATAGTAAAACCGTAGAATCATACAGCTCGAATTTTGAGAACGAAGAAAATCTTGACAAAAAATATCGGGGCTAATAAATTGGAATAGTGATTGTTATTCTGAAAATTGGCTTCTGAGAATCGATTCTTTTTATTCGTCCGTCCCTTTGCTCGGAAATATCGTACGGATGAGTCATTTACTTTGGTATAAAAACACCTCCTGCAATCTGCTGGAGGTGTTTATTGTATTCTGGTTATAAACTTTGAGAAGTGGGGTTTATCTTCCGCTGGCAACTCATCGTTCATTGCTGATAGCTCATTTTCACTCTCTAAATCTCCTCGCTGAGGTAACCCTTGGGGAGTTCGTGGCAGTTGTACTGCGATGCCATGACTTCACCATAGGCACCGGCGGAGCGGATGGCGATGAAGTCGCCACGATGGGTGGCGTTGAGGTCGATGGCCTTACCGAACACGTCGGAACTCTCGCACACGGGACCTACAACATCGTAGGTCACCTCGGCTTCGTCGGATGAGATATTCTCGATGCGGTGATAGGCCTGGTAGAGGGCAGGGCGGATGAGCTCGGTCATGCTGCCATCGATGATGGCAAAGCGCTTGCAGGTGCCCTCCTTGATGTAGAGCACGCGCGAGATAAGGCTACCACACTGGGCCACGACGCTACGGCCAAGCTCGAAATGTACGGTTTGACCGGGTTGCACGTGCAGGTGCTTGCGGAAGGTGTCGAAGTAGGCGTGGAAGTCGGGGATAGGCTTATGGTTGGGGTGACCATAGTCGATGCCCAAGCCACCACCTACGTTGATGCTACGGATGGGGTATTTGCGACGCTCGAAGAGTTCGGTGAGTTCGTTCACACGATTGCACAGGGCCACGAAGTCAATCATGTCCAATATCTGCGAACCGATGTGGAAGTGTACGCCCTCGAAGTCGATGTAGGGTAGGGCAAGGGCTTGCTCAATGACGCTCTCAATCTGCTCGAGGTTGATGCCAAACTTGTTCTCGGCCAGGCCGGTGGTGATGTTGCTATGCGTGTGGGCACCCACGTTGGGGTTGATGCGCAGGGCGATGCGGGCTGTCTTGCCCTTCTTCGCGGCGAGTTCGTTGATGATGAGGAGCTCGGCCTCGGACTCTACATTGAAGCAATGGATGTTGTAGTCGAGGGCGAGGTTAATCTCACGGTCGCTCTTGCCTACACCGGCAAACACGACCTTGCTGGCGGGGAAGCCGGCCTCGATAGCGGCACGCACCTCGCCACCGCTCACGCAATCGGCTCCGAAGCCTGCGGCACTGATGATGCGCAACACCTTGGGGTTGGCATTGGCCTTGATGGCATAGTGTACCTCATATTCGGGGTTGTGGCACACCTCTTCACGGATGGTGTCGAGGGTGTCGCGCAACACCTGAGTATCGTAATAGTAGAATGGCGTGTCAATATCCTTGAAACGCTCGATGGGGAAGGTTCCTTTTATCATTGGAGTGAAAAGTTAAGAGTTAAGAGTGAAGAGTTGAGTGTGAAGAGTGAAAAGTTAAAAGACTCAATGTCGCGATGTATGCAACTCTTCACTCTTCACTTTTCCCTCTTAACTATTGAAAAGCTTATCCTGCAATGCCTGAAGGGCACGCTTCTTGTCGCTCTCCTTGATGAGGAACGAGATGTTGTAGTTGCTACCGCCGAACGAAATCATACGTACGGGGATGTCGCGCATGGCATCCATGGCGCGGGCCTCGAAGCCTACGTTCTCCCAATCCATGTCGCCCACCACGCAGATGATGCACATGTTGTGGTCGATGCTTACGGTGCCGTACTTCTTGAGGTCGTGAACAATCTCGTTGAGGTGCTTGGTGTTGTCGATACTCATTGACACACCCACCTCAGAGGTGCAGATCATGTCGATGGAGGTATGGTAACTCTCGAAAATCTCGAACACTTTGCGGAGGAAACCGTGGGCCAGGAGCATGCGGCTCGACTTGATCTTGATGGCGGTGATATTTTCCTTGGCGGCTACGGCCTTGATGGTGCCGGGGTCGGCATCGTTGTTGATGGTGGTGCCGGGTGCCTCGGGCTCCATGGTGTTGAGGAGTTTAACGGGGATGTTGGCAAACTTTGCAGGCTGTACGCAAGTGGGGTGGAGGATCTTGGCTCCGAAGTAACCCAACTCGGCGGCCTCCTCGAAGTGGAGGTGACGTACGGCGGTGGTGCCCTCTACGACACGGGGGTCATTGTTGTGCATGCCGTCGATGTCGGTCCAAATCTGAATCTCGCTGGCTCCTACGGCGGCACCGATGAGCGATGCGGTGTAGTCGCTGCCACCACGCTGGAGGTTGTCGACCTCGCCATTGATGTTGCGGCAGATGAAGCCCTGAGTGATGTAAATCTGCACCTTGGGGCTATTGGCCAATACGTCGGTAAGCTTCTCCTTGATATAGGCAGCATCGGGCTCACCGTTCTTGTCGGTGCGCATATAGTCGAGCGCAGCGATGAGGTGGGTACTGATGCCTTGCTCCTTGAGGTAGTTGGTCACCATGTTGGTAGAGATAATCTCTCCCTGAGCCAAAATGATACGCTCCTCAACAGAGGTGAAGAGTTGCTTGGTGAATGAACGGAGATAGTTGAAAACTTCCTTTACCAAGGCTGAGGTTTGCTGCTTGTACTCTTCGGTGTTATAGAGTTCGTTGATATGCTTCTTGTAGAGGCCTTCGAGTTTGTTGATGACCTCGTTGGCACCCTCGGGATTATTGTGGGCAAGATAGCCACAGATTTCTACCAATGAGTTGGTAGTACCTGACATGGCTGAGAGCACTACAATCTTGTCTTCGCCATCGTTGATGAGCGAAGCAACATTCTTCATACGTGCTGCGGAACCTACTGAGGTGCCGCCAAATTTCATTACTTTCATTATCGTAAGTGTTATTGATTATTTTCTATGTTGTTTTCTGTATCATTGCCTGTAGCTTCTTCTTGGGCTTCTTGAGTATCCTGAGATATAGGAGCTTCCGTTGCTACTGTTGCTTCTGCAACTTCCGGGGTCTCTGTGATTTCTATAGCTTCTGAAGCTTCTGAAGCTTCTGAAGTTTCTGAAGTCTTCTGACAATCTGTACTGTCCGTCGCTTTCGTTTCTTCTTGTTCTGACATTTTTTGCTCTATCACTCGGTGATTCTCACAGCGATATACCCTGCCAGGAAACTCCTCGAGTAATTGTAGATTATGGGTCGTCATGATAACAGTAGACCCATTAGTGCGTATGTTGCGCAATAATTGCACAATCTGTCGTCCGGTTTCGGGGTCGAGATTACCCGTAGGCTCATCGGCCAAAATGATTTCTGGAGTGTTCAGTATGGCACGGGCAATAACTATGCGCTGCTGCTCGCCACCAGAGAGCTCATGAGGCATCTTGTAACCTTTGGTCTGCATACCTACCTGCTCCAACACCTCCTCGATGCGGAACTGGCGTTTGCGTTTGTCGCTCCAACCTGTTGCCTTAAGTACAAAGTCAAGATTGTCGCGTACATTGCGGTCGGTGAGTAGTTGGAAGTCCTGAAACACAATACCGATGCGCTTGCGTAGTGGGGGAATCTGCTTGCGACGGATATGTGTCATGTCATAGCCTAATACTTCAGCATTGCCGCTGTGTATATCCAACTCGCCATACATTGTCTTGAGTAAACTCGATTTACCCGAACCGACCTTACCGATAAGGTATATGAACTCGCCTTTTTGAATATCTAATCCTACATTCTCCAGCACAATCGTCTCTTGCTGGCGAATATCGACATTATGGTAGCTTATCTGTGACATCCTTCTTATTATCTGTGTCTCTTTATGTTCTGTTATTTTGCCAATGGATTATTGTATCCATATCTTTTCTACTGCTACACTACCATCGCTATATTGTGTGCGTACAACGTTGACTCCCTTTTGAGGTGTGTTATGGCACTTTCCGTCAAGAGAGTAGTAGCTTACGTTAATGATGGTGGTGTTTGTAGTGGTTTTGTCTATTCTTGTTTCTGTTTCAATCTCCTTGCCCAAGTAGAGGTTTTCTATATCAGAACTTGACAAAGAATAGTTGTAGAAACGTACATCATCGATGTCTGCTTTGAGCAAAGGATCGCTGGCAAATTGGCTACGTCCGATATAGTTGAATACGGGTTTGAAATCTGCAGTGCGTACAGTCATGTCGGTTGATACTGCTTGTCTCTTACCATCAACATAAGCAATAATGCTGTCTTTGCTAATGGTGATAGCTATGTGTTGCCATGCATAGGTCGTTTTCAACTTGCAGATATCCATTCGTTGCTCGGAGTCTCCGTTCTTTGCTGCAAGACGCATCATACCGTTGTCGGCATTGGCTGTAAGAAACATGTATTGTTGCTCGCCGTTTCCAAAGTCAAAGATGCGTTGCCACATGCTGCCAGAGTACCACTTCAACCAAAGTGAGATAGTCATCTCCTCGCGGTGGGCGATGGCGGTGGGGAGTTGGACGAAGTTGGAGGTGCCGTTGAGTTTCAATGCGTAGCTGTCGACCTTGCCTGTGGCGTAGCTTACCTTGCCGTAGTGGTCGCAATGCATGAAGTGGCCTGTCTGGTCGTTGAGGGTGTTCTCAAATGAGTAGGATGCTATGAGCTCCTGAGCGTCGGTGGTGCAGGCCGTTACGACTTCCTCTTTTCTGTTTGAGCGGTTCTGTGAGTAGTCGATGGCTCTAACCTTATACTCGTAGGTCTGTCCCTGGGTAACGGTGTTGTCGACAAATGTGGTGTCGGTAATGTTGCGTGCTATGGTGTTCCACTCGCCATCGGGTGAAGCGGCTCTCAGGATGGCGTATCCGGCAATATCCTTGCTGGTGCTGGCACTCCATGACAATGCGATGGTGCTTCCGGTAGGTGTGGCCTGGACGTTGGTCGGAGCGGTAGGTCTTGATTTCTCGCAATCTGCGTCAACGGGTAACAGGCGCCATAGCTGCTGGTCGGAGCCGTTTATGACGTTCTGTATGACTGAAGCTCCATCGGAAGTGGAGCCTCCCGAAACCTCGAGGCACAGGCCGCTATGACGGCTGATGATGTAGTAGTAGCTATCTCCTGCATACTGGAAATACCACTGCTCCAGGTTGTCTCCCGCATTGTAAAGGATGATCTCGCCTCCACTGTTGAGGTTCCCATTCAATACGTTCATGCTCAGGGTTGTTGATGCACCTGCATTGTAGATGTGGAAATAGCTGAAGTCACCGCCTGAACGGCTGTCTACCGGACTGACATCCCAGTGCTGGTATTGCTTGCCAGAGACTTTTCTTCCTTGGCTAATCTTGGTTCCTCGTGATGTTGCACCGCTCTGGGGCATCAATAACTTGGATGATTTCTTGTTCATGATGATGTACGTGCCATCGATAGGAGCAAGGGGCACATCTTCGCCGGTGTGAATCTCGAGGACGCGCTCGGCGTTGGTCTGGCCATTCTGATAGCCTGTGCCTCCGGGGAGGTCCATGATGTATTCGTGCATGGGGCCATAGCCGTCAAAGTAGACTACCTTGTCTTGCGACACGATGCGGTATGACGAATTGTTGGCCTGTCGTTCTGATGTGCCACCAAATGCTTGTACACGTCCGTCAGGCATACGGTATACCGATGCAGCAGTCCAATGGGGACGGTCCTCACCGTAGGCTAAGCGTTCACCAAATGTTGCTTTGCAGTATTCTCCACGAGCACGGCCATCGAATCCCCACCATATACCAGTCTGCATACCATATTCTACACCTACCATGGCCTCCATCACGTTGTGTAACTCATCGGCTGTAGCATAATGACCATTATTGCGTACAGTCGTGAAGAAACTTGCATAATTATCAAATGAACCTGCTAACTGGTGAGTGTTACCTTCATCCAAATAAGGACTCAAACCATTGTACCACTTCAGAGCTTCATCACAATTGAGCGTATTACCACCACTTACGCGGATACCTTCGAAGTATTCGTCAGCTTGCATCAGTCGGCATATCTCCCTAAAGTTAGCCATCGAACCTTGATTCCAAGCTGTATAGTCTGCCTCATTGAAAGGAGCAATAGATACGACGTTGAACCCCTTGGCACGACAATACTCTGTCGTTGCTTTGAATAGCTTAATCCATTCGGCAGGTTTTCCCTTGTAGTTTTTGCGGTGTTGTGCTGCTTTTTGTTTCCATGCTTCCCATGCTTCTTCGTTTTCGAAGTTCTTTTCCTCGTTGTCGCACAATACCTCATGGTCGCAGTTGAGTGCAATATTCTTTACTCCAGTAAATCCAATCAGCCTCAATCGTTCGTCAAGATCTTTTTTCTGCTCTTCGGATAGTTGCAAGTCGTCACCTATAAGATCGCTTGGCTGAAATGAAACACGCCCTACTCCTAATTGTTCCTTACCAATGAATATAGTACCTCGACGCACGTTCCATTCGTCAGGCCAGGCGGTATCTAATCCCCAAAGAACAGGTGTCTTAATACCCTCGTCATTGGTATTGAAGACGAGAGTGGCATCTGTTTGCTTATTGGCGTTCAGATAGTCATTGGCTGATGCCGTCTGTTGGGCATCTTGAGCATGCGTCTGCAATGCGGAGCAAATTGCTATGCAAGGTATTAGGAACATTTTTTTCATAGTAGGGTAGTGTCTATGTGTTGAAAAACTGAAGATATTTGTTAACTCTCTATGCCGTAATATTCATTCCATTGGCGTTCCACCTCTTTCCAATCCACCACTTCGCCATCGGCTACGGCTTCGGCTTGTTTCAAGGCTTCGTCGCGTTGTTTGCGCTCGGCGTAGCGTTCCTTCATAGTCTCTATGGTGGCATCATCAAGGATGTGGATTACGCCACGGCGTATGCATTCTTCCAACTCTTTGGGACCGAAGGCTTTGCCCTGTACGTTAAAGTCTGATATGTTGAATTCGAATATGGTGCGTAGGGTATGGCGCACCAACTTTTGTTGGTTACGATTTCCTGCCATCTTGCGACCAAGCAGTTTGCCAATGATGGTTATCTCGCGTTGTGAAAACTTGTTTCTGCCCATTCCAATAAAAGCATTCTTTATTATAAGAGAATCTTCACTACACTCAGAACAATAAAGTATGTTTCCATAATGTTCTATTATTGTTCTGAGCGTAGCGAAGAATCTTTAGGACTAAAATTTACTTCTGGTGTTGGTCGCGCAAGAGGTCGTTTACCGTCTTCACGGGGTTGAAGGTTGTGAGAGGTACCTCTACGAAGATGGTGTTCCAGTCGCTCATAGCGCCATTCCACAGACCGGGAAGCTCAAGAGCCTTAAGTGAACGGCCACCCTTAGACTTTGATGAGATGAAGCCTGTTGACTTGTCTACATACTTGGGAAGGTCGAACTTTTCGCCCTTGTAGTTCTTGATGGCACATACGAGGTCCACGGGGTTGAAGTGAGTGCCTTCGAGGAACATGGCCTTTTTTACAGGGTTATCCATGTCAATCTGTGAGCTTTCAAGGATCTGCAATGATACAGTGCCATCGGCATTGTATGCCAAGAACGGACCACCACCAGGCTCACCTACATTCTGTACCATGCCGCAGACGCGCATAGGACGATTGAGTTTTTTCTTTAAATAAGTTACGAGCACCTCGCCCTTTAGTGTGTCGATGGCAGGGTGTTTGCAGCAGAGTTTGTTCTCGAGGAAGTCTACCATCTCTTGCAACTCTTCTTCTGTGCAATTGCCCTCATCAAGGCGACGCAAGTAGTTAAATGCTTTTTCTTGGAGTGATACGAGTATGCCTGCAAGCAGTTTCTTATAGGTAACGGTATCTTCTTTGAGACGATCAGGTACCACATTGTCAATATTCTTTACGAATACCACATCGGCATCCAAATCGTTAAGGTTCTCGATGAGTGCACCATGGCCACCTGGACGGAACACAAGGCTGCCGTCGGTGTCGCGGAAGGGGTTATTGTCCTTGTCGGCCGCAATAGTGTCAGTGCTGGCCTTTTGCTCAGAGAAAGTAATGTCGTATTTCACGTCAAATGCCTCTTCATAGCGGGGCAATACCCGATTTACGAGTTCCTTGAAGAGTTCACGATGCTCAGGAGATACCGTGAAATGTACGTGTACATTCTTATCTTCGTCTTGTGCATAGAGCGCTCCTTCTACGAGATGTTCTTCGAGTGGAGTGCGCACGGTGCCATCAGTGTAGAGGTGGAAGAGCAAGAGTCCCTTGGGCAATTGACCGAAGTTAAGGCCTTCGGGATTGAGCAGTGCTGCCACCACTTGTCTGTGTTGGCCCTCTTCCATCAAAGTCTTGATGTCTTTGCCATACAGCTCAGCACACTTTTCGTTGAGTGCGGCATAGAATCCGAAGAACTCGATGTGGTCGAAGAATACATGTTCAAAGTCTGTCACGGGCTCATCGTGTCCGCCAGTCAAGAATTCGAACAGGTTTTTAAACATACGGCTTGCAGCACCTGAGGCAGGTACAAACTTTACAATGCGGTGGTTGGACTGTAGGTATTCATTCCACTGGTTTGAAGCCTCTTCCAGAGTCTTTTCATCAGCTTTTACTATTCCATTGGATACAGAGGCAGCTCCATCAAGTGACAAGTAGGGGAATCCTTTCTTGAAACATTCCAACTGTTCCATCACTTGCACTTCAGTGACACCTCTCTTAGCAAACATTAATACGTCTTCTTGGGTAAACATAATCATACCATTTTACAAATAACATGGCAAAGGTAAGAATAATCGACCAACTTAGCTAATAAATTTCAATAAATTTGGCATTTCGTTCACCTTGTACTATTTTTGTAAAATAAAATACGAATACAATGCAACACGGATTCATCAAAGTGGGTGCTGCCGTACCCTTAGTCAGCGTGGCTGACCCGTCATATAATGTAGAGCAACTCATCGCTTTAGCGCATCGTGCCCACGAGGAGGGTGCTGAGGTGACCGTATTCCCCGAGTTGTGTGTCACTGGTTATACGTGTGGCGATTTGCTTACCCAACAGACATTACTGCAGGAGACAGAAGTGGCCATTGCTCGTTTTGCTGAGGCAACGAAGGTTTATGACGATATATATATAATAGGTGCTCCTATCTATGTTTGCGGAGCACTTTACAATTGTGCTCTTGTGTTGCAGCAAGGATGCATCTTGGGCATTGTACCCAAGTGCTATATTCCCAACTATGGTGAGTTTAGCGAGCGCCGCTGGTTCACTACGGGCTACAATTTGCGCATGGAAGACAATATCTTTTATGCAGGTCAGTCCGTCCATATTGGGTCGTATCAGATATTTCACACGGGGCGCTATGCTTTCGGTGTAGAGATTTGTGAGGATTTGTGGAGTGTAACTCCCCCCAGTTCGGCATTGGCTCTACAGGGAGCGGAGATTATCTTCAATCCCTCGGCGTCGGACGAGGTGACGGGTAAGCATGACTATCTGCGCTCACTCGTCATGCAGCAGTCAGCGCGTTGCATGGCTGGCTATGTATATAGCAGTAGTGGTTATGGTGAGTCGACCACCGACCTTGTATTTGCCGGTAAGGCACTTGTGGCCGAGAACGGTGCCATGATTGCCGAGGGAAAGCGTTTCTGCTTCGATGCTCAACTCGTTTGCTCGGAGATTGACCTCGATAAGTTACGCATGGAACGTCGTGGCAACACCACGTTTGCCACCGCACAGGCCGACCTTTACCCCAAGGCTACGCACATCCATACTGCTCCCATCACTGAACGAGAAGGAGTGCTCAAACGCCACTTTGCGCAGTTGCCATTCGTGCCACAGGGTAAAGAACTCGATAGCCATTGTAACGAAGTTTTCAACATACAATCGGTGGCCTTGGCTAAGCGTCTCACTCATATCCATTGTTCAAAGGTGGTAATAGGTATCTCGGGTGGTTTGGACTCTACGTTAGCTCTGCTTGCTGCAGTACGCACTTTCGACCGTCTGGAGTTGCCACGCACGGGCATCATCGGTGTCACTATGCCAGGTTTCGGAACTACCGACCGCACCTATCATAATGCTTTGGACCTCATGCGTCTGCTCGGTATCACCGTTCGCGAGATAAGCATCAGAGAGGCTTGCATACAGCACTTCAAGGATATTGAACATGACATCACT
Organism: Bacteroidaceae bacterium; assembly: GCA_045612065.1. Classification (GTDB taxonomy): domain Bacteria; phylum Bacteroidota; class Bacteroidia; order Bacteroidales; family Bacteroidaceae; genus UBA1189. The sequence continues at coordinate 34,915 of JAZKYH010000059.1, forward strand.
GTGCACGATACTACTTATGAGAATAGTCAGGCACGTGAACGTACCCAATTACTCATGGATGTGGCTAACCGTGAGAATGCCATAGTTTTAGGTACGGGTGACCTTTCGGAATTGGCTCTTGGATGGGCCACCTATAACGGCGACCACATGTCAATGTATGGCATGAATGCCGGTATTCCCAAGACTCTTGTGCGTCATTTGGTACAATGGGAGGCACAGAATAACTACGAGGCTGAAGTGCGTGACATCTTGCTCGATATTGTGAACACACCCATCAGTCCCGAGCTTATTCCTGCTAAGGCTGATGGTACCATCAAGCAAAAGACTGAGGACCTTGTGGGACCCTATGAGTTGCACGACTTCTTCATCTATCACTTCCTGCGTTCAGGCTACCGCCCCAAGAAGATATACTATCTTGCTTGTCTTACCTTTGAGGGAGTGTACGATAGGTCTATTATCAAGAAGTGGCTTACTACGTTCTTCCGTCGTTTCTTCCAGCAGCAGTTCAAACGTTCGTGCCTGCCCGATGGTCCCAAGGTGGGAAGTGTATCACTCAGTCCACGTGGTGACTGGCGCATGCCAAGTGATGCCAGTGCAGCAAGCTGGTTGGCTGAATGTGATGATTTATAAGGGGTATGCGTAAGCGGAAGAAAATTTCTTTCTTTACTATAGGCGTCATTATTGCTGCCGTTGTAGTTCTGCTCGTGGCAGTTATCAAGCCAATGTCATCTGCTCAATCCAGCGATGAAGGTGATGCTATGGTTGCTGATACCGTGTTGCCTGTGTTTAGGATATCTCCCTACGATAGTATCTTTCGGGTTTATGCCGATACGGTCGGGTGGGATTGGAAGATGCTTGCTGCCGTCGCTTATGTGGAGTCCAAGTTTGATACGGCTGCCGTTTCCAATGTAGGTGCGCAGGGCTTGATGCAAATAATGCCTGTTACCGCTCGTGCCATGGGCATTCCTGAGGGTATGGAACGTGATCCGGATGAAAGTGTACGCGCTGCGGCAGAGTATTTTGCTTACCTCTCACATCTTTTTCGTCGAGTACCAGAAAGTGAACGTATCAACTTTGTTCTTGCCTCCTATAATGCAGGCTTTGGTCACGTTCACGATGCCATGCGTTTGGCTCACAAGTATGGCCGAAATCGTTACGTGTGGAATGATAATGTTGAAACTTATCTGCGCCTTAAGAACGATTCTGTATACTACACCGATTCGCTATGCCGCAATGGGCGTTTCACGGGGTTAGAGACCACTCTTTTTGTTCGTAAGGTTCAGCGTAAGTATAGTGAATACATCTTGCGAGAAAAGATGTTTCTGCAAAGCCTACAGGCTATAGAGACTGTCAGTGAAATTGACGATAAGCTATAAAAGGCTTAGCTCTATAGAAGTCTTGACGTTCGAGTAGTATTGCCCTAAAGAGGTGTTGACGAACTGAATTCTTTTATTGCTGCTACTATTTCATTTTCGTCATCGGTTAGAGATAACAGCAAGTTTTTGTATTTTTCTTTGGTGGTAAGGTGCTGTAATAAAGGATATACAGGCATTTCATCATTCCAATAGTTAGTGTCAAGGAATATCATTGGACTGGCATATCCAAAGCTCAGATAATGATTTTGAACGGCGTCTTGGAATATCTCCTGCATGGTGCCCGCACTGCCAGGTGAATAGATGATTCCTCCTTTAGCTATGGTTAGTATGCCGTCCTCACGTATGGCATTTTCAAAGTATTTGGCGATATGTGTAGCGAAGGGCGTAGCAGGCTCGTGACCATACAGCCAAGTGGGTACGCCCAGGCTTACGAAATCGTTGGTGGGGTAGAGAGTGCGTACTCGCATCGCTGTGTCGAGCCATAAAGAATCTTTATATGAAGGGGCTTCAGCAAGGATGCTGATGGCATGGTCTACCTCCTCTATCGTACGTCCCGCCATCCAAGCACCAAGATGCGTGGCTTCCATGGCTCCCGGTCCACCACCGCTTATCATCAAGAATCCCTCTTCGGTAAGCCGTTTGCTGATATTCACTACTTTTCGATATGCCGGGTCGGTACGAAGCAAGCCGTGTCCTCCCATAACACCTACTACATGGCGTTCGTTGTATTGAGCCAACAAGTCGTGCAAGGCATCACTTATTGCATGGTCGTGAAGGGTACGTGCCAAGGTCTCCTTGATATCTTTGGTTTGTTTTCCCATGCGTAGATAGTGTTCGTACACCTTATAGTCATAACATTCATGATAACTGCTTGGTATTCCTTGGACGTAGCTATCATATAGTTCTTCAGAGGTATACAACCTACTACGGAAGCAGTTATATGGGACACTGATGTGCGAGAATATAAGGCAGCTCTTATCAATCTGTATGCGCATGGGCTTACTGAATGTACATCCCATAAATAGGCAGTCAAAGTAGCGTGCCGTGTGGCTCTCCTCGGTCAGTTCCGAGAAGTCCATGTCTTGAAAGACACACCTCTCTATTCGCTCATGCGTCATAAGCATTTCCCGCAGTTCGTCTACAGAAGTTATCTCATGGTAGTGGAGGGTATGCATAGCTTTACTTTCAATTATTCCAAATAGATGTTTGTTGTCACGGGGGCATCGGTCACGTTCACTGTCAGCCGTTGTTGCTCACCAGAACCATTGGCATAGCGCAGTTCGTAGGTTGCGTTTTTGGGCACGAGGAGGGTGAACAGATCATTCATGTCCTGTAGGGGGCTTGCGGTGAGGCCACCTCCCATCTGTATCGTTCCAGAGAACACATCAACTCCTATGACGGCTCTGTCCGTAGAGTGTTGCGTCGCTCCTTGCTTGGCATAGCCTACAATGCGTAGGAGGGTGTGCGTGCCTGCCTCCATGTGGTGTCTCTGCTGTTCGTGAGCGAGGTCGATGTAGTGTTGTGTCACATTTTCGGCTCCGATATATCGGGGAAGCGAGTCTACGGGGACGTTCTCCTCTTTGGCGCACCATACCATGGGAAACCAATCGGCCGCCTGACCAAAGCGAGTGGCATAGATGGCATAGTTTCGGTCGCTGGGGTTGGCTTTGGCGGCATCGGCCATGAACCAGAGGTGGTCAAGCGCACTGGGGTAGTAATATTCGGTGACACGCCATTCTCCATCCAACCATACCTCGGTCCAACTGTGGTTGCCACGATTGTCGTGCCATGAGGCTGTACCAACAAATCGGGCGGGGATGCCCACCGCACGGCAAGCGTCGACGAGGAGAATGGAGAGGCCGGTGCATGAGGCCATGCCTTGGCGTATTGATTCGCGCGGACTCTGGTTGGTCTTCTCGCGTCGGGTGTTATACTCTACACCTGTTACCATAGGAATGTTCTTGTTGACGGCACAGATTGCGTCATATAGCGTGGTGCAGGTATCCACGACGGGAGCAAACAGGTCGTGAAGTTCGCGACGCCACGAGTCGCGTACCTCGTCCACCACGTAGTAGGGGAGCACATCACTATAAAATATCTCCTTGGGCAAGGTCTGCGCCCAGGGATACTTATCGTGGGCTATAAGGGCATACTCTACATTCTCTTTCAGGAGCTCAAGTGACATGGTGTCTCGGTCGGCATCGGGCATGTAGGTGATGAGGTACTCGAGTGCCTCACGATGTGCTCCTTCATATTGCGCGAGGAGTTGGTGTAGTTCCTTGGGACGCGATGAGGCATTGATAGCCTCCTCCACTTCGGGAGAATATGTCTGCTTGTGGCATATGGCGAATAGTGCAACGACGATGCCCAAAACAACAAGGATGAGTGAGATGTGTTTTTTCTTCATATTTACAGTTGTTTTATTAGTTTTACTATAGATTGAGCCTCCTCTTCATCGACCACCCTCAAGGCATACTCGTCTATGGTCGATGTGCCGCCCATGGAGATGCGAGGGTTGCGGTATAACATACGACCGGGAATCATCTTCTTGGCACTGAAGTGTAAAGCATCGACTCCTGTTTGGGCCAGTTGCAGGGCATTGGATACCACAACTCCGCTTCCGGCCATGATCTCAATACGTCGCGAGGCAATGGCTACGGCTTGGGCAATATTGTCGATGCCCTCCACGGCCTTGTCATATCCGCCAGAGGTGAGGATGCGCGTACATCCGGTGCTGATGACATCCTCTACGGCTTGCAGGTAGTCTTGTGTCATGTCTATGGCACGATGGAAAGTCGTATCCATCCCTTGCGATGCCTCTACGAGAAGCCTTGTCCTTTCGATGTCCACCTTGCCCTCAGCGGTAAGAATGCCAAATACGACTCCCGTGGCACCTGCTTGGCGTGCATGGTCGATGTCGTGAAGCATCGTGCGGAACTCTTCATCCGAATAGAGGAAGTCGCCTCCTCGCGGACGAATCATGATGCAGACCTCAATGCCGGGGATGGCGCAAGCCTCCGTCATCATCCCCAAGGATGGGGTGATGCCTCCGTCAGAGGGCGAGGCGCATAGTTCTACGCGGTCTATCCCCAAACGTGCTGCCGTGTGGCATGCTTCGAGGCTGTAGGAGCAAAGTTCTGTTTTCATTGCCGTATCTTCAATTTAGTTCCACTACCGTGATGCCTGCGCCGCCAAATTGTACGTGCTCGTCGCGGCAACTTGCCACAGCGGGGTTGGCCTGCAGGTATTGTCGTATGAGGGTGCGCAGGATGCCATTGCCCGTGCCATGGAGGATGCGTACGCGGGGCATGCTGAGCAGTACGGCATCGTCGATGTAGTAGGTGACAGCCTGCAGGGCTTCTTCGCCACGCATACCACGCACGTCGATGTCCTGCTTGAAGTGTAGGCGGCGTTCCGAGATGTTCTCCTGTGTCTCTTTGCTCAGGTAGGTATAGGCACGAGGACGCTCGGCCTCCTGTTGGCGTGCGGCCTCTTGTGTCGAGGGCTCCAGTTTAGAGAGTTTGGTCACGGTGCGCATCATGCCGAAAGTTACAGTGGCATTCTTGCCATTGATTTGCTCTATGGTGCCGATGGTTTGCTGGCCCTTGATGCGCACGAGAGAGCCTACAGTGAGAGCGGCCTCCCCCCCGCTCCTCCCAGAGAGAGGTGATACGGTCATCGCGGAGCCAAGTCCTCCTCCTTGGAAGGAGTTAGAGGAGGTTTCCTTTCTGTTCTTCTTCTCTTTCTTACGTTCCTGCTTGGCTCTGAGTTGCTCCATCTTACGTTGGATGCGTGTTTCGTACTCGTCTGAGGTATTGTCGGTCACGGTTTCGCGCCATTCGGCCAGTTCCTGGCGCGCTTGGCGTGTCTGCTCCTTCTCGGCCTGTGCCTCCTTGATGGTGCGTATGGTGTTCTCGATACGTGCGTTCGACTCCTGCAAGAGTTGTTTCATCTCCTCCTTGGCTTCGCGAATGACACTCTTGCGCGACTTCTTCAGTTCTTCCATCTCGCCTTCATATTGGGCGATGAGGGCTTCGAGTTGTTTCTCCTTCTGGCGTATGTTCTGTCGCTTGGTTTCCCAATAGCGCTTGTCGCGTACAATGTCCTGCAGGTACTTGTCCGATTGGATGTACTCGCTACCCACAATCTCTGAAGCATCGGCAATGATCTCCTCGGGGAGTCCTATCTTGCGGGCTATCTCCACGGCAAACGAACTGCCGGGGTTGCCAATCTGGAGTTGGTAGAGCGCTTGCATCAGGTGTCGGTCATAGAGCATGGCCCCATTGACCACCCCTTCGTGGCTATCGGCAAACTGCTTCAGGTTCGAGTAGTGTGTGGTGATGACGCCATAGGCCTGCTTGGTATTGAAGCGGCGTAGCACTGCCTCGGCAATGGCACCTCCGATGAGGGGCTCGGTGCCGCTACCAAACTCGTCGATGAGGATGAGACTCTCGGCATTGGCCTCGCGTATCATGTTCTTCATATTCAACAAGTGGCTACTGTAGGTGCTGAGATCGTCCTCGATACTCTGCTCATCGCCAATGTCAATGAAGATGCTACGGAATATGCCGGCACGGCTCGCCCGCTTCAGGGGAATGAGCAGGCCACATTGCAACATATATTGCAAGAGTCCCACAGTCTTCAGGCACACCGACTTGCCGCCGGCGTTGGGCCCCGATATGATGAGTATTCTCTGTTCGCGACTCAACTTGATGTCGAGCGGTACTACCTTCTTGTTGTGCTTGGCCAGCGTGATGCGCAGCAAGGGATGCTCGGCCTCCACCCAGTCGATGTGGGGATGGTCGCATAACTCGGGGCGTATGGCATCCATGTCGATGGCCATGAGTGCCTTGGCACGGATGAAGTCGATGGTGGCCAGGAAGGAGTAGGACTCCAGTATCTCAGGAATCTGTGGACGTACCTCGTCGGTAAACTCCGTGAGGATGCGTATCACCTCGCGGCGTTCCTCGCCCTCGAGTTCGCGTATGCGGTTGTTGGCCTCCACCACCTCGGCGGGTTCTATGTAGACAGTCTTGCCTGTGGCCGACTCGTCGTGTACGATACCCTTGATGCGGCGCTTCAGGGCTGGCACCACAGGAATCACCAAACGGCCGTCACGCACCGTGGGGTTCACATCCTTCTCTACGATGCCTTCGACTTGTGCCGAGCGTAGTATTGAATTGAGCGTGCGCGATATGCTACCCGTTGTGGCGGCCAACTCGCGGCGTATATTGGCAAGGGCAGGCGAGGCGTTGTCCTTGATTTTTCCAAACTTATTGACGATGCCGTCGATGCGGCGTATGAGGGTAGGGAAGGCCTGTGCCTCACCAGCCAGCAACTCCAGGTTGGGGTATAGGCTGGGCTCCTCTTCATTCCTGTGGAAGAAGGAGATAATCTGACTTATCGTCTCCAGTGAGCGGCGTAGGTCGAAGAGTTCGCCCTCGTCCAGGTACATGCCCACGATGCTGGCGCGGTGCAGGGCGGGGCGCACATCGAAGAAATGTTGGTAGGGAAACGCATCCTCCTCTTGTATGATGCGCACGAATTCGGTCGTTTCGTCCAACAGGCGGGTCACTTCCTCGCTATCCGTGGAGAACCTCATCTCCTCCACCTTGTCTCTGCCCAATGTGCTCAGACATCGGCCACCGAGGAGGAGGCGTATTTGGTCGAAACCTATCTTTTGTTCGAAATTATTCGGGTATATCATCTTTACTTTTTAGTCTTTTTTGTTTGGGAGTTAAGAAGTTCGATGCAGATGACTCTCTCGGGCGTTTTGTCCAGTCGGTATCGTTCACTCCCGCGCAGCCCTACGGCCCATACGATGTCCTCCCCATGGCATAGGAGCCATTGGCGTGTTTTCTCGGTCTGGGGCAACTTGATGTCGGTGTAGAAGTCGCTCAGAAGTTTGCTCCCCCTCATCCCGAAAGGAGTGAAACGGTCGCCCTGTCGGGGGTGGCGCAGCGTGAGCGGTTCGTTTATGCGGCTTGCATCGAGGCACAGCACGTCGTTACGCTTGGGCACTTGCCATGTGGTATCGGTCACTATGCTGCACACTGAGAGCCGTGTGCCGTCGGGCAACATCATGGTACCCTCTTGGGGTAGGATGTAGGCGGTGTCGTCGGTTGTTGCCGATGCCGCTTTGCTGCGCACCAGCAGATGGGTGCGGTCGCGCAGTAGGGTGTATCCCTCCGCTTCGAACAGGCGTCCAGCCTCCGAGGTAAGCGAGCGGAAGATGTCGGCCACCTGTGCCGAATTGAAGCCATAGGGGCGCAGCATTTCGAACAGGTGTGCGTGGGGCACCTCGGTCGCGAGCAGAGCCTCGATGCTGATGTCGATTCCGTCGGCGTGGGCTGTGACGATGCGTGCGCAGGCCTCACCCATGGCCCTATTATATATGACGGATGCCTCGCCCAGGTGGATGGCCGCTTGCATGATGTTGCTCTTGGCAGCAGGGTTTATCTGCTCCATCAGGGGCAGCAGTTGCAGACGCACCTTGTTGCGGGCATACATGTCGGTGAGGTTCGTGCTGTCGGTCACGTAGGGCTGTCCCAAGTATTCGAGGTAGTTGACGATCTCCTCGCGTGTGAGGCACAGCAGCGGGCGCACGATGGGTCCGTTCTTGACGCGCATTCCCGTGAGACCATTGATGCCCGCTCCGCGTATGAGGTTCAGCAGTAGTGTCTCTACGGCATCGTCCTGATGGTGTGCCACGGCAATCGCGTCGAGGCCGTATGCTTGGCGCAGGCGCTCAAATTCCCGGTAGCGCAATTCGCGTGCTGCCATCTCTACCGATTGCTTATGCTCGGCGGCATGGGCCAGCGTGTCGAAGTGCACCACCTCGCACTCCACACCCAGCGTGTGGCATAGTGCGGTGACGAATTGCTCGTCGCGATTGCTCTCCTCGCCCCGTAGGTGGAAGTTGCAATGCACAGCACGGCAGGTGTAACCAAGGCTCAGCAATATCCTGAGCAGAGTTACTGAGTCGGCTCCGCCACTCAGTGCTACCAACACCTTGGCATCGTTGGGCAGCAGTTGTTGCTTGCCGATGAACTCTTGCACTCGCTTCGTTGTCTTCATGTAGACAAAGGTAGTGTAAGCCGAAAGAAAAAGCAAGTTTACTTGCATTTTTCTGAGCTATGACCAGCCTTCATGTTATACCAAAACAAATAGCACCGCTCGTTGAGCAGTGCTATTTCAATTATATATGTACCTTCGATTACTCTTGGTTGCGGATGGGGTCGTCATACTGCTCTTGCAGTGTGGTGAGCTTCTTCATCATACGCTTAGTGATGCGCTCGGTTCCGGGCTGACCATAGAGGTTGTTGAGCTCGTTGTGGTCATTCTTGAGGTCATACAACTCCCACTCGTCAATGTCGTTGTAGAAGTGGATGAGTTTGTAGCGTTCATCACGCACGCCATAGTGACGTTTCACAGAGTGCTCGGCGGGATACTCGTAGAAGTGGTAGTAGAGGGCATCGCGCCACTCGGTCTTCTCGCCCTTGAGCAAGGGAAGGAAGGACTCTCCGTGCATCTCCTCGGGAACCTCTACACCTGCAAGGTCAAGGAAGGTGGGGCCGTAGTCGATGTTCTGCACGAGCTGTGCCACATCGCCTTTCTTTCCTCCGGGAAGACGTACGAGTAGGGGAGTGCGGAACGACTCTTCGTACATGAAGCGCTTGTCGAACCAACCGTGCTCGCCCATATAGAAGCCTTGGTCTGAGGTGTAGACAATCATAGTGTTGTCAAGCAAGCCCTCCTTCTCAAGGTATTCAAGCACGACGCCAATGTTACGGTCGATAGAGGTGATAACGCGCAAGTAGTCTCTCATGTATTGCTGGAACTTCCATTCTGCAAGTTCGTTACCTGATAGGTTACGTGCTTTGAAGTCTGCGATTACGGGATCGTAGTGGCGGTCCCAAGCGGCTTGCACATCGGGACGCATGCGCTGGCGGTACATCTCGCGTCCCCAACCCTCATAAGGGCTGTGGAGCTCGTTCTCGCGGTCGGCCATCTTGAGATCATATACGACGCTCATGTCCTTGGCGATGCTCATGCCCTGCTGCTGTGCGGCGATACGGCCTTCGTAGTTGTCGTAGAAGGTCTCAGGTACGGGGAAGTTCGAGTCGCTGAAGAGCTCGAGGTCACAAGTGTCAGGCATCCAAGTGCGGTGAGGAGCTTTGTGGTGCAAGAGCAAGCAGAAGGGCTTCTCAGGGTTACGCAAGCTATCGAGCCAGTTGATAGCCACATCGGTGGTGATATTGGTGGCATAGCCCTCACGCTGTATCTTCTCTCCATTGCGGATGAAATAGGGGTCATAGTACTCACCCTGACCGATAAGGATATCCCAGTAGTTGAAGCCTGTAGGATTAGAAGCCAAGTGCCACTTACCTATAACAGCAGTCTCATAGCCAGCTTCCTGCAACAGTTTGGGGAAGGTGAGCTGTGAACCGTCGAAATAGGTGTGGTTGTTGGTGAAGCCATTGGCGTGGCTGTGCTTACCTGTGAGCATACAAGCACGGCTGGGACCACTGATAGAGTTAGCCACGAAGCTGTTGGTGAAGCGCACTCCTTCATTGGCGATACGGTCAATGTTGGGAGTCTCGATATAGCGCTGGTCGTAAGCACTGATGGTTTGGTACGAGTGGTCGTCGCACATGATGAAGAGGATATTCATCGGCTGCTCAGGAGCAGCGGCTTCTTGCTTCTTGTCACCTCCTGTGCAGGCGGTGAGACCTGCCAAGGCTAATGTTCCCAATACGGGGAGATTCTTGTTGTTGGTCATGTTATGATTTGTGTTTAACGTGTTAAGATAATATGCGCGAAAATCAATAGCTTAATTCTTCTTCGGGTATTTGCGGAACCATCCGTCCCAGCGTAGACGCATCACGCCAAACATGGCTTCACCGAAGATGCTGCTGTTCATCTTTGAGGTTCCGAGCTCGCGGTTGACGAAGATGACGGGAACCTCCTTAATCTTGAAACCACACTTGTGGGCGGTAAACTTCATCTCAATCTGGAAGGCATAGCCCTTGAAACGTACCTTGTCAAGTTCGAGCGTTTCGAGCACCTGACGGCGATAACACTTGAAACCGGCTGTGGTGTCTTTCACTTTGATGCCTGTAACGAATTGCACATACTTCGAAGCGAAGTACGACATCAACACGCGTCCCATGGGCCAGTTCACCACATTAACACCGCTCACGTAACGCGAACCGATGGACAGGTCATAACCCTCTTCGGCGCAAGCGTTGTAGAGGCGGGGCAAGTCGTTGGGGTTGTGTGAGAAGTCGGCATCCATCTCAAAGATATAGTCGTACTTATGTTCTACAGCCCACTTGAAACCGCAGATGTAGGCTGTGCCGAGACCGAGCTTGCCGGTGCGCTCAATCATGAACAAGCGTTCGGGAAACTCCTTCTGCAACTCTTTGACGATGTCTGCTGTACCGTCGGGCGAACCGTCCTCAATGATAAGTATGTGGAATACTTTCTCCAAGCCGAACACGGCGCGGATGATGTTTTCGATATTCTCCTTCTCGTTATACGTAGGGATGATAACGATGCTGTCGCTTTTTTGCATATATTAGTTTCTTTTGTACATTTTCCGCTCAATGGCTCTACTGGCCTATGCGCAATTTGTGCAAAGATAGCGATTATTATATAATGTGCGCGTATTTTGAGTGAAAATGTTTGATATTTGCCCGTTTATTCGTAACTTCGCACCGTTTTTGAGAAATATGAAGGCAAAACAAGTGTTGGACGCCCTTGAACAGTATGCGCCTCTGCCTTTGCAAGACAGTTACGACAATGCAGGCTTGCAAATTGGATTGACAGCGGAGCAGGAAGTTACAGGGGCTTTGTTGTGTTTAGACGTGACCGAGGCCATCATCGACGAGGCCGAGCGTATGGGGTGCAACTTGATTGTTGCCCACCACCCGCTGTTGTTTCGTGGACTCAAGTCTATCACAGGGCAGAGCTATGTGGAACGTTGCGTCATCAAGGCCATTCAGAAGGGTGTAGGCATCTATGCCGCTCACACCAACTTGGACAATGCCGAGGGTGGGGTGAACCATCGTATCGCCGCTAAGCTTGGACTTGAGAACCTCTCGTTCCTCGATGCTAAGCCAGGCATGTCGGCAGGGTCGGGTGTCGTAGGTGAATTGCCTGTTGAGGAAGATGAACAATGTTTCCTCGAGCGTGTAAAGGCTCTGTTTGGCATCCAATGCATACGTCATAACCAGCTTTGTGGACGCAAGATACGCCGTGTGGCCCTGTGTGGTGGTGCAGGTGGCTTCCTCCTTTCTAATGCCATCGCCCAAGGTGCTGATGCCTTTCTCACTGGTGAGATGCGCTATCATGATTATTTCGGTCACGAAGGTGATTTGCTGATTGCCGAGATGGGTCACTACGAGAGCGAGCAATATACGATAGATATATTTGCCGAAATATTGACCAGCCAGTTTCCCGAACTTAAAATCGTAAAAACATCATTAAATACAAATCCCATAAATTATTTGTAACCTATGGCAAAAGACATCAAGAAAGATCCGCAGGAATATACTGTGGAAGAGAAGTTGAAATCATTGTACCAGTTGCAGGTTATCTTCTCGGAGATAGACCGCATCAAGACTCTTCGTGGCGAGCTCCCTCTTGAGGTGCAGGACCTTGAGGATGAGGTAGCTGGACTCCGCACTCGTATTGGAAATATCTCTGGAAGCATCGAAGAGATTAAGAGCGAAGAGGCTAAGCGTCGCAACAAGATTGAAGAGGCTAAGGCAATGATTGAGAAATATACCGAGGACCAGAACAACGTACGCAACAACCGTGAGTACGACCTCTTGGCCAAGGAAATCGAGTTCCAGACTCTCGAGGTGGAGTTCTGCGAGAAGAAACTCCGCCAGTATGCCGGCGACCTCAAGGTTAAGAACGAAGAGATTGAGCGCACCAATGCTTTGCTCGAAGAGCGTCTTGCAGCCCTTGAGGACAAGCGCAACGAGCTTGAAGAAATCGTTTCTGAGACCAAGGAAGAGGAGGAGAAGCTCCGCGACCGTGCCAAGGTGCTTGAGGGTACCATCGAGGCTCGTCTGTTGCAGTCGTTCAAGCGTATCCGTAAGAACACTCGCAATGGTCTCGGTGTAGTATATGTACAGCGTGATGCTTGCGGTGGTTGCTTCAACAAGATTCCGCCCCAGCGTCAGCTCGACATCAAGATGCGCAAGAAAATCATCGTATGTGAGTATTGCGGTCGTATCATGATTGACCCTGAGTTGGCGGGTATCAAGGAGACTACCGTACAGGCTCCTGAGAAGAAGACCCGCAAGCGCGCCATCCGCAAGAAAGGCGACGAGGCTGCTGCAGAGTAAATCGTGTATATATAAATCTTAAAATGGCATCATTTGGTATGGTGCCATTTTTTTTGTACTTTTGTCCAATAAAGGTTTAGTATCAAATCAGAATGATAGAGAATGTATTTAAGACAGATGATGTTGAACGCTTGGAAGCGATTATCAGCGAGAATAATTTCTTTGTACTTACCTGCCATGCAGGCCCCGATGGCGACGCCTTGGGCTCAACCTTGGGCTTTGCCCATTACTTGCGCGGATTGGGTAAAGAGGCGCAGGTGGTAGTGCCCGATGCATTCCCCGATTTCTTGGCGTGGCTGCCCAGTGCACAAGATATACTGAGGTTTGACAAGTATCGCGACAAGACAGAGCTGATAATTGCTATGGCCGATGTCATCTTTGCGATGGACTACAATGCGCTGAGTCGTGTGGATGATATGGGATCGCTGATTGCGAAGTCGAAAGCCAAGAAGGTGCTCGTAGACCATCATCTGCAGCCCGATAACTTCTGCGATTTGTCGTTCTCCTACCCACGATTGTCTTCTACATGTGAAGTGGTGTTCCGACTCATCGTGGCAATGGGTGGATACGAACAACTCTCTAAGGCGGCTTGTGAGTGCATATATACCGGCATGATGACCGACACTGGATGCTTCTCCTATGGTCCCTGCACGCAAGAGGTCTACCTCATCATCAGTATGCTGATGCAGAAGGAAATCAATAAAGACCGCATATATAATAAGGTGTTCAACAACTACTCCGAAGGCCGTCTGCGCCTGATGGGTTATGTGCTGTACGAGAAGATGCGCGTGTTCCCCGAGCTCCATGCCGCACTTATCACGCTGAGCAGGGAGGAGATGGCGCGGTTCAACTTCAACAAGGGCGACTCGGAAGGCTTGGTCAATATCCCCTTGCAGATGAAGGGCATCTACTTCTCGGCATTTCTGCGCGAGGATACCGATAAGGATCTCATCCGCGTGTCGCTGCGCTCACAAGGAACCTTTGCCTGCAATAAGTTTGCTGCGCAGTATTTCAGTGGTGGAGGACATCTCAATGCCTCGGGTGGACAGCACGATGGTACATTGGAAGAGGCCATAGAGATATTCGAAAAGGGACTGGCAGAGTTTAATATGCCATAAAACCGTTATTATTGGATAAATATTTGAAAAAAAAGTAATAAGATAGCACATGTTGATGTCGTTTTTATTACTTTTGTAGAGATTTTTCAAGCATACTGAATGAGAAGACACTTTTTTGTTGCAATAATAGCGCTATTTGCCACCGTGTGGTGTTCGTGTGAGGACTACGAGACATATGCCGAGATGAAAGAGAAGGAAAGGTTGTGTATCGAGGATTTCATACGCGAGCAGGGCATCAAGGTAATCAGCAAGGAGGAGTTTGAGAAAGATACCATTACCAATGTCGATGAGAACGAGTTTGTGCTCTTCGAGGATAGAGGTGTCTATATGCAGATTGAGCGCAAGGGTGAGGGGCGTATGATGGAAGATGGCGACCGTGGTGTGTTCATGGCCCGATACTTGGAGATGAATATAGAGTCAGGCGATACCATTTCAGGCAATCTGTATGCCAATACACCGGACTACTTCACCTGTAGCCGTAGTGGCGATGTCTTTACCGCATCGTTTACTCAGGGCTATATGCTCAGTGTGTACAGCAGCAGCGTTGTTCCTGGCGGATGGCTGATACCGTTCAGCTACATCACTCCAGGACGTCCTAATGACAAGGCTGCCAAGGTGCGCTTGATATTGCCTCATGGTGAAAGCACCTCAATGGCTGCACAATATGTGTATCCCACCTATTATGAGATAACCTATATACCAGAACGAGAATAATAGAACCAAACATTTAATAACTCACTTATATACCGGAAAGACTATGACACTGATTAAGTCAATTTCAGGAATCCGCGGCACCATCGGTGGCGTGGCGGGCGAGGGTCTCAATCCGCTCGACATCACTAAGTTTGTAGCTGCTTATGCTACATTAATCCGCAAGACTACTACCAACACAAGCAACACGATTGTGGTGGGTCGCGATGCTCGTATCTCTGGTGAGATGGTGCGCAGCTGCGTATGCGGCACACTCATGGGTATGGGCTTCGATGTTATCGACATAGGTTTGGCCTCTACTCCTACTACAGAGTTGGCTGTTACCATGTCTGGCTCATGCGGTGGTATCATCCTTACTGCCAGCCACAACCCCCGTCAGTGGAATGCCCTCAAGCTCCTCAACGAGAAGGGTGAGTTCCTCAATGCTGTTGAGGGTGCCGAAGTGCTTGCACTCGCTGCTGCCGAGGCATTCGAGTTTGCCGACATCGACCACATCGGTCACTACACCAAGGATGACTCATACGACCAGAAGCACATCGACAGCGTACTTGCTCTCGACCTCGTGGACGTTGAGGCTATCCGCAAGGCAAACTTCAAGGTAGCTATCGACTGCGTTAACTCTGTAGGTGGCGTGGTACTTCCCAAGTTGCTCAAGCAGCTCGGTGTGGAGACTATCGAAGGCCTCTACTGCGAGCCCACTGGTGACTTCCAGCACAACCCCGAGCCCTTGGAGAAGAACTTGACAGACATCATGGGTCTCATGAAGAACTCAGACCTCGATGTTGCTTTTGTTGTTGACCCCGACGTTGACCGTCTCGCTATCATCGATGAAAAGGGTAATATGTATGGTGAGGAGTACACCCTCGTGACCATTGCCGACTATATCCTTCAGCACACACCGGGTAACACCGTATCAAACCTCAGCTCTACCCGTGCGCTACGCGACGTTACTCGTCAGTATGGCCTCGAGTACAACGCTTCAGCCGTAGGTGAGGTAAACGTAGTAACCAAGATGAAGGCTACCGGTGCCGTTATCGGTGGTGAGGGTAATGGAGGTGTCATCTATCCCGCCAGCCACTATGGTCGCGATGCTCTCGTAGGTATTGCCCTCTTCCTCACCTATCTTGCCAAGAAGCAGATGACCGTGAGTGAGCTCCGCAAGACCTATCCCGCTTACTACATGGCGAAGAACCGTATTGACCTCACTCCCGATGTTGACGTTGACGCTATCCTCGTGAAGGTTAAGGAAATCTATGCCAACGAAGAGGTAAACGATATTGACGGTGTGAAGATCGACTTCCCCGACAAGTGGGTACACTTGCGTAAGAGCAACACTGAGCCCATCATCCGCGTATACTCTGAGGCAGGTTCTCCCGAGGAGGCCGAGGCTATCGGTGAGGCTGTGATGAAGGTGGTTTATGACCTCAGCAAGAAGTAATAAGATTCGTAGATTCTTAAGGTTTGCATTATGTTACTCACGCTTTTTTTACTCAGTCTCGTTGGACTATTCGTAAGGAAGAAGAGAAAGAAAGCATAGTAATTGATGCTTATAATACAAAGAGGTGGGGTCGGTTATCTGCTCCACCTCTTGCTATATCTGAAGGCAACCTGTCACCTAATATAGGAATAAGACAAAATCATGTAAACCTGTTATAGGAATAAACTTCAAAACTGACAACCTAAATCAGGAAACTACTGCTTGAAAAAAGCCTTTGTCCGTTAGAAAAATCAGACAAAGACTTTTTCAAAAACGGACGGCTCCAATTTTTTTATCAGACGGCTCCGATTTTCAAAACGGACAGCTCCAATTTTTCTACCAAACAGCTCCAATTTTCTCATTAGGGCTCACAGTTCATCGCTCAAAGCTCCCTTATAACTTTTAATGCTATAACGAAATTACAAATATATATATAAAATTGTACAATTTTACATTAACGCAAAGTTGGTGTGCTCAGTTTGTGTTGACTATATCAAATATTTGAATATATGTTAGTTGTAAAGTTTTTACAAACTGTTGAGTCGTTTGGGAAATATGCCATGTGTGGTGATTTGGAATACTTCGTTTCTTCTCATATGCCTCATGGCTTTGTCGAGACTATCATAAATAATCGTTGTCACACCAATCACACACACCATCCTGAAGTATCTGACGACCGTTGCGCTTTCTTGATGGGAAATACACTTGTTTGTGGTGTGGTCGAAGTAGTTGGAAAGAGTCTATATCGAGCGATTTATAACGAAGAGCCTGTATCTTCAAATCCCATATACACAAAAAGAAACAAATATTCAAGTTTGATTTGTTCGCAGAGGAGCGTGTAAACCTTGTTGTCAATACTCCCAAGAAGACCTATACGTTAGACCTGATCGATCATCTCCTTGTAGGATTGGTAAAGCTAGAAAATTAGGATAATTTCTTGGATGACGCACCGAGCAAGATTTACTACACAAGAAAGACAAAGTCATTCCTTTCTACCATTGCACTCAACAAACTCTACTACTTCATGCCCTACATTAAAGGCAAGGGAGTAAAGGACTTATTTATAGCACGCTTCGGAAGCAAGACAGAAATCAATAAGGCAAGCCATGATACTGACCCTCGCTTGGTGTTTGAGTTAGAGTATCTCGAAAGTTTACCAGACTATAAGCCCATCAAACTCAATATCTTTAACTCGTTTAGAGATACGATATTGGGTAGTGTGGTTGAAATCGAATAATACAAGGTGTATTTATTGACAGGCCTTGATGACTTGTGTCATGCAGTGTGCTGCACCATAGCCCTTGATAAGTGTTTCGAGGGGAATCCACTCCACTTTCACGCCATGTTTGACAAGGGCCTTTTGTAACTCTCTTGACTGATTACCCACCGCCATGATGTGGCGCGGTGCAATGGTGAGAAAGTTGTTGGCATAGTGCAACTCATCTTCAAGCTTGATGGGGATGATGGTGAAACCTCTCTGCTTCAGGAATTCGACAAAAGGTATCTCACGGTGGGATAGCGTGTAGTTTTTTTCTCCAGGATTGCGGGTGTAGAGGTCTACGGTGACCCACTCGGGCTCATCCTCCTTAGCGTGGAAACGGCTTTCAACGAGTGTGCATAGATCCTTGTCGATGATATTGAAATAGGTGTCGAGGTGCATTTGCATCTGCCACCACTTGTGGTCGTTCACCACGGCTATGGTATCGTGCCCAAAGGCATCGGCATGCATGATTTGTTCAATGGCATCGAGATTAGTGCGCATGCCACAGCCAATATATGAGATAGTACCGCCACGCAGGTAGTCACCCCCTTCGAGACGACCATCGCCAGTGATGGTGAGGATGGGCTTCACACCCAGTTGTTCATAGCAGAGTGCCACAATCTGCGTTTCATCGGCACGCTGTGTGGAGTTCATCCGCGCGATGATGTGTCCACGGGGAGTCGTGATGCTTTGGTCACGGGTGAAGTAGAGGTTCATCAGCGGCGAATGAGTGTATACGGCCTCTATTCCGGTGTTGTTGGCAGTGTTGCGAAGCTTCACCGTGGGGCGCAATAGGATGCAGCGAATGAGGTCGGCACGTGACATCTGGTCGATGGTACTGAGGCGATACGCTTCGTTCTCGGATGCTGCTGTATCCGTCAAGGCAGAGGTGTCGTAGGTGAGTGCGCTCATGGCACAAGCACGCAGTTTGTCCACGGGCACCTGATTGAGCAACTCGCGTATGGTGTATACTTCGATGCCATTACGCTCGAGGGCTTTGATGTAGCCCCGGTGCTCCTCGGCTGCCTTGTCTACATCAAAGTAGTACTCAAACAGACCTGCATAGGGGTGTATCACGCCATCGAAGAGCTCTTCGCCTGGGGTGTGCATCAAGATGGCCTTGGCATAATCCCACTCCGAGTGGGGATAGGTGTTGTCGCTGTCTTGTGCAAACGTTACAAACGGAGTGGCAAGCGCCATAATAACGAGAATGACTGACCGGAAAAATATCTTCATAATTAAATTAAGGTGTTATTTCTGCAAATATACGAAGAAGCGAGCGAGAAATGTCAAGTTTACTTGAATATTTCTTTCAGCGAGCGAAAGTATATTAGAGGTTCATCTCAATTATACGAAGAAGCGAGCGAGAAACGTCAAGTTTTTCTGAATATTTCTTATTCTGTCTTGAAAGTCCGTACAAATCTTGGTGCTTGAATGAAAGTTTACTATTTTTGTGGAAAAGAAGAACCACTATGAGCACCCAACGAGATTCTGCATTCAAGGATTGCTACATCATGCAGCACGATGATATTGAGCGTTTTGCCGATACGCTTGCCGATGGTTTCGGGCAATATGCTCTGTTCCAATACATCTGCGGCGGAGTATACGATCACGATAAGATAAAGCGTTTCTGGGCTGTATCTATAGCCCTTGCTCCCGCCAATGCAGTCTGCATAGCCGATAGTGAAGAAATCAACTCCGTATTGATATACATCCCTCCGAAAAGCCCGGAGCCAGGTATACTCTCTTACTTGAAGGTTGGTGGGGTGAAGATGTATCTAAAGATGGGCATGCAATGGCTTTACAGGCTGCTACGCTTTGATTCCGCAGTTCAAAAGATGGCTTCCCGGCACAAGACCGACGACGACGGGTATCTGATGGCTTTTGCCACACGCATCGACAAGCAGGGACAGCACTATGGGAAGCCTCTCATGGATGCACTCTTGCGCTATCTTGATGCCTCGGGCGAGGGATGCTACCTCGAAACATTGAAGGATGGGAATGTGCCTCTGTATAACCATTTCTCTTTCGAACTCAAGGAGCAGAAGGCGCTGGATTTCGGTAATCTCACTCTCTATGCAATGTATCGTCCGGGAAAGTAGATGATGTAACTCTCATCTTAAAGTACAACAAAACACCTCAAGGAAACAGTCGATTATTCGGTAGAAGATGCCAAGTTCATGGCTCTGCCCGAACTCACTACCTACAATACATTATAGTAATAATATAACAGTTGTTCAATCGCTCAAATTTTCAGCGTGATTGTCATCCTGATGTAGGAAGGATCCCGCCAGGGACTAGGCAAGAGACTTTGCAAGATTGCCTTAACGGAGGCCTAAAGGTAGTTTTGCTTTGTTCAGAATGACAAACTATGTTTTGGACAGCATCTGTTTTTTTACCTATATTATAGATGGTGGTGGTCAAACTAAGTGGTAGATATACTTTATATGGTATTGGGCAATGATTTGAATAACAGGCGTCTGTCGTATTGTATCGTCTATCAAGTTAGTTATCTCTCTCCATACAACCCTTGGCTGAGGTGGGCGCATAGAATTTCGAGGTAGTGGCGGTCGATGTCGTCAAAGGTGGCGAGAGTGTCGCTATCAATGTCGAGTACGGCACGTACGGTGCCATGGGAGATGAGGGGAACCACAATCTCGGAACGTGAACTGCCGCTGCAAGCGATGTGTCCGGGGAACTGCTCTACGTCAGGGACGACTTGCGTGATGGCTTCGGCCCAAGCGGTGCCACAGACGCCACGTCCATGGCGGATGCGGTAACAAGCTACGTCGCCCTGGAAGGGACCGAGGATGAGCTGCTCATGGCGTACGAGGTAGAATCCTATCCAGAACCAACCAAAGGCTTGGCGCAAGGCGGCTGTTGTGTTGGCCAACACGCTCACCTCTTCGTGCTCGTCGGCAATATAAGGGAGAAAATCGCTGATAAACTGTTCATAGCGAGCAGCCTTGTTAAGGGTGGGGTAGTTGAAGGTGGGTTCCATATATTTTTATTTTTTTGTGTAGGGTTGTCAACAGACTACAGATAACAGACGAAAGTCTTCCTTCGGGGTGTGTATCGCTCCGTTTTTCTTAGTCTGTTGTCTGTTGCCAAATCTAAATTCTTTCCAAGACCTTTACAATGAGGTCATCAATGCTGTTCTTATAGGCCGTGTTGGCCTCTTTGGCCCGACGATTGGCGATAACCATGCACACAGTCATGGCTTTGTGACCGAGCAGGCGTGATAGGCCTGCGAGCGCCGAACCCTCCATCTCGAAGTTGGTGATGAGATGCCCGTCATACTCAAAGGACATAATCTTGTCGTTCTGGTCGGGGTCTTCGAGGGGAATGCGCAACTTGCGTCCTTGTGGACCGAAGAAACCTCCTGCTGCAATGGTGACACCATTGACCATATCGCCTTGATTGATGCGGGCGAGGAGGTCGGCATTGTTGTCGATGACGTAGGGAGCTCCCTTCTGTGGATTCCACTGCATGTGCTGGGTGAAGGCTTGCTCAAACTCGAGGTCACACACTTCGTTGCGTCCGGCATAGTAGTTGAGCAGTCCGTCAAAACCGATGCTTTTGCGTGAGCAGATGTAGGTGCCTACGGGAGTGTGGGGCTGCAGACCGCCACAAGTGCCTATGCGCACCATCTCCAACTGACTGAACGTGAACTTCTGTGTGCGGGTGGCAAAGTCGATATTGGCCAAGGCGTCGAGCTCGTTGACCACGATGTCGATGTTATCGCAGCCAATGCCTGTAGAGAGCACGGTGATGCGCTTGCCTTTGTATGTACCCGTTATGGTGTGAAACTCACGGCTACAGATGTCACACTCTACAGCATCGAAATGGACAGCTACGGCAGCTACACGTCCAGGATCTCCAACGAGGATTACTTTACGTGCCAACTGTTCGGGACACAGGTGGAGGTGAAAAACGGAACCATCTTCATTGATGATGAGCTCCGAGGGGGCGTAGTAAGAGGGCATTTTGTTAAGAGTGGGCATCGCGGAGGAGTTATGAGGGGACTTTTATTTAGTGGTTAATAATTTGCTTCTAAGTCACCCCTCCTTGGGAGGGGCAGGCTTCCTCTGACCCCCATTCATCGTTGCCTATGGTTTATCTCAAGGTTGCGTATGGCCTTGGGCATGCCCATAATCTCTCTCTCAAGTTGTTCGTATTGCTGCTCCATGCGCAACAATTCATTGGACATCTTACGACGCTCGTTGCCTGATGAGTGGGTATAGAGATTGCGCTGCTCTTCAAGCTTTTGTCCGAGCTTCTTGAGTGTCTCTTGTTTGGTAGTCCAATCCTTGTAGAGTTGGCGTGCCTCGCTGCTCTTGAAATTATCCAAGGAATGATAGTCTGTGAAGTCGTCGATGACGAAGGTGAAATCGTTTTTCTTATCCTCAGACTGAGTCTCCAATCCTAACTTGAAGAGCGCTTGCTGTGCTTTTCGCACTGCTTCCTGGTTGGTTTGTGTAGTGGCGATGCTATGTATCTGGGCAGCATTGCGGATATTCTCGAAGCGGTCTTCCTTATAATTGTAGTACTCCTTGGTTTCAGAGGGGATGAACGTGTAGATGCACACCATACCTTCGGGTTGGTTGCGGTCGGTGGCAAACCACCCGAGATGGTTCACCTCATCGATGACCATCATGTAATCATTGGCTGGTGAATTGAAGGGCATTCCTAAGTTCTCGGCCATATAGAAACGGTCGGTATCGCTGTTGTAGCGTGTTATGTAGAGGTCATACCCTCCCAATCCATTGGAATTGTTGTTAGCAAAGTATATGGTCACTCCGTCGGCCAGAAGGAAGGGATAGTTGTTGTCCCCTTCAGGAAGTCCGTTCAAGGCTGTGGGCTTGCTCCAGTTATCGAGCATCTTGTAGCACATGTACAGTTGCATACGTCCGTTGACATCGATATCGCTATAGTATATCTTATCACTCATCTCTGTACGGTAGGCCGTTCCCTCGGTAGAGGTGTTGCCTCCCAACATATCACGGGTCTTGCTTATGTCTCCACACTCCTTGCCCAGTAGATAGGCAGACAGAAACTTGTCTTTTCCAACTACGATGCTGTCTACAAACACAACCTTCTCGACGCGTTTGTAGAACTTGAGCTCATGCTTTGCTCTCTCAGCTCGTCGAGTATAGATAGCAAACATGGTGTCGGTAGGTTCTACTCTCTCAAGATACTGGTCGTAGTAGCCAAGTGCTTCTTCATACATACCATCGGATAGATAGTAGTCTCCGATGTATCTGTAAGCATTCTCTACATCGCTGTCAATAGCTTTTTTGAGGTAGGGGAGTGCCTTGGCATGTTCACCTGTCTCGTTAAGGCACACGCCATACCAATAGTTGATACTTCCACTCTTGGGGTTATTCTTTACCAACTTGGCAAACACGGGCTTGGCCTTCGCATACTCCTTCTCGACAAACCATTTGCGGGCTTGTGCCTGGTCTTGGCCAAATACAGCACAACTCATGCAAATGACGAGTGTAGTGAGGATATATCTCCTTAGAATTGTATGCATCTTTATTGTGGCTATATCAGTTGAAGAAGAGGGCGATACCCTTATCGATGCCGCTAAAGCCCATAAATGCAAGCGCCAAAAGGCCTGCTACAACGAGTGCAATGGGCATGCCGTCCATACCTTTGGGTACGCGCACAAGGCTGAGCTGCTCGCGCAATCCGGCAAAGACAATGAGTGACAGGGCAAAGCCAAGGGCTGTTGCCAAGGCGAAGATGATGCCGGTGAGGAGGTTGGGCTCGAGGCCTTGACCGTTATAGGTGCCATTGGCTACGAGGATGGCCACACCGAGGATGCAGCAGTTGGTGGTGATGAGGGGAAGGAACACGCCCAACGCCTGATAGAGCGAAGGAGAGAGTTTCTTGAGCACGATCTCGACCATCTGCACGAGGGCAGCGATGACGAGGATGAAGACGATGGTCTGCAGGTATTGCAGGCCGAAGGGGTTGAGCACCCACACCTGCAACAGGTAGGTCACGATGGTGGCGATGACGAGCACGAAGGTCACGGCCAGGCCCATGCCCTTGGCGGTCTCTACTTTCTTGGATACGCCGAGGAAGGGGCAGATGCCCAGGAACTGCGACAACACTACGTTGTTGACAAATATCGCTGAGATGAAAATCAATATGTATTCCATAAAGTGATTTCTGATTTTGGATCTCTGATTTCTGATTTGATTGCCTCGCGGAAACTTCGCTTAACTGCGTTCAGGAAAATCAATCATCAATCACAAATCATAAATTAATTTATTTCTTTATCTTATTCACAATCGCAATCAAGTAACCCAACACGATGAAGGCTCCGGGGGCAAGCACGAAGACGAGCATGTTGGTAGCCGAGGGGAGGAGGGTGAAACCGAACACGGCTCCTGTACCCAGGAGTTCGCGCACGGCACCGAGCAGGGTGAGTGCCCAGGTGAAGCCGAGACCCATGCCCAAGCCATCGAAGAGTGAGGGTAGGGCGGTGTTCTTGGCTGCGAAGGCTTCGGCACGGCCCAGGATGATACAGTTCACCACGATGAGGGGGATGAAGAGTCCGAGGCTGGCATAGAGCGAGGGCAGGTAGGCCTGCATGAGCATCTGCAGCAGGGTCACGAACGAGGCGATGACGACGATGTAGGCAGGGATGCGCACCTTATCGGGGATGAGGTTCTTGAGCAGGGCGATAACGATGTTCGAGCAGATGAGCACGAACGTGGTGGCAAGCCCCATCGACATACCGTTGAGTGCCGATGAGGTGGTACCCAGCGTGGGGCACATACCGAGAAGAAGAACAAAGGTGGGGTTCTCCTTAACCAAACCATTAAAAAATACTTTCCAGTTGTTCATAATATGCATTGTTTCTAACCACGGATTACTCAGATTTCTCAGATTATTGATAGAGGTATTCGCACTATTCGGGATATTATAAGGAATCAGTGTAATCCGTGTAATCTGTGGTTAAAATTTTCTTACTGTTGACTTGTTGCTCCCGAGTTAGCGTCCGACACATTGCCCTTGAACACCTTGTAGGCGTTGTTCACGGCATTGAGGAAGGCGCGTGAGGTGATGGTCGATGCGGTGATGGCATCGATGTCGCCACCATCCTTGGTCACCTTGAGGTCGCCCTCGGACAGGTTGCGGCCGATGATGTTGTGGCTGCCTGCAGGGTCGGGGTTGCCGAAGAACACCTTGGAGAGTACGCCCACCTTCTTCACCTCGCTTGAGGTAGCGGTGCGGAACCATTCGCCCATGCGTGCACCGAGGCCGGGGGTCTCAGCATGGCTCAGCACCTCGTAGCCTTGGATGGCACCCTCGGCATTGAAGCCCACGAGCACTACGATGTCGCCACCGAAGCCGCTCTTGTCGGTCGACTTCACGGCAGTACCTATCCACGCACTGTCGCGGGTGACCTCGTACACGACGAAGCCGTCGACATCCTTCTCGGTGGTGGTGATCTCTTCATCGGCACCGACAGACAGCACCGACTTGATGCCGGCACTCAGCGCCTCTTCGTTGATCTTGGCGATGGTGCTGCTGGTCTCATTGTTGACATAGGCCAGCAGGAATGCTGCCACGACTGACACGAGCGTCAGCACGAGGAGCATATTGGTCAGGGATGATGCGAGTTTCTTCATTTCTTTACCTCCTTTGCAAAACGTTGGGGCTTGCACGCATTGTTAATCAACGGTACAAACGCATTCATGATAAGGATTGCGAATGACATACCCTCGGGGTAGGCTCCGAAGATGCGGATGAGCACGGTGAGGAAACCGATGCAGAAGCCGTAGAGGAGTTGGCCCTTGGCGGTCATGGGCGAGGTGACATAGTCGGTAGCCATGAACACAGCACCGAGCATCAAACCACCACCAAAGAGATGATGCCAAGGAGTTGCTACTTCAACGGGGTAGGCGATATGGAGCAAGCCGCTGAGCACGAACACCGTTGCGAGGATCGATACGGGGATGTGCCAAGTAATGGTCTTTGACACCAGGAGGATAACCAAGCCGATGAGCAGGCACAGGGCGCTGACCTCACCGAGCGAGCCACCAACATTACCGAGGAAGAGATCCCAGGGGTTAATACCCGAAGCTACACCTGTAGATAACTGTGCTTTGATAGCTGCCATCGGAGTAGCTGTAGTAATAGCATCGGCATAAGCAGTCATCTGACCAACCTCGGGGAACTGTGTCATCTTCACAGGGAAAGAGATGAGCAGGAACACACGAGCGGCGAGGGCGGGGTTGAAGAGGTTGCAACCCAAACCACCGAAGGTCATCTTCACTACGCCAATGGCAAACAGCGCACCTATTATAATAATATATAGGGGCAGATTGGCGGGGAGGTTGAAGGCGAGCAGGATACCTGTAACCACAGCCGAGTAGTCGCACAGGGTGCACTGGTTGTTCTTAAGGATAAACTTGTTGATTGCCCACTCGAAGAAGACGCACGATGCCACCGAGGTAGCGGTGACAATCACTGCGCCAAGGCCGAACGCATAGAACGACCACAACATGGCGGGCAGCATAGCGATGATTACCCATCGCATATTCTTGCTTACGCTGTCGCCACTATGTACGTGGGGCGACAAGGAGAGTTTTAGTTTATTTGCCATAATCTTATTCTTTTCACCACAGATTGCGCGGATTCCTCGGATTGATTATAAAATCTGTTAAATCTGTGTAATCCGTGGTTGATAGTTTTACTTCTTCATGTTTCTCTCACGGATGATGCCACCTACTGTGTTCTTTGCCAAGCGTACCCAGTCGAGCAACGGACGGTTTGACGGACAAGTAAATGAGCAGCATCCACACTCGATACAGGTCATGATGTCCTCGTTCTCGGCACGCTCCCAGTCGCCATACTCTCCGAGCTTGGCAAGCAAGTAGGGCTCGAGACCCATAGGACATGCGCTCACGCACTTGGCACAGCGGATACAGTTCTGCTCCTTGCCACGCACAGACTCCTCCTCGGTCATGAGCAACACACCTGAACTACCCTTGCAGATGGGTACCTCGGCATTCAAGAGTGCCTTACCCATCATGGGACCACCACCGATAATCTTACCTGTATTCTCAGGCATGCCACCAGCGGCCTCAATGAGCATGTTCATGGGAGTTCCCATGCGAGTGAGGAAATTTGAGGGATTGGCCAAGGCTTTACCGGTTACTGTCACCACGCGCTCGAAGAGGGGCTTGTTCTTGATGACAGCCTCGTATACGGCATAGGCGGTACCCACGTTCTGCACCACAGCACCTACGGCAATGGGAATCGCAGGAGGATTGGGCACCTGACGGCCGATGACTGCATCGATGAGCTGTTTTTCACCACCCTGAGGGTATTGCACCTTGAGGGGAACGATCTCAATGTTGGGATACTTGGCAGCCTTTTCTTTCATTAGGGCGATGGCATCGGGCTTGTTGTTCTCGATGCCGATATATCCTTTGGTTACGTTCACGGCCTTCATGAGGAGTGATACACCCATGAGAATCTCCTCGGGCTTCTCGAGCATCAACTGATGGTCGGCAGTGAGGTAGGGCTCACACTCTACAGCATTGATGATGACGCACTCGGCTTTGCTTCCGGGGGGAGGTGTGAGCTTTACGTGTGTGGGGAAGCAAGCGCCACCCATACCTACAATACCGGCATCCTTAATCTTGGCTACAATCTCTGCCGGTTCAAGGGTGCATTCAGTCACGAGTTCTTCGCTGCGGTCGATGCTCTCTTCCCACTCGTCACCGATGACATCGATGAAGATGGCAGGCTTGCGGTATCCGCTGGCATCGATGACAGAGTCTATCTTGGCCACCTTGCCCGATACGGATGAGAAGATAGCCGCCGACACAAAACCGCCCGCATCGGCAATCTTGGTACCGACCTTCACCATGTCGCCTTTGGCCACACAAGCCACGGCAGGGGCACCGATATGTTGAGACAGGGGAAACACTGCCTGTTTGGGCAATGCCATGGGCTCGATTTTCTTGCCTGCCGACAACTTGTTTTCTGATGGATGTACACCACCTATTCTAAAAGTCTTCACGATAATTTTGTTTAGAGTTTTATGTTTAGAGTTTAGTGCTACTAACTCCGTTTCTTATTTCTCTGTGTTCTCTGTTGCTTTAGATGCCTCTGCCTTGGGGGCTTCTGCTTTAGGCGCTTCGGCTGCGGGAGCAGGTTTGGGCTTTCTTGCGGGGAAGTTCACGGCAACGATGGTATGCTGCGGACATTCGTCTTCGCACTTGCGGCACAACTTACACTTCTCGTAGTCGATGTCGGCAAGGTTGTTGGCAATGGTAATAGCCTCGAACGGACATACCTTTTGGCACTTGCTGCAACCGATGCAACCAACTTCGCAGGCCTTGCGGGTGATGGCACCCTTTTCTTTGTTGACACAGAGCACTACCATGCGGCGACCATTGCGACCTTTGTTGCGCAATTCAATAATCACACGAGGACAAGCCTTCACGCAAGCACCGCAAGCAGTACACTTGTCGGCATCAACCTCGGGAAGTCCAGTCTCAGGATTCATGTGGATCGCATCAAATTGACATGCCTTTACACAGTCGCCACAACCCAAACAGCCATAGGCGCAGCCTGTTTCACCACAACCTGTAGCGTGGGCAATCTTACATGATGCGGCGCCGTCATACACTACGGTATGTGGACGATGCTCGCACGTTCCGTTACAACGTACCACGGCCACCTTAGGCTCGGCTGTACCTGCGCTGAGTCCGAGAATATCGGCCACCTGAGTCATAACAGCCTGTCCACCTACGGGACACATCAGTCCGTCGAGTGAAGCTGCCTTGACGCAAGCATCAGCAAATCCCGCACAGCCAGGGAATCCGCAACCACCACAATTAGCTTGCGGCAACACCTCGGCAACTTGTCCCACACGTGGGTCTTCCTTTACAGCAAACTTCTTGGAAACGATGAACAGCACACCGGCTAAAACCAGCGCTGTCGCTCCCAATGCAATCACTGCTACCAAAATTGTGTTCATTACTACTAAAGTATTAAATAGGTTTTATTATAAACGTAAATTCTCTCATCAATCGTTTCTTGCACGCAAAAAGTGTAAGAAAATATACCACAAGTGCAAGCAATGCGCTTAAGGCAGCTACAGCTTCGTTGTCCTTAGTAAGCCACATGGCAACGGATATGGCAGCTACAAGCAGTAGGAGAGGGAAAAGAAAAGCGAGGCGAACAGCCTTCATTCCCATTGTTGCTGCTCCCTCGACCATCACTCTTTGTCCTACTTGATAGGCTTTGGCGTCGGCACCATATATGTCGACAATCTTCTCTTTGCTTTCGGCAGCTGAGCATAGACTCTTAGCACCGCAAGTTGCACAAGCCGAAGCTTGTACGATGCGTACGTGGATGCAATCTCCCTCTATGGAGTCCACTATGCCGTCATGCTTTATTACGTCTGCCATATATGTAAATACCTTATAATCTCGCAAAGTTAGTGTAAACCGAGAAGAATGCCAAATATCACGAATAGAAAGTGGGGGATATGAATAAAAAAGCCAAATATCAACGATACTTGGCTCTTTCCTTTTTTGTGATTCCGTTGCGACTCGAACGCAAGACCTACTGCTTAGAAGGCAGTTGCTCTATCCAGCTGAGCTACGGAACCAACCTTTTGTTATGATAAACGTTATGAAAAACGGTGCAAAATTATATCTTTTTATTGATTTAACAAAAAAAAGAGGGATTTATTTCTCGTTTTGTTATATCTTTGTTCTAACTTACATAAAAACAAACGAAATGAATGAAATTATCCATCGTTGGCTCGGAGCTTTAGGTATTGCTGGTAATGAGGAAAATTGGGTGTACTGGACGATAGTATTGGTGATTATCGGTCTTATTATACTATTGGCAAACACGCTCTTCCGTTACCTTTTTATCCCTTTAGTGAAGCGAGTAACTAAGCATACTCGTTCTTCTTGGGATGACATCCTTTTCAATGATATGCTACTGCGTGACATTGGTCACTTGCTTCCTCCTATACTTATTGCAATGTTTATGCCTATAGCTTTCGCGCAGGAATTTCCCATACTTGAGTTCCTGCTCAAAGTAAATAGCATATATATGATTGCAGTGATGGCCAAACTATTGTGTACATTTTTGACCTCGCTATACGAATTGTCCAATCGTCAAGATCGCCTCAAAAATCATCCTTTGAAGGGTGTATATCAGATGCTTAAGATTGTTGTTATCTGCATAGCTTTGATTATTATTGTCAGTGTACTTATAGGCAAGAATCCTGGATATATTCTCACTGCTCTTGGAGCCTCCGCTGCAGTGCTCATGCTCGTGTTTAAGGATATGATTTTGGGACTTGTTGCAGGTGTGCAACTTTCTGCTAATGATATGTTACGCCCTGGTGATTGGATTTCAATGCCTAAGTATGGTGCTGACGGAGACGTTGTTGAAGTCACTCTTACCACGGTAAAGGTGCAGAATTGGGACAAGACCATCACTACCATACCGCCTTATGCACTCATCAGTGATTCATTCCAAAACTGGAGAGGCATGAGAGAGAGTGGGGGACGTCGAGTGAAACGATCTATATATATAGATATGCGCTCTATTTCCTTCTGTTCTGAAGAGCAGATGGCCGAGTTCTCGGAACGCGGTTGGCTTGAGGGTATCGAACGTGAAGACAAGTTTACGGTAAATCTTCATATCTTCCGTAGCTATCTTGAGAGTTATCTGCGACAACATCATCGTGTCAATCAGCAAATGATTATCATGGTTCGTCAACTCCAGCCTACAGCTCAAGGGCTTCCTTTGGAGTTGTACTTCTTTTCTGATGGCACTGATTGGATTCCCTACGAACACTTGCAAAGTGAAATCTTCGAGCATGTTTTTGCAGTTCTTCCCACTTTTGGCCTTCGTGTATTCCAAGCTCCGATGGGCATCGATTTTAGTGGTGAAGAGTTTGGTGGGGAGCGATAAAGGGAAGGTTCTTCCACGAACGGTGGGGTCTCCAAAATAATTGACGTAACTAATTTATACCATGAAATGGATGTTTCTAACCATAGGATTTTTGTGCACAATATTGTATGGTTGTGCTAATGATATAGAGGGGATTAATGTAATACCCATTCCGCAACAAATTGAGTTGTCAGAAGGTTGTTTTTATCTTAATGGCCGTACAAAAATCCATATGAAAATTCCTAGGTCAGAGCGTTCTTTATTGTTTGATAATATCTCTGCATCTCCTCTTTCTCATATAAAATACGCAGATGAAACACCTCGTTGTAATGCAATCATTTTTAGGATGGTAAATGGGATATCTGGAGTTGAAAGCCCTGAAGGATATCGACTGACGGTAGCTTCTACATCGGTAACTGTAGAGGCAACTGCGGGCGTTGGTCTTTTCTATGGATTACAAACTCTTCTACAGCTCATAGCAGAGGATAATAGCATCCCTCAAATCACGATTATTGACGAACCACGATTTGCTTATCGTGGTTTGATGCTCGATGTGTCGCGGCATTTCTTTGATGTGGACTTTGTAAAGAAACAGATAGACGCTATGGCCCATTATAAACTCAACCATTTGCATCTGCATCTCACAGATGCTGCAGGCTGGCGTCTCGAAATCAAGCGTTATCCACGCCTTACCCAGCAGGCTGCTTGGCGTACACATGCTACTTGGAAAGAATGGTGGAACGGAGAACGCCAATATGTGGAGGAGGGGAGTGTACAAGCTCATGGAGGATACTACACGCAAGATGAGATTCGAGATCTCGTAGCCTATGCTCAAGAACGCCACATCACTATCATCCCTGAGATTGAGATGCCTTCACATTCAGAAGAGGTGCTTGCTGTTTATCCCGAACTATCATGTTCACATATTCCTTATAAGGAATCAGACTTTTGTATTGGTAACGAACAAACCTTTGAATTCCTTGAGAATGTTCTTACTGAGGTCATGGAAATCTTTCCTTCCGAATATATTCATATTGGAGGCGATGAAGCCAGCAAACAGTCATGGAAAACCTGTACGTTGTGTCAAGCACGCATGAGTAGCGAAGGACTTGAGAATGTGGATGAGTTACAAAGCTACCTTATACATAGAATCGACTCTTTCCTTAATGCTCATGGACGGAAGATTATTGGTTGGGATGAGATTCTCGATGGAGGTCTCGCACCCAATGTAACTGTCATGTCATGGAGAGGGAGCGAAGGTGGTCTTCGTGCTATCCGTGCAGGGCATCGGGCCATTATGACTCCCGGGGAATATTGCTACCTCGATGCCTATCAGGATGCTCCCCATACACAACCCGAAGCTTTGGGAGGTTATCTGCCATTGCAGAGAGTGTATAGTTACAATCCCATTCCTGACACGTTGGCAGTGGCTCAACAAAAACTTCTCTATGGAGTACAAGGCAATCTCTTTACAGAATATATACCCACCGAAGAGCATATGGAATATATGTTATATCCTCGTATATTGGCTATAGCCGAGGTGGGATGGAGTAGTCCCGAGGATATGGGTTACGACCATTTCCATAATCGTGCATTAAAAGCCGTAAAGCATTTGAATAAAGCAGGTTATATGACTTTTGATCTCAGTGGTGAAGTGGGCAATCGTCAAGGCTCTGATCGTCTTATCGAACATCTTGCTGTTGGTAAACCAGTGTGCTATGTCAATGGTTCGGCCTACTATGAGGGGTATGCTGCAGGGGGTGACAGCGCTCTTGTAGATGGTTTGCGTGGAGGATGGACCTATGGTGATCATCGTTGGCAAGGTTTTCTCGGGCGCAAGGGAGTTGATGTTATCATTGATCTTGAAGCATCCACACCATTAAGTAGTATCAGTGCCGATTTTATGCAAATATGTGGTCCTGGTGTATTCATGCCGTCAGAGGTAATCATTTCTGTTTCGAATGATGGCGAGGTATTTACTGAACTATGCCATATTGAGAATGAAGTTATTCGCGATGATGCAGTTAGTTTCAAAACTTTTGAGTGGAAGGGAAAAACAAAAGCGCGCTATATACATTACCAAGCTTTACGCAGTCATCACGGAGGTTTCCTTTTCTTGGATGAAATAGTGGTGAAGTAATTATAGCTATAGAGCAGCACCATTCAACAAACAATTAATATAATGTTTGCAAGTCATTATTACGGAAACCTATTGTTTATTTATAATATAATTAAACATAACATCAATTATAAAACAATTAATGATTGTGAAAAAAGGTATATAAGTTTCGCCATCTTTCCATCTTTTTATTACCAGATTTGCAAGCATCAAATAAAGTGTGTACTTTTACGGACCAAATTAGTTTTTAAGGATAAGAAGACCAAGTAATATATAATATGTATCTACACAAGGAAGAAACATTCAGCAGGACGCAGATTGAAGAACTGCAATTGGAGCGTCTGCAGCAGACGGTAAAACATTGTATGAATTCACCGTTTTATAAGAAGAGATTCGAAGAATTAGGATTGACTCCACAAGACATACGTTCGTTGGATGACTTGCAGCGCATCCCCTTCACGACGAAGCAGGACTTGCGTGATAACTATCCTTATGGCCTGGCTTCGGTGTCTATGGATAAGGTTGTGAGATTGCATTCCTCAAGCGGTACGACGGGTAACCCTACCGTGGTGCTACACACACAGAAGGACCTCGACGAATGGGCTAATGCCGTGGCACGATGCTTACACATGGTGGGATTACGCCCCAATGATGTGTTCCAGAATTCCTCTGGATATGGTATGTTTACCGGTGGACTGGGATTCCAATATGGAGCTGAGCGATTGGGAATGTTGACTGTACCTGCCGCAGCGGGTAACACGAAGCGCCAGTTAAAGTTTATCACCGACTTTGGCACTACAGCACTGCATGCCATACCCAGTTATGTAACACGCATGTACGAAGTAATGGAAGAGATGGGTATTGATCCACGTCGCGATACCAAGTTGCGTACCCTTGTCATTGGTGCTGAACCCCATTCGGAGGAACAACGCCGACGCATCGAGGAGATGATGGGTGTGAAAGCATATAACTCATTCGGGATGTCGGAGATGTGCGGACCTGGTGTGGCATTCGAGTGTCAGGAGCAGAACGGATTGCATATCTGGGAAGACTATTATATCGTAGAAATTATCGACCCCGAGACACTGCAGCCCGTCCCCGAAGGTGAAGTGGGTGAATTGGTGCTCACGACAATCAACCGTGAGGCAATGCCCTTGCTGAGATATCGCACACGTGACCTCACACGCATATTGCCAGGTAAATGTCCTTGTGGTCGTATCCACAAACGTCTTGACCGTATGAAGGGACGCAGTGACGATATGATTATCTTGAAGGGTGTGAACATATTCCCCATACAGATTGAGACGATATTGATGCAGTTCAAGGAGTTGTCAACCAACTATCTCATCACCTTGCAGACTCAGGATTCCAACGATGAAATGATTGTAGAGGTTGAGTTGGAGAACCTCTTCACCGACGACTACGGCCGTCTGCATGCTCTGACTCGAGAGATTACCCGACTGCTGAAAGATGAGATTCTCGTAACTCCTCATGTCAAACTTGTTCCCAAGGGTACACTCCCCGTAGCAGAGGGCAAGGCGGTAAGAGTGAAGGATTTGAGAAAGACTTTTTAATCTCCCGAACTTCTAAAATAATATAAATATATGACCATTCATCAACTATCCATCTTCATAGAGAACAAGGCGGGTACTCTACTCAGAGTATTGGATTTGTTCAAGGAAGCCAACATTCAATTGGTGGCATCGACCATTGCCGACACTGTAGAATATGGTATCTACCGCGTCATTTGCTCAGAGCCCTCGAGAGCCTATCAAGTGTTGAGAGATGCCGGTATTTCGGTAGCCTTGTCAGATGTATTTGCCATAACCCTCGACAATGAGCCTGGCCGTGCAGCCGATGCAGTAAAGGTGCTTCACGATGCCGGTATCGGCATCACCTATATGTATTCTTTCCTTTTAGACGGAAAAGGCATATTGGTATTCCGCACTGATGATGCCGAACTGACACGCGAGGCTATCATCCTCAATGGGCTTTCATTCGTATCAGAAAAGGAACTGAACGGATAAGACTCCATCCAAGATATTGCCGGTTCATGGCCGAGCGTAAGATCATACATATAGATATGGATGCCTTCTATGCATCCATCGAGCAGCGCGACAATCCTGAATTGAGAGGTCGTCCTATAGCCGTGGGCCATGCTGGTGAACGCGGTGTAGTGTCGGCAGCAAGTTATGAGGCCCGCAAGTATGGTGTACGCTCGGCCATGGCATCTCTTAAGGCTGCAAGGCTATGTCCGGAGTTGGTATTCGTTCCCGTGAGAATTGAAGCCTACGAACAGGTGTCTCATCAGATACATGAGATATTCCACGAATACACTGACCTAATAGAACCTTTGGCCTTGGACGAGGCGTTCCTCGATGTCACCATAAACAAGAAGGGCATGGCACTGGCCGTAGACATAGCCCGAGAGATAAAGCAGAGGATACGCGAGGATTTGGGACTTGTAGCCTCGGCTGGCGTATCCTATAATAAGTTTCTGGCCAAGATTGCATCAGATTATCGTAAGCCCGACGGGCTATGTACCATACATCCTGACCACGCCCTTGATTTTATAGCTCAATTACCCATTGAGAGTTTCTGGGGTGTGGGCAAGGTTACGGCCAAGCGGATGCATGCATTGGGAATACACAATGGAAGAGAACTGCGTGCGTGGTCGATGGACGGTCTGACGCGTGAATTTGGCAAGGTAGGCAAACTTTACTATGATTTTGCTCGAGGCATAGACCTCCGCCTTGTAGAAGCAGTAAGGATACGCAAATCAGTAGGTTGTGAGCGTACTTTGGAACACGATATCCATACGCGTGCAGCTGTGATTGTGGAACTTTACCATACGGCTGAAGAGCTTATAGAGCGCTTGGCAGAAAGTGAGTTCAAGGGGAATATACTAACACTGAAGGTGAAGTTCCACGACTTTACCCAAATTACCCGTAGCATCACACAAGATAAAGTGCTGACCCACATGAAGAGTATACTCCCTTTGGCCAAGAAGTTGCTTGCAAATGTGGAATATGAGAATCATCCCATACGTCTTTTGGGATTATCAGTGTCAAACCCACGAGATGGAGAGGATGATGCTCCTTACCGCCATGACTGGGAACAATTGTCGCTGGAGTTCAAAGAATATTAGGTTTTTCAGGGTTTGAACGTCTCATACGTTCCATCATCGAAGAAAATTTTTATTTCGACGATTTTTCTTTGCAAAGATTTTTTTGCATATTCTAGTTGTGTATCAGAGAGATAAGGGGCTTTTGGAGGTGTTTGAAGTGGCATTTCCTTGCGATTTTTCGCAGCTCCTGTACTCTCGGTCGCAAATACGGCATTCTCAGCAAATAATTCACCTTGCTGGAAGCGCGATTGAGGCTGTCCGCCTATAGTTGGGGTAGACACAGGCTGTTGTTCGTTACAACTGTATACCGGTTGCACTGATGATGGGATTGCAGCGTCTTCATCCACCATGTCTTCTATTAATCTCCCTGCAGGATAATCATCCACGGCGTCTCCCTCATATGAACCTATACCATCAAAAAGCCATAAGACATTAATTTTAGGAAATTTCTGGTGAATCTTCATTATAACTTCCAAACTCGGGTTGTTGCGCCCGGCCAGGATGTGCGACAAAGCAGGACGAGTTACGCCAATGTAATCAGCAAACTGACTTTGTCCCATTCCCTCACGCTCTATAATTTCCTTGATACGCTCTTTCATCGGTTTGTTTTTATAACTGTTTACAAGGTCTAATTGTGTTACAAAGATAAATACAATTGTTTACTTTTGCAACCTGCATCTATAAAATAATAATTAACATTTGTCATTAGCGTGGATTAACAAAACTAACCGATACTACTGTCTCAATTTCCGTAGCTCTCGGTTTAGCGTTGTAATTCACTTTTAATATACGTCGTAAATACTTCATATATAATGTTTTGTTTGGTTTAAATTTGCCATAAACCACTTGTTTGTAGTTATTATGCAGAAATATTCCTATCACCCAATAAATAACTTTAGTTATAGTATTATAATAGCACTGATAATTATTGAGTTAATAAACTCATATAATCTTTTTGCTTCATGTAGCCCGTATTTTCATCTGTTATTTCGAGCAGATAAGATTTGTGTTAGTATTTGTTGGTTCTATTAACTAGAATAAACTCCCCTACTCTACTATTTACAAATCACAATCATAAAAAGTGCAAGTTTATTTAGCTGTATTAATTATATCGATGCAATGGGGTTACGTTTGTAAACTTCAATGATTCCTTTATAACAAAAAAGAGGCTAATACTGCGAGATTTGAATATTTATGTCCAAGAGACATGAAAATGTAAAAAACGCAAGGATTTGGTGTTAAAAAATGGATAAAACAGACATATCCTACTCTACTACAGTAGATTAAGTCCCTAAAATCTTTGTCGAAATAAGGAGGTGTTTTGCTAAATCCGTAAAATAAGTTAGAGGGAGGTGCTTTACGCATCCTCCCTCTACTATATAAATTCAACTCTATTCCTCTACTACATTCTAAAATGGCATGATATCATCACCTCCTACTCCTCCCATTGGGAAAGGATTATTTGGTGCTGGAGGTGGTGGTACAGGGGGCATACCGATATATTGGTCACTGCTATTAGGCTTGCGACTGTTCATCCTAGAACCCAGTACCGCATCTTCGGGCAGCGGAGCTAAGCTCTCATCCTCTAGGTTTTGGAAACGAGCATATTGTCCTACGAAGCGCAGGCGCACATCTCCCACCGCACCATTACGATGCTTAGCAATGATAATTTCGGCCACACCCTTAAGGTCGTTGCCCTTCTCGTCTTGATATATCTTATAGTACTCGGGACGATGAATGAAGCAAACGATATCGGCATCCTGCTCAATGGCTCCCGATTCACGCAGGTCACTTAATTGCGGACGCTTGCCCTCAATACCCTCACGGCTCTCAACGCCGCGATTGAGCTGACTGAGTGCAATGATAGGAATATTGAGTTCCTTAGCAAGTCCCTTGAGCGAACGTGAGATGGTACTTACCTCTTCCTGACGGCTACCGAATGATGCACCTGAAGCATTCATCAACTGCAGGTAGTCGATGATGATGAGCTTCACTTTATGTTCGCGCACCAGTCGGCGTGCCTTGGTACGCAGTTCAAAGATAGAGAGCGAAGGTGTATCATCCACATAGAGCGGAGCATCTACCAATGCAGTGATGTTACTGTCGAGCTGTCCCCACTCATAAGGAGCCAGCTGACCACTCTTTATCTTTTCACCTGGGATTTCACACACATTGGTGATCAAACGGTTTACCAACTGCACGTTGCTCATCTCAAGCGAGAACATCGCTACCGGTTCGCGGTTGTTTACGGCAATGTTCTTGGCCATTGAAAGCACAAACGCAGTCTTACCCATTGCCGGTCGAGCCGCCATGATGATAAGGTCAGAGTTTTGCCAACCCGAGGTGTATTTATCCAACTCGTAGAAACCTGTCGACAATCCACTCAGTCCCGAGTCGCGCGAAGCAGCAATCTGCAATTGCTTATAAGCATCTTGTATTACGGGATTGATTTGTGTATAGTCCTTCTTCATGTTTTGCTGCGAGATAGCAAAGAGTTTACCCTCGGCCTCCTGCATTAGGTCCTCCACGTCTTGTGTCTCATCAAATGCCTTGGTCTGGATACCGCTTGTAAAGGTAATCAGCTCTCGAGCCAAGAACTTTTGGGCTATGATACGAGCATGATACTCGATGTGTGCCGACGAGTTAACCTTACCTGCTAACTGAGAAATGTATACAGGTCCCCCAACCTCTTCCAGCTCACCTGTAGTACGCAGTTGCTGTGCTACGGTAAGGATATCGATGGGATTCTGCTGTATGGCCAATGTCTGTATAGCCTTATAGAGCAGTTGGTGACGGTGCTCGTAGAAAGACTCTGGCTTGAGAATCTCACTGATTAGCGGGTACGCATCCTTCTCAATCATCAATGCGCCCAGCACAGCCGCTTCGAGTTCTGGCGCTTGCGGTTGCAGATGTCCATAATCATCGGTTTGTTTCACGGCACGCGCTGTTGTCGTTTTTCGGGGTTGTCGAGTTGTTGCCATAGGTCATTTTTGTTTGCGAACGCAAAAGTACACAAAAGGTCTCGTATAGAGAAAGATTGTAGCATGAAGTTTTCCACATTTTTTCCACACCTTGTGGATACTGTTCAGAGGTCCCCAAGCAACCATCAGTAACAATAGTTGCCCTTTCAGCCACCTTCATGAGAGCGATAATTCTGGTTACAATATTTTAAGGTAAATGTATAGAAAATTATTGGTGTCCGATAAAACTCGAACAGTTTAATAAATGCTTGCTCGACTACCATTGTAGCGGTAGTCGAGTATCTTTTTCATTTCCAAGCCCCTTTAAAAGGCTGATTTGAGCAAAATTACGTTGGCTGTCCGATAAAAATGGCTTGAAATGATCTTAGGAAAATGAATCAAAAAACCTTCATAATAGATTTAGCGATGGATTTGTGTTTACTGGCTCAACATTTGTAATGCCAGACAAATATAGGGACGGCTGTCCGATAAAAATTGATGCATTTTAATCTTTTTGCTGCAACAATAGGGCTTGTCGCAACAAAATACACTCTTCAGAAGATGTACGAATATCTGAAGCAATAATTATGCATGTTAGAAAAAGTTTTATCGGACACCAATAATTTACTTAAAAGCTTTGTGTCATACTGAGTAAAACGAAGTACTTCGAAGGAGCTGTGAGCAATGAGCCCTAATGAGAAAATCGGAGTTGTCTGATAGAAAAAAAGCCTTTGTCTGATTTTTCTAACAGACAAAGGCTTTTAATAAAATGAACAAAGGTAATATTACTCTTCTACGCCTACCATGGAGATTTCAATCTTGTTGCCTTGCTTGATGAGTTTCTTGGCAAACTTCTTGAGGTCGTTGGTAGTGATGCTGTTGAGGGTCTTCTCATAGTTCTCGTTAGCATCGAAGCCTGTGAGCGTATAGTTATACATGAGGCCGCTCCAGTAGTTGTTTTCCTTCTGGTTCTCGGCAAACTTCTTCAACATATAGTCGCGCACCTTGTCAAGGTCGCTCTGGCGGGGTCCCTCTTCGGTATACTTGTGGAGGAGGTCGACGGCCATACCGGTGAGTTTCTCGCGCAGTTCGGGAGCAGTTTGGAACTGAATTTGCAGTGTAGCGCTCTCCTTGGGCACGTCATTGATATTACCGCCCACACCTACGCCATAGGTGCCACCCTCCTTCTCACGTATCTCTTCGGTATAGATAATATCGAGGATTTGCTTGGTGAGGCTCATCAAGAACTGGTTCTTGAGGGTATATTTTGCCTTTCCGCTGTATACCAGAAGCACGGTAGCGGCAGGAGTTTGCATCTGCTTCTCGAAGATGTTCTGGTGCTGGCCCTTCTGGATATCGAGGTGTGCATCGCAGAACTTCTCGGCTTTGGCGCCTGTAGTGGGCAGACTGCCGATGTACTTTTCGATGAGGGGGATGGCTACGGCCTCGTCAATGGCACCGGTGAAGATGAAGGCGAAGTCTGAAGCATTGGCAAAGCGCTCCTTATAGATTTCGAGGATGCGAGCATCGTCAATCTTGTCCACATCGTCGGTCTTCATGCGGAGGGTACGGGGATTGTTGCCGTAGAGCATGTTGGTGATGGTATCGCTCATTGCAGTTGAGGGGTCTTGCTCTTGGTTTTCGAGGATGGCCTTCAACTTGCTCTTATAGGTAGCAAAGGCCTGCTCATCGAGACGGGGAGCGGTGAACTGCAGGTAGGTGAGTTGCATCAAGGTTTCAAAGTCCTTCGGGGTGCTGCTACCGCTCACGCCCTCGGTGTACATATTGATGAAGGGTGAGATGCCTGCCTTCTTTCCCGCAAGTATCTTCTGCAATTCGGTATTGCTGAAAGCGCCAAGACCATTGTTCTTGACTACATCCACTGCCTCACCAAGGTTGATGTATTCACTCTCGTCGTAGAGTGCTTGTCCGCCCTTACTTACTGCGCGCATGATGATCTGGTCGGCCTTGAAGTCGGTGCTCTTGAGGTACACGGTAGCCCCGTTCGAGAGGGTGAGTTGCTTATAGCCGAAATGGCCATCCTTTACCTTCACCACCTTGCCGCCTGCAGGCTCCTGTGCAAGAAGAGGTTCGTTAGATACCTTATCCTCGTAAGCGGTGATATCCTCAGCATATACCGAGGTGAGCAATTGGGCCATATCTTCCTTGGTGGGGTTGGTGATGCCCTCCTTCTCGGGGAGCATAGCCATCACCACGAGGTTCGAGTCGCTCATGAGGTTCTGTACGTAGTTGTTCACGAGGTCTACGGGGAACTGGGGCACGTACTGGTTCATGAAAGAGTATTCAAACTCGATGCCGGGAACGGGCTCATTGTCGATAAAGTGACGCACATACTGCTTGCAGTAACTCTGGCTATTCACCTTGGCACGCTCGTTATAGGCACTCTCCAAATTGGCGAGATATTCGGCACGGGCACGCACATACTCTGACTCGGTGAAGCCGTGGCGCTGGGCACGCAACATCTCGCGGTAAAGTGTGGCGGTAGCCTCCATGGTCATGCCACCCTTGGGTACGACGTATCCGTTCACAGCACCCTTGGTCTTGGCAAGGAAGAACTCCTCGTCATATACCGATGCTCTTACGAAAGGAGCGTCGGGCTGCATGGCCAACTCGCCAAGACGACCGCTCATCATGCGGTGGAACATGGCTCTAGCATAGTCGATGATGAGGTATTGCATATCGTTCTTGAACTCAGCAGGTACGGCCTCGTGTTTGACGAAGATGTACACGTTGCCAGTCTTCAACTCCTTGTCCTGAGCGATGGCGATGATGGGCTCCTTGTTGTCGGCTACGGGATAGTAGGGACGCTCGGCAGCATTCTCAGGCATGGTGAGGTCAGCAAAGATGCTCTTGATTTTGTTCTCCACATCATCAATGTTGACATCACCAACAACTACGATAGCCTGTTGGTCAGGACGATACCACTTCTCATAATACTCGCTCAATGCTGAATAGGGGAAGTTGTCAATCACCTCCAAGGTTCCGATGGGGAAGCGTGCTCCATAGGGGTTATTGGGATACATCTCCAATGACACGGCCTCCATCATACGCTGTGTGGCGGTGTTGCGCTGGCGCCACTCCTCGTGGATTACGCCGCGCTCCTTGTCGATGTCCTCCTCCTCGAGCAGGAGTGCACCTGCCCAGTCGTGCAGAATCCACAAGCATGAGTCAATGGCACCCGCCACGCTCACAGGCACGTTGTCGATGTTGTACACCGTCTCGTCGATAGAGGTGTAGGCATTGAGGTCGGTACCGAACTTCACGCCGATGCCCTCGAGGTACTTCACCACGCCGTTGCCGGGGAAGTTCACGGTGCCGTTGAAGCACATGTGCTCAAGGAAGTGAGCCAATCCGCGCTGGTGCTCCTCTTCAATGACTGAGCCCACCTTCTGTGCGATGTAGAAGTTGGCCTGTCCCTCGGGATAGTTGTTCTGACGGATGTAGTAGGTCAATCCGTTCTCCAGTTTACCCACACGCACCTGAGGGTCCATGGGGATGGGCGGCATCTGCTGAGCGATGGCCGCCGAGGCACCTACGAGCATGAGCACGAGGGCCACGAGTTGTTTTCTTAATTTCATATTCATAGTTTATCTTTATGTTGTTTTGCTAAAATCGTGCAAAAGTAACATTTTTCTACGGATTTATGGCGAGTTTTTGCGTTTTTAAGACACTAATCACTCCACCGCCACCTCGTCGATGAAGAGGAAT
Source organism: Bacteroidaceae bacterium (assembly GCA_045612065.1). Lineage (GTDB taxonomy): Bacteria > Bacteroidota > Bacteroidia > Bacteroidales > Bacteroidaceae > UBA1189. The sequence goes on from JAZKYH010000059.1 coordinate 77,107, forward strand.
CCGGCATAGCCACGAGCGCCGTGCCATGCAGGGATGGCGTGCTCTGCCATCACCTTCACCTTCACGTAGCGTGCCTCCACGGGAGCAAATGTCAAGGTGTGGTCATAGATGCGATTCTCATCGCTCTCCTCCATCGCGGGGCGCAGCTCATGATACACCTCGGTGAAGTCCTCGCCATTCTTCGACACGGCCACGCTGAATCCGCGTGCGTCGAATATCCAGTCGCCCTTCTCCACGCAAGTGCTGAGCGCCACGCTCTTGACCTCAGTCGATTGTTGCAGGTCGATGAGCAGTTCGCAATCGTTGCCCGCAAATCCCAGCCAACGTCCCGTGCGGTAGTTGCGCGAGCCCTTCAAGCCATCGACGAGTGTCGCAGCCCCACCATAGGTGTAGCTACGGTGTGCGGGCTGTAGCAAGGTGACAGGGCGTCCCGTAGCCTTGTTGAATGCGATGTGCTCCTCGAACACGCGTGCCGTGCTACGCTCACCCATGCCCTTGGCCTTGAAGGTGGCACTTCCGGTGATGGCCACCGGCTCCTTGTAGCGGAGCGATGAGGTGGTAGGCTCGGTGCCGTCGAGCGTGTAATACACGGGAGCGTCGTCGATGGTGCTCAGCGTTACCACCACGGCATTCTTCAGCGTGTCGGTGGTTATCTCACCCTCGATGTCGAAGATGTGGCGTGCATAGTTATACCCCTTCACATCATACATGTCCACCATAGCGAGCAGGCGTTGCAGGAAGTCATCATAGTCCTTTGTTCCTTCACACCACTGCACCTCACACAAGGCCGCCATGCGAGGCAGCTCCATGTACTCCACGTGGCGATACGAGGTGACATACTCCGTCCACAGGTTGGCCTGCACACCGATGATGTGCTTCTGTTGCTCAGGGGTGAGCGAGGGGTGCATGGGCTCATAGTTGTACACCGTTGCGAGAGGCACATAGCCCCCGATGGCCAGAGGCTCAGTGTCGGTATGTTTCGTTTGATAGTAGTCGAAATACATGTACGTGTTGGGCGACATGATGCAGTCGTGTCCCTGCTTGGCCGCCTCAAGTCCGCCTCCTACCCCACGCCACGAGTGCACGGTGGCATTGGGGGCCAATTCACCCTCGAGGATCTCGTCCCACCCGATAATCTGTCGTCCCTTGCCATTGAGGAACTTCTCGGCGTGGGCAATGACAAAACTCTGCAAGTACATCTCGGCACTGTTCTTTGTATCGGCCTTGATGCCCAAGGCCTTGATGCGCGCCTGGCACTTGGGGCACTGCTCCCAACGGCTCTTGGGGCACTCGTCGCCACCTACGTGGATATATTCAGAAGGGAACACCTCAATGACCTCGGAGAGCACATCCTCGATAAATCTTAATGTCAAGTCGTTGCCCGCGCAGAGTACGTCTTCCGACACGCCCCACTGCTGCCACACCTCATACGGGCCACCCGTACATCCTAATTCTGGATAGGCCGCCAAAGCCGCCTGCATGTGTCCGGGCAGGTCAATCTCAGGTATCACAGTGATGTGTCGCTCGGCGGCATAGGCCACAATCTCGCGGCATTCCTCCTGTGTATATTGGTAAGGACCATAGGGGATACTGTCATATACTCCACTGTTGCGTCCAATGACCGTCTGTGCACGTTGAGCCCCTACGGTATTGAGTTTGGGGTGTTTCTTCATCTCGAAGCGCCAGCCCTGGTCGTCGGTCAGGTGCCAGTGGAAGCGGTTCAAGTTGTGCAGTGCCAACATATCGACAAACTGCTTCACCGAGTCCACCGTAAAGAAGTGTCGCGATACGTCGAGGTGCGCTCCACGATATCCGAAACGAGGATAGTCGTCGATGCTCACGGCAGGCAGCATCACCTCCCCACCCTCAGTCACGGGCAACGCCTTGCGCAAGGTCTGTATGCCGTAGAACACCCCTGCAGGCGAAGCACCCATGATGCGCACTCCATCGGCACCTACCACGAGGCTATATCCCTCGGCATTCTCGATGTCAGCATCCAAGGTCAGCACGATAGCATTTGGCACGGGCGTGTCGGTCACCGCAAGGTCCAAGCTCGTTTTCTCCTTCACATACTCGGCAAGGAAGTGCGCATTGCGCATCATCGCCTCATCACCTTGGCACACGATAGAGGTTTTTTCAGTCAAGGTGAAACACTTGCCATCGATCTCCACAATTTCCTGTGGCAATGGCACTACTCGATAATCGGCAATGGACGGCTTATGGGTGCAAGAGAGCAACAAGCCTCCAACCAAAACGAAAAGATAAAAAACTTTATTCATAGCATTATTTATATTGATGTTATATAGAAAAATATTCACCAACGAAACCAAAGGTCAAAACACACAGGTAGATGGTCGCTAGTCCCTCCTTCATAGCGCATGCCATTGTAGGTTCGATGCGGGCGGTGTCCGCCATAAAGAGGTTCGGGCTCGACGAGGAAATCGGCATCGTTGCACCATGCTCCGTGTGGTGATAGACACAGTGAACTGGATTCTCCGCTATCCGGAAGCAGAGCTGGAGAAAGGTATACATGGTCAATCTGCTCCCATTTGCCTTTGTAACGATAACTACCACGGAGGTATTTCGTTATGCAGGTCATTCCTTGGCATGCTGCAAGAGGGAGCATCGTCCTACTTTGTGGAGTGTCATTGAAATCGCCCATCACGATGATGCGTGGCACACTACGTTCACGACAGACAGAGTCGATGGATTCGCTGATAAACTCTACGACATTGTGCCGTAATCGAGCAGATTTCCGTCCATTGATTCGGCTCGGCAAATGACATACGATGATGTCGAGTGTGTCGCCCATGTGTAATTGTCCGCTCACGAGAAGCATGTCTCGTACCGTCTGTCCTTCGGAGAGATTTTCCTTGGGGAGGCGCAGTGCACGATGGGCAAAGGGATGAAAAGTGGTAGACTTATACATTAGCGCCACATCGATACCGCGAGGGTCAGCGGATGAGGTCATCAGATAGTTATACCCCACCGTGCGCAGTGATGAACGGTGGGTGAGGTCATGCATCACACTATCGTTCTCAACCTCACATAAGGCAACAAAATCGGGAGCGCGGTCACCTCCAATAGAGGCTATGGAACGGCTCACCGCATGTAGTTTGTTCCAGTAGCGATAGGGGGTCCAATGGCGTATGGCCTCGGGAAGAAAGGCATTGTCATTGGTCAGCGTGTCATCAATGCAGTCGAAGAGGTTCTCTACATTGTAACTCACAAAGCTCACGCGCTCTTGAGCATGAAAGGCGACTGCGAGTAATATGGTAGCCAGCAAGAGTCTACTTCTTCTCTTCCACATATTCTATGTATTGATAACAACCGGCATCGACCGTTTTATTCTCGCGTGGCTGATTATCCTTATCATAAGGGAGCAGGTTCAGATATTCGTCTGAAGCGATTCCACGGGCCACCGAGAGTGAATCGAGATGAAAATCGTAAATGAAGTTGCTGTAATCTATGGTACGGAAATTGGTACGACCATAGGTTGTGCTATCCTCGTGCTCCCAAACGATATGGTTAAAATGTAGCGTATCAGGTTCGCGTGACTCTCTCCATGAATTGATGACCGAATGTTTAAAATTGTACAGGGCGTATTCTGACCAGTCGGCAGTATCGGTCTTGGCTACTATTGTGCTTATCAGTTCTTCGTCTTTAGAACCGGTGATAATACTGTTGATGAAATTTACCCCAAGCAGCGGGTACATCGTGTTGTCTTCCTCTACGTAGTTTGCAATGTTTACTGCTACGCCACGTTCGCTCTTCCAAGGAAAGAAGTTTGCCATGGTGCAATGGAGGAAGTCTATCTGTCCACCAAGTATATTCACGCAGTGTCCTCCAGCATTAGTGAAGAGGCTATTTGAGAATGAGGCCTTGCACGAAGTGAGTTGCAGTGCATCTTCATCTACGTTGTGTATCTGCGTGTTACGCATGACCACCTTATTGTTGTCCATATTCGCACTCTTGGCTCGAAGTCCATATGTCCCACTATGGATGTCACAGTATTCGAAGATGTTATCAAAGCTTGACTCGTGCAGTGTGATACCTCCCCATTGTGCAGACAAACGGTCGTAGGGAAGGTAGTCGAACATACGGTCGGTGCGTGCTCCACGGAATACGACAAGGCTATCGGCCGTACCCACGGCTTCCATGCGACCATGGATTTGCATCTCCACTTTATCGGCAAAGTAAAGCTGCGTACCGGGTTCAAGGTAGAGTACACTACCCTCTTCCACTTTGAGACTATCATATACAAGATAGGGACGGTGAGCTGTAAACCGCGTATCAGAATCTACCACCATGCCTCGTAGCACGGTAGCGTCTTGTCCGCTGGCTGTGAATATCACTTGCTGAGTGACTCCACTTTCGAGAGTGAATTGCAGCGAATCGTGTACTTCAAAAGGGGTGTCTTGTCCACGAGGATCAATCGTTACCTCTACGAACACATACATACTGTCTCCACCACGAATTACAAGGTCTGATAAGGTCTTCCCAGCCAACCCATCGATATTGACCCGGTAGGGAGAATCCTCTCCACCTGCCACCGAGGCATGAGCAATAGAGAGGTTCGCCTTGTTGTGATTGTATATAAGGAATGCCTGAGTGGCCGAACTAACATCAGTAAACAGTGTATCAAACGCAACTGTATCGCAAGAGAATGCCAAACGATGGTTAGGGTCAGTAGTGAACCCCAGCCGATCGACACAACCTGACAAACCCGTCGCTGCGGCGAGAGCAAACACAACAATCCATAGACTCAAAACCTTCTTCATACTAACTTAAACGTAAGCAACAGAAATATATTGTAACTTCAGTCGGCTATTACTTCCCGATGCAGAAGTGTTTGAAGATGTTGCCGAGGACGGTTTCGACATCGAATGAGTCGCCTACGATTTCGGCGAGGTGGGCGAGGCATTCGCGGAGGTCTTGGGAGACGAAATCGCCTGAGAGTTGCATCTGCAAGCCGTCTTGTACGCGGTGGATGGAGTCGAGAGCACGCACAAGGGCTTCGTAGTGGCGCAGGTTGGTCACGATGACATCTGTCTGCGACACTTCGGGAAGTGCGGCGGCGCTAACCAACATGCTTTCCAGCTCATCGAGGCCGATGCGTTCTTTGGCCGAGATGAAGAGTTTCTCTGCATCGACTTCAGCAAAGTCGTGGAGTAGAGCCTCGCGCCTCTCGGCAGACACTTGGTCGCACTTATTGAGGATGATGATGAGGTGCTTGCCCTCGCAATGGGAAAGCACGCTGGACTTGAATTCCTCATCCTTCACCTCTGACATGGGCTTGTCGGCATCAATCATCCAGAGTATGATATCGGCTTGCTCCATCTTCTTGTAGGTTCGCTCAATGCCTATGCTCTCCACCACATCGGTAGTTTGTCGTATGCCCGCAGTGTCGATGAAGCGGAAGGTGATGCCACGCAGGTTGACGGTGTCTTCAATGACATCGCGTGTGGTGCCGTGTATGTCGCTCACGATGGCTTTCTCTTCGTTGAGCAGAGCATTGAGGAGGGTTGACTTACCGGCATTGGTTTCACCGATGATGGCTACGGGCACACCGTTCTTGAGGGCATTGCCTACGCTGAATGAGTGGGCAAGGCGGGCTACGGTGCGTTCAATGTCGGCAGCTATCTGTGATAGCTCGGTGCGGTCGGCAAACTCAAGTTCCTCATGGTCACTGAAGTCCAGCTCCAGCTCCATGAGTGAAGTGAGATGCAATAGCTTGTCGCGCAACACCGATAGTTCTTTACTGAATCCTCCACGCATCTGGTTCATGGCCATACGATGTGTAGCTGCAGAGGTCGAGGCTATGAGGTCGGCCACAGCTTCAGCTTGGCTGAGGTCCATTTTTCCATTGAGAAACGAACGCTGTGTATATTCACCAGGTGCGGCAAGACGACATCCTTCGCTTGTGAGCAAGCGCATCACCTGTTGCAGGATGTAGGAGGAGCCATGACAGGAGATCTCCACGGAATCTTCACCGGTATAAGAATGTGGGCCATGGAAAAGGGTTACCAACACCTCGTCAATGATTTCTCCTTCAGAGCCAATGATGTGCCCGAACACAGCTGTTCGTGCCTTGTGTTCAGCAAGCGGTCGGCCATTGATGGGACGAAATATGCGGTCGAATGCAGCGATGGCTTCGGGGCCACTTACACGGATAACACCGATAGCTCCACCTTGAGCAGTAGCAATGGCGCAAATTGTATCAGTAGAAGTCATGAATCTCCTTTATTTAATAGAAAGTATACAAACTTACACAAAAAAAATGATAAATATGGCACCGCAATAGAGAAACAAGATATTTTTTGTATTTTTGTGCAGTTTATAACACCGAACACAAGTATTATGAGAAAAATCGTACTCTCCCTTCTACTATGTATAGTGGCAACCGTGTCATTCGGACAGACTAATGACTATGTAGAATACATAAACCTGTATAAAGACATTGCCATCGAGCAGATGAACAAGTATCATATTCCAGCCAGTATTACCTTGGCGCAGGGACTACTTGAGTCTGGTGCTGGTAAGAGCGAGTTGGCAAAAAAATCGAACAACCACTTCGGTATCAAGTGTCATTCTTCATGGGAGGGTAAGCGCACCTACCATGATGATGATAAAAATGGCGAATGTTTCCGTGTGTACAAGAGTGTGAAGGACTCTTACGAGGATCATTCTATATTCCTATCTACGGGAAGCAGATATGCATTTTTGTTCACGTATGCCCAAACAGATTATAAGAATTGGGCTCGTGGCCTCAAACGCGCTGGTTATGCAACCAGTGCTACTTATGCCGACAAACTCATCGAAATTATCGAGCGTTACGACCTTGACCGTTTTGACCGTCCGCAGAGCGACAGCAAACCACGCACTGCCAATCCTCATACACCATACCTTGCAAATGACATTGTCTATATCGTGGCTCGTCAAGGCGACACCATGTATTCTATAGCAGAAGAATTTGGTATATCGAAGCGAAAACTCATCTCCTATAACGACCGTTATCGTGGCTATGTTCCCAACAAGGGAGACATCATCTATCTTGGACGCAAGCACTGGAAAGCTCAGAAGCCCAATACACATCATACTGTTGGAGATGGAGAGAGCTTGCACATGATATCCCAGAAATATGGCGTACGACTCAATCGATTGTACAGAATGAACAACGGTAATCCAGACAACTATGCTCCTGTCATTGGCGATGTGGTAAGACTTCGATAAATGATGAATCACCCTCGTTTATATTATGACTTTAGCACCTTTCTGTCGCAATATTTTGATGGAAAGGTGCAAAAAATATCTATTCATGCCGGCTTCACCTGTCCCAATCGGGATGGCACCAAAGGGACGGGTGGTTGCACTTATTGTAACAATCAGACTTTTAATCCCGATTACTGCAAGCCCGAGTTTGGTATAAGCCGTCAACTGGAAGATGGCATCAGCTTTTTTGCACGTAAATATCCCGCGATGCGTTACCTTGCCTACTTCCAGGCCTATACCAATACATACGGCGAACTGGAGCAATTGATAGCAATGTACGACGAGGCCCTATCGGTCGATGGCGTGGTAGGGCTTGTAATCGGAACACGTCCCGATTGTATGCCTTCTGCCCTACTCGACCACATCGAGCATCTCAGCCGTAAGACCTTTGTGATGGTAGAATATGGTATTGAGAGTGCTAATGACTTGACGTTGCAACGCATCAATCGCGGACACGATTTTGCTACTACCATCGATGCCATTCGGCGTACTCACGAGCGAGGCATCCTCGTAGGTGGACATCTCATTCTCGGACTTCCAGGCGAAGATCATGATGAACTGATGCGACAGGCCGATGCCATTGCAGCCTTGCCGCTCGACATGGTGAAGCTACACCAGCTGCAACTCATCCGTGGCACCCGCATGGCCCGTGAGTATAACGAATGTCCTGAGGACTTCCATCTCTACGAAGTGGATGAATACATAGACCTTGCCATCGACTACATAGAACGTCTACCTGGGACGATGGTCATAGAACGATTCATCTCGCAATCTCCCCGCTCGTTACTCATCGCACCCGATTGGGGGATGAAGAACTATCAGTTTGTTGACCGTCTACGCCACCGAATGCAAGAGCGCGGAGCATATCAAGGACGGCTCTACAGAATGAAATAATTGTTTTCGTATTTGGCTATCTATTTCAGTCGATAGCGTTGCATCTCTTCCCACGTACCATTGAAAACATTGAGGTCCACGTTGGGAACTATACCTGGTACGGAACCATAGTCGGTATGTTGCCAGAAATGCCAATTCCCTTCGTAAGTGAGTGCTTCGACGTAGTAGTGGGCTATCCAGAAGGGATAAGCGTCGAACTCGGGGGCATCGAGGTAACGTGTCTTATATTTATAAGAAGTATAGATGATTGGTTTCACCCCATAGTGTTGCTCCAAGCGATGAAGAAACTTCTTAAGATCAGTTTGCAATTGAACTTTATCTCTTGGCTTGACCTCAATGTCGAGCACAGGAGCCAAGTCGCCTCGCTGTAGTTTGACTTGTGAGATAAAGAAATCGGCTTGACGAATGGGGTCAGTATGAGGATTATAGAAGTGATAGGCACCACGAACGAGTCCGACCTCCCCTGCCCTACGGAAATTCTCATCGAAACGTCGGTCTTTGTAGTCACCTCCTTCTGTCGCTTTCATGAAGACAAAGCGAATAGGAAATTCCTGCTTGTCTGTAGCCTTGACTGCTGCCCAGTCAATGGCACCTTGGTGATGCGATATGTCGATTCCATGGATTTTATAGCTGACAGGAAGACATACGCCATACCCCTTGTAACCATAACAAGGTTTCCAACGATAGCTGTAGGGACGAATGAAGAAATAATAGAAGAATAGGAGAATCACCACAGCCACTATACCAGTGAGGGTCCAATGGGTGATACTCGATTGACGAATGAGTGCCCAACGACGCATACGAGCCTTTCGGCGTAGCGCTTTGCGCTTCGCCCGCTCCTTCGCCTTAGCCTTCGCTTTGGCTGCTTTGAGCTTATCCTTTTCGGACATAACCTTACGCTTCGTCGCAGGCTTCTTCTTGGCTGCGGGCTTAGCTTTATCAGTCATCCGAATGGTTATAGTGCGTACGGTGGACTTGGTCATTTTGAGTGGAAAGCGGAAAGATGAAAGTTTAGACGCTAACCGTTAAACATTATTATATAAGACAAGATGAAAGACGAAAGTCTATGACAACTTTCATCTTTCATCTTTTATCTTCAAACTAACGATTAGAGGTCGCCCAACTCGTAACGGAGAGTCATAGTGGGCTGGTCGCATACCTCGCGGGGGCCATAGTACTGGATGGGGCCGGGGAATACGTACTCAGTCTCGTTAGCCCACTGGTCGCGCTTAGCTGCGAATGCCTGGAAGGGAGCACCATCGAGCTTCACGAGAGCCTTCTTGATAACGGGCTTCATCTGACCGTGACGACGCTCCATGTTCATCATCATGGTGATGGGTATACCACCAGTCAACCACTCCTCAGCAGGACGTGTGGTCTGGCGGATTGAAGGCATGTAACCGGTCTTGCCATCGGCGATGAGCAATGATGCTGCATAACCGAGTGAGTAGCAGTAGTCGGCATCGTAGTTAGAGGGAGCTGCGCAACGGCCTTCGTAACCGAAGAAGTGGTGCTGAGCGGCAAACTTACCGTTGTACTTGCCAGCTGCCTTCCACTCGTCGAGCTTGTTGCCTACCATCTCAGAGAGCAACTTCTCGGTCTCGATGAGCGATACCTGTACGTTACCGTGGGGGTCGCGGTCGAGTGAGAGCTGACGTGCTACGCCCTCAGGAAGACTTGCGTAAACCTTGGCATTAGCCTCAGAGAGGTGATCGATGATGTACTGACGCTGCTCGTCCTCAGCAACAGCTGCAAACTCAGCAGCATTGTGAGCGAGGAAGTCGTTGAGCTCGCTGATGAGAGACTTGATCTCGGGGATGAACTCGATGAGACCCTCGGGGATGAGCACGGTACCGAAGTTGTTACCGTTAGCGGCACGCTTAGCAACTACTTCAGCGATGTATGTTACAACGTCGTCGAGTGACTGGTTCTTAGCCTCTACCTCCTCAGAGATGATACAGATGTTGGGCTGTACCTGAAGAGCCACCTCAAGGGCGATGTGTGAAGCTGAGCGACCCATCAACTTGATGAAGTGGTAGTACTTACGAGCTGAGTCACAGTCGCGCTCGATGTTACCTACAACCTCAGCGTATACCTTACAAGCGGTGTCGAAACCGAATGAAGTCTCAATCATCTCGTTCTTCAAGTCACCGTCGATAGTCTTGGGGCAACCGATAACCTGTACGCCAGCGTTGATTGAAGCGTAGTACTCAGCGAGTACGCAAGCGTTGGTGTTAGAGTCGTCACCACCGATGATTACGAGAGCGCTGATGCCCAACTTCTTGAGAATCTCAAGACCCTTGTCATACTGCTCCTTAGCCTCGAGCTTGGTACGACCTGAACCAATCATGTCGAAACCACCAGTGTTGCGGTATTCGTCAACCACCTCAGCGGTGAGCTCACGGTAGTTATGCTTAACCAAGCCGTCGGGCCCCATGAGGAAACCGAAGAGGCGGCTCTCGGGGTTGAGCATCTTAAGACCGTCGAAGAGACCAGAGATTACGTTGTGACCACCAGGAGCCTGACCACCTGAAAGGATCACACCCACGTTGATGGGCTTGCTCTCCATCTTCTCAGCGGGAACAAACTTCAACATAGGAGTACCGTAGGTGTTAGGGAACAACTCCTTGATAGCCTCTTGGTCAGCAACAGACTGTGTGAGGGCACCCTCCTCAATCTTTACTGCACCTCTCAATACTTGGGGAAGCTTCGGCTGATACGAAGCACGAGCGATTTGCAATGCGCTTTTCTTCATTGTAGTTTATTATTAAAGTGAGTTAAAAGTCTTTCTTTATCGGCCACACTCTCCCATATACATATATAAAAAGGTATGGTGACGCAAATTTTGCATTTTTTTATGAGATAATCAAATTTCTCGCTTTTTTTCTCCAATATTTGGCCGTTTTATTTTTATTGCCTACCTTTACTCCACAATCGGGAGAGAGATTGCAACTCCTATGTTGCACTTACCGATGAAAGAAAAAGAGGCCTCCCCCGCAAACTCGCAAGCGAGACTCCTTGGTGCCGATAAACCGGCAGTCGTCGCAACCGATGCTCTCATACCGCGTCGGCCCGAGGAGGGGTGACTCGGAAGACCGCGACGATGTCATCCTGAGTCTTGACGAAGGATCTCGCATAAGAACTAGACAACTCTAAACACTAAACATAAACACTAAACACAAATCCTATGGCAAACAAAAGAAATCTGAAGAAAGCTATCAACTACGTAGCCAGCGACCTCTTCTTGGAGTGCATCGTACTGAAACAAATAAAGAAGGCCGATGCCACCAAGGCCGACGAAATATTGGCAGACATCCTCTGCCTGCAGAACGATTTCTTGGCTCGCGCAGGTCATCCTCAGCCAGGTTGCGTGAAGGAATACTACCGCAAGCTCAACAAGGACTTCGGCGATGAGGTCGGCAACATTATCCGCCGCATGCAAGCGATGTAAGAAGACTTACGACCATAATGAAAAAAGACTGCTCTCGGGCAGTCTTTTTCATTATAGGAGAGAATAGGTTATAGGTTTAAAGGTTATAGGTGAGAGGTTATAGGTGAGAGGTTAAAGGTTATAGGTTATAGGTCCTACAAAGAGAACACTACACACTAAACAAGAGCACTCACTCTTGCGCAAACTTCACCTGTTGCGTGGCTACGAGGCGGTCATATCGTCCACCGAACGGACGATGGTAGATGTATACCTGATACTCGTTCTCGGCCTCATAGAAGTTCCCTTCGGCAGGGCCCGTCTGCCCCACTCCACTACCGTCGGGCACCCACAGATACATAAAGTCGTAGGCTCCCTGCTTGAGTAATACCGTGGCTTCATAGACTCTCTCCTCCTCATTATACGTCATCTTGTACTCGGGTGTGAAGCAGTTGTAGGCAAACTCTCCCGTAAGATAGAAATCACCTCCTACGCGGCGAGGCATTTCGAGCGTGAAGTGCACGAAGAGGTAGTCAGCCTCCGTGTCGGTATCTTGAGCCAAGTTGTAGCGTACGAGGTAGCGCCCGTCATGGTCCACATCGAAGCTGTAGTTGCGTCGCGGGGCATCGGGCAAGAGCGTAGCGTGGTAGTAGGGAGCAAAGTATGTCATGCGGTCCACCCCCTGCTTGGCATAGTGCATATTGATGACCTCGAAGCGGCGATACTCATTGCCGGCAGGGAAGATGAGTGTGCGGTTGTGTACATACTCCAATCTTCCAGGAGTGACATAGGACGGCTTGACTCCCGCTACATGATTGTCCGTTCGTCCATTCTGATACACGTAGGCTTTAATTTCCGTATTAGAATCCATCACCTCGCTTGACGGATAGTTAAGTACGAACGACACCTGCTGATGGCTCAGGTTGGTGTCAATGTCCGTGTTGCTTGTCACCTCCACATTGAGTCCCATGCGCGGCTCCACGATACGAAAGCATGCCACGGCAACCAAAGAGAGGCCTCCCCCGCCCTCTTCCACTTCTAAATATATCTCCACCCTATAGTTTCCCGACACTTTGAACTGGATGTCATCGTTCGGCAGGTCGAGGCGGTAGTGCGTGTAGAGCATTGTCGTGTTGAGCGAGTTCTCGTAGTCCTCTATGGGTTGGTTGTTGAATCCATCCATATAGTCCACCTCGAAGAGGTCCGAGGGGGTCCAGTCGGCATTGCAATGCACTATCTTGTAGGTAAAGCGGTGATAGTCGTGTGTGAAGTGGTCAAACGAGATGGTCACCCAATCGTCCGTGCCCAGCGTGATGACGTCATCGTGCAACCAGTCGTCATTGACGATGGTCTGCAAGGTATGTATCATCGGGGCATACACCTTGTTCGACTGCGCCTGCCCCACCCCCACTGCACCAAGCAGCAGGATGAGTCCACATAGATATGTACATATTCGTTGTTTCACACCGCGAAGATAACACATTTTTTCCTATTCACTAACATCGGGCCGAGGATTCTTGTTTTCGCACTAGCCCCACTCTGTTAGTTCGGGATAGTCATTGTTATTCTTTTCTTCTATCCCTTGATTTCCTTAAATACTGCCAATCCCTTAACCGTTAGCAGATACTTTTGACGAGGATGGCGAGGAGAGTCGGGATAGAGCAGTCGTACATATCCATTAGCTATCGCAGGCATCAAATAGAGATTCAAGAAATTGTCACGACCTTTAAGTTCCATGCCATTCATCATTTCCTTCACTGACATTTCTTTCTCTCCTACCACTTGTATAAGCAGTGTTATATTAGGATTTTCCGTGTGCAGCTTGTCCTGCACTTGTCCTGTACTTGTCCTGTACTTATCCTGCACTTGTTCTGTGCTTGCCTCCTTTGTCCACTCTTCAGGTGCATTTACCAGCATATACCTATTCTTCAATTCGTGGTTTTCTCCCATCAATATCATCAATCCTATTCTTTCTTCACGAATGATTTTCAATGTTTTCCAGTTTCTCTACCAACTTAAATTCGTGAGGATCGGTTTCCATCTGGTAAATTTTTATATCGGGGTTTAGGGTTTTGGCCAATTTGATGATTTTCTCTTTCTCCTCATCTTCGATTCTTACCCCTAAATAGATTGACTCAAAACACTCTGGCCCAATCTTTACAAAAGTCCTTATTCCTTTGTAATCTATTTTCATTTTGTTTTTCTGAGATTCCAACAATCCCATATACATAGGTGAAGGCTTATAGATAAATAACCTCACCTCTTGCTCATGCTCCCATGCTTTAGCTTTTGTAAATAGTTGGTAGTAGAGAAAGTCACCTCCGAAGCTACGGCAAACGGGTTTGTCTATAATATCTCGGTATTGCACCTCCTCACCTTTCCTGCTTGCCATGAATCCATGTTCCACACCTATGTATTGTGAAACCTTGTCCATATCCAACCCTATGCAGACTCCCTCATGCTTGTTATAATAGCTCCACATCAATAGAGAGTCATACACTTTTGATAGGCAACATATCCACAAATCGTTTCTATAGTTCTCATGCCTATTTGTTCGTAATTCCTCTACCACTTTAGGGGGCCATCCTTTACATACTTTAGGTGGAATATTTGAAAAGTCTATCAGTCTTGGGTCACAATCAAATGGGTCGTTAAACGTTGTTGCATTGGCATACATCAGATTACTATGATAAAGCATCATAGTAGCACCGTTAACGTCTAGGTATTTATATAGTAGATTGCTCATTGAATCTATCTGTGGTGGAAAATATTAGGCATTTCTTGTACAATTTTCCCTTGCAAAAGTTTTCCGTTCTTTTTCTTGTTGCTTTTCACTCCATCTTTACTCCATGTGCCCCATTGTTTAAAGAAGAAAGGAATATTATTCGCATCGGCCTGCCTTTTTATATTAAGAACCCATTCTTCTTTCATGGGGCGTGCTTGTGCTCCACTTTCTCCTCCAACTATAATCCAATTCACACCTTGAAGATTAATAGTTCCTAAATCATCTAGAAGGGGTTCGCAAGACAAAAATTTTACTGTCGCATGTAAATCTCTGATATAATTAATTCTTTTTTTAGCTTTTTCATCTTCTACAGTTACTCCTATCCAGGCGTTGTATGGAATTGGACGTGTCGCAAAGTATTCAGCCATGCGTTCTGCGCGTTTGGTCAGTATTTGATAATTATGTTGTGGCGTTTTCTCAATAACTTCCAAAACTTTATCTATAAAATCAAAAGGGACGTCTTTATGGAAAAGGTCACTCATTGAGCATACAAAAATAACACAAGGTTTTTTCCATAATGTAGGTTCTATTAGTGAATCTTTATGTGTGGTAACTGTAAAACCGTTTGCATATTTATTTTTTTTCATTCCTTTTAATCTTCTCGCCATAACAGCTGCGTAACAATGCTCGCAGCCTTTAGATAATTTTGTACAACCCGTTACAGGGTTCCATGTCTTATCTGTCCACTCAATAGATGTTGTTGCCATATTTTCATTTGAATGTTAAAATACATTCTTTTGATATAAGTACTGAAACTTGATGATTCTTATTGTCTGTATATACAGCCTCCAATTTGCCGTCATCCACGAGAGAACGCAAAGCGTCAGTATAGTGTTTTCGACAATAATTTCCAGATGTCTGATGTCCTTCAAATAATTCAAAAGCAGAAATAGTAGTTCCCTTATACGTCTCGTATACTTGCCGCTTTAAATTGTCAATATTCATAGATTTGATGTCAAACAATTCATTAATAGGATTTTTGTATTGCTTTACATCAAACGTATATGTATTGACTCCATCAAATATTGTACCCACATTTGCAAAGTCATTATAAATTGTTTTTATCAGATCAAAGCCTCGCTTCCCTTTTGTTAGATGAAGGATATAATGACTCGTAGTATCAATATCTTCTTCTTGAAACCTGAAGGCTGTATAGTATACAGTTCCCCCAAGAATCTTTTGATATTCAGCACCAAGATTATCTATAATTAACTGTAGACGTTCCGATGTACTTGATTTGAACCTTCTATTTATTTTGATGTCTTCATATGTAGTTGGGAAAAGATCTCTCATCAGAGGCTCGAACTTTTCATTCTCAAGAGCGGGATGAATTCTTTTGGTATTGATAAATAGAAATATTTCATTGCCCCAATTCTTTAAGAACTCTGCTAAAACCTTTGTCTCAATACCTTTATAGCCAAATGGGTCAATGAACAACAATGATGGATATTCATTATATCCTCCAACATGTGTGTTCTTCATTAAGAATTCAGAAATCTTCTGATGTTCACCGACTGTTCTATTGCCAAAAAATGGATTTATTGCAAATGTCCCTTTAGGGAATTCATCTGTAAAATTCTTTTCTAGTTGTTCTGCGTATGTATTGTCGTTAAAAATAAATTTCACCTTATTCCGTAAATATTCATCTTTATAACAATTTTGAGCAATTAGTATAGGAGTTGAAGCATTGCCGTCTTCGTATTTTCCTGGTCCTGCAAATAAGTCTATATATCTTAACTGCCATGGCTTATGTTTATTTATTATTATCTTGCAGTATTTAGGGAAATACTCCGAGACAATACTTGCCTTTATTCTTGAGGACATTGTTTGAGCTTCAAAAAACTGTGATTCCTTCATAATTCCGTTTATCTACTAAGGGTCAATATTATTTTAAATATGTTTTAATCTATTCACTATGTATGAGATTTCATTTCCTGATTGCTCACTGAGAAAGTTCTCCACCAAAGTTTGAATATCTTTCCGCTGTTCTTCCGTAAGGACTTGTTCTGCTATGATACAATCACAGTCAAATCCTAACTCTTCTATCCAAGGATTCTTTTTTAACAAATTGCTTTTAGCTTCTTCGAAAGTTATGCCATTAGCTCTTCCTAGAAGTTGGCAATTATCAACATCCTTACCTTCCTTTGGTGAATACGTTGTTCCTTCAGCAGTAAAGAATATGTATTGATTCATTGTATATAGATTAAAGGTTATAGAAAGATTCTCCCCAACACCGTGTCCCTAAAAGTATTAAATATGTTCGGCTTGATAGGCTTGTATTCGGGCAAACTTTCTAGATATTCCAACTCAAAAACCAATCTTGGGTCAGTGTCTTTGCTTGACTTGTTAATCTCTGCCTTGCTACCTATTCGTGCTATACGGATGAGGTATAAATCCTTTACACCTTTGCCTTTGATATAGGGCATAAAGTAGTAGAGCTTGTTCAGTGCTATAGTAGACGGGAAAGCTTTTGTCTTACCTGTATAATAAATCTTGCTCGGTGCACCATCCAAGAAGTAATCCTGGTTATCTAGTTTTACCAACCCAATGAGGAGATGCTTGGTTAGGTCTAGAGTATAGGTCTTCTTGGGAGCATTAACAACAAGATTTACGCGCTCCTCTGCAAACAAATCAAACTTGAATACAGGTTGCTTGTCGCGCTTTGTGTAGATTGGATTTGAGGATACTGGCTCTTCGTTATAAATCGCTCGATATAGACTTTTTCCGACCACCTCAACCACGCCACAAACAAGTGCATTACCCATCAAGAAAGCACGACGGCCGTCTGATACTTCGGGATGATATGTGTGATTGTCAGGGAACATATTTAAACGCTCCAACTCAATAGGAATAAGTCTGCGATATCGTCCTGATGGGGTTTTTACCACGTGCTTGAAACGTGAAGGTGCTGCCCCTCCCTCTCCTGTTATCATCGTGCGAGAGGGTTTGTCAAGGTAGTCAGGGAAAGCCATTCCGCCTTCAGAGAATACATACTCGTATCCTTCCTTTGATACGCGATTTATCTTCTTTGCTCCCTTCTCGTATTGCCACTTGGGGAGTTCCTCATCAGAGATATAGAACTCTTCGGGAACAAATTCCTCATCGACTAAAATGTCGCCAAGAGTTTGAATAGGTCCATCATATACGGCCGTAGAGTTCACAGAAAGGATGTTTCGGTCAATCATGATTCCAGCAGTGCCGAAGGGGCTATCCTTCTTGCCCTTATTGAAATTATCAGAAACCTCTTTGATGGTTCCCTCAATCTCAAATTGCGAAATGGTACTCTTCTTTTGTATAAAGGGGAACGACTTGGCCATCACGCCATCGTAGAAAAGCCAATTATTAGCATCCTCTATTTGATTTGCAACTACAGAACTTTTCTTGTAGCCGACAATATAGGTTCTACGGCGTCTTTGTGGCATTCCGTAATCGGCGGCATTGATAACGCGCCACTCTACGATGTAGCCCAAGTCTGACAATGAAGCCAATATGATAGCAAAGTCGCGACCACGCTGAGTAGCGGGCGAATTGATAATTCGGTCGACGTTCTCGAGGAATATGTAATTAGGGCGATTCTCTCCCTTCTCCTCAAGTATTCTATATATCTGCCACCAAAGTACACCTTTCTTTCCCTCAATACCTCCCGAGCGGCTAAGTGTAGCAGCCACCGAGTAGTCCTGACAAGGGAAGCCACCTA
Source organism: Bacteroidaceae bacterium (assembly GCA_045612065.1). Lineage (GTDB taxonomy): Bacteria > Bacteroidota > Bacteroidia > Bacteroidales > Bacteroidaceae > UBA1189. The sequence continues at coordinate 95,182 of JAZKYH010000059.1, forward strand.
CCAACAAATCGTGGTCAGGAATTTCATTGGTGGGTACGGTGCAGATATCTTTATTAGAATGTCCGATACTACCAAACCTTGCTCTATAAGCCAAAGAGGCATCTTGGTGCTTAGTCGACGGTTCCCACTGGCTATTCCATATAGTTTGATAAACATCAGACGCACCTTCCAAACCAATGCGGAAGCCACCCACACCGGCAAAGAGTTCAACTACACGAATTGTTTTATTATTCATCTGTTTTGATATTCTTATTTATTTGAGACTTTACGAGTTCAAGGATATAATCATTATTTAGCCAGAAACATTTCGGTTGAACCCTTGTACCTTGTGGAGTCAAAACTGTCTGCCCCTTTGTTCCGTGAGGACGCACGTGGCAAACCTTATTATTTGTTTTAGTTGTTATAAAACTATCGTAATCGCCTTCTTGGACTTTGTTTTTCGTGTCGCACCATAACCATTCCGCAATGCTTAAATCAGAATAAGGCATATTCCAGAAGAAGACCTTTTCAAGTTTCATATTTTCTCTTCTGTTGTCGGGAGATTTACGAAAAACGACAAAGAAGAATTTTGAAGTGAGTGTCTTGTACCAATCTGAATCCTCCCATTCTTGGTTTACGATGTCAACAAACCTTATATAGGGGAAAGACATTGATTCTTTTATATAATCTCTGTCTGATTCAAGAGATATAGTCTTCAAAGAGATATCGGCATTTTCAAACTCTTTGATATGCTTTGATTTTACGCCAAAGATACCTCGACATACATGGTAAGCAAAATCCTTTGAAGCGCAATTGAACTCCATGTTGAGTTGACGACTTATTTGGGTAATAGTTTTCCCATAGAAGGGCTTCATCTTTCTCTCAACCAGTTGCTCAAAAGTTTCTCCTTTCTTGTAAGCGTTTACACTCTTTACGATATTTTCGCTAGAGTACTTCTCTTGAAGTTTCTTCAACTTTGAAGGAGAGATTCTCAGTTGATGATTCAATTCAGCGTCGAGATAAGATGCAAGAATTATTTTATTTATATATCCTTGCTTGAGAGAATAAGCCCTTTGTTGAGCAAGCACATCCGAAAAAGGCTGCTTTCTCATTTCTGTCCCCGACTTGCTTCCTTTCATACAGGCTGCGAGGTAGAAAGTCAACCCCTCAGACAATTCTTCAGCTTTACCATTGACGATGAACGAATGTATCGTATTCCAGTCATCCCTTATGATTTTTAAGTCTTCTTCGGGGAACTGCCATGTTCTAATAAGTTTGAATATCATATCCACAGGGTCGACACCCGACTCGTGCAGATAGAACATCAAAAGCAAAAACTTATTCTTATGCCAGAAACTACTATCCTCAAAACTTTTAGAACCCTCTTCAATGTAATTGATGATATTTAGCACAAGGCGCTCCTTCGCAACCATACTATCATCTTGCAGGAGTTTCAACGGAGAACATTTAAGTTCAAGGCCAGCTTCAGCAAAGTCCGGTTCAGATTCGGAATTAGGCTCGTATTCGTAATGGTAATACTCTACAGAATTACCTAATCCTCCCTTTCCCTTAAACGATTTAGCTTCAGGGTGCAACTCTTTCAAGGAATGTCCAAGCAACAACATTCCATAATCCACAATAGATTTTGCAGAACTTAAATCATAAGGAAGTTTTTGGTTACATTCCATACATTGCACTCATTTATACGACAAACTCAAATTTATCTCACAAAGAAAAACTGCGAAGCCACCTCGTCAATAAGGTCGCCATCGGGTTCCATAACTTCCTCATCCTCTCGCACAAGTGAGCACAAGGGAAAGAAGTTGTCGGGGTTCTCCGCTTCATTCTCGCTCATGATAGAGGGCTCAAGGTCGGCATCTACATACACGCCATCGGCGGCATAGATGGTGCACTCATTCTCCTCCAAGTAGGCCTCGATGAGGTCATATACCTTCTGTGAAAATGCTCTCAAATCTTGTATTGTATCTTGACTCATATGATGTGTGTTTTAGTTCCTAATCTTAGCAAGCAAAGATACATAAACAAGCGAGAAATATCAAGTTTACTTAAATATTTTTCATGGCGAGTGCAGAATATCTTCGATTTTAATCAGAGATACAAACAAATGTTTAATGTACAAAATTTATACAAATGAAGGTTTAAGGCAAAGTCTCAATCTTTGCCAAACCAAGATTAATCACTACCTTTGTCCCCGAAACATCAAGAGCAGTGTAGCGCTGCACCAACCGAGCAGGGATGCCACGGTGGTTTAGAAGTTAACAACAACTTCTGTGTTACGATGTGGACAGATTTATTAACGTCAAAAAACATCCTACTATGACAAAGAACAATTCTTACGCTCAAGAGCGTATCGGCTTCTATGAAGCCCGTTTGCAAAACGAGACAATCAATCAACTTGTAGAACATTGTAATGAGCTGGCCTCCTCACGTGGATGGGTGGCTGAGCGTTCCTACTTCTCACAGGCCCTCACCAATGAACTGCTACGGCGAGGAGTAGATATCTCTATCGTTTGCAAGGACGACACAATCCGCTACATCCCTGTCTGCTATGATAGTGCTACCCATTCATTAAAGGCCACAGACTAAATTACAAAAAGTCCTTCTCTACTTCCTACTGCTCGGAAGTGGAGAAGGTTTTTCTAATGCATTTCAACGAAAACATTTGCACCTGCGACAATGATTTTTGGCAGGCTCGGCAGGACCGTGAGGCAGGTGCGAGAGGAAGCGGGAAAGCCTGCGAGAAGTTGCAACGATAACGATTAACGTTGGAAGGTTTATGAGTAAAAGGATTGGAGGTAGTAATTAGGAGTTTTGGGAGTTTCCCCTTTTTTAGCGTAGGTGTCGGTTGTTGCTTATAACTAACTACATATTAACAGATTAGCGACCGACACCCGGGTGTGGTGGTATCGGTAGAGGGATGGGGCAAATTGGGTATACCCTCGGGACAAAAACGGTAGACCCGATTTCAAAAAAGGGTAGGCCCAATTTTTCTCAAGGGTAAACCGTTTTTGTGTAGGGTGTAGAGTTTAGGGTGTAGAGGGAAAAGTGACGATTTTACCGAGTAAACGATTTTTATTTTTGGCCTGGCAAGGAGGGATTAAGTTGAAAGATGGAAATTAGACCTGCATCGCGGTTTTCGTTTTCGTCATCATCTTCGCGTTTTATTTCATCTATGCCAGGGCAAAAATGAAATTATTTTACTCACTGGGGATACCACCTGTAGGAAGCTCCGTTGCGACGAAAAAGATAACGAAAACCAATCAGGGCTGTTTGGTAGAAAAAACAGAGCTGTCCGTTTTGAAAATTGGAGCTGTCTGATAGAAAAATCGGAGCCGTCCGTTTTTGAAAAAGCCTTTGTCCGATTTTTCTAACGGACAAAGGCTTTGTAGTTTCCTGATTTAGGTTGTCAGTATTGAGAGTTATTCCTACAACAGGGTTACACAATCTTGTCTTATTCCTATAAGTGGTTGGCACGATTTTCCTACCGCGGGGTTGTGATTTGGGACGACTATCAGGATAAGGAGATAAAGTGCTTGATGAACTCATCCTTCTCGAGCAGGCCATAGGCTCCTTGCTGGCAGGACACCTCGTCGAAGGTCTGCACGGCGTCGGGTTCGATGCCGGGATAGTAAATAAGAAATGGCACTGGCTCAGCCGTGTGGGTGCGATGTGCACAGGGAGTGGGATGGTCGGGCAAGATGGCAATAGCCACAGGCTCGTCCCATTGCTCCAGCGCCTCCATGATGGGGCCCACGGCACGGCGGTCGAGGTTTTCGATAGTGCGAAGCTTGAGGTATATGTTACCTTCGTGCCCCGCCTCGTCGCTGGCCTCAATGTGGAGATATACGAGGTCGTCGGTCTTGAGTGCTTCAATGGCCGCTGCAGCCTTGTTCTCATAGTTGGTGTCGTAGAGACCTGTGGCACCCTCGACGGTAATGCGACGCAAGCCGGCATAGTAGCCGATGCCATTGATGAGGTCGACAGCAGAAATCACTGAGCCACGCTGCAACTGGGGATACATCTCACGGAGCGGACGCATGTTGGGACGATTGCCGAACGACCAGGGCCAAATTGAGTTAGCTGGGTCTTTGTCCAAGGCTACACGTTTCTTATTCAGTGGATGCTGTGCAAGCAGCTCTTGCGAACGGATGATAAGGTCGTTGACAAGGTCGGCCGTGGCTTGAGCCTCGGGCACCTCGGCCTTCACCATCAGAGGACGGAAGGGCTGCAAGGGGACATCGTGAGGAGGGGTACAGTTGAGTCGTTTGTCACCTCCCTTGATTACGAGCAGGTGGCGGTATTGTACGCCCGTGTGGAAACTGATGCGGTCGTCGCCCAACTTCTCCTGCAGATATTGGATAAGTACGTCGGCCTCCTCGGTGGTGATGTGTCCCGAGGAATGGTTCTTGAGTATATCGCCCTCGATGCACACGAGGTTGCAACGAGCGGCAATCTCATCGGGAGCAAGCTCTACGCCGATGTTGGCAGCTTCAAGTACTCCCCTGCCCTCATACACCGTGGGCATATCGTAGCCCAGCACCGACATGTTGGCTACCTCGCTACCGGGATGGAAGCCGTCAGCCACGGTCTTGAGCATACCCGTACGTCCCATACGGGCCAAACGGTCCATATTAGGGGTATGGGCATATTGCATCAAGGTTTTATTATCTAATGCGGGTACGGCCCAGTCGGCCATACCATCGCCAAGTATGATCAGATACTTCATATCTTAAATCAGAAAGTAGGAAGTAGAAGTTAGGAACTATGCATACAGAGCCCCCCGATAGAGGGGTCTCTAATTCCTAACTTCTAACTCCTATCTATAATTAAATATTCGCAATAGACATGATGTCGGCAAAGACACCGGCAGCGGTTACGCTGGCACCGGCACCATAGCCCTGAATCATCATGGGATACTCCTTGTAACGCTCAGTGGTGAGGAGGATGATGTTGTTGCTACCCTCAAGGTTGTAGAAGGGGTGCCACTGGTTGACTTCCTGAAGCGATACCGATGCCTTGCCCTCATCGAGACGAGCCACGAAACGCCAACGCTTGCCCTCGGCAACAAGGCGCTGACGACGCTCCTCGAAGTCGGCATCGAGCGCGGGAACCTTGGCCCAGAAGTCCTCAAGCGAACCGTCGAACAGTTCCTGAGGGATGAAGAGGTTCTTATCCACGTCGTCCTGCTCGATAGGATAGCCGGCCTCACGAGCGAGAATCACGAGCTTGCGGATAACGTCCTTACCTGAGAGGTCGATACGGGGGTCGGGTTCGCTATAGCCCTTCTCCTTGGCCAGGCGGATGGTGTCGCTGAGCTTGATTTCCTCACTGATGGTGTTGAAGATAAAGTTGAGCGTACCGCTCACCACGGCCTCGATGCGTAGAATCTTGTCACCACTGTTGATGAGGTCGTTGATGGTGTTGATGACGGGAAGGCCGGCACCTACGTTGGTCTCGAAGAGGTACTTCACACCACGGCGACGAGCCGTCTGCTTCAGTTCCTTGTAGTTCTCGTATTGTGACGATGCAGCTACCTTGTTGGCGGCCACTACGGAGATGTTGTGGTTGAGGAAATCCTTATAAAGTGCAGCTACGGCATCGCTGGCGGTGCAATCGACAAACACAGAGTTGAAGATGTTCATGCCGATTACCTCGTTCTTCAAGCGGTTGAGGTCGCTCTCGCCACCTTGCTTGAGGAGTTCGCGGTAGTTGTTGAGGTCGATACCCTCGCGGTCGAACACAGCATAGTGTCCGCTGGCAATACCCACGACATTGAGTTTCAAGCCACGCTCTACCATGAGCTTCTCGCGTTGTTGGCGAATCTGTTCGATAAGGCTTCCGCCTACGGTACCCACACCACAGATAAAGAGGTTGAGCACCTGGTATTCAGAGAGGAAGAACGAGTCATGAATAACGTTCAGGGTCTTGCGCAACATGGTAGCATCGACAACGAACGAGATGTTGGTCTCCGAAGCTCCCTGTGCACAAGCAATCACATTGATACCGTTGCGTCCGAGTGTGCCAAACAATTTACCGGCAATACCCGGTGTGTGCTTCATGTTCTCACCCACGATAGCTACGGTAGCCAAGCCCTTCTCGGCAGTCACATTATTGATCTCACCTGTGGCTATCTCCTTGGCAAACTCAGCATTGAGCACAGCACAAGCCAGCTCGGCATCGCTGTTACAAACACCGATAGAGGTGCTGTTCTCTGATGACGCCTGTGACACGAGGAACACACTAATACCATTCTGAGCCAAGGCGCGGAAGATGCGGTGGTTCACACCGATGACACCCACCATGCCAAGACCCTGCACGGTGATGAGCGCCGTGTTGTTGATGCTTGAGATACCCTTAATGGCCTTCGTGGTGTCGCTCAAACGTTCACGGATGACGGTGCCCTGTGCCGACGGATTGAAGGTGTTCTTAATCAGTATGGGGATGTTCTTGTGGAAGGCAGGATAGATCGTGGGAGGATATACCACTTTGGCACCGAAGTTGCACAACTCCATGGCCTCAACATAGCTCAACTCCTCACTGGCATAAGCGGTAGAGATCACCTTGGGATCAGCAGTCATGAAGCCGTCCACATCGGTCCAAATCTCCAGAATAGTGGCTTCAAGCACAGCTGCAATAACTGCAGCGGTGTAGTCAGAACCACCACGTCCGAGGTTGGTGACACGACCTGTGCTCTTGTCTGAAGCGATGAATCCCGGCACCACCGACACGCGAGGAAGCTCACGGAAGGTCTCACGGATGAGCTGCTCCGACAACTCCGAATCAAGGAGGTGCTTGTGATGCTTGCGCTCGGTCTTCATGAAGGCACGAGAGTCAAACACCTCGGCATCTGCGATGAGGGTACCCACGATAAGGCTTGACAGGCGCTCGCCATAGCTCACCACCATGTCTTCCATCTTCGTGGAGATATCCTTCAGCAGATAGAGGCCCTGATAGATATCGCGCAACTCATCAAGAAGTGCATGTATCTTCTTTTCCAACGAGCGTTTCTGACTGCCCGAGGGGATGATCTGCTTTATCATCTCTTCGTGGCGAGAGACGATGCTGTTAAACTCTGCCTCGTAAGCAATATCACCGCTGGTGGCCATGGCAGCCGTGCGGATGAGCTGGTCGGTAACACCGCCCAAGGCTGACACCACTACGATTACAGGCTCTTTCTCGGCCTCAACAATCTGCTTTACCTTAAGTATACTGTCAACGGAACCCACGGATGTTCCGCCAAATTT
>JAZKYH010000060.1:0-16974 GCA_045612065.1 Bacteroidaceae bacterium
GGAGAAGGAAGCTTCTATGGCTGACATCTGCGCTGCAATGAAGGAGGCTTCTGAGGGCGAGTTGAAGGGTATCCTCGGCTACACAGAGGACGCTGTAGTTTCTACAGACTTCCGTGGCTGCGCTAACACTTCAATCTTCGACGCTAAGGCTGGTATCTCTCTCGACGCTAACTTCGCTAAGGTTGTATCTTGGTACGACAACGAGTGGGGTTACTCAAACAAGGTTTGTGAGATGGCTCGCGTAATCGCTGCGAAGTAATTTGTAAGCAAACAGATTTAAAAAGAATAGGCTTCACCATCGGTGAAGCCTATTTCTTTTGAGGCCTCCACTAACACCTCCCAACCTTTAGGTCGCTGACCGAAGGGAAAAGCAAGGGGCTGAAGTCAAGGAGGGGGATTTCAGCCTTGCTATAAAGATGTTGTGGTTGAAAAAACTGTGATGTCTGTGAGCTCCCTCTCCTTGGGAGAGGGCGGGGGGAGAGGCCTCCTCCTACACGTGATGATAAGGCAAGTTGTTCAGTATCGACAGGGCTCGGTAGAACTGTTCGGCAAAGATGACGCGCACCATCTGGTGTGAGAAGGTCATGCGCGAGAGTGATATCTTGCCTTGTGCAGCGGCATACACGGCATCGGAAAAGCCATAGGGACCACCAATCACGAATACCAAGCGGCGGGACACGGTGTTCATACGCTGCTGAAGCCAGTCGGCAAAGCCTACCGAGGTGAACTCCTTGCCGCCCTCGTCGAGGAGGATGACATGGTCGCCCGGTTGCAGTTGCTTCAGTATCAGTTCACCTTCGCGCACCTTCTGCTGCTCTTGCGAGAGGTTCTTCACATCGCGTATATCGGGGATGATTTTCATCTCGATGGGTGCGTAGTGGTTGGCACGGCCAAGGTAGTCGTCTGTGGCTGCGGTGAGGTATTTGTTGTCGGTCTTGCCGATGGCGATGAGTAGGGTCTTCATTTGGTTAGAAGTTAGGAATTTTCTTTCGACGTTCATCGTTATTTTAGTCGTTCATCACTAAATCATCCAGCTTTACCTTGGGCACGTAGTGTACTCCCTCGGTGCGGTAGTAGGTGTGGTTCTCCTCCTCGGAAATTTCTTTGAGTTGTATTTGTTCGGCTCCTTTACCTATGGCCACGATGAGCAGAGGCGGGTAGGGGAGTGTGAAAGCTTCGGTGATGGCCTGGGCATTGAATGCTCCGATGCAGATGCCATTCAATCCCATCTCAGTAGCCTTGAGCAGCATGCTCTGTGCTGAGATGCCCAAATCCATGTCTACCCACTTGTTTTCTTCTATCGTACTACATATGATGATGAATGCTTGCGGCTCGGTGCCCTCGATAGGAAGATGCAACTCGGGAAGTGCACCGCCAAGTTTGATATGGGGCAGTACCATGTGTGCCTCCTCGGCCATGACCATGCGGAAACGCAAGCACTGCTGGTTGCGTGCCGAAGGGATGCGGGTGTTCACTCCGATGATGCGGCGCAGTTCGTCTGCGGTGACCACTCGGCGCTGGTCATATCCACGGTGGCTGCGGTTGAGCAGTAATAGGCGGTTGAGTGATATCGCTGATGAACGCTTGGGAGCTGCACTGCGTGAGCGATACTCCTCCATCTTCTTCTCTAAATAGTTGTCGGCCATGTGTTCTTTGTGTTTTTTTGATAACAGACAACGATCGGCTCCGATGGTGTTGTCTATCGTCATTTTCTACTTTTATAGTTGCTTTCTGGCGCGTATCTCTTGGGTGCGCAGACTATCTTTGTAGTGGTTGTGTGCTGCCACGCGCTCGGGGCTGAGGGCTGCATCACTATTGCCCTCCCAGCGGCGGCAGAGGTAGATGGGCTCATAGATGCGGCCGAGGCGGTAGGTGCGGCTGATGGCGATGCCCACGGCATAGTCTTCTCCATAGCTTACGTTGGGAAAGCCTATCTCGCGGATGACGGGGGTATAGAAGGCTCGTGGGGCACCCAAGCCGTTGATGCGCAGGGCGTTGTTCATGCCATTCTCCTCGGTCCACTCGCGGTGGTCGATGATGCCGGGTGGCAGGGTTTCCAAGGCGAAGTTGCACAGACGATAACTACCTACCACCATGGCACAACGTTCTTTGTGAAAGGTTTCGACAATGCGTTTTAGTGTGTGTGAGTCACTGTAAATGTCGTCGCTGTCGAGTTGTATGGCATATCGTCCACATTGAGGATGACGTATGGCAAAATCCCAGCAACCGCCTATGCCAAGGTCGTCGCGATTAGGTGTTGTAACTATCAATTGTGAATTGTCTGTTGCTAATTGAGATAGAATCTCCGTAGTGCCGTCGGTCGAGTGATTGTCCACCACGATGAGGTTAAAGGGAAAGTCGGTCTCTTGCTCCAATACCGAGCGTACGGCATCGCCTATGGTCTTTGCGCGGTTTTTAACAGGGATGATAACCGTAGCCTCGTAAGGGAACTCCTCTGCCTCGGTATCTACCTCCTTTAATTTGAGGTGGTCGATGAATGCTCCGATGGCCTTGAGGTGAGCAGTACATGCACGTTCCATCTCTATTTGTATCTGGCGGTTGCGCGGGTCAACATAGTCGAACTGCTTTTCTCCTGAAGTACGTGTGTCCTGTTCGTATTCCGTATATAAATACTCATTGATATGTACCAGTTGTCCCACGCGGCTGATGTATAGGCGCAGTTGGTAGAGTGCTGCATATTGCATCGTTTCGGGATTGGTAGCGAGGAATTGTCGCAGTGTCTCGGTTCGTATCAGCACCAAGGGACCGAAATCGAAGTCGTCTCTCACGCTGCCCTCTTGGTATTCGTTGGTAGGCACGGCGATGGTCTCTCCTTGTTTCACTATATAGCGATGGCTGTATATCCAATCTGCCTTGCTCTCTATTGCAGTACGAAGCATTCGTTCAATGGCGCGATAGCCTATGCGAATGTCTCCGTTGTGTGTATATAGTAGCATGTAGTCAGTCGTACACTGCTCTGCGATGTGTCTCAACGTGCTTGTTGATAGATTGCGCTCTATGGGTATGAATGGTGTTTCGGCCTTTATGTTGTATGTGTTGTTGATAATAGGGCCCGTGGTGAATTCGTTTAGCAGTGAGCATTCATCGATACGTGGCGTGAAAAAGTCGATTCTATGTGTCATAAGCATGAATGATTAGTCATACAAAAGTATAAAAAAAATACATAAGCCCTACTGATGGGGGTACTATTTTGTTATTTCGTAAAATTGTTTGTATCTTCGCAAGCGAAAATATTCGTTTTATTGCCAATTTATATATGAAGGAATTAACAAGATGAAAAAAGTAACTAATTTGTTTGTGGCTCTGGTGGCTGCTTTGGTGTTGGCAAGTTGTGCCGATAAGAATGGTTTCGATGTCCTCCATGGTGAATGGAATGTAGTATCGATAGGTGAGATGGCTGTGCCTGATTCTGCTGATGCTTTCATCGGATTCGATATAGCTGAACAAATCGTATATGGCTGCACAGGTTGCAACCAACTTACCGGAGCTCTTCCTGCCGAGGTGTCTCCCGAGGTTCCTATGTTTGCGGCTATGGGTAGTACTCGTATGATGTGCCCCGACATGACCATTGAGGATGCTATGTTGCCAGCACTTGGTCAAGTGGTAAACTTCAAGGTTGAGGGCAATAACCTCCATCTTCTTGATGCTGCTGGTGCGACAGTTATGTCATTGGTGAAGCGCTAACCTGTTGACGTTGAAAGTTTACGAAAGAGGTTTCCCTTTCGGGGGATACCTCTTTTTCATTCTTTACTTGTAATCTGTATGCAATGAAAGAGCAAAAGTTCTACATATTTAATAATGGTCGTTTATTGCTCGGTGAAGGAGCTTGTGATGTCGTGTCAGAGTGTCCTGCATGGCTTGATTGTGATGGCTTACGACTATTTCAAGAGACCGATACTCATCTGTGCTATATGGCTCGCTGTACACAGGAGGAATTGCCGGAAGGTTACGTATGGATGGATTTGCGTGAGAGCTATTATCATCTTTCCGAATGCATTTATCATCAAGCGGGTAAAGCGAGCGAGTTGCTTTACTTTGACCACCAGCACCAATATTGCGGCCTTTGTGGCTCACTCATGGAGTGGAGTAGTGCCATCAGTAAACGCTGTACGCAGTGTCATGAGGAGTTGTGGCCCAAACTAAGCACAGCCATTATTGTACTTGTGCATCGGGGAGAAGAGGCTTTGTTGGTAAAAGCCAAGAACTTTCGGCGTAACTATTATGGCTTGGTAGCTGGCTTTGTAGAGACGGGTGAGTCATTGGAAGAATGTGTGGAGCGTGAGGTGTTTGAGGAGACGGGGTTGCGCATAGCTAACATTCGCTATTTCAGCAGTCAGCCATGGCCATATCCGATGGGTTTGATGGTAGGCTTTCATGCTGACTATGTAGAGGGCGACATCGTTCTGTGCGATGGGGAACTGCGAGATGCCGCATTTTTTACCCGAGACAATATTCCTGCTATACCAGGAAAGATGAGTATGGCTCGCATGCTCATTGACGATTGGCTCAATAGCTCACGATAGTGAGGACGGGGCTTGGGCTTTTGAGGAGAGTCCTACCGATGTTCTCATTGATGAGGAACGAGATGTGATAAATGTAATCAAGCGAGTACCTACTGGTGCTCGCTTGATTTGTTTATGTTGTTCTGAATATTAAACTCTTTCGTATTTCAACTTATCAGCCTCCTTATCGTAGGTGACGGTGATGCTCTGCTCACCCTCTGCGGCATCTTCGATGAGCATCTCAGAGAGTTCGTCTTCGAGGTAGGTCTGCACGGCACGCTTCAGGGGACGGGCACCATACTGCGGGTCGTAACCTTTGCGAGCGATGTAGTCGCGCGACTCTTCATCGACATTCACCTGTATGCCAAGGCCTGCAAGGCGTCCGATGAGCTTGTCCACCTCGAGGTCGGTGATGGTGCGCAGTGCACTGTTGTCGAGGGTGTCGAAGGTGACAATCTCGTCGATGCGGTTGAGGAACTCGGGCGAGAAGGTCTTGTTGAGGGCCTTCTGGATGACACTGCGCGAGTGCTCCTTGTCGTCAAATTCCATCTGGGTAGAGAAACCTATACCACGGCCAAAGTCCTTGAGCTGGCGTGAACCCACATTTGAGGTCATGATGATGACCGTGTTGCGGAAGTCGATGAGACGGCCATTGCCATCGGTCAGGCGACCTTCGTCGGTGACTTGCAGGAGGAGGTTGAAGACATCGGCATGAGCCTTCTCAATCTCGTCGAGCAGGATGATAGAGTAGGGACGACGACGTACACGCTCGGTGAGCTGTCCGCCCTCCTCATAGCCCACATAGCCCGGAGGCGCTCCCACGAGGCGCGACACGGTGTGCTTCTCCATGAACTCGCTCATGTCGACACGGATGAGGGCATCGGTAGAGCCGAACATGTGTCGGGCAAGCTCCTTGGCCAGGAGGGTCTTACCCACACCTGTGGGGCCGAGGAACATGAAGGTGCCGATGGGGCGGTTGGGGTCCTTGAGGCCGAGGCGGTTGCGCTGGATGGCCTTCACCAGTTTATTGATAGCCTTCTCCTGTGCGATGACGCAGTTGTTGAGCGCCTCGCGCATGCCCTTGAGGCGCACACCCTCAGATTGTGCCATACGTTGCACGGGGATACCGGTAATCATCGATACCGTCTCGGCAATCTTCTCCTCGTCGACGGTCTGTCGGTGGTCCTTGAGGCTGGCCTCCCAGTTGCGCTTCATCTCGGTGAGTTCATGCTCGAGACGACGCTCCTGGTCGCGATAGTCGGCCGCCAACTCATAGTCCTGGTTCTTGACGGCAAGGTTCTTCTGTGCCTGAGCATCTGCGATGCGTGCCTCCTGTTGCTCAATCTCCTCGGGCACCTGTATGTTGGTGAGGTGCACACGTGAGCCGGCTTCGTCGAGCACGTCGATGGCCTTGTCGGGGAAGCAGCGGTCGGTGATGTAGCGTGCCGAGAGGGCGACGCAGGCCTTGATGGCCTCGTCGGTATACTGCACGTTGTGATGGTCCTCGTAGCGGTCCTTGATGTTGCGCAGTATGTGAAGGGTCTCCTCAGCATCGGGAGCATCGACCACCACCTTCTGGAAACGGCGCTCGAGGGCACCATCCTTCTCGATGGTCTTGCGGTACTCGTCGAGCGTGGTAGCACCGATGCATTGTATCTCACCACGGGCGAGGGCGGGCTTGAGCATGTTGGCAGCGTCCATGGAACCTGCCGCCGAGCCAGCACCCACGATGGTGTGTATCTCGTCGATGAAGAGGATAATCTCGGGATGTTTCTGCAATTCGTTGAGGATAGAGCGTATGCGCTCCTCGAACTGTCCGCGATACTTGGTGCCCGCCACCACCGATGCCATGTCGAGCATCACCACGCGCTTGTCGAAGAGGATGCGCGACACCTTCTTCTGCACGATGCGCAGGGCCAAGCCCTCTACGATGGCCGACTTACCCACACCGGGCTCACCGATGAGCACGGGGTTGTTCTTCTTGCGGCGGCTCAAGATCTGTGCCAAGCGCTCAATCTCCTTGTCGCGACCGATGACAGGGTCCATCTTGCCCTCGGCAGCAGCACGGGTCATGTCTACACTGAAGTTATCGATGACGGGCGTGTCGCTCGACGACTTCTGCTGGGGCTTCGACGATACGGTTTGGGCATTCTTGCTGGTGCGCTCTGTGGGGAACTCGTCGTCCTCCTCATCGTCCTCGAAGAAGTCGCCACCACCCATGGTGGGGGTGTTGGGGTCGGACTTGATGGAGAGCAGCTCGAACACTTTGTCATAGCTGACCTCATTACGTGACAAAACGTCAGCAGCCATGTTGTGTCCGTCCTTGAGCAGGGCGAGCAGCAGGTGCTCGGCATCGGCTACGGACTGCTTCAGCACGCGGGCCTCGAGCAGGCACAGGCGCATCACCTTGTTGGCCGAGGCGTTGAGGTCGAGCGAACGGGCCGTGTCGTTGAAGTTGTTGCAACGCTCGATGTCGTTCTCAATCTCGCTCTTGATGCTCGGGAGGTTGGTGTGCAACTTGTTCAGCAGGTCTGTAGCGGCATTGTTTCCATCGCGCAGCAGGGCCAGGAGCAGGTGCTCGGGGCCTATCGAGTCGCAACGCAAGCGGCCAGCCTCCTCGCGGCTGTACTCGAGTATATCGGATAGTTTCTGTGAATATTGTCTGTTCATATTCTCTCTTGTTTTCGTACCTATTCTTGTTCGAGGATGCGAAGATAACGCAAAGAAACGTCATCTGCCTCACCTATTACAATATATTATCGACAAATAACATGCCATAACTCTTCGCATGACAGATTTTGTGTCGAAGTGCAGGCAAACAAAGGGGAAAAAGAGTGTGTGGCTTCTTCTCGTGAAGCGAAACGCGAGGAAATCCTGTACAAAAATTTTGTGGCAGATTGATAGGGGAGTGCTTGGGGTTGCTTACAGGGCTTGCGACGGACGGGGCGGACAGATAAAAAAAAGGAGAGCGCCTCCGAGGCGCCCTCCTTGCATCACGGCTCACCGAGGAAGCGGACGATGGTTCGCACCTGCGCTCGGGTGAGTATCTTGGTGTTCTCTTTATACCCCTCGGCCACCATGGCAGGCCACATGCCGCGCGTGAGGTGCATCTCCTCGCGGAAGTGGCGCAGGGCCGAGTCATAATTGTGGTCGGGGTAGTATAGCTGTGCCAACTCCCCGAAGGGGTAACTCCGAAGAGCAAAGGGGGCCTCCTCCAAGTCTCGCAGGCGAGACTCTTTCGGGGAGATAGATCTCCCTCCGTCGCAACCGGAGAGGGGGCTTTCAGTCATCGCTGGTTTATTTTTCGTTTTCGTCATCGTTTGGTATTTGTTTTATTAGTTTCTGTTGAGCATCGCTCACGGCTCATCGCTCACGGCTTATGGCTTTTTAAAAAACTGAATACTGAAAACTGAATACTGAATACTTAATTTATGAAGGGCCACTTGTTGCTATCCTCCACGTCGTAGGCGATGTGTATGTAGCCCTTCCGGTGGTCGATGTAGCACTCGGTGATGGGCATCTTGTTGTCTACAAACATACGCTCGACGAACGAGTACAGTTCGTACAGGAACCCATTCTTTGGACGTATGTCGGCCGCCATGCCGCGCAGGTGATAACTTGTCTTGACTCCTCCCACACGCTTGTTGAGTTCTTCGCATCGGTATCCGCTTGTCACGATGATGGGCGATCCCCACGCCTCGCGCAGAGGGTCGAGGACACGGTCGACGAGCAGCGTCAGAGAGTTCTGGGCGACAGGGCCGGGCGTGTTGTCAATCCCGAGCGACACGGCCGTGTCGCTATGGGAGAGTTCGGATAGAGTGAAGTATTGGCCTCCCCAATTATCCGCGTTGCGGCTCCTCTGGGAAGATAAACCTTCCTTTGTCGCAACCGACGCTTTCATACCGCGTCGGCCCGAAGAGGGGCTTTCAGGCATCGCGGTTTTATTCTTGTTCATAGTTTTTGTTGCTGTTTTATGTTTTTAAATCGTTAATCACTCGCGCTGTCCGAGTCACCCCTCCTTCGGGCCGACGCGGAAGGAGCGTCGGTTGCGACGGCTGAAACTTTAGTTTCATGAAGGAGTTCTGCTTCAGCAGTCTTGCAGGGGGAGGCTCCATGCTTCCGCATATACCCCTCCGTCTTGATGTAGCGTTGTCGGCTGGCCTCGTCGCGTGGCATCTCCTCGCCATAGAGTTCGATGTATCCCCGTTGCTTCCAGTTGCCCAGCATCAGTTTGAGCGATCCGCCACGCACTCCCACGCGGGTGCGCAGGGCAGCGGCCTCCTCGCGGGTGAAGATTTCGGGCAAGAGGTCGAGGAGGTTTTGCGGGCCTCGGTGCTTCTTCGTGCCTTCGGTCATCTCCTGCTCCTCGATGGCATTGCCAAAGAGCCTCATCTTGCACCAGAGGTCATAGTGGAGAGACCATCGCACAAACTCCTCCATCGTCTTGTCCCACCGTTCGCCATGTGCCACGTAGAGCACCATCGCCTTGAGGTAGGCTATCACGTTGGCGCGGAAGGAGAGGTTCTCGTACACGCGGTTTTGCGATAGCCGTGCCGTCTCGGCACACTCCTCCACGAGCCGCTTGGCCAGTGAGGTCGCCTGCTTGCACACCACCTCGCCACGCGCCTTGGAGAGGCATTCGATATAGGGGCGCAGTTCCTCGTCGAAGGCGGCGTCGTAGGCACCGTATACGGGCATCTCCGAGCCTATCTCACGGGGCGGTATCATGCAGAAGTTGATGCGACTGATGGGTCCGTCGGTGAGCACCGAGTTGAAGTAGGCCTGCCCCTTGCGGATGGTGGTGGCTGCATTCCAGTTGAAGCGGATGCACACGCGCTCGCTCACCGAGGAGGTGCCCACACGCGTCTGTCCATACACGTTGCCCGGGTCGAAGGCCAGGCACATGATTTGGAAGTGCGCCTTCGAGCGTGCCGAAGTCTTGAGGGCATCGAACTGGTCAATCTCGTTCATCTTCGTGTAGAGGAATCGCTCCTCGGCATCGGCCAGTCGTTGCACGAAGGCGGCGTTCGTCATGTCGGGGTCAATCTCCTGTATGACCAACCCCTCGGGTCGCTGGCGCTTGTCCTTGTTGGCCCCCTTGGTCACCATCTCGCGCTTCCACTCGCGCTCGCGGGCGAGGTTCTCCATGTCGCGTTGGCGTATGTCGCGCAGGATGTGGTTGATGGGCTCCGAGATGCAGTTCTTGCCCGCGCCCGTCTCGCCGACCAATACGTTCATCAGCGTCGCTTCGTGCAGCACGTTGTCGATGTAGCGGAAGTGCGTCCTCCACAGGTGAGCACCCAGGGCGGGGAACACCGCGTGTGCCACGGCCGCGCGATACACCTTCGGTGTGCGGCTCACGAGCAACTTGATGAGGGGTGGCAAGCGACGAGGCATGGGTGGCGGGGCCTGTCCGTCGTCCACCGTCTGTTGTCCGTTGTCTGTTGTCCGTTGTCTACAAATATCCAGTGTGCGTCGCATGATGCGCGGCATCGCCTTCGTCTGATTGCGGTTGCATGCGCTCCGTATCGTGGCCATCCACTTCTCGCGCCCCTCGCCATAGGTGGGCAGGATGCTGGCTATCCACTCGGGGTCATCGTTCGTCACATAGCGCAGGTGACACGCCATGGAGAAGATGAAGTTGTTGCGGCTCCCGTGCTCGGGCTTACCGCCCATCTGCTCCTCGAGGACAGAAACTATCTCGGCATATTCAATGCCGTTATATTCCAAAGGAAACGGGACCCCCTCAACTCCCCCCGAGGGGGAGCTTACAGGCATCGCGACAGAGGCCTCCCCAACCCCTCCCAAGGAGGGGCTCACAGGCATCGCGGCATCAGTCATTACATTTGTCTTTACTCCCTCACTCCTGATTCCTGCAACTCTTGAATCAGCGTTGCCCGAGTCATCCCCCTTCGGGGGGGATAAGAGGGGGGCCACCTCCCATAGTAGTGAATTAATATACATCACATACCCCCTGGGCACGGCAAACGAGCATCGCGCATAGTCCTTCACGCACGCGTCGTAGCGTGTGTCGCCCAGTTGGCGTGCCATCCATGCCTGTGCCTCGGCCAGTGTCATCCCCTGCGGCACGGTGAACACCAGTCGCAACCCCTCGAGACTTGGCGATATGTGTGCCATCACGATGCCCAGTTCCTCCTTGCGCGGTGCTATCTCCTCCCATCGCGAGCGCGGGTCGGCGATGTGGTCGAGGTCATAGATCGAGAGTCCGCTCGGCACGGCCTCGTCGTTCTTGCGGCGACCGTTCTTGAACGTGGCGTGGAAGGTGAAGATGGGCAATCGCTTCTTCAGTTCCCCCTTGAGGGTGTCATACTCGTCGCGTGTGAGTTCGCCACGGTGGTAGGCCTCCAGCGCATCCTCAATCTCGGCACAGATGCCCGCCACGTGCGCACTATCCAGTGTCTCATCCATCAGGGCAGGCGTACACACCTGCACCTTGCTCTTTATGTTTGTTGCTATTCCGAAGTTCATACAAGGTCCTCCATAAAATCAATAAAACTACTTGCCATGCCACTCTCCGCCTCTATGGCGCGTGCAGGGATGATGCTCTCGTCGCGTCGGATGGCTAGGTTCATCCTCACCTGCTCGTTGCTCACCGTGACGCGCCCGTGGGGCAATCGCATATATCGCGTGCCGGGCTTGGGACGCCAGTCGCGTCGGTGCTCGTTGAAGTTACCCTCCGTGGGGTTTGCCAGGGCCAGCGTGCCCTGAATGCGTTTGTTACCATTTAAGAGTTGTGTATACACACGGTCTGAAATCTGAATCTGTACTATCATAATCTTCGAGTTTTAGTGTGAGCCATCAGGAGAAGCGAAGTTGTTGGGCCCTTTCATCGATACATCCCCGCTCACTTCAAGCTCGAATTAATTAATTTGGAGCCTCCCCAATTATCCGCGTTGCGGCTCCTCTGGGAAGATAAACCTTCCTTTGTCGCAACCGACGCTTTCATACCGCGTCGGCCCGAAGAGGGGCTTACTGACATCGTGGTTATCAATGCTATCAGCGATATCTGCAAGCTCCCTCCCTTCGGGGGAGGGCGGGGGGAGAGGCCTTTAGTTTATCTTATGAAAATCCGTCACCAAGATGTCCTGATACCACTTCTCATTGTACTCGCTCACGCCCGCCCTCAGTGAGGCCACGATCACGTCGCCCGGGTGGAAGATGCACGAGGCATCCTTGCCGAGGAGCGTCGCCACATACTGGTTGCTGTACTTGCCACCCAACTCTTGCAGGTGGATGAACTTCTTCTGCACCTGTCCGCCCTCGCTTCGGGTGCTCTGCACGGTGAACGGCTCACCGCACTTGACTACTCTGAAAATCTGTGTCATATTGTTTAGTATAAAAAAACTCCCGCAACCACTTCGTTGTGATTACGGGAGCAAAGGTACGGCGACTTTCGCCGGGCTACCTTATACGGATATTATACGGGTACCTTACACGGATAAGGTCTACAGGGCATCGAGCCGTGAGCGAAATGCCCATGTCTTGTCCTGGTCGAGGCCTCGCACCTTCGATGTGCGCAGCGTCTCGGGGTCGGTGTGCCACAGTGCACCGAAGAGTTTCCACTTGGCGCGGATGTCGAGCCTCTCGGCCACATAGTCGATGAGCGTGCCCTTCTCGGTGAACGACAAGCCCACGGGCATCCACCCCTCGTCCACCATGCCCGCCTCCATCAGGCGTGCGTGCAGGGCGCGTGCCTTGTCGGTGAGTAGTACCTCGGGCAAGGGGGGCATGGCATTCACAGCGCATACCAGGCGCTCTTCATTGAGCGATGTCTGCAGCCCCCTCTCCTCGGGAGAGGGATGGGGAGAGGCCCCATCAATGACCTGCATGGTCATGTCCTTGTCGAAGTGCGCCTCAAGTTTGTCCACATGGGCGATGTTCTGCCCCACGGGGGCGTTGAAGTTGAAGGTAAAGTTCAGTGTGTTCATAGTCTCGTTCTTTAATAATTAGGTATAGACTCCTTTGGGGAGATAAACCTCCCGTCGTCGCAATCGACGCTTTCATACCGCGTCGAGGTATTGAAGGGTTACATGGTCGGCATGGGCCACCACGGTGCCCACCTTGTGGTTGAAACTCATCGCCTGCGAGCGCATGGCATGGCATGCGGCGAGGCACTCCTTGAGCTCCTCGACCTGCCGTATCAGTGCCTCCTTGTCGGAGGTCAGCATGTCGATGGTTTCCTGTTGCTCGTCGATAGTTTTTTGGCATCGCGCCACATAGTCGGCTACCCCGCCAAGATAGTCCTTCACAGATTCGTTCACACTGGCACACACGGCGCTGGCGAGGCCCTCCTCGGTCACTGCCGAGGGTAAGTCATAAGAATAGTAATGCATTGGTTGTTAATAGATTAAAAGGGTTCTACAATGAGTGGGCAACCCGTGCCCTCTCGCGAGAATCACCGCGACTCTCGTGGTGCAAAAGTACATCAATCCCTCCCGACGACCAAGCGAAACGGCCAAAAGTTTTCCACTATTTCGATGCCCGATGGTGGATAACTTTTCGTCCCCTCCGCGCAACGCATTGCAGGACAATGCACCCCGAAAATTCAAGTTTTTCGGGGTGTTGTGAAACATCTTTTCAAGGAGTTTTATATATTTAGACACCCACGCTTGGCTATCCCGTTCACATTCATTACCTTTGCGAAAGACTATAAAAATAACCAAATAGATAACCCAATGAAAAATAGTATCTTGCTGCTCATAGCAGCCTTTGCCACCCTCGTGACTAATGCTCACGACTTTGCGATCGGCGGCATCTATTACAACATCACTTCTGAAGCTGATAAGCAGGCCGAGGTGACCTTCAGGGGAGACTATTACTATAGTTATTCCGATGAGTACTCCGGCTCCATCACCATCCCCGCCACCGTCACCTACAATGGCGCGGAGTATAGCGTAACGAGCATTGGAGACTATGCTTTCTATGAGTGCCGCAGCCTCGCCACCATCACCATCCCCGAGGGTGTAACGAGCATTGGAAGTAGTGCTTTCTCTGGTTGTAGCAGCCTCACCGCCATCACTCTCTCCGAGGGTGTGACGAGTATTGGAATCAAGGCTTTTGCGTATTGCAGTAACCTCACCGCCATCGTCGTGGCAGAGGGGAACAAAGTATACGATTCACGTGGTGGCTGCAATGCCATCATAAAGACAGCAAGCAATACTTTGATATCAGGCTGCTCAACGACCACCATCCCCGAGAGCGTGACGAGCATTGGAGAGGGGGCTTTCTATAATTGCAAGAGCCTCACCGCCATCAACATCCCTGCGAGCGTTACGAGCATTGGAGCCGAAGCTTTCGCTGGTTGTAACAACCTCACCGACATCAACATCCCCAAGGGCGTGACGAGCATTGGAAACGGTGCTTTCCGTAGTTGCAGCAGCCTTACCGCCATCACCATCCCCGAGGGTGTGACGAGCATTGGAGACGAGGCTTTCCGGGGTTGCAGCAGCCTCACCGCCATCACCATCCCCGAGGGCGTGACCAGCATAGGAGACAATGTTTTCACAGGTTGCAGCAGCCTCAAGAGCATCACCATCCCTGAGGGCGTGACGAGTATTGGATACCAGGCTTTCGCTTGGTGCAGCAGCCTCACCGACATCACCATCCCCGAGAGCGTGACGAGTATCGGAGCCCAAGCCTTCGAAGCCCAAGCCTTCGAAGGTTGCAGCAGCCTCACCGCCATCGTCGTGGCAGAGGGGAACAAAGTATACGATTCACGTGGTGGCTGCAATGCCATCATAGAGACAAATAGCAACACATTGATTCAGGGTTGCTCTGCTACCATTATTCCCGAGAGTGTAACGAGCATTGGAGATTATGCTTTCTATGGTTGCAGCAGCCTCACCGCCATCACCATCCCCGACGGCGTGACGAGCATTGGAAACGATGCCTTCTATGATTGCAAGAACCTCACCGCCATCACTTGCGAAGCCACAACACCGCCTACGATTGGTAATTATTATACATTCCTTCAAGTAGACAAGTCCATTCCCATCTATGTACCCGCAGGCTCTGTAAAGGCATATAAGGCAGCAGAGGGTTGGAGCGAGTTTAGCAACATTGAGAGGATGGCAGTGTCCATAACCCATATCACTCTAAGCCAGTCCTCGGTAACACTTATCGAGGGAGAGACTATCACACTCACCGCCACGGTAACGCCCGACGATGCCACCGACAGTTCTGTAACCTGGAGCAGCAGCGCACCCAGCGTAGCCACTGTGGACAACACGGGTAAGGTGACTGCTATCGCTCCTGGCAGTGTCACCATCACAGCTACGGCCAACGACGGTAGCGGCGTGAGTGCGTCTTGCGAAATTATCGTGAAAGCAGCTCTTTTGGGTAAATGCGCTACACCTATCATTAACCACATAGATGGAGAAATTATACTTACTTGCAGCACCGAGGGGGCAGAAATAAGAACTACCGTTACCACAGAGAATGATAACGAATACATAGGAACAAAATTTGAGTACATACCCACTCACACCTTCACCGCCTACGCCACCAAGGAGAACTACGAAGACTCTGATGTAGCCACCCTCACCATCTGTTGGATTCCCTGTAGCGAGAAGCATGAAAGTGAAGAGACAAGCATCCTCACCATCCCCTCCAAGCCCGTGCTCATCAGCGCTCGTGACGGTGTGCTCACCCTCAGCGGCCTTGCCGAGGGCACCGAGGTTACCCTCTACACCACCGATGGTGCTATGGTAGCCCATCAGCAGAGCAGTGCTGGCGAGGCAAAGTTCACCGTTGACACCAACCAAGTATACCTCGTCCACATCGGCGACAAGGTGGTGAAGATTGGCATGTGATCATTTCCATCAAGGACATATTAAAGCACACGGGGCGCAGCCACACTGCGTCCCGTGTGCTGCTTCTCTCCCTCCGGACGAGTCAATGATGTCTTCAAGAAATAGGCGCAGACGTATCTTGAAGGCATTGCCCCCTCTCACCATTCAAAGCTAAGGTGGCAAGCGGCACTTGCAGAATTGGGAAATGAGGGTATTCCTCGGCAAATCTTTTCATGTTGCGCAGATTACGCTCTGAATAGCCTCTATCATCGTGGGCAGATTCTTGTTCGCGTCTTGCTTCATGTTGATTGTGAATTTCTGTCTCGCAAAGGCATGAAATGCCCCAAGGGGCAAGTTTTTCAATATTTATTTGTCTACGCCCACCGCGAAAGTCACGAAATGTCAACGTTCTTAGGAAAAGAGTCAACCTCTCCAGTGAAAGTAGTCAACTGTTCTCAGACGAGGCAGTCAACCAAATCCGTATGGGTAAGCAAGTGTTAAAAAACAAGGCCTAAAGAGAGTCAACCTTTTTCAGGAAAAGACACACCTTGCAGGGTATTCAGGTATTCAGTATTCAGTTAAATTAAAGTGATGATGATGTATAAAAAATAGGTTATATATATAATATAATATTATATATATAAAATTTTCTCTGCATCATTGCAGACAAGAATAAAACAACTGAATACTGAATACCTGAATACCTCTACCTCGCGTGGCGCATGTCTTTCGAGTGAAGAGGGAAGAGTGAAGAGGAGAGGGGAAGAGTGAGTTGACTTTGTCGCAGGTACAGCAGGCGCGTGTGCAGGGCTGCTCCATGTCGGGAGGGAGGCTACGCGCGAGCGCGAGGTAGGTGTGGCAGCACGCACCGCCAACTCCCAACTCCTAACTTTCAACTCCTAACTAAATCATTTTTTTTCGTCCTCATCATCAGTGCTTTACACGGAGAACTTTGCAGAACTTTGCATTTAGTCGGAGTGCCAAAAATCCGTGTAGTATCTTTGCATCAGAAACGAGGGATTAACACCCCTCCGAGTTCTTCGGCCAAAAGAACTCGCGAATATCGGGCCCGATATTCTTTCTGCCGCGAAATCGCGTACGCTCGGCTAAGTTCAAACAAGTTTGACTTGCTCTCGCTAAACCGCGATTTTGCATTGTCAATCGATGACAAAGGGGGCCTCCCCCTTCCCCTCCAAGGAGGGGTGACTCGGAAGACCGCGGAACGAGTCACTTAACCATGAGAGAGTAAAGAGAGGCAAGTGCGCACTCATAGAGAACTATTAACTTAAACCATTAACCAGCTTTCTGCCCCCACGATGACTGAAAGCTCCCTCCCTTCGGGGGAGGGCGGGGGAGAGGCTTTTATTTTATTTACCATGCCTATTACCTACAGAGTTTCAAAATGTACCAACCCAAAGTATCCCGAAGTGGACTACTTCAAGGGCACCTCAGTGAAGACTGGCGACTACACCTTCGATGAGCTTGCCGAGGACATTGCTCTCGCCACCACCTGTACCAAGGGTGACATCATGGCCGTGCTGGCAAGTATCAAACCTTTCGTCACTAAGGCCCTGCTCGGTGGCATGCGTGTGGTGCTCAACGACCTGGGCTCGTTCCACATCGGCATCCAGGGCAAGTGC
>JAZKYH010000061.1:0-16145 GCA_045612065.1 Bacteroidaceae bacterium
TGTCTTGTCCTAGAAAAAGTTGACAAAAAAGAGTCAACTAATGAGTACAGCATCACAAAAGAGCCAGTCAAGGCATCGCCCTTGCAAACAACTTCGTCTTCAGTATCACGATGAAGTTATCCGCCTTTACTATGAAGAAAGGTTGAGTTACGGACGTATCGGTAAAGAATTAGGGTTCTCCCGTTCAACAATTGCCGAATGGATTAGTAACTTTGCAGCGGATAATCCCGAAATACATGCCCAGATGAAGAAAGACAAAGGTCCTACCCCGGAAGATTACGCAAAACTTCAGGCCGAAGTGGCCCGCTTGCAGAAAGCACTCAAGGCCGAGCACATGCGTGCCGAGTTCTACGACACGATGATAGATGTTGCCGAAGAGATGTTCAAGATTTCCATACGAAAAAAAGCTGGCCCCAAACAGTAAGTTCGCTTCATACAAAGGACCGCTCAGAATTTACCGTGAGCGGCATTTGTAAACTGTTTGGGGTATCGAGGCAATCGTATTACAAGCATGATGACGGACTCCTGCTCCGCCGTCTTGCCCGCGAGGAGTTTGTCGTGCAGTTCGTAGAGGAAATACGCCAACTTGATCCCGGAATCGGGGGCAAGAAACTTTGGCTGATGTATCACCAACGCTTCGGCGATCAGTATGCTGTAGGAAGAGACTGTTTCTATGACATCCTTGATTGCCATGGTTTGAAAGTGCGCCGCCGTATGCGCAAGCCGCGCACTACGGACTCCACCCATGGACTTCCCACCTTCCCGAATTTGGTAAGGAACTATATACCTGAAGCCAAGAACCGGCTGTGGGTAAGCGACATTACCTATATCCCTGTTTACCCGAATCCTAACAACATGGAAGAGTATTCTTTCTGCTATCTCTCTCTGCTCCAGGATGCCTACACGAAAGAAATCATAGGCTATAGTGTAGGAGATACATTGGAAGCTAAATATCCGTTGGAAGCCCTGCGTATGGGGCTGAGACATCTGTCTGGCGACAACGAAGGGCTTATACACCACTCCGACCGCGGATGCCAATACGCATCCTATGCCTATGTTGGTATGCTGGGCAAGAATGGAATATCCGTCAGCATGACTGAAAGCGGTGACCCGAAGGAGAATGCCATGGCTGAACGTATCAACAATACGATAAAGAATGAGTTGCTTAAGGGAATGGTATTCACCTCTATCGCAGAGGTCAGGAAAGCTGTGAGAATGGCAGTAGAGTTCTACAACAATCATAGGCCTCACATGAGTATCGATATGATGACACCCAAACAGGCGGCGGGCTGTAAGGGTGAAATCAAGAAAATGTGGAACAGTAGAAGGGAACAGGCAATAAAACAAGCAAGGATATAGCGAGATGTAAAGATTATCGCTATCTTTGCCTTCGAAGTTCTTGTCGGTTTCCGGGCTATGCCCTACAACCGACAAGAATAAATACATCTGTCAAAAGTTTATCTATTGTAAACGAATTATAGGAATAAGTTTTTAACCAGTCAACCCAATATAGGAATAAGACAAAATCATGTAAACCTGTTATAGGAATAAACTTCAAAACTGACAACCTAAATCAGGAAACTACACCTTTACAAAAATCGAAGCCGTCTGATAGAAAAATCGGAGCTGTCCATTACAAAAATTGGACAGCTCCGATTTTATTAGGGAATAATATAACAAAAGAACAGGAAGAGCGTACAGGAGAGAGTCACTATCCGTGATGTATATTAAGTCTTCCCTTCCCCAATCCGACATTACCATTGTCATGCCCGTATTACCCAATTTTCAAAAAGGATTAACCTAATTCGAAAAATAGCAGGTCCTATTCTAAAAAGATGAAAATAAACGCCTTTTCACCGAGTAAATGATTTTTATTTTTGGCTTGGCAAGGATAAACACCACCTTGCCAGGCCAAAAATAAAAATCCTACACTACCCGAGAGTTCAGTATTTGGAAAAATCGCTATATTATTGTCTGTGCCTATTTCTGAAAAATCATTTGTCCGTTTTTCGATGGGCCTTTAAATTACGAAGTTAGAGATAATGGAACAAACAGACACCAACCGGATGACTTATTCATCAAACGAAGAGAGGGCTGCCAATTGGCAGCCCTCTCAGTTTTATCGAATCGTCAGTAGAAGATTACTTGATGTATCTCTTCTTACCATCGATGATGTAGAGACCAGGAGCTGTGGGAGCTACTACGCGACGTCCGAAGAGGTCGAATGTACCCTTAACAACAGCCTTTTCAGTCTCAACCTCAGCAAAGTCGATGTCGGTAAGGTCGAACTGAGTTTCTACGATAGTCCATGAAGAAGCTGTACCAACGCCAGAGCTCCAGTAAACGATATTGCTACCCTTACCAGAACCGCCACCGTGATTGTTAGCGTGGATACGCTTGCCTGACTGACCGAGAATATCGAGGGCAACCTCAACACCACCATTACCACCGAGTGAGGTGAGTACGATAGGCATAGCATCAGCCTTATTGGGCTTTAATGAAGAAGAATTTCCATCAGCTACAGAAACTTCACCGATGTAGCTCTCAGTAGCAACATTCTTAATGTAGAATGCAACTGCATCCTCGCTCATGCCTGCTGCCTTGAGCTCCTCAGCAGTAGCTTGTTCGAACTGCCAGTATCTTACCCACTCGAGCTCGTTCTCGATACCCCAACGGATATTCTGTGCACCCTCAGAGTAGAGAGCCATCTTGAGACCACCGTTTCTCTCTTCGAACGCAGTCACTGAGTTGAAGATGAAGTAGTACTTACCAGCCTCAGGCATATTGGGCTTGAGATTAGCTACAGCAGCCTCAAGCTCAGCCATCATAGCTCTGATTTCTTCGTCAGAAGCACCAGAAGCGAGCATGTTCTCTGCCTTTGCAAGAGCAGCATTGTACTCGCTGAGGTCAGCATACTGCATTACCTCAGTACCCTCAACAGGAGCAACAGCTTCAGTCTCATCGTAAGCCTCTTGCAAGAGACCGAGGAGAGATTCCTTAGCATCAAATACTACAGAAGCGACACCTTCGTTGTTGGTGAATGCGAATGCGCAACCAACGATGTTATTCTCTGTGGTGATTGTAGCAACATTACCTACAACAGTTACGTCAGCTACCTCAAGAGCGTTACCATAGAGGTCATAGAGAACCAAGTCTGTGAACTGGCAATCCTTGTCAGCAACCAAAGTCATAGTGTTAGCAGCCTGGAAGTGGAAGAACTGAGACTTGAACTGACCAGCAGCAACCTCTACTGTAGCGGGGAGCTTCACGAACTCGCGGATGAACCATGCAGAGCAGCCATCAAGACCACCACCGTAAGGTACGATACTTGAGCTTACGCCCCATGTACCACCATAAGCGCCATTAGGACCACCAACAGATCCACTGTTATGGTCACCGCAGTGGAGAGTACCATTCTTCATCATAATATTCCACTGACCACGACCGAGGCACAACAATGTTACAGTGTCGGTAGCCTCCTTAGCCAAGTGAACATTCTGAGGATTACCTACGAATGCACTATCAAGATAAAGGTCATAAGCCACGTTCTTAATGGTGTAGTGGTAGTAAACCTTCTCCCAAGTTGTACCGTCAGCGTTATCACCAGTCTCAAGCTCGAAAGAAAGCTCACCGTCCTCGTTGAGGATGGGCTCGAACTTAAACACCTGCTGCAAGCTGTCAGCACATACATTCTCCCACCAGAGAGCGCTGTCAGCAGCGTGAACGGTCAATGCCTTCTCTACGAACTGCTTCTCATAGAAACCGGGGTAACCTGATACAATGCGATATTCCTTCTCAGGATCGGGCAAGTGGATGCTCTTGTCTGTAGCAGGATCCTTGAAGATCTGCATCTGACGCTGGAGAGCCTTACGCATATCATCGCATGCTGTCTCTGAAGCATCTTCTGAATCCAACAATGCCTCAGCCTCAGCAATAGCATCGAGCAAGTAGCTGAAGTCACCAGTGTAGAAACCAGGATCAGCTGCAGAGTATGCCTCCAAGTTCTTTGCCTCCAATACGAGCTGCTCCAAACGAGTGTAGTTCTTTCTCAATACGGGAGTAGAGAGTACAATCTCACCGGGGAACTGGTGACGCTGGTTAGCGTTACGAGCAACCATCTTGAAAGATACTGCGGTGTAACCACCATTGGGCAATGTTACCTCGAGGTAGTGAGGATCGGTAATCTTACCGCTCCAGTCAGAGTGGAAATAAGTGTCGGGGTTATCATCTACAAGACCCTCATAGCTCTGACCGTCATTGAAGCCAGCAACAGAGTTATGGTCTGCATTTGAATTAAAATCAGCTGCGGTCAAAGGAATCTCGTTACCTTCTGCATCGAAGAACTCCAAAGACTGAAGACAGAAGTAAATCTGATTTGAAGAAACCTTGGTCACTGTCATGCGAAGCAACTCAGTCTGAGCACCGAACTCAATCAGCGGAGACTCATAGGTGTAAAGGTTATCAGCAGCTGTAGTACCAGCAAGAGGTCTGTAACCAGCAATAGCATCTACAGACTGAGGAAGGGTCATTGACCAAACCGCTGTGGGGTCGTAAGGATTAGCCTCAATCTCAGCGATTGTGCTTTCTACCACTGCAATGTAGGGAAGAAGACCGTTGGGGTTGATAGTTCTTTCCTCCATGGGGAGTTCAACCTCAGCTTCATAAGCAGCAACTGTATCAGCAATTACAGCCTCAACATTAGCCAAAATGTCCAACTGAGACTGTGAAACACCACCAGCAACATTCAACTTCTCATTAGCTTCGAATGCATAAGCTGACAAATACTGCCATGCTGCGTATACAGAGTCAACGTGCAAGTCGCCAGCTGTCCAGTTAAGCTCCTTGCGCAAAGCAGTCAACTCAGCACGGTTCATATCAGCAGTAGCATAAGCCTCCTCAGCAGCAGCAACTACCTCTTCTACCAAAGGAACAACACCTGCAGCCCAATCCTGTGACCACTCCTCTACTTCGAGAAGCTTCTTGGCAGACTCGATGTTCTTCTGCAAGGTCTCGTAGTCAGAGATAGAACGTCTTGCCAAAGCAGCTGCGCGATGGAGAGTCTTAACATCGTCCCACAAGGTAGCAGCAGTAGAGGTGTTAGCCTCAACGTCAGCAAGGACCTTGGTCAAGTTAGCCAATGTATCTGCATTCATCTTGTAACCCTTCAAGGTATCAACGATAGCAGCAGCATTGGTCATGTCAATCTCTGCCATAGCATCGAGCGCAGCCTCCTTGCTCATATCACCGAAGTAATAGAGAGTAGCGTTGTCCCATACTACGTAGTTAGCGTTAGTATTTGTGTAACGCAAACCAGCATCGAGATAACCCTTCTTTGCATCGTCATCTGTCAAAGTAACAGCAACGTTGAACTTAGATGCGTGACCGTCGGTGTAAAGACCGTTCTTGTTACATACCATGTTGTTGTAGTCGGGGTTGTTTGTTGCTACAGGAATAATCTCCTTGTTAGCAAACAACTCTACACCCTGCACAGAGTCACGGTTGCTCCAATACTCGTACTTGGTAGTTTCCTTACCATCTACCATCACCTTAACTTGCTTGCGGTGGTACTGCTTTGATGCACCGATATAGGCACCAAACACATAAGTACCTGAAGGCAAGTTGCTCAAGCGCTGCATGATATAAGAATCGGCCAAGCCGTTTCCATTACCATTCCATGCTTCGAGCACAGTTTGACCCATACCATAGAAACCTGTCTGTGTAGACAAGTTCTTGGAATTCTTACCCAAGAACTGACTGCCATCAACAACCCAGCCCTTGAGGCCCTGTTCCATGTCAGCGTTCTTCAACAACGAAGTCTTGTCTTCTTGGGCAAAGCTGCAAGTAAAGGTAGCAGCTGCAAGACCCAAGCACAATAAACGTAAGTTTTTCTTCATGTTTTTGAGACTTTTAGTTTGTTAATAAATTAGTTAATTGTTTTCTCGTTAATTGGTTAATAAAAAAGGATAAGGTTATAGGCAAAATCCCCTGCACCCGCAGAGGGGTGCAGAAGGATACTTACTTACGAATCTTATACCAGCTGCTACCGTAAAGCAAGATCACGAGGAAGCAAGGTACGCATACCCAGTAGCTGGCCTGGAACGAACCTGTCAAGCCCTCAACCCAAGCACGTACAAGAGGCATCACGGCACCACCGGCAATAGCCATGGTGAGGAGCGCAGCACCCTGCTTGGTAAACTTACCGAGGTCGGCCATTGCCAAGGGCCAAAGAGCAGGCCACATGAGTGAGCAGCCGAGAGCCATCAAGAAGATGCAGTAAATAGAGTACTCACCGGGGAGGACAGCTACCAACACTGAACCGACAAGAGCAAACCAAGCGCAGATACGCATAGCCTTATCTTGGCTCAAGTATTTAGGGATAAAGAAGATACCACAGAGATAACCGAGTACCATACCGATTGAGGGGATGTAACCGAGCAACTCAGTAGAAGCTGCCAATACTACACCTTCCTTAGCGAGACTGGTTGCATAGTCGGCCACAGTTGCCAATGAAATGGTCTCAACACCTACATAGAAGAAGAGTGCCAAGCAACCGAGCAACAAGTGGGGGAACTGCATGATAGAGGTCTTTCCCTCAGCATAAGGGCATGCAGCAGCATCGTCCTCATCTTCACCTGCAGCCTTCACCTCAGGCAGCGGAGCGATAAGGGCAATAATACCGAGCACCACGAAGATTGCAATAATGATGTAGAAGGGCAAGAAGAGGTCGGCCATCTGAATCTGGTCGAGCGACTTACCGATAACCAATGTCATGAACACGGTTGTAGTGGGCCAAGCGAGCTTGTTACAGATACCCATGATAGAGGTACGCTTTGCTGCGCTCTCGAGCGGGCCAAGAATGGTGATGTAGGGGTTCACACATGCCTGAAGCACTGCATTGGCAGCACCGCTGATGAAGCAAGCTACCAAGAAGAAGGGCAGCGACTCAAACTTTGCAGCAGGAACGAATAAGCCGAATGCGATAGCAAACAGCGCAAACGACACGGCCATAGTAGCCTTGTAGCCAATCTTGCTAATACATACTGTGGCAGGATAGCCAAAGAGCAAGAAAGGAACGAAGTTAAATGCAATCAGCAAGTTAGCAACCACAGGAGTAATATCCAATGCACCCTTGAGCACGGGGGTCAAGAAGCCATTGATACCCAAGGCAAAGCCGATGGCGAAGAAGAACAGACCGCAAATAGCCAATGCAATGCCTGTCTTGTTTTGATTTTGACTCATAATTAAATTTTACTATTTAGCGATTTACAATTTACGATTTATTTCGCAGCCTCGCGTACGATTGCCTGCATGCGGTCGTACTGCTCTTCCATACTGGTGAGGAGCTTGTACTGAGCGTGTGTGCGAACGAGGTTGTGACCATCGTAGCGTACCTTGTAGTAGTTGTCACCGTCGATGTAGTCCATCAAGAAACGGAGAACCTGCTCATAAGTGATGTAAATACCAGAGAATGCAAGCCAATCAATTTCGCTCTGAGTCATTGAAGCCTTACGCTCAGAGAGGTAACCCTTGATGTAACCCTCGAACATGTTGATATCCATAGATACGCGGTTGAGGTCCTGATCGTCCTCAGCACCGGTATTGGTATATGAACGGAGTGCATCACCCACGTCGTTGAGTGAAGTGCTGCTCATACAGGTGTCGAGGTCGATAACGCAGAGCACATCACCATTCTCATTGAAGAGGATGTTGCTGAGCTTGGTATCGTTGTGAGTAACACGCATGGGAAGAACGCCCTCCTCAACCATCTTCCAGAAGTCGAGCATCTTCTCACGGCGGCTCTCAATCCAAGAGATTTCCTCCTTAAGTTCGGCTACGCGACCCATGGGATCCTTAGCGATAACCTCGTCCCACTGTTGGAAACGCCAGCGAATGTTGTGGAAGCCCTTAATAGTCTCAACAAGCGGAGTAGTGAAGTCGGCCAACTGAGCCTGGAAACGTCCGATACCCTGACCACCCTTGTAAGCGAGCTCGGGAGTGTCGGCACGGTCGTAGGTCACTGAACCCTCGATAAACTCGCACACTGCCCAGTAGTTGCCATCGGCATCCTGCCAGTAGTACTTGCCATCGGTAGTAGGAGTCTGAGTGAGTGCCTCACGACGGGGGTCACCACCAGCAGCAGCAATCTTTTCCTTGAGGTGAGTGGTCACCTTCACGATGTTGTCCATCATACCGGGAACATCGGGGAAGATAGCGTGGTTCTTACGCTGAAGGATGTAGTTGGGAGCACTACCCTTAGTCTTCACTACGAATGTGTCGTTGATAAAACCTTCACCAAGAGGCTTGATGATTTCGATTTCGCCTTCGATTGCGAAGTGCGATGCAATGTTAAGCATTCTTTCGTCCATGTCGTTTTTATTTCTTTTATGGTATTAGTCCATAATATTCCTTTCAACGGGCAAAAATAAAATAAAGAAATGAAATGTACAATAAAATTAACGTAAATGTAACAAACTACAGAAATAGAATGTTGAGATTGCAAATAAATGGTTATTTTTGCACAAGATTGCAAACCCGAAAAGGCAAAAACGCATGAGAAAACTAATAGAGGAAATAGAACTTTATTTAGGTAATATATATATAAATGAGGAGCTAAGTGCTGTCGTCCGCGCCATCTGTTGCGACATCTTAGGCATCAGCACAACCGCCTATTTTCTGAAGGAGAAGATAACACTAACAGCAGAGCAACAAGAACGATTGGACGATACGATAAGCCGCCTACGACAGGGCGAACCGCTGCAATATATTGAGGGTAAGGCCCCCTTCTGCGGAATGGATTTTCTCGTCACGCCAGCCACGCTGATTCCCCGTCCAGAGACAGCCGAATTGGTGGATTGGATTGCTCAGGACTACACCACGCAAAGCCCTATCATCTTGGACCTTGGTACGGGCAGCGGATGTATCGCTATCGCATTGAGAAAGAGGCTTCCCGAGGCCATCGTGGAGGCTTGCGACATATCGTCTGAGGCATTGGCCGTGGCCAAAGAAAATGGAGAGAGAAACGGGGCTAAGGTTTCGTTCTTTCATCACGACATGCTCGACCTCTCCGCTCCCCTGCCCCACTCCTATAATATATTGGTAAGCAACCCGCCCTACATCAAGCAGAGCGAGGCGGCCGAGATGGAGGAGCACGTCACCCAGTGGGAACCCCACACGGCCCTCTTCGTGCCTGACGATGATGCCTTGCGCTTCTATCGTGCCATAGCAGAGATAGGACAAACCGATGTTCTTCTGCCCGGAGGAAGCATCTATGTAGAAATCAACCAAGTACTCGGAAAAGAAACCGTAGAGTTATTTGAATCTTACGGGTATAAAGAGGTGGGACTCCGCCAGGATATCTATGGCAATGACAGGATGGTGAAAGCTTTGAAATAATCGTTTGTCATCTTGAACGCAGTGAAAGATCTCACGCAAGGACTTTGCCAGTACACTCTGCGAGATCCTTCACTTCGTTCAGGATGACAAAAAAAGAAGAAGAGAACTATTATGACGGCAGAGGAGATACTATATAAATTGGCAGCGCGGTGTTCGGTGAGCGAACAGTGCTTGAGCGATGTGGAGAGCAAGTTGGCAAAGTATGACTTGACGGAGGAGGAGAAGACACGGATATTGCGCCACCTCGTGGAGGAGAAATATGTGGACGATGGACGCTATGCAGCGGCATACGTGCGCGACAAATACCGCTTCAACAAGTGGGGGCGCATGAAGATTGCCCAAGGGCTGCGCATGAAGGGCATCGACCGCGAGACCATAGAGGCTGCCATGGAAGTCATTGACGAGCAGGAATATCTGAACATCCTGCGCGACCTCCTCAAGGCCAAGCGCAAGAGCACCAAGGGCAAGAGCGAATACGAAATCAACGGGAAACTTGCACGCTTCGCCACTGGCCGCGGATTTGAATATGCAGCCATACGCCAATGCCTGGGCAGTGACATCGAAGAATATGAAATGGATTAGCGACCTCAAGGAAGTGCTCTTCCCGCGCTACTGTAAGGTGTGCGGGCAACGATTGATGCAGGGCGAACAGCATCTGTGCTTGGGATGCCTGTTAGAACTGCCCCGCACGCACTATGAGCAAGACCCAAACAACCTGCTGATGCAGCACTTCATGGAGTGGCCCGAAGTGGTGCGTGCCACGGCCTACCTCTATTATTATAAGGAAGGGAGGTACAGCAGCCTCATCCACCACCTGAAATACCACGACCACCCCGAAGTGGGGATCTACCTCGGACGCTTGGCTGCCAATGAGTTAAGGCAAAGCGGGTTCTTCGACGGCATAGACCTCATCCTCCCCGTCCCCCTATCAAAAAAGAAACTCCGCAAACGTGGCTACAACCAGTGCGACTATATCGCCCGCGGCATCAGCGAAATCACAGGAATACCTGTACATACCGACTATATGGAGCGAGTCATCGATAACGACACACAAACACACAAGGACCGCATGGATCGTTGGAAGAATGCCGAGGGGATATTCCGTGTAACAAAGCCCGAATGTTTGAGAGGCAAGCACGTTTTACTGCTCGACGACGTTGCCACTACCGGGTCAACCCTCCACGCCTGCATATCCACGCTACTCACCACACCCGACGTTCGCGTCAGCGTGTTTGCTCTGGCTACCGCTAAGGACTCATAATTCTGTCATCCCAACTCGTAGCAAAAGATAGCGCGATAGCTAACGAGGAACACCGCAATAGCTAGTGAGGAGAACCGCGGTAGCTAGTGAGGAGAACCGCGGTAGCTAACGCGGCGAACAATCACTTAATGATTACCAACAAAGCACCAAAGCCGTATTCACGGAACGAGGCATCCTGGCTGATGCACGAGCCGTACTTGCTCTTGAGTTCCTTGAGCAGGGCGTTGCGGAGCACCCCTTCGCCCTTGCCATGGATGAAGACAAGGCGCTGATTCTTCTTGTTACGATACTCGTCCATCGTCTTGCGGAACACATCGAGCTGGTAGTTGAGCATATCGCTATTGCTCAAGCCATTGGTATTGTCGAGCAGTTCGTGAATGTGAAGGTCCACCTCGATGGTGTTGTCGGCCTTCTGCTTACGGGCAGGTTGGGGAGTACGGTTGGGACGGCTGTCGTCGCGCGTCTTCTTCAGCAGTGCCTCCTTCAGTTCGTCGGCCTCAACAAACACCTGACGCACGGGACGGTCGTCGCGCACGATATCGTACACGAGAGCAGGCTCCTCGAAGAAGGGGCTATCGGTATTGAAGGTGTGGAGTTTGTAGAACTTCACCGTATCGATGCGCAGTTCCACATCCACTGCCGGCTTCTTCATGTAGTTCTTCTCCTGCTTGTAGGCAAAGAGTTGGATGTTGACGCGCTCCAATTCATTAAGTTGTTCACGGCCAAACTCCTCGATGAAGAGTTTCGTGTTGGGTTCGATGATGCCCTGTGAGCGCAACTTCATACCACCTGCCGAGGGCGATGAGTAGAGGTACGACACGTAGTAGTTGCTATCGTTGACGATGTAGGTCTCAAAGATGGTGGTGCTGATTTGCTTGATATCAACGGGAACAAAGGCAAGGGCGACATTGAGTTTCTCGCCTTCGCGACGCTCCATAGGGCGGTAGGTTACCTGAGGTTCAAAATCCTCGTCCGCATCATCGTTGCGAAGAGAGGCCACCGCACTCTTTGTCGGCTTCTTCGGCTCCTCTTTCTTCGGGGCTACTGTCTTCTTCTCAAAATTATATTCATTGGTATCAATCACCACACACTCACGGATGAGCATGGGGATGCTGAAGCCGTTCTCGTCCTCTACGAGGGCGACATCCTTACCTTGAAAACCCTTCACAATACCGCCTCCAGTCTCGAAGAGGAAGCGCACTTTATCTCCTATTTTCATGTTATTTAGTTTATTTATAAAAGGCCACAGATTACACGGATTTCTCTGACTATACTATTGTATGTACTATCCTAATCTGTGGTTGAAAATCACATCAAACCAAGTTTTAATATTTCACTCTCAAAGTTGGGCGTGAGCACACCCTTTCCCATTGCCTCACGTATCTCGTCAAGAGTCCAGAAGCGGCCGCCATCGAGTTCGGCAGTGGGGCGGATGTCGCCATCGTATATCGTGCGGTAGACGTGTACCAGTTCGCGGTCGCGCTCCGACTCAAAGACATAGCGCACAAGAAACTCAGGAGTGAACGCCTCGATACCCAATTCCTCACGCACCTCGCGTTGCAGGGCCGAGGCGATATCCTCACCATAGTCCACATGCCCGCCTACGGCCGTATCCCATTTTCCGGGTTGGATGTCCTTCCATAAGGGGCGTTGCTGCAAATAGAGCCGTCCTTGCGAATCGAACACATGCAGATGCACCACGGGATGCAACAGTTTGCTTCCATCATGACACTGGCCACGCGTAGCACTGCCTATCACATTGCCCTCCTCATCAACAAGAGGCAAGAGTTCTTGGTTGTTATCTTTCATATTTACAGTTTGGCAATTTACTATTTACAATTAGTCTATTCTCATTCCTAAGTAGCACATTGTAAATGGTTAAATGGTAAATGCATTAGGGTACGAGCAACGAACTGTCACCGTAACTCAAGAAACGGAAGTCGTGCCCGAGAGCATAGTCATATATCTTGCGCCAGTTGCCCTTCACGAAAGCCGAAACAAGCAACAGCAAAGTACTCTTGGGCTGATGGAAGTTGGTCACGATACGCTTCACGATATGGAATGTGTAGCCGGGAGCAATCATAATCTGCGTATTGGTATGCAACGCAAGCAAGTTGTGACGATTGAGATAGTCGAGTATCTGTTGCAATGCCTCCAGTGTGGCGAGTTGATTGTATTGCTCCTCATAAGGCATCCACTGCGTCACGCGCAGTTGCTCCTCCGTAGCGTCGGGACATTGGCTGATGAGTACACCTATATAATATAGGCTCTCGAGCGTGCGCACCGAGGTAGTACCTACAGCAATGGCCTCGCCACCGTGAGCGATGAGTTTCTCTATCGTCCCGCGCTCCACCACGATGTACTCCGAGTGCATCTCGTGATCGCCGATCTCGGCACTCTTCACGGGCTTGAAGGTTCCAGCGCCTACGTGGAGCGTCACCTCTTCGCGTTCGATGCCTTTGGAGTCAATGGCTTGCAACACACTTTCGGTAAAGTGAAGCCCTGCGGTGGGTGCTGCCACCGAACCTTTAATCTTTGAGTACACGGTCTGGTAGGTCTGCTTGTCGCTCTCCTCGGTCTTACGGTTCAAGTAGGGCGGAATGGGCAGTTCGCCCACAGCCTCAAGCACCTCGGCAAAAGTCACCGTAGAGTCGTCCCAGGCAAAGTCGATGCGGTGGCCCGTGCCCACCACCTCGCTACGTGTAGCAGTGAGTGTCAGCGTGCGGCCATGCACCGAGATTTCCTTACTCAGCGCACCCTCTTTCCACTTCTTGAGGTTGCCCACGAGACAGAGCCAACTGCAACGTTCGGTCTGCGCAAACATCTGCACATACTCATTGGGCACCAAGGGCTCAAGGCAGAATACCTCGATAAACGCTCCCGTCTCCTTACGGAAGTGTAGGCGGGCCTGTATCACTCGGGTATTATTGAACACCATGAGCGTTCCCGAAGGCAAGTGCTCGGGGAGCGAAGAGAAGGAGTCCTCACTTACCTCACCACCCCGATAGAGCAACAGTTTGGAACTGTCGCGCTGCGCCAAGGGGAACTTGGCTATACGCTCATCGGGCAATGGGTAGTCGAACTCGTCGATAGCGATATGTCGTGTCTGTTCGTTCATAACTGCAAAAGTACGTTTTTTTACTGAATCAAGCGGTATACTATGGATATTGAAGAATAAAAATCACAAAAAACTTCTTTTTCTTGCTACTTTTTCGCAATTTTGCAGCCTATGATTCCTATCCACTTTGCCCCATTGCAGGGCCATACCGACGATGTGTACCGCCGCATCCACCATCAACTGCTTGGCGGCATCGAGCGCTACTATACCCCCTTCGTGCGCGTTGAGGCAGGCGACATCCGCTCCAAAGACCGCAGAGACATTGACCCGAAGAATAATGAGGGCGTACCGGTAGTGCCACAAATCATCTTCAAGAATCTGAAGGAGTTTCTCTACCTTGTCGATGAGATTGAGGCATTGGGCTACCATGAAATAGACCTCAACATGGGCTGTCCCTTCCCCCTACAAGCCAAGCATGGACGCGGTTCGGGCATATTGGCCCATCCCGACATCGTAGAAGAGATAGCCCACACCATCAAGGAGCGCACCCAACTGACCTTCTCTGTGAAGATGCGCCTGGGGTGGGACAATGCTGAAGAATGGGAGCCTGTATTGAACATCCTGAACGACACTTTCCTCACCCACATCACCTTGCATCCACGCACAGGAGTGCAGCAGTACAAGGGCGACATAGATTACGAAGCCTTTGCCCGCTTCTACGAGGAGTGCCGCCATCCTATTATATATAATGGAGACCTGACTACTCTCGAACAGTTGCACGACATGGAGGAGCGCTATCCTCGCCTTGCCGGACTCATGCTCGGACGCGGTTTGTTGGCACGTCCCTCACTGGCCAAAGAGTATGCCGAAGGCAGAGAATGGAGCCACGAGGAACATATCCACAGCCTACGCTCCCTACATGAGCGATTGGCCGAGCAGTACTCCCACATTGTCAAGGGCGATGCCCAATTGCATAGCAAACTACGTACTTTCTGGGAGTATACCGAACCTCTCATCGGGCGCAAGCCATACAAGAAAATCATGAAGAGTGGCAATCTGCGCAACTATATGAACGCAATCGAGGAACTACGATAATAGAATTAGGTTACGAATAAATACCCCAATAAATTTGGTATTTCATTCGCCTTGCACTAATTTTGCACAAAATTTCATAAAGAGTTATGATTAATAGAGTTCTTATCAGACTGAAGGTGATTCAGGTTGTCTATGCCTACTACCAAAATGAAGGCAAGAATTTAGAGGCTGCAGAGAAAGAGTTGTTCTATAGCTTGTCGAAGGCTTACGACTTGTATAAGTATCTGCTAACGCTGATGATAGAAGTTACACAATTTGCAGACCGCCGCATTGACAACCGTCGCCATAAGTTGCGCCCCACATACGAGGACCTTAATCCAAACACCCGATTTATCGATAATGCCTTCATGGCACAGCTGATGCAGAACACGCAGCTTGAAGAGTTCCGCGCCAACCAGAAACGCACCTGGGACGACGAAGGCGATTTCGTAAAGCACCTGTTCGAGCGCATCGAGGAGACCAAGGCATATCAAGAGTATATGACCAAAGAAGCACTCACTTATGAGGATGATCGCGAATTGTGGCGCAAGCTCTACCGTTCGACCATCGCGCAAAACGATGAGATCGATGAGATTCTCGAAGAGCAGAGCCTCTATTGGAACGACGATAAGGCTATCGTAGACACTTTTGTTTTAAAGACAATCAAACGTTTCGAGCCCGAGAACGGTGCTGAACAGGAGTTGATGCCTGAGTACAAAGACGACGAGGACAAGGAATTTGCCCGCAAGCTGCTCCGTACTGCAATTACCAATGCTGAGGTCTATCGCAAACTGATGGAAAACAATGCCAAGAATTGGGATATGGAACGTTTCGCATTCATGGACATCCTGATTATGCAGGTAGCATTGGCAGAGATTTTCTCATTCCCTTCAATCCCTGTATCTGTATCACTCAATGAGTATGTTGAAATTGCCAAGATGTATAGTACGCCCAAGAGTAGCAGCTTTATCAATGGCATGCTAGATGGTATAGTTAATCAACTCAAGAGCGAGAACAAACTGAACAAACAATAAGTTAAATAAAGTATAATCATTAATTAAAAACAGGAATAATATGTTGTTATTGCAAGCTCAAGCAGGAGGTACAACCTCTTTAATGTCATCACCTATCCTTATGTTGGTTTTGATGTTTGTTATCATGTGGTTCTTTATGATCCGTCCACAACGTAAGCAGCAAAAAGCCATCGAAGCTTTCCGCAATAGTCTTGCTGCAGGTCAACAGGTTGTAACTAGCGGTGGCATTTACGGTACCGTAAAGGATATCATCAATGAGAACGGACGCAGCATTGTAGTATTGGAAATTGCTACTGGCGTGAAAATCAAGATTGACAAGTCGTCA
>JAZKYH010000062.1:0-41941 GCA_045612065.1 Bacteroidaceae bacterium
ATAATTCCTTTGGCAGGATCTCATCTGCCCGGATATAGCTCATATGCTCCTCCTATCTCTTTTTATAGGATTCGTCTGAGCTTACGATTCAATTATATAGTTTTAAGCTCAGACTACTGAGCAATTACATATTTTCTGGTCATAAAGAATGATGCTGAGCAGGGTATCACTTTCCGCGTGGCTCCTTGGGTCAACGCCCGCGTCACCGAGAACGGGGCCTTCGAACACTATGGCGAGGGCTGGGCACACCGTCCGGGATGGGGCATACCTTTCGACCCCATGACACGCCGCATCCTCTATAAGACAGGTGACATAGGTACTCCCGTACATCAGGTGCAGCAACTCGATGAGCGCACCTTCCTGGCTCCCGCTTGGAAGGATAGCCGCCTTCCCGTGGGCACCATCGTGGCCATGCGTAGTTATGAGCGTCCCTCACCGGGTGTCTTCGTGAGCCATGCCACCGATACCCGCTTCGAGAATGTGCAGGTACACTATGCCGAGGGCATGGGCCTCCTGGCGCAGATGAGTGAGGATATCACCCTCGACGGTTTCAGTGTATGCCTCCGTGGCGACGACGATCCCCGTTACTTCACTACACAGGCCGATGCCACCCACTTCTCGGGTTGTAAGGGTAAGATAACTTCCGTGAACGGGCTCTATGAGGCGATGATGGACGATGCCATCAACGTGCACGGCACCTACCTCAAGGTGATGGAGCGCATCGATGACTACACCGTGAAGGGCCGCTACATGCACGGTCAGGCTTGGGGTTTCGACTGGGGTTATGTGGGCGACGAAGTGCAATTTGTGCGCTCTAACACGATGGAACTCGTGGGCGGCTCTGCCAAGCCCTTTGTGACCTCTGTGGCCGAAATCTCAGTGCTCGACGCTTCCTCAACCTTCAACGCTCAACCCTCGAACCTTCGTGGTTTGCATGGTGCCAAGGAGTTCATCATCCGCTTTGCCGATGCACTGCCTGCCGAGATTAGCGCTGCTGAGGGCTATGGCATCGAGAACCTCACCTGGACTCCCGAGGTGTACTTTGCCGATAACACCATCCGCAACAACCGCGCTCGCGGTACACTCTTCAGCACACCCAAGCGCACAGTGGTGGAGGACAACCTCTTCGACCATACCTCGGGTACTGCTATCTTGCTCTGTGGCGACTGTAACGGTTGGTATGAGACAGGTGCATGCCGCGACGTGCTTATTCGCCGCAACCGCTTCATCAACTCGCTTACCTGCATGTTCCAGTTTACCAATGCTGTCATCAGCATCTACCCCGAGATACCCAACCTCAATGCGCAGAAGGAGTATTTCCATGGCGGTAAGAAGAATGCTATCCGAATCGTGAACAATGAGTTTGAGAGTTTCGATCACCCGCTCCTCTATGCCAAGTCTATCGACGGCTTGCTGTGGAAGAATAACAAGATTAGCCACAACGAGGACTATGCCCCCTTCCACTGGAACAACAGCAGCGTACTCCTCGAACGTGCTACGAATGTGAAGATTGACAAGACCTTCTACGATTGTGGCAACGAATTGAAGCAGGTGAAATTGATGTTGAAAGAAACAAGATAAAAAGACCACAGATTACGCGGATTACTCGGATTAAGAACTAGATAATTAGTGCAATTTGGCGCAATCCGTGTTTCAATATATGAACTTAAACAGGTGTGTTGATATTGAGATAAATAACGAACCACGGATTACTCGGATTAGAAAGAAATAATCTGTGGAAATCTGTGCAATCCGTGGTTAAATAGACTTAATAAGAAACAATGGCCAGAAAGAAGAAAGAACTCCCTTTGTTGGAGCAAGTGACGATAACCGACGTGGCAGCCGAGGGTAAGGCTTTAGCCCGCGTGAATGACATGGTAGTGTTCGTGCCCTACGTGGTGCCGGGCGATGTGGTAGACCTCCAGGTGAAGCGCAAGAAACACAGTTACGCCGAGGCCGTGGCGGTGAAATTTCACGAATACTCACCCCTGCGCAGTGAGCCCTTCTGCAAGCACTTTGGTGTATGTGGAGGTTGCAAGTGGCAGTGTCTCAAGTATGAGGAGCAGATACGCTACAAGCAGAAGCAGGTGACCGACAACCTCGTACGCATCGGCAAGATTGAACTCCCCGAGATATCACCGATCCTCGGCTCTGAGCAGACCGAGCGTTACCGCAACAAATTGGAATTCACCTTCAGCAACAAGCGTTGGCTCACCCAGGAAGAGGTGGAGAAGGACTTCAAGTATGACCAGATGAATGCCGTGGGATTCCATATCCCTGGAGCCTTCGATAAGGTGCTCGCCATCGACGAGTGTCACCTCATGGACGACATCTGCAACCGCATCCGTAATGGTGTGCGCGACTATGCCTACGAGCACAATCTCACCTTCTTTGACCTGCGCTCGCAGGAGGGTATGCTGCGCAATATGATGATACGCATTGCCGAGGATGAGAACGACCGTATCATCAAAGGCCTCATGGTCGTGATGCAGTTCAAGATCGTAGCTCCCGAGGAGGAGGCTCAGATGAAGCAGCTGCTGCAGTTCATGGCTGACACGTGGCCCGAGATCACCTCGCTCATCTATGTCATCAACAACAAGTGCAACGACACCATTGGTGACCTGCCCATCCACGTCTTCAAAGGCGACGACCACATCATTGAGGAGATGGAGGGACTGAAGTTCAAGGTAGGCCCCAAGTCGTTCTATCAAACCAACAGCCGTCAGGCCTATAATCTCTATAAGGTGACACGCGAGTTTGCCGGTCTCACGGGCGACGAACTCGTCTACGACCTTTACACAGGTACGGGTACCATCGCCAACTTCGTGTCGCGCAAGGCGCGTCAGGTCATCGGCATCGAGTATGTGCCCGAGGCCATCGAGGATGCCAAGGTCAACTCGGCCATCAACGGCATCGACAACACGCTCTTCTTCGCTGGCGACATGAAGGACATCCTCAACCAGGAGTTCATCAACCAGTACGGCCGTCCCGATGTCATCATCACCGACCCCCCTCGTGCCGGTATGCACAATGATGTCATCGACACCATACTCTTTGCCGAACCCAAGCGCATCGTCTATGTGAGTTGCAACCCTGCCACACAGGCTCGCGACCTCAGCCTGCTCGATGTGAAGTACAAGGTGCTGCGCGTGCAGCCCGTCGACATGTTCCCCCACACCCATCACGTGGAGAACGTCGTGCTGCTCGAACTGAAAGGGTAGTCGTGGGCAATGAGCTTTGAACCTTTAACCGTGTAGTGTGTAGTGTTTAGAGTTTAGTGTTTTCATCCGGATGGTGAGCTCACTGCTCATTGCTCACTGCTCATTGCTCACTGCTCATTGCTCACTGCCCTATAACCTATAACCCATAACCTTTAACCCTTAACTTTAACCCTTACCAGCTTTCGGCATAAAATCCGGCATAATTCCGGCATAAAATATGCGTG
Organism: Bacteroidaceae bacterium; assembly: GCA_045612065.1. Classification (GTDB taxonomy): domain Bacteria; phylum Bacteroidota; class Bacteroidia; order Bacteroidales; family Bacteroidaceae; genus UBA1189. The sequence continues at coordinate 3,446 of JAZKYH010000062.1, forward strand.
TAATGATTATGTTATCAGTGTGATACGTATACTTTCGGCATATTTTATGCCGAAAGTTATGTTTTAGGAGTAATATAGATATTGGTAATAATATAGCAGTTGCCCAACAATACAAAAAACTCAGCGATAGTATCATCTTGATAGAGCGCAGCGCGAGATGCTTGACTTCATTCCCTTGCTTTTCCCTTCGGTCAGCGTAAAGGTTCGGGCGTCGACCTAAAGGCTTCGCATAGGCTCGGCATGACCAACCTATTGGGTAAACTGCTATATTATTTCATTATTTTGTAGGACAAGCCCGATGTCATTTGTCTCGGTAGCTATCGCGCAGTTCCGCGCTTGCTACCGAGGTGTTCTGCGATAGCTACCGCGTTATGGCGCGGTAGCTATTGTGGTGAATGTACTGTATGACTGCTGTTTATGTTGTCTCTTAAGAGGGTGAGCGATAGGAAAGGGAACTTATGAATGGAGTAATGTTGCAAAAAATAATGGCATTAGGCATGATTATGCCGAAACTCTCAGTATTATGCATGAGTTCAATCTGTTACGAGTGATTTTTATGCCGAAATTATGCCGGATTTTATGCCGAAAGCTGATAAGGGTTAAAGGTTATGGGTTATAGGGCTGTGAGCGGTGAGCAATGAGCAGTGAGCAATGAGCAATGAGCAGTGAGCTCACCATCCGGATGAAAACCTAAACTCTAAACTCTAAACTCTAAACACTACACACTAAACACTACACACTAAACGCTACACACTACACGGTTAAAGGCTCATAGCTCTCAGCTCACCGTTCATCGCCAAAAAAAAGGAGATAATATAGCAGTTTACCCGAATGTCTCGTGTCATACTGAGTGAAACGAAGTATCTCGCGCAGGGACTTCGCCACATACCTTGCGGGATCCTTGCTTTTCCCCTTCGGGCCAGCGACCTAAAGGTTCGCTTGAGTTCAGGATGACAACCGACGAACGAAGCGAGAGTAGAGGTAAGTTTGCTTAATCTATACCGAGCAAGGAGGAGGGAAACTCTAAGTTAACATCGCGGTATTTTATTGTGATGGGTAAACATCTATATTATTGCCAAAAAAATATTCCTCCATCGCACAAAATTGGGGTGTGAGGTGTTATGGGGTTGTGAATATAAATCAATATTGTCTTAAATTAACCAAATGCAATTCACTAACCCTATGAGAAAAACTTTACAATCAGTCCTTGGGGCTTTTCTTAGCCTGTTCTTTGTTGCTCCAGCGTATGCCATTCCCGAAGTTGTCGATACGGTGCAGGCTGCTGAGGATGTTGTTGAAATCGGTAACTGGAAGTTTGGGTATTCAATGGCAAAAAATGGAGTCACCCTTACCGATGTCGTGGCCGAGGGAGACGGCACGCTGGTAATCCCCTCTACCTGTAGCATCCAGGGTCAGGAGAAGGAGGTTATTGCCATCTCGAAGGATTTCTTGCGCGGTCGGGAATGTCTCACTTCGGTGACCTTGCCTGCCACGCTTACCGACCTCGGAAGCACCTACACGGAACCCATGTTCGACGTGCAGTATCAGGGTGCGGGCAGTGCGTGTTCACCTTTGGCAGCGCCTCTTCCTGCTACTGTACAGGGGCATTCGACCTGGCGCATGACGGTAGGAGTCAAGATTGCCAGCGACACGCTCAACTTCAACCAATGGGGTTCTGCCATATTGGCTACAAAGTCGAACACGCTCGGAGACTACTATAATGACGGTTCCATGCAGTTGTACGTCCATAAGGGACATCAGAATATCATCTTCAAGCTCGACAATGCCGACGACCGCTACCGCTACAGTTGGCGCAACGATGATGGCACCACGTTGGTGAACGATACCTTTACCTTTGTCCTTGAGAATGACGGCTCGGGCGGTTATGATGCCAAGGTGATATTTGCCAATGGCGAGGAACAGTCCTATAGCATTACCGCCGGTGAGCGTGCCGAACTCAACGACTTCAACACGTTGTGGTCATCGATGCCTGTGGGCATGGATGTGACGGTGAAGTTCGAGCAGTTGGTCAATGGAGAACTCTTTGTCGACTGTCCCAACCTTGCGGAGATACTCGTAGAGGAGGGGAGCGATAGCTTCAGCAGCACCGATGGTGTACTCTACAATAGCGACGGCTCCCATATACTCCGCTTTCCCGAAGGGGGTAGTGGCAACTGGGATATCGATGGCAGGGTAACCAGAGTATATGCAGGAGCTCTGCATAATGTCGATGCCGATATCACCTTTCACTCCAACCCGAAAATCTCTATTGTGCGTTCGTCTGATGCCACTGAGGAGATGAAGGCCCGTTTCCATCTCGTCATAGAAGATGCAGTGGGGGCCGACTTCGACTCTTCCAACCTCAACACCTATCAGACGGTGCGCTATGATCGTAACCTTGCCCAAGGGGTATATGGCACCATCATGCTGCCCTTTGTTCCCGATGCTGAGAGCATGGGTCGTTATGCATTTTTTGAACTCTACGGTGGCGATGTCGAGGGACTGACCTTTTCGGAGGTCACTGACGTACGTGCCAATACACCCTACTTGTATGCCTTGCGTGAGGGTCAGGTGAGCAGTGCTATCACTGGAGGAGAGACTACTATCGTGGGACTGAAAATCGAAACCATATCGGCATGTTGTCCTAACGAGGTGTGGCGCTCGGTGGGATGCTACAAGTCAGACAGTGTGATTACTAATTGCGTCGGTGACGAATGCACCTACTACTGCATCGATGCCACGGACGATCAGTTCTACTTGGTCAACAAAAAGATTATGACCCGCCCTTACCGCGTCTATTTCGTCAATGCACAGGGTAAATGCTCCACCGCCTCAGCTCCCCAACTGAGCCTACGCCTACGAGATGGCAGCATCACCAATATTGAACACTCACAGCTCGATGCTCATGGCTCACAGCTCATCTACGACCTCCTTGGCCGCCGCGTAGAGAACCCCACTCGCGGCATATATATAGTTGATGGAAAGAAAGTTGTGCTGTAGTTTTTGAGCAATGAGATTTGAGTCTTTAACCGTTTAGTGTGTAGAGTTTCCATCCGGAAGGTAAGCTCATTGCTCACTGCTCATTGCTCACCGCTCACAGCCCTATAACCCATAACCTTTAACCTATCACCCCTAACCCTTTATCATGGAAAAGAATGTATACATTGCTCCCGAGTGTGTTGTCATGGAGCTCGAGACAGAACAGATGATTGCAGCAAGTTTTGATGTCAATGCCGCAAACAAAGAAAGTGTCAATGTGATGGGCACCAACACCCGCCGTGGCGAGTGGGGTGACCTCTGGAGCGATGGTAGGTGAGAATACCTCTCACAATGAAGGGCTGGCAAGCGCCAACCTTTTTTATGGCAATGATACGGCAGGTAAATACCTGATATCATTGCCTTTTCAATTGCTCAAAGCTTGTGGCTATACGCTTAAATCGGCAATTATTCTCTATGCGGGGAGAATAGCGCTTGTCGCTTTCTTGGGGTAAATGGATTGCGAATTGTAGGACGATAAGTTGGCTATTCGGTATGAAAAGTACATGAAGTGATTTAATTGTCAGATTCTAGGAGAAATGTTATCTGTAGGGAACAAAAACGGAATCTATTTTTCCCAAATTGTGTTAAAACTTCTCTTTGGAGAGGGTGGGGAAGTGAAATTCTGTTATCTATTGTGAATAAAGTCGTAGAATGTCTGTACCTTTACCGCACAACGTGCGGTTGTGTAGAGTTGCAAAAGTGAAGATGAAGAACATCCCGCAGAGATGATTTTTTTGAAAGACGGAAACAAATTTTAATAACTTAATAATTAATCTCATGAGAAAAAAATTAGCAATGCTAATGGCCTCGCTATTCCTCGTATTGGGAACGGCGTTGGCGCAGACGCGAGTGCTCAAACTGACAAGTGAGCAAATCGGGACTACTTATCCCTATGCTTTGTCTGATGAAGACGCAGCTAAGGTGTTTGCACTGACAGACCTCACTGTAGCAGTGAAGGTAAACACTGCAGCATTAAGTGGTCGTAAGGCTTTATTTTGCACATCAGACCCTACACAGGATGCCAATACTGGCGCAATGGGTACAAATTCACATTATGTAGCCCTTGGACTCAATGGCGCTGATGTGGGTTATTTGGCTTCATGTAAAAGCGGTGATCGCTTTACAAAGCCAAGCATTGCAGCAGATGCTAATGATGTTGTCCTAGTATTTACTATGAGTTCCACTTCCTTTGCGATGTACGCAAATGGAAATTTGTTGACTTCATGGACTAATCAGTTTATGAATGGTTACGAAATTGCCACCCCCAAGATGGTAAAGGAAGACTACGCTAATGCCAAAATCTACATCGGTGGTGGTGTGAAAGCCGATGAAGCAGCATTTGAGACCTTCAACGGCACTATCACGGGTGTTGAGGTATATGATGGTGTCCTTGATGCCGAGCAGGTTGCTAATGTGTTCTCCGAGCCTGTCGCTCCTTCTGGTCCTGTTGTAGGTCAGCGTTACCGCCTGAAGAATGTGATGACGGGCCTGTATATGCAAGCTAACGGCTCAAGTAACTTGCAATTGCAAGAGGAGAGATATAGCGTTGCTCAATTCTTCAGAGTGGAGGTTGCCGAAAATGGTCAGTACTATTTAAAGAGTGAGACGGGAGCTAACAACTATGTGAATGCTAGTGCCTGGAACGCTGTGGTAACTGAAGGTAATAATACCCCATATACCATTGCTCTCGTTAACGGAGAAACAGATGTTTACACTTTGCATCAAACTGTCGGTGTAGACCAATGGGGCGGCAATCAACATGGAAAAATAGGTGCAGATGAAAGTACTGCAGGTTCTTCATTGTATTGTAATAAAAGTGAAGAAAATAATGGTAAATGGATGTTTGAACCTGTTGAATATCCTCAACCCTGCACTTTTGACCCCACCAAGACCTATCGCATCAAGAGTGAGTATAGCGGTTTGTATATGCAGGTAACGAACTATACCACTTCGGGTACGACAGAAGGAGCTTTTCAGTTGAAAAATAAGTCAGTTATTGCAGAGGGACAGAAATTTATGTTCGAAGCAGCTGGTGATGGAAAGTATTATCTGAAGACCGTAAAGGAAGGTACTACATACTATGTAAACCAGGGCTCTTGGAACTTCCATGCAGGCACATCGCCTACCACACCATTCACCATCGATTTCGTACCAGGACATACTGCTGTATATAGCCTTCACCAGACCTTAAATGCTGGTTATGCAGGTCATGATGACATAAATGCGTTTGATGATGGAATTAAAATTTATTGTAATGTATCGAGTTTGAAAGGTAACACCGTTTGGTCATTTGAAGAGGTTGAAACAGAAGAACTTGAACCCACTGACCTCTATGCACTGAAGAGTCCTACAGGAACATACCTCAACTTCACACCCATTACAACTCAAGGAACGACTACACAGGCTTCTTTCCAAAACGAGCCGTCATACCTTTATAAGATAGAGGAGAATGGTTCTTTTGCTTTCCAAAGTTTTGATGATGATGATGCCTATGTAGGTGCAACAGATAGATGGTTGGTTACTAAGGCTAAGTCTTTATGGAATATCTCTGCGGAAGATGCGAATGGCTATGTTACCATATCAAGAAGCACAGATGCTAATGCGCGTCTCGGTCATGATGGGAATACCAACAAAGGTACGGGTATCTTTACCAATGTAGGAAATACCTGTTTCAGTTGGCAGCTCATCCCCGCATATCCTGTTACCATTATATACAAGCAGAATGGTAGCGAGATTGACCGAGTGAAGGCTGGCGTATTCGTAGGTGGGGCTTATACAATTGATACCAAGGGTCAGACCATCGTGTCATGCGAGACTGATAAGGGCGAGGTGGTAGAGACCGATGGTGTCTACACAATCCCTGCAGTCAATGGCGCTACCACGGTGACCGTGACTCTCGAGAGTGTAGAGGAGCCTGAAGTACCTGTGGTATTTAATCCCACTCCTGGTAAGGCCTATGCCTTGAAGGTGAAAGGCCAAGAGTTGTATCTCAATATCAGAACCTTGGGTATCGATGATCCCAGTACCTCAGGTTCTAACAACATCAGCCTCAGTGCCAGACCTTTTGCTGCTATCTACTTCGAGGCAGGCACCGAAGGTACATGGAAGATGAAGAATGTTAACGGCAAGTATGTTGGCGTTCCTGGAAAGGGATGGAATCCGATGATTTGTGACACTCCTCACGATTGGACAATCGTATTGGAGAACGGAGTTGTTACTATTGCAAAGTCTGCAGGCGCATTTGTTAATGCAAACGATGGTGCTGTAGCAGCAGGTAATCCGCTCTATTGCGACAAGGGTACTGCTTTGCAGTTCGAACTCTTCGACTACGATGACGTAAACTTTGTGACAGGTAATGGCACTGAGGGTACCATTCAGGTAAAAGAGATTCATGAAGAGGGATTGACAAAGATTCCTTTAGGCGCAGGTTGGAGACTTACCATGGAGGTGGAGAGCAATGGCGCTTCATACAACCAATGGGGATCAAGTATCTTGGCGGTAGGTAGTAACGCTTTCCCCGAGAAGGAGGGTTATAAGGGCTTCCAATTGTATCTGCAAAGCGCTACCAATGGTGGCAAGCTCGATGCTGTGTTTGGCGGAGGAGACCATATTATAAATAATGTGACCTATCAGGATGATTTCTCTTTGGTAGTTGAGTACGACGGTAGCAGCAAGATAACATTTACCACTGTTAATGAACTAGGTAATGAGGCTACCAATGTGTTGAGTGGTTCACTGCCCGAGATTGATGTGTTCTCTTATGGCTTGCCCACGGGTATCAATATCAAGAGCGCAGCTATTCAGGTATTTGACATTATGTACGCCTTCCATGTGGGTACTACTCCTGAAGGTGAGGACATCACTATTACCTATGATGGTGAAGCTGTTGAGGATGGCCAGATTTTCTACGGAAACGAACTTGACCTTCTTAAGTTCGCTGCTACCGAGATAGAAGGTTACACATGGGCGGTTGTGGCGGATAAGGCTGCTAACACCTTGACACTGAACTATACCGAGGCTCAGGTAGCAGACCTTCAGGCCGTGAAGGACCTCGTGAACCGTATCGGTGGTGAGGGCACAGCCGACAAGTTCTTGTTCGTACATACTCCTTGGTTGAACTCTGAGCAAGAGACCTTCATCCTTGGTGCTGAGGATGGCAAAATCCGTATCGAGGGTAGCACCATTAGTGCTATTACCACTGGTATCGGCTGGTACTTGAACAATGTGGCACATGTCAACATCGCTTGGAACTCACTCAATGAGAAGACTGTAGAAGTCAAGAAGAATGGTGCTGCATACGCTGACCTCTCTAACCTCCCTCTGCCTTCTCAGACAGAGACTCACACCTCAGATGCAAAGTATCGTTACTACCTCAATACCTGTACCTTCGGTTACTCTATGACCTCATGGACATGGACCCGCTGGCAGCAGGAGATCGACTGGATGGCACTCCACGGTATCAACATGCCGCTCCAACTCGTTGGTCTCGAGGAGGTATGGCGTACCTTCCTCATCAAGTGCGGCTATTCAGAGTCTGATGCCAAGGCCTTCGTGGCTGGTCCTGCCTTTATCGCTTGGTGGGCGATGAACAACCTCCAAGGATGGGGTGGTACTGATCCCGGTACAAAGAGCGGTGGCACTTGGGCTGGTGCCGGTGGCGTACAGGACGATGCATGGTATGCTCGCCAGAAGAAGCTTGCCAAGCAGATCGTAGACGCACAGCGTGGTCTCGGTATGCAGCCCGTGATTCCCGGTTGGTCAGGTATGGTGCCCACCAACTTTGCTTCAAAATCAACAGGGGAATATGCTACTCGTGGTAATGGAGGTAACTGGGCCGGTGACTTCGTGCGCCCGCTCCTCTTGAATACAAGTATCGGTGCTGACAAATATGCCGAGATTGCTGCCGACTACTACGAGTGCTTGCACGCCGTGATGGGCGAGAGCCAGTACTACTCTATGGACCCCTTCCACGAAGGTGGTGGTGCAGGTACCATGGCGGACTATGAGTACATGTATGCTGCCATGGAGGCTGCGAAGCCTGGTTCACAGTGGGTTATCCAGCAGTGGCAGTGGAGCGCTACACAGAAGTATTCTTTGACAGCTGTTCCTGAGGGTCGTCTCATCGTGCTCGACCTCTTCTCTGACGGCTCACCCGCATTTGACGGCTACAACGGCTATGCTCCTCAGGAGGCCGTGTTCTGCGCTATCCCCAACTTCGGTGGTCGCTCAGGACTCATGGGCCGCTTGCAGAATGTGACCGACAACTACTTCAAGTTTAAGGGTAAGTACGCAAGCATCAAGGGTATCGGTACAGCGCCCGAGGCTATCGAGCAGACTCCCGTAGCTTACGACTTGATCTATCAACTCCCCTGGATGAATGGTGAGAAACCCAGTGTAGAAGAGTGGGTCAACAACTACTCGATTGCCCGCTATGGTAAGGACAATAAGATAGTGAAGGAGGCTTGGAGCCTGCTCCGTCAAGGTCCGCTCAACTATGGTGCCGACGGCATCCAAGGTCCTGTAGAGGATGTCTGGGCTGCTCGTCCTAACCTCGATGCCAATAAGGCAAGTTCATGGGGTAAGACACTTGCTAATGCCGGACACATCTACACTCCTGCTCGTCGTCAGATGTTGATCGATGCGGTGTACAAGCTCATCGACCAGGAAGACGAACTCGCGTTGACCGCAGGTTCTGTCCATGAAAGTAACTACCTCTATGACCTTGTTGAGTTTGGTGGTGCGGTGATGGCCGACTATGCTTATGACCTCTTGCTTGGTATTCGTGATGCCAAGAATGCTGCTAATACTGAGCTCTATGAGGCTCGCCGTGATGCCTTCCTCCAACTCATCTTGGATATGGATGCCTTCAGAGGTACCAACCTCAACTTCCGTCTCGGTAAGTGGACACAGGAAGCTCGTGCAGCTGCAGCAGAGGTAGAGAATGCCACTACAGCTACTCCCGACTGGTATGAGTACAACAACGCCCGTACCATTTTGTCTACTTGGTCATCACCCAATACCAATCTCACCGACTACTCATACCGTTCATGGCAGGGTCTCTTGAAGGACTACTATTATCCCCGCTGGAAGCACTACTTTGACAACAATTGCACTGGTGCAGAGTATGGTTACTTCGAGTGGAACTGGGCACATGGTATGAAGCACGAGGTAGGACAGACTGCCGTAAGCAACGTGCCGCTTGCTCCAGGTGAGGCTGGTCATACCGATAGCTACACTCGCGAGCCCGAGGGCAATACCGTAGAGGAGGCAGTTGAGATGCTCCGTAAGTACATCATACCTATTAAATATAATGATGGCACTACCTACTACGCTTACCGCACTTTCACCTATGACCTTACCGATAAGGTGACTGTGAATGTGGCTGCCGATGCGACGGTAGACTTTACTCACTACTTCGATATCCCTGGAGATGCAACGATAACTGGTGACTTCATCAATAACGCAGAGAAGTCAGCACCTGTCAACGCAGTGCCAGTGAAGCCTGAGGAGGCTGTGTATACCGCTACCATCACTTTGACCGATGGTACCAAGTTGGAGAACTTCACCGTACATACTCCTTCATTCAATGGTGTGTATAAGGTGAGCTTGGTGACCGACTGGGGTAACACTCCTGTCTTCATCCAATACAACGAGAGCGACAATGTAGCGGGTTACAAGATGGTAGCCACATCGAATGGCTATAGCACCGACTCTGAGTTGGACAAGTGGTTCTCTATCGCTCACTCGGGCGATGGCTACACCATCTCTGCACAGGGTAAGTACCTGAGGACTCCCCACGCGTGGGAATATGTATTGTTCTCAGAGAATGCCGAGGAGGCTGGTATCTACCTCTTCGACGACTCAGATGTACACGATCTCTATAAGATTGTAGCTACTGATGGTAGTCATCTGCAAGCGTGGAGCTATGTGATGGCCCATGTGCCGGGAGATGCTGGTGCATCTACCTTCGTCTTCGAGAAGGTGGATGCCTGTCCCATCACCATTCCTGCAGACAGCTTCACAACGGTATATCTCCCCTTCAATGTGCTGTTGCCTGATGGTGTGGAGGCTTACGACGTATGTGCCAATGAGCTTGTCAACGACACCAAGGACCATGCACAAGGTGCCTTGGAGAAGATAGCCAACTCGGGTGATGTGCTGAAGGCTGGTACACCTGCTGTGTTGAAGGGCGCCCCTGGCAGTCATGCGCTCGAAATCGTCATGAGTAGCAACAAGGCTAAGGCAGGCTTGCCCTATTCGGCGCTTCGCGGTAGCTACGAGAAGCACACCTTGGTGCACACCGAAGGCATAAAGAAGTTTGTCCTCCATGAAAAGCATTTTGATGACCTCCAGACCTACTATAAGCGTGTACTCGGAAACGAGGAGGGTGAAGCAGTGGTAGAGATGCCTGCCAATACCTGTTGGTTAGAGACGGATATCGAGGCCGACCAGATAGGTCTTACTGAGGGTAGCTACGTCAAGATCGATGACTGGTTGATCATGTATGAGAATCGTCCCAAGGGTATCCTTCTCTCCAGCATCGCAGTTTCGGGTGAGGGTGGCGCATTGGTAATCCCTGAAACATACAATATTAATGGTGAAGAAAAACAGATTGTCGCTATTTCGGAAGACTTCTTTGAAAACAATACTGAAATTACATCGGTAACATTGCCAGCTACGCTCTCTGACGTTGGCGCGAGCAAGTTGACGCTTTTGGAACAAATTACATATCATGGTTTTGCTGAGTCAAAGATGGGTGAGGTTGGTCAGTTTATAAATACTGTTATGCATACTTCTATATCTGGAGCCAATACTTGGAGGATGACTGTTGCTGTCAAGATTGATAGTGAAACTATTGACTTCAACGAATGGGGATCTGCCATATTGGCAACTAAGGAAGAAACGCTTGCAGACCACTATGATGATGGCTCTATGCAGTTGTATCTGAAGAATGACCACGACTCTATCATCTTCAAACTCGACAATGCAGACGACCGATATACTTTCTGTTATAGTAATCCCGATGGTACAACGTTGGTAAACGATACCTTTACTTTCGTCCTCGACAACGACGGCTCGGGTGGTTACGATGCTAAGGTTATCTTCGCTAATGGCAAGGAACAAGTTTATGCCATTACTGCCAGTGACCAGGCTGAGCTCAAACTTTTTAGGAACATATTCTCTTCAATGCCTGAGGGAATGCACGTGACGGTGACGTTTGAGGATAAGGTAAATGATGGATTGTTCGTTGGCTGTACCAACCTGCGTGAAATTATTGTGGCGGATGATAGTGAGAGCTTTACCTCCATAGATGGAGTGTTGTATAGTAAGGATGGAACACACATCATTCGTTTCCCCGAAGGTGCTACGGGTGCATACGATATTGACAAGAAGGTTACTCGTTTGAATCCTGGTTCATTGCACGGGGTAAATGCTGACATTACCTTCCATTCGAATCCGAAGATATTGTTCGTTGCAGATCATGAGGAACACATGATGGCAAGGTACTATCTCTCTTTGGAAGATGCCGACAAGGTAGACTTTGAGTCTGATAATACTAATACCTTCGAGACAGTACGCTATGAGCGTGCTCCTCTGGCAAAGGAAAAGTTCGGTACCTTCTTCTTGCCCTTCGTTCCTGAGAATATCATGGATAAGTATGATTTCTTCGAACTTGTTGGTGGAGATAACACTGGACTGGTCTTCTCGCAGGTAGAAGAGGTAGAGGCTAATAAACCCTATCTGTATACACTGAAGGAGGATGCGACCAATGGTGACGGAAATGACGAATTTACAGCAGGAAAGACTACCATTGTATCAGTAGGTGATAGTGTGCATGTAGGTGTAGGTGAATGGAAAGCTTTTGGAACCTACAGAAATGACTATGTGCTGACGTCAAACTATAAAGATAGTTACTACTACTACCTTAGTGCATCGTCAGGAATGTTCCATCGTGTAACCCAACGATTGGATCTTAGACCCTTCCGTGCCTATTTCGTATGGGTGCCAGAGACGACCGAGGGCCAGACAATTCAGGCTGCTCCCAAACTGGCTTTGCGCTTTAGGGATGGTAGCACTACCGAGATTTCGCCCGAACAGGTCGAGGGTTGGGAAGAAACTCCCGTATACTACGATCTTATGGGACGTCGTGTAGAGAACCCCATTGGTGGTGTCTATATTGTAAATGGACAAAAAGTTGTGATTGAGTAAAATAGAAATCATAAATCTTAAATTGTAAATTTCGAAATGGAGAAGAGAATATATATTGTCCCCGAGTGTGAGGTGGTAGAAATGGAAACAGTAACTGTTATTGCAGGGAGCACCCCTGAAGTGGGAGAAGATAAGGAAACGGGTGGTGGTGATGACACTGCAGCCAACCGTCACCGCGGTGAATGGGGAAACTTGTGGAAGTAATGTGAAGTAAAAACTCAAATCTATGAATGAGAGGCCGACATGCTGTCGGCCTCTTTTGTTTAAAAAGCTTGTTAAAGTGTGAGGAAAATTGTACTTTTGTGTGGTATTGAAAACTGATAATTCAAAATATTTATTGATATGAATCCAAAAGAAATTATAGCTCGGCTGCGTCTGATGATGCATACCGAAGGGTGGGGAGCCATCGTTGTTTCAGGTACGGACCCTCATAGTAGTGAATACTTGCCTAAGCGCTGGCAGGTGAGACAGTGGGTGTCGGGATTTACGGGCTCGGCAGGTACGGTGGTGGTGACTGCCGACCACGCTGGTTTGTGGACCGACTCGCGTTACTTTATCCAAGCTGCAGCACAACTCGAAGGTACAGGCATTGCCTTGCATAAGCTGGGCTTACCTGAGGTGATGGACTATCCCGAGTGGATGGCTGCCAACCTTACTGATGGGGCTACGGTGTGCGTGGATGGTCTGTGCATGCCGCTCTCCACGATAGAGCACATGAAAGCGCTATTTGCTCCCAAGGGGATAGGCATCGTGAGCCGCCCTGACTTCATCGATACGCTCTGGAGTGACCGTCCGGCGTTGCCTGATGCGCCGGCCTTTGAACTGGGGTTGGAGTATACCGGCCGTTCACGTGCCAATAAGCTTGCTTGGCTTCGCGAGGCTATTGCTGCCAAGGGCTGCGGTTCTATCCTCCTGAGCAGCCTTGATGAGATAGCCTGGCTGCTCAATATACGTAGTAGCGATATTGCTCACACTCCCGTAGTGATTGCTTACCTTTGGGTGAGTGCAGAATGTGCCGTGTTGTACACCACGGAGAGTAAGTTTGACGAGGCACTCACCGCAGCCTTGGCTGCCGATGGCGTGGAACTGGCTCCCTATGGTAGCATTGTGGAGAGCATTGCGGCTTGGCCTACCGATACCGCTATATATATTGATGGCGCAATGCTCAACTATGCGCTCTACGAGAAGGTGACTGAACAGTTTGGTACTAAGGTAATCAATGCCACTTCGCCCGTGAAGTTGGAAAAGGCACTCAAGAATGAGACGGAGATACAGGGATTCCGTGAGGCTTATCGCAAGGATGGCATCGTGCAAACTCGCTTCTTCCGCTGGCTCGAAGGAGCACTTGCCGAGGGCGAACGCATCACCGAGATTGATGCGGCCAACAAGCTCATCAGCTTGCGCAAGGAGATGGAGGGATACCTCGATGAGAGCTTTGCGCCTATCTCGGCATACGGAGAGAATGCTGCCTTGCCGCACTACTCGGCAACTCCCGAGCAGTGCAGTGTGCTCGAACCGCGCGGACTCTACCTGCTCGACTCGGGTGCGCACTATCTCGATGGCACTACCGACATAACGCGCACCATCCCGCTGGGCCCGCTCACCGAGGATGAGGCGTTCGACTATACTTGCGTGCTGCAGGGTATGATAGCGCTTTCGATGGCTTCGTTCCCACGTGGCACACGTGGATGTCAGCTCGACGTGCTGGCTCGCATGCCACTGTGGAAGTATAACCGCAACTACGGACATGGCACTGGTCATGGGGTGGGGCATGTGCTCTGCGTGCATGAGGGCCCGCAGGGTATGCGTCAGAACTTGCTTGACCAACCTATACTGCCAGGCATGGTGACCTCGTGCGAGCCGGGCATGTACTGCGAAGGACAGTATGGTATCCGTCACGAGAATATGCTCCTCTGCTACGAGGATGAGGCGAATGAATTTGGCGACTGGCTGGCTTTCATGACGCTCACCTGCACCTACATCGATACCACACCGCTCGTGGAGGAGCTGCTCACCGACGAGGAGAAGATGTTTATCGACTGCTTCAATACCAGCGTATACGAAACACTCGTTCCCGACCTCACGCCCGAAGAGGCTGCTTGGCTCAAGACAAAGACCATAGACTGCTTGTTTGAACCGGAAGAAAACTGACCTCTATGAATCACGAATGATAACTTTGATTTAAGAACCACGGACGATGGCGTTTTATCTTTAACCACGAATGAACACGAATTTACACGAATAAAAATCGTGTCGTCTGTTAAGGCTTAGTTGAATATATTCGTGAAGATTCGTGTTCATTCGTGGTTAAATAAAAATTATAATTGCTCGCATGATTTACCACAAAGATGAATGTTATAAGATAATCGGTGCTGCTATGCAAGTACATAGAACTCTTGGCGCAGGATTTCTTGAATCAGTTTACCAAGAGGCATTAGAAATAGAGTTTCGTCGTCAAGGCATTCCTTTTGAACGGGAAAAAGAGTTGAGTATTCTTTATGACGGAATAGAACTTCAGCAACGATATAAAGCGGACTTCGTTTGCTATGGTGATATTATTGTAGAGTTAAAAGCCGTGTCTTCACTCGATAAGAGTCATTATGCCCAAGTGATTAACTACCTCAAAGCAACTGATAATAAATTGGGGCTGTTGATAAATTTTGGCAATCATGAGGAACTCATTTGGGAACGCTTCGTTTTATAACCTCGTTGTTTAGTTTATTAACTACCAATGATGATGTTTTATTTTAACCACGAAACGAAGTTCGCTGGCCGTAAGGGAAAAGCAATCTTCACTAAATTACACGAATTTTTAGGTCACTGGTTTGCTGTACTCGTAGAATACATTAAGTAAACACCTGTTGCGCTCGTTTGCTTTCACGTTGATAAAAATATTCGTGAAGATTCGTGTCCATTCGTGGTCCTAAGAAAATAGGCGTGTTAATATCATTTGTAGTTGATGGTCGTTTCGTGGAATAAATCGTAATGGATGGTGCTGATTTAATTAGATTTATTTGTTCTTTTCCGAGGTAAAGTCTACCTTTGTATGTTAATTTATATTTGTGGATACTAATGGCCGAAAATAATTTGCTTGCACGACTCGACGGACTTGTGGGTAAGTATGAGGAGATAGAGCTCCTCATCACGGACCCTGCGGTAATTGCCGATATGCGTCGTTTCGTGAAGCTCAATAAGGAATATAAGGAGTTGGGTGCTCTCATGGAGGCACGTGCTCGCTATATACAACTCAACCGTCAGCTCGAAGAGGCGAAGGAGCTCTTTGCCACGGAGAGCGATGCTGATATGCGCGAGATGGCTCGTGAGGAAATCGATGCTTGCGAAGTGCAGCTCCCCGCTCTCGAAGAGGAAATCAAGTTGCTGCTTGTGCCTGCCGACCCCGAAGACGACAAGAACGTCATCATGGAAATCCGTGGTGGTACGGGTGGTGATGAGGCAGCGCTCTTCGCTGGTGATCTGTTCAAGATGTACATGAAGTACTGCGAACAGAAGGGTTGGCGTGTCGAGGTGTCAAGTTTCAACGAGGGCACTGCGGGTGGCTACAAGGAAATCATTTTCAGCGTCAGCGGTGAGAAGGTGTATGGTACACTCAAATATGAGTCGGGCGTGCACCGCGTGCAGCGTGTGCCAGCTACCGAGACACAGGGCCGTGTGCATACCTCGGCTGCTACCGTGGCCTGCTTGCCCCAAGCCGAAGCCTTCGAGGTGGAAATCAATGAGGGCGAAATCAAGTGGGATACCTTCCGCTCATCGGGTGCCGGTGGTCAGAATGTGAACAAGGTGGAGTCGGGTGTACGCCTCCGCTACAACTGGAAGAACCCTATCACGGGCGAGGTGGAGGAGATACTCATCGAGTGTACCGAGACTCGTGACCAACCGAAGAACAAGGAACGTGCTTTGGCACGCTTGCGCACCTTCATCTATGACAAGGAGCACCAGAAGTATATCGACGACATTGCTTCGAAGCGCAAGACGATGGTGTCTACCGGCGACCGCTCGGCCAAGATACGCACCTACAACTATCCGCAGGGACGCATCACCGACCACCGCATCAACTACACCATCTATAACCTCGCGGCTTTCATGAATGGTGACATTCAGGACTGCATTGATCAGCTCATGGTAGCCGAGAATGCCGAGCGACTGAAGGAAAGCGAACTTTGATAAGAGGGGTCCGGAATGTCCGGAAATTCCAGAATATCCGGGAAGACAGATAAATACTAAAACTCTAAACAAAATAAGGACATGAACAAACAACAACTCATCCAGAACATCAAGGCACGCAAGTCATTCCTTTGCGTAGGCCTCGACACTGACACCAAGAAGATTCCTGCTCATCTCTTGACCGAGGAGGATCCTATCTTTGCCTTCAATAAGGCTATCATCGATGCTACGGCAGACTATTGTGTGGCCTACAAGCCCAACCTTGCGTTCTACGAGTGCGACGGTCTCAAGGGGTACGAGTCTTATGAGAAGACTATCGCCTACCTCAAGGCTAACTATCCGGACCATTTCATCATTGCCGACGCTAAGCGTGGCGATATCGGTAACACTGCATCCATGTATGCCCGCTCATTCTTCGAGGAGCAGGATGTGCATGCGCTTACCGTAGCACCTTACATGGGTGAGGATAGCGTGACTCCCTTCCTTGCTTACGAAGGTAAGTGGGTGATACTGCTCGCGCTCACCTCAAACAAGGGCTCGCTCGACTTCCAGCTCATGGAGGATAAGGAGACTGGTGAACGTCTCTTCGAGAAGGTGTTGCGTCGCTCACAGGAGTGGGGTAACGATGAGAACATGATGTATGTGGTAGGTGCTACACGCGGACAGCTCTTCGAGGATATCCGTAAGATTGCTCCCAACCACTTCCTGCTCGTGCCTGGCGTAGGTGCTCAGGGTGGCTCGCTCACCGAGGTGTGCAAGTATGGTATCACCAAGGAGTGTGGTCTCCTCGTCAACTCAAGCCGTGCCATCATCTATGCCGACAAAACAGAGAACTTCGCTGCAGTAGCACGCGAGGAGGCTCGCAAGGTACAGGAGGAGATGGTTGCCGAGCTCGTTAAGTACGGTATACTCTAAGAAAGAAAAGTCTGAATGCAGGCAAGCAAGATTATCAACGACCCGGTGTTCGGGTTTATCAATATTCCTAAGGGACTGATCATGGAGGTGGTGACACACCCCATGGTGCAGCGCCTTCATCGTATCAAGCAGTTGGGGCTGTCGTGCATGGTGTATCCAGGTGCGCAGCATACGCGTTTCCAACATTCGTTGGGGGCTTTCTTTCTCATGACGGAGGCTGTCAACTCATTACGTAACAAGGGAGTGGAGATTACCGAACATGAGGCCGAGTCGGTGAAGATTGCTATCCTGCTGCACGACGTGGGGCATGGCCCATTCTCGCACGTATTAGAGAATACCATCGTGTCGGGAGTACATCACGAGGAGATTTCGTTGATGCTGATGGAGAGGATGAACCGCGAACTGGACGGACGCCTCGACCTCGCTATACGAATCTATAAGGATGAATATGAGAAACGTTTCTTGCACCAGCTGGTGAGCAGTCAGCTCGATATGGACCGTCTCGACTACTTGCGTCGTGATAGCTTCTATTCGGGAGTGACTGAGGGTAATATCGGTTCAGCACGTATCATCAAGATGCTTGACGTGAAGGATGACCACTTGGTGGTGGAGTCGAAGGGTATCTATTCCATAGAGAACTTCCTCACTGCCCGCCGACTTATGTATTGGCAAGTGTATCTGCACAAGACCTCGGTGGTGTGTGAGAAGATGCTGATTAATACGCTTACTCGAGCCAAGGAATTGGCACGCAAGGGCGAGGAGTTATATGTGTCGCCCGCTTTGCGCTATTTCCTATACCGTGATGTTACGCGTGAGGCATTCTTTGCCGATGAACAGTGTATTGAAAACTTCCTCCAACTCGACGATAATGATATCTGGTGTGCCTTGAAGGCATGGTCCATGCACTCAGACAAGGTGCTCTCTACTCTTAGTACGGGACTCGTTAACCGAAAACTGTTCAAGGTAGAGGTTTCGGACAAACCCTTCAGCCGAGAGCATAAAGCTGCTATCACGGAACGTATATGCTCGGCCTTCGGCATCAGCAAGCGCGAGGCCGCCTACCTGCATTGCGTGGTGGCGTTGGAAAAGGACATGTATAGTCCCTTCGATGATCATATAGAGATACTCTACAATGACGGGACTACACGTGACATAGCTTCGGCGTCGGATATGTTTAACCTCTCGCTGCTGCAGAAAAAAGTGAAGAAGTACTTCCTCTGCTATCAACGGATTTGATGAAAGTGGATAACACTACACATTACTACACACAACACTCAAAACTTCACACACTAAACAAAATAAAAACTATGGCAACAAAGAAACATGTTTGGAACTACGAGAATATCGGTGGTTCTACACGCGTAAAGATTACTACTGGTGCCGACATCGCCCATCTCGGCGAGCTCGACCCTAAGAAATGGACTGTGCTCTCATGTCCCTCTACAGGATTGGAGATTGACGAGAAGAGCTTGAAGTATATGGATACGGACAATGATGGCCGCATCCGTGTGAATGATATCGTGATTACGGCGCAGTGGATGACTGCAGCTATCAAGAATGCTGACCTCCTCATCAAGGGTACCGATAGCATCGATATCGAGCAGTTCAACCAGGAGGATGCCAATGGTAAGCGTCTCTATAATTCTTCCAAGCAGATTCTCGCCAACCTCGGCAAGGAGGGCACCGTAATCTCTTTGGCAGAGACCAAGGATAGCACTGCTATCTTTGCTAAGACTGCTTTCAATGGCGATGGCATCATCACCGAACTCAGCACTGCAGACCTCGACGAGAAGGCAGCTATCGCTGCTGCTGTGGCATCATTTGGTGGTGTGGCCGACCGTAGCGGTGACAAGGGCGTGAATGCCGAGCTTATCGAGAAGTTCTACCAGGCATTGGCCGACTATGCTGCATGGCAGGCTGCTGCTGTGGAGGCTCCATACGGTGCAGATACCGATAAGGCTATCGAAGTGTACAATGCACTCGATGCCAAGGTGAAGGACTATTTCGTGCGTGCTAAGCTGGCATCGTTCTCTCCCGAGAGTATGGCCAAGCTCGATGTGCAGACCGCACTCATCGAAACCATCAGCGCCGATAACCTCACGGATAAGACCGAGGACATTGCTGCTTACCCCATCGCTCGCATCACAGGCAAGGCCGAACTTGCTGTCGATGCTACTATCAACCCCGCTTGGGCTGGTAAGTTTGCTACACTCATGGGCATCGTGAAGCCTACAAGCAAGGTGCTCACTGAAGCCGACTGGGCTGCTATAGGTGCAGCTTTTGCGGCATACAACGCTTGGAAGGGTGCCAAGAAGGGTGCTGAGGTTGAGGCATTGGGTCTCGACACCATCAAGAAGCTCCTCGCCGATGACAAGAAGCAGGCATTGCTCGATCTCGTGGCACAAGATGCAGCCCTCAAGGAGGCTGCCGAAGGCATCGACATGGTGGATAAGTTCCTGCATATCTATCGCGACTTCTATCACCTGTTGCGCAACTTTGTGACCTTCCAGGATTTCTATTCAAGAAGCAAGAACGTACGTGCCGTGTTCCAATGTGGACGTTTGCTCATCGACCAGCGTGAGTGCCGCATGTGTATGAAGGTGGTCGACATGGGTAAGCACAATACCATGGCCGCAGCCAGCGGTATGTATCTCGTATATTGCGATTGCGTGACCGCCACCAAGCCCGGTAAGCAGACCATCGTAGCTGCTGTGACCGTAGGTGAAGTTGGTGACCTTGCCGTAGGTAAGAACGCTGTCTTCTACGATAACGACGGCGTGGTGTGGGATGCTGTCATCACCAAGATTATCGACAATCCCATCAGCGTAGGTCAGGCTTTCTGGTCTCCCTACCGTCGATTGGCTACTACCATCGAGAACCTTATCAATAAGAGTGCAGCCGACAAGGATGCAGCTATGATGAAAGACCTCAATACCAAGGTCAACTCAGTGCCCACTACAGCCCCTGCAGCTGCCGATGCTAAGGCCGCTCCCGCACAGCCTTTCGATATAGGTAAGTTTGCTGGTATCTTTGCTGCCTTCGGTATGGCTCTCGGTATGATTGGTACCGCATTGGCGAGCCTCTTTAAGGGAATCTTCGCTCTCAAGTTGTGGCAGCTCGTGGCAGCCTTTGTGGGCATCCTGCTCGTCATCTCAGGTCCCGCTATGGTGATGGCGTGGATGAAGCTGCGCCGTCGCAACGTCGCTCCGTTGCTCAATGCTAACGGTTGGGCTATCAATGCCGCTTCGAAGATTAGCATACCTTTCGGCGAGACCTTGACCGATGTGGCACGATTCCCCAAGCTGAAGCTCAAGGATCCCTATGCCAAGAAGGGTCTTCCCACATGGAAGAAGTGGGTTATCTCACTCTCTGCTCTTGTGGTAGTCGTAGCTGGCTTGTGGCTCGGCAATCTCTTGAAGTGGGCTGGTGCTCCCTCACCGCTCCCTTGCTTCAACAAGGCCACTGAGGTGGTAGAGGCCCCAGCTGCAGCAGAGGTAGTCGTAGCCGACAGTGTGGTGGTGGAATAATCTAATCCATTGTTCATTGAATATAAAATAAGAGCAGGCTTGGCCTGCTCTTATTCTTTTATGTAAAGTAGTAAGGATGTCTTTTCTTTACTTTACTACGCCTTGTGCTACGAGGTACTCGGCAATCTGTACGGCATTGAGGGCTGCACCCTTCTTGATTTGGTCGCCCACAATCCAGAAGGTGAGGCCGTTCTCGTTGGTGAGGTCCTTGCGGATGCGGCCCACGTATACGGGGTCTTTGCCTGCGAGGAAGAGGGGCATGGGGTACTCCTTCTCTGTGGGGTTGTCCATGAGTACCAGGCCGTCGCCCTTGGCAAAGGCTTCGCGGGCCTCAGCAATGCTGATGGGGCGCTCGGTCTCGACCCAGATGCTCTCAGAGTGTGAGCGGAGGGCAGGGACGCGTACGCAGGTGGCGCTGACATTCACGTCGGAGTGCATAATCTTCTTGGTCTCGTGGTACATCTTCATCTCCTCCTTGGTGTAGCCATTGTCGGTGAACACGTCGATTTGGGGAATGAGGTTGAAGGCGAGCTGGTAGGCAAACTTCTCAACGGTAACCTCCTCGCCTGCCAATACCTGACGGTACTGTTCGTAGAGCTCGGCCATAGCTGCTGCACCGGCACCGCTGGCAGCCTGATAGGTTGATACGTGCACGGTCTTGATGTGTGAGAGTTGCTCGATGGCCTTCAATGCTACTACCATCTGGATGGTGGTGCAGTTGGGGTTGGCAATGATGCCTCGGGGACGTTTGAGGGCATCCTCGGCATTCACCTCGGGTACTACGAGGGGCACATCCTCGTCCATGCGGAAGGCGCTGCTGTTGTCAATCATGATGGCGCCATGCTTGGTGATGGTTTCGGCGAACTCCTTTGATGTGCCGCCACCGGCTGAGGTGAAGGCGATGTCGATACCCTTGAAGTCGTCGTTGTGCTGCAAGAGTTTTACGGTAAGCTCTTTGCCACGGAATGTATATGTACTACCGGCACTGCGGGGTGAACCGAACAGCACGAGTTCGTCGATGGGGAAGTTTCTCTCTTCGAGCACGCGGAGGAACTCTTGTCCTACGGCTCCGCTGGCTCCTACAATAGCTACTTTCATATTGTCTTTGTTGTTTAGTGTTTGGTGTTTAGGGCTGCAAAAATAGGAAAAAAACTTGAATACTCTACGATTGCTATGCAAATATTACAAGATTCTGCCATTGGAGAGTGGGGGAGAATGTATGGAAAAGGGAAAAATGGAACGTTTTTTAATATTTAGTCGTTTTTTGTGTACGACTTAACAAACCTTTTCTTAACTTTGCAGAGAACTGCGAACATACACTGCGCTCGCTGTGGAAAATATCGAAGCAAGCTTCATATTTCTCGCTCGTTTGTTTGTATTTTGCGAAGATTACTGAAAAAACAGAACATTACTTTATTAATAACATAAGTATTATGCAAAACATTGACAATTTCAACTTTGCCGGTAAGAAGGCAATCGTGCGTGTAGACTTCAATGTACCCTTGAACGAAGAGGGTAAAATCACTGACGACACCCGTATCCGAGGTGCGCTCCCTACCTTGAAGAAGGTGTTGGCTGACGGTGGTGCGCTCATCATCATGTCACACATGGGTAAGCCCAAAGGTAAGGTGAACGCTAAGTTCTCTCTCAGCCAGATCGTTGACGCTGTGTCTGAGAAGCTCGGTGTACCCGTACAGTTTGCTCCCGACTGCGCCAAGGCTGCTGAGGCTGCTGCTGCGCTCAAGCCCGGTGAGGTGTTGTTGCTCGAGAACCTCCGTTTCTATCCCGAGGAGGAGGGTAAGCCCGTAGGTATCGACAAGGCTGACCCCGCTTACGAGGAGGCTAAGAAGGCTATGAAGGCTTCACAGAAGGAGTTCGCTGCAACACTCGCTTCATATGCTGACTGCTACATCAACGACGCTTTCGGTACCGCTCACCGCAAGCACGCTTCTACCGCTGTTATCGCTGACAGCTTCGATGCTGATCACAAGATGCTCGGTTACCTCATGCAGAAGGAGGTTCAGGCTGTTGAGAACGTATTGTCAAACATCAAGCGCCCCTTCGTGGCTATCATGGGTGGTTCGAAGGTGTCTTCAAAGATTGGTATCATCGAGAACTTGTTGGGTAAGGTTGACAAACTCATCCTCTGCGGTGGTATGACCTACACTTTCTCTAAGGCTCATGGTGGCGAGATTGGCGAGTCAATCGTTGAGATGGACAAGTTGGATGTTGCTCTCGGTGTAGAGGAGATGGCAAAGAAGAACGGCGTAGAGTTGGTGCTCGGCACAGACTGCACTGCTACCAATGGCCTTGACTTCGGTACAATGAGTGTTAAGGAGGGTGCTGAAATCATCACTTGTCTTGCTGACCAGATTCCCGCAGGCTTCGAGGGCGTAGATGCCGGTGTTGAGAGCCAGAAGGCATTTGCTGCTGCTATCGAGGGTGCCAAGACTATCCTTTGGAACGGTCCTGCTGGTGTGTTCGAGTGCGACGCTTTCACCGCAGGTTCACGCGCTATCGGTGAGGCTATCGCTAAGGCAACTGCAGAAGGTGCATTCTCACTCATCGGTGGTGGCGACTCAGTAGCTTGTGTTAACAAGTTCGGCTTGGCTGACCAGGTGTCATACATCTCTACTGGTGGTGGTGCTCTCCTCGAGGCTATCGAGGGTAAGGTGCTCCCCGGTGTAGCTGCTATCCAGGGTTAATAAGTATTACCTAACCTATAGATGGAAGTTGGAGGTTCTTTGGAACTTCCAACTTTCTTTTGTTTGTAAAAATTGCACGTCTCGAATAAATTAGCTAATTTTGCAGCCAATTGTATGTTGGCGGCAAAATGTGTTTATGTGTGTAGACTTGATGCAGACAGTGGCATACGAAACGAAATAGTATATAAACAAAAAACAATATACGACAATGATTAAGATTACCTTTCCTGATGGCTCGGTAAGAGAGTATGAAGCTGGCGTTACTGGCTTGCAGATTGCAGAGAGCATCAGTAGCCGCTTGGCACAGGATGTGCTGGCGTGCAGCGTGAATGACGAAATCGTGGAGCTCAACCGCCCCATCAATGAGGATGCTTCAATCCGTCTCCACAAGTGGGATGATGCTGAGGCTAAGCATGCTTTTTGGCATACCAGTGCCCACCTCTTGGCCGAGGCTTTGCAGGAGCTCTATCCCAATATCCAGTTCGGTATCGGTCCCGCTATCGAGAGTGGTTTCTACTATGATGTAGATCCAGGCGAAGGTGTGACCATCAAGGAGGGTGACCTCGCTAATATCGAGAAGAAGATGGCCGAGCTCGTAGCAAAGAACGAGAACGTGGTGCGCAATGAGATCTCTAAGGATGAGGTGTTGAAGATGTTCTCTGAACGTGGCGAGACCTACAAGTGCGAACTGATCTCTGAGCTCGAGGATGGTACCATCACTACCTATACTCAGGGTGCCTTCACTGACCTCTGCCGTGGCCCGCACTTGATGAGCACAGCGCCCATCAAGGCTATCAAGCTTACCTCTGTAGCTGGAGCCTACTGGCGTGGCGATGAGAAACGCAAGATGATGACTCGTATCTATGGTATCTCATTCCCCAAGAAGAAGATGCTCGATGAGTATCTCGTGATGATGGAGGAGGCCAAGAAGCGCGACCACCGTAAGATCGGTAAGGAACTTGAACTCTTCATGTTCTCTGAGACCGTAGGTAAGGGCTTGCCCATGTGGTTGCCCCGTGGTACAGCTCTCCGCTTGCGCCTCGAGGATTTCTTGAAGCGCATCCAGAAGCGTTTCGGCTACCAGCAGGTGATGACTCCCCATATCGGTAACAAGAACCTCTACGTGACTTCAGGTCACTGGGATCACTATGGTAAGGACAGCTTCCAACCCATCACCACTCCTGAGGAGGGTGAGGTATACTTGTTGAAGCCCATGAACTGTCCTCACCACTGTATGATTTACAAGCACCAGCCCCGCTCATACAAGGATCTTCCTATCCGTCTCGCAGAGTTCGGTACCGTATACCGTTACGAGCAGAGTGGTGAGCTTCACGGCTTGACTCGTGTGCGCAGCTTTACACAGGACGATGCACACATCTTCTGCCGTCCCGATCAGGTGAAGGAAGAGTTTACTCGCGTAATGGACATCATCGAAATCATCTTCAAGGCGCTCAATTTCGAGAACTACGAGGCGCAGATTTCACTCCGTGACCCCAACAATACCACCAAGTACGTAGGTACTGACGATAACTGGCAGCGTGCTGAGCAGGCTATCGTAGAGGCTTGTCAGGAGAAGGGCTTGAATGCTCGTGTTGAGACAGGTGAGGCTGCGTTCTATGGTCCCAAGCTCGACTTCATGGTGAAGGATGCTATCGGTCGTCGTTGGCAGTTGGGTACTATCCAGGTTGACTATAACTTGCCCGAGCGCTTCAACCTTGAGTACACCGGTTCAGACAATCAGAAGTATCAGCCCGTGATGATTCACCGTGCACCCTTCGGCTCTATGGAGCGTTTTGTGGCCGTGCTCATCGAGCACACTGGCGGTAAGTTCCCCTTGTGGCTCACTCCCGACCAGGTGGCTATTCTTCCCATCTCGGAGAAGTTTAACGACTATGCCGAGCAGGTGAAGAGGGAACTCGAGAAGTACGACGTGCGTTGCATTATCGACGACCGCAGCGAGAAGATTACTCGTAAGATTCGCGACAACGAGATGAAGCATATCCCCTATATGCTCATCGTAGGTGAGAAGGAGCAGGCTGAGGGTACTGTTACCGTACGTAAGCAGGGCGGTATCAACGAGGGTTGTTTCAAAATCGAGGACTTCGGTAAGAAAATCGAGAACGAAGTTGACGAAATGATTAATAAATGGTAACTTTTATTAGTTGAAGTTTGCATATTCAACTGGTTTGCACTAACTTTGCGCCCGCATTTAATAGTGCGGGTGGCAAAAGTGCCGTTGCGCGCGTTGAATAAACAACTTTTTGTAAAAAATACTTTTAAAAAAGACAGCAGAACAAACCAATTCATCTGAATGAAAAAAGACAACTTGAAAGGCCAACATCGTATCAACGAACAGATACGTGCCAAAGAAGTAAGAATTGTCGGTGACAACATTGAACCTACCGTAGTTTCTATCCAGGAAGCGTTGAGACTCGCCGAAGAGAATGAGGCCGATCTCGTGGAGATTTCACCGAATGCCGTTCCGCCTGTTTGTAGAATTATTGATTACTCAAAGTTCTTGTATCAGCTGAAGAAGAAACAGAAAGAGCTCAAGGCTAAGCAAGTGAAGGTGGAGGTGAAGGAGATTCGTTTCGGACCTCAGACCGATGACCACGACTACAACTTCAAGCTTAAGCACGCGATTGAGTTTCTCAAGGATGGTGATAAAGTAAAGGCTTATGTATTCTTCAAGGGACGTTCAATCCTCTTCAAAGAGCAAGGCGAGGTTCTTCTGTTGCGTTTCGCTAACGACCTCGAGGAGTATGGTAAGGTTGACCAGATGCCCGTGCTCGAAGGTAAGCGCATGACCATCTTTATCTCTCCGAAGAAGGCTGGTGCTCCCAAGAAGGAGAAGGCTCCTCAGAAAGATGAAAATTGAAAGATGAAAGCCGACAGTTGACAACTTGAATTCGTGAGGTAAGAAACTTTCATCTGTCATCTTTTAACTATAAACTTGAAAAAAAGCGGTTGCGCTGGTATAGTACGCACCGTTTACATATTAATAATTAATTAACAATTAACAAACATGCCAAAAGTTAAGACTAACTCCGGTTCAAAAAAAAGATTCGCTCTTACCGGAACAGGTAAAATCAAGAGAAAACACGCTTTCCACAGTCACATCTTGACTAAGAAGACTAAGAAGCAGAAGCGCAACCTCGACCACTTCACACTCGTGCACAGCGCAAACGTGAGCCAGGTTAAGGAACTTCTCGCAATGAAGTAATCTTAAAAAGTTAAGCGAGTTAATCTAACAAATTATTAATCGGATGGTTAGCACAAAAGTCTGCACAAAAAAAACAACATCGCAGCGCTAACATCTAAAAAAGAAACAAAACTATGCCAAGATCAGTAAATCATGTTGCTTCAAGAGCAAAGAGAAAGAAAATTTTAGGTTTAACCAGAGGTTACTTCGGTGCTCGTAAGAACGTTTGGACCGTTGCCAAGAATACTTGGGAGAAGGGTTTGACCTACGCTTACCGCGACCGTAAGAATAAGAAGCGCAACTTCCGTGCGTTGTGGATTCAGCGTATCAACGCTGCCGCTCGCCTCGAGGGTATGTCTTATTCTCAACTGATGGGTGCATTGCACAAGGCTGGTATCGAGATCAACCGTAAGGTTCTCGCTGACCTCGCAATGAATCATCCTGAGGCTTTCAAGGCTATCGTAGCTAAGGCTAAGGCTGCTTAATTGTAGCTTATGCGGATTAAATGACAGTCTCGTCAAGAGGTGTTGTTTAACATGATAATGAAAAAAGAGGCTTCGGCCTCTTTTTTTTGTGCGAAATAGTTTTTAAATTTGCACAAAGGAAAACGGAAGAGGTCTCGTTCGTATGGTGAACAAAATGTTTTCTTGTGCGTTCTTTGTAATAGAAATGTTGACGATAAATGAAGACGAAAACTTGAGGATGTGATTAGGCTTTGCGTTGTGAATTTTTAATTTTCAATTCTCAATTTTCAATTCAAAACATAGTCGTGTCGGTTTAGACTGGGAAACTCATCAAACAATTCTGAAAACCGAGGACAGCTTCGACTTCCAATGGCGGGCCACGCCCCGAGAGGGGTAACCTTGAGTCGGTGGATTACAAAGGGGGCGAGCACTCAAATCCTATTTCTCGGAGTTTCATCGCATCACTCCGGCACGACTTCTTTTTTTTGCTCCTTCTTTTATATCAATAAAAAAATAGCACTGAGATCTCAGTGCTATTTTTTTTATTGGATAGGTGTTATCCTTACTTCTTCTGTGCGCGAGCGTAGCGGCTCATGAACTTGTCTACGCGACCAGCAGTGTCAACGAGCTTAGACTTACCGGTGTAGAAAGGGTGAGAAGTGTTAGAGATTTCGAGCTTAATCAAGGGATAAGTCTCGCCCTCAAATTCGATAGTCTCCTTTGTTGCGCAAGTAGAGCGTGAAAGGAAGCAGTCACCGTTTGACATGTCTTTGAATACTACGGGACGATAGTTCTCAGGATGAATACCTTTTTTCATTGTTTTATTTCGTTTTTAATAGTTATTACTCTGTTTATTGCTGGTAACAATAAGGTGTAATGGTTTTCGGTTGGCAAAGGTACTGCTTTTATCTTGAATGACAAAGTTTTTCTCTCTTTTTTATTGTGTGCTATGGGGCTTTTGGAACGTTTTCTTGGCTATCACGGAGATTATATCTAAATTTGTCGTCAGAAATAAATTATTGAAGGAGATAAGGGAGGATAAAATGATGATAATTGCTTCACTTTTTGCGGAGATAAAGGCTGAATGTTTTTTTATTATCTGCCCCTGTCTCCCATTGATTTCATTTAATTCATCAGAAGAATGACAAAGGATAGTTTACGAATCGTATATATGGGCACTCCCGACTTTGCGGTAGAGAGCCTGCGTTGCCTCGTCGAGGGTGGTTACAATGTCGTGGGTGTGGTTACTGGTCCCGATAAGGCGGTAGGCCGTCATGGTAGTGTGTTGCAGCCAACACCTGTGAAACAGTATGCCGTAGAACATGGCTTACGTATACTTCAGCCTGAGAAACTGAAGGATGAGGCTTTTATCGAGGAACTTCGTTCTTTGAAGGCCGACCTTCAGATTGTCGTGGCGTTCCGTATGTTGCCCGAAGTGGTGTGGAGTATGCCTCCGCTTGGCACCTTCAATCTGCATGCTTCGCTCTTGCCCCAATATCGTGGCGCTGCTCCTATTAACTGGGCCGTCATCAATGGTGACAAGGAGACGGGTGTTACCACTTTTTTCCTCAAACATGAGATTGACACGGGCGCCGTGATACGTCAGGTTCGTGTGCCCATCAGTGATACTGATTGTGTGGGTGACGTGCACGACCGCCTTATGCAACTTGGTGGAGGTGTGGTGTGCGAGACGGTAGATGCTATCATTGATGGTAGTGCCGAGGCTACTCCACAAGAGATGATGATGCCCGAGGGAGAACTGCGTCCTGCTCCAAAGATATTCAAGGAGACGTGTCTGATTGACTGGGGCAAGTCTGCCAAGCATGTCTATGACTTTATCCGTGGTCTTTCGCCTTATCCAGCAGCTTGGACTACGCTTGTGGCTCCTGATGGCACAGAAACGATGCTAAAGATTTATGAGGCAGAATTGATTTCCTCACCTCTCAACCCTCAACCTTGTGGTGCGATAGAGACGGATGGTAAGAGCTATCTATACATCTATGCAGCCGATGGTGTGCTCAGTATCCGTACTCTTCAGTTAGCTGGCAAGAAACGCATGGGAGTAGGCGATTTCCTCCGCGGGTCACGTATTGACGATTGCTATAGTGTAAAGTGATATTACAAGAATGAAAAAGAGTGGGAATCCGTGGATTCTCACTCTTTTTTTAGATACTTACAGTCATTATTATCTCTTGGCCACAATCTCTGCAATCTTGACGATGGTCATCATGGCTTTTTTCATGGATCCTACGGGGACGAATTCGTATCGGCTGTGGAAATTGACGCCACCTGCGAAGATATTGGGGCAGGGGAGACCCTTGAAAGAAAGTTGCGCACCGTCGGTGCCGCCGCGGATGGGCTTTATCTTGGGCTCTACGTCGGCTTCACGCATAGCTTGGCAAGCGATGTCAATAACGTACATCATGGGCTCGATGACCTCTCTCATGTTCTTGTATTGGTCGGCAAGCTCGATGCTGGCGATGTCGCTGCCATATTTCTTGTTTAGGTCCTGTACGCAGCGCTGTAGCAGCTCCTTACGCTTGCTCATAATCTCGGCGCTGTGGTCGCGGATGATGTAGTTGAGGGTGGTCTGCTCTACGCCACCCTTCATGCCCACGAGATGGAAGAAGCCTTCATAACCTGTGGTGCACTCGGGGACCTCATGTTTGGGAAGCATACCAATGAACTCTGCAGCTACTCGCATGGAGTTGAGCATCTTATCCTTGGCATAGCCAGGGTGTACGTTGCGACCGTTGATGGTGATACGGGCCGATGAGGCATTGAAGTTCTCATACTCGAGTTCACCTACCTCGCCGCCATCCATCGTGTAGGCCCAGTCACAACCGAAGAGCTCTACGTCGAACTTATGTGCACCGAGGCCAATCTCTTCGTCGGGGTTGAAGCCTACGCGTATCTTGCCATGCTCAATTTCGGGATGGGCTTGCAAGTAGGCGATGGCCGACATGATCTCTGCCACACCGGCTTTGTCATCGGCGCCGAGGAGCGTGTGTCCGTCTGTAACAATGAGGTCATCTCCAATGTAGCTCAGTAACTCGGGGAACTCGGTGGTGGAGAGCACGATGTGGTCTTCAGCCGAGAGGGTAATGTTGGTACCGTTATAGTTCTCTACTATACGTGGGTTGACATCCTTGCCTGTGATGTCGGGGCTGGTGTCTACGTGGGCGATGAAACCGATGGTGGGCACAGCTCGGGTTGTGTTGGCAGGCAGTGTTGCAAAAAGGTAACCATACTCATCAAGAGTGATTTCCTCAAGGCCCATCATCTCGAGTTCATTGCGGAGCATTTTTGCGAAATCCATCTGTCCGGGAGTGCTAGGAGTTACGCCAGCATCTTCGGTCGATTGGGTGTCAATGCGCACGTAGCGCAGGAATCTATTTACTATATCCATAGGTCTTTTATAAATCTTTTAGCAATATTTCGTTGGTTTTGGTGTACATCTTCTCTTTGTGTCCGATGAAGGCATCCCATTGGTTGCTGAACTCCTTGGTATGGTCTATCTTGAAGTCCTCGCATCCATGGCTTTCTAAAGTTGAGAGCAGTCGGCCCACCGAGAGCTGACTGATGGCTATGGCCGGTAGGTAGTGCTCGGTCTCAGACTTGGCATCGTTGCTGAGCCCATAGATGAGTCCTACGGTTTCTAACTCGTCGAGCAGGCGGTTGGTTAGTCGGATGGGAATTTCTCCGGCATCGGATAATTCGCTTGCTGTATAGGGGAGCTCGCCCTGTTCGAATCGTTTGCAGATGAGCGACATTACCACTACGCAGAGGAAGTCGTGGTAGCGGCGACTGATGCTGTCGGTCTCCTGACCGAAATTATAGAGTTCGATATTCTGGCTCACATAACTCATCTCTACACCGAAGAGGATGATGCTCCACGATATGTCTGCCCATAGCATAAACATCGGTATGATGGCAAACGAACCGTAGATGGCATTGTAGCTCGATACCGACATCTGTATCTGTATGTAGATGTATAGGAATGCTTGGAAGATGATACCCGTAATCATACCTGGGATAAAGGCGTTCTTGAACCTCACCTTCGTGTTGGGGATGAAGAGAAAGAGGCCTGTCATGATGAGTCCTGACAAGACATAGGGTGCCAGTTTGATGCAGATGTGCACGAACGAACTGATGAGTTCGTAGGCTGCAAGGTTCTGGTAGATGGTGGTCATGAAGATACTCACACCGGCATAAAGTACGATGATGAGGGGGAATACGATGAAGATGGCCATGTAGTCGGTCAGTTTGCGGAAATAGGAACGTGGCTTCTTGACCTCCCAAATGGTGTTCATGTTGGTCTCGATGCTGTCGGCCAGGGCGATGACACCCCATAGCAACATTACGAGACCTATACCGATGAAGACACCGCTCTTGGCATATTCGAGGTAATTGTCGATGAAACTCATCACCATATCCACCGAACTGTTCTCTATGATACCATCGCGCAAGAAATGCTCCATGATGTTCGAGAATCCGAATCCCTTGGCGATGGCAAAGAGCAGTGCCATGATGGGGATGATGGAAAACAAGGTGGTGTAGGAAAGGGCTGCTGCGCGTATCCACACGCGGTCCTTGATGAAGCACTTGACCGTCTGGATGGTGATTTTCATCAGGTTGTAGCTGGTATATCGGCTACGGCTGACATCACTCTCAGTCACCCTCCACAGTGAACGGGTGAAGAAATGCGCGAGTTGTCTGAATTTTTCTTTCATATCGTCAGTTACGCTATGCTCAACTTCTACGGAGTTTGGGGGCTATGGGGTGTAGGCAATGCTCTGCGGATGCGTTGTCAAGCGAGATCATTTGTTGCAACTCCTGAGCGAAGTGCAGCCTCCGGGCTCCCAAACTTCTTAAAAGTAAAAAAGAAAACAGTTGGCCTGTAAGCCGGGTTCTGTACTGCTGCATTCTTGCTTGCGCTCGAATGCCGTGCAGCGTCTGTCATTTATCTGTGCCTGCTGTTACCAGCAAACTATAGCGGTCTACCCTCCGGCTCGGGCGAGCAGCCCTCAAACACCGGTATACATGACCTTGCAACTCCCGGAACGCACAGCTCAGGATGTCACCATCCCGACTGGTGGGCTCTTACCCCACCTTCTCACCCTTACCTCGCCTGAACGAGGCGGTTATTCTCTTCTACGTCAACCCTGCCGTCGCCGACACCTTGCACATTAACAAGCGGAATACTCTGTGTTGCCCGGACTTTCCTCATACTCCACAGGGAGCAAGCGACAGACCGTCCAACTGCTTTCTTTGTGCAAAGATAGTGCAAAGGAGTGAATAAAGCAACGCTTATTCGCAACGAGTGCTGCCTATCTTCGCGTTTCTGCAAAAAAAAAGAGCAAACCGAGTGCGGAAAAAATATTATCGTTAAAAAAAGTCACTTTCTGTTTGTGCATATTAATAATGTTTGTAACTTTGCCGCCAGTTAACGGCTTCCGAGTTCGATACAAGGACTTGGATTTACGGGAATCCGGTGTGAATCCGGGACAGTACCTGCTGCTGTAAGTCCCTTAGCAATTGTGTGTTTATTGCACTCTTAGCCACTGACTTCATTGTTGGGAAGGCGCAATAAACGGGATAAGTCAGAAGACCGGCCGTGTGAACAAATAGATTATTCTTGACGCAGGTCTACGGAAAGAATAGAAATGAACGGACGTATAAGACATCCCCAGTTGGCATGTGTCGTACTCTTGGCTTTGGCCACACTTTGCTGTAGTGCATTGTTTGTATCCGACACACTCACGAGCATCATTGATGAAATGCCCGTGACAGCTCTACTTATGTGCTGTCATGTGCATTTCTTGTATGCTATTCAGAGAGAATATTCTTTTATATTTTTCAAAACTTTCTATCTAAATTGACACATGATGAAAAAGACGCTCGTTATTACATTACTTTTTAGTATGTCCTTTTCTTCGTGTCGCACCGACGACGAGTATATCATTCCCTCGCAAGAGGAACAGGTGGACACTGTACAAGTATCTCTTAATGACACTGCGGCAGTCAAAGGTTTCTATCTCCTCAATGAGGGTAACATGGGCAGCAACAAATGTACGCTCGACTACTACGATGCTGTCACGGGTAAGTATATTCGTAACATTTATGCCGAGTGCAATCCTGGTGTGGTGCAAGAGTTAGGCGATGTGGGCAATGATCTGCAAGTTTACGATGGTAAGTTATGGGCGGTCATCAACTGTTCTCATTTTGTGGAGGTGATGGATGCTGCTACGGCCAAGCACATCACGCAAATATCCATACCCAACTGTCGCTACATAACCTTTCAGGACCGCTATGCTTATGTGAGCAGCTATGCTGGTCCTGTACAGATAGATCCCAATGCACGATTGGGCTATGTGGCGCGCATCGATATTGACCGTATGGAGGTTATCGATACCTGTACTGTGGGCTACCAACCCGATGAATTGGTTATCCATAATAATCGCCTCTATGTTGCCAATTCTGGAGGTTATCGTTTCCCTAACTATGACCGTACAGTGTCGGTGATTGATTTGGAGAGCTTTTCCGTGGTCAACACTATTGATGTAGCCATTAACCTGCATCGTATGGAGGTCGATCGCCAAGGATATATTTGGGTGAGTTCGCGAGGAGACTATTATGGGCGGGGTTCTCAGACCTACGTCATTGATCCACGTACCGAACTCGTGTGCGACTCGCTTCCCATTGCCAATAGCGAGATGACTCTTTCTGGTGATTCGCTCTATATCTACGGCACAGAGTGGAACTATGTTACTAATGATTGGCGTATCACCTACCATATAGTCGATACACGTACTCGTGAAGTGGTCACCGATAGTTTCATTACTGATGGTACTGACCGGAAGATACGCATGCCTTACGGCATCGCAGTAAACCATACCACGCGTGAGTTTTATGTCACCGATGCCACCAACTATGTGTCTCCCGGATACCTTTACTGCTTCACTCCCGAGGGAACAATGAAGTGGCGTGTGCGCACTGGTGATATTCCGGCACATTTTGCATTTATTACTGTCCCATTTGAATACGAATAATATGAAACGAATCCTTACCCCCTTGTTGTTTGCCACAACTATGGCTGCTACGGCACAGTCACCCTACATCAGCAGGGTTTTCGAGTATCGCCCTGCACCAGGTCAGTTTGTCAATGAATTGCCCTACTACGACGAGGGCGATACCGCCGAAGATATGACACGCAAAACCGAAGACTGCATCGCTAACAATGAACGAGTGCTTATTAGTCTCGGTAGTTATGGGGGATATGTCGTATTTGGTTTTGATCACATGGTAGAGAACCTACATGGTTTGATGGATTTTGAGATTCTCGGTAATGCCTTCTACTCCAATGCCAATCCCAATGCCAATGCATCTCGCGAGGGAGGTTCTTGCGAACCTGGCATTGTGATGGTGAGCCACGATGACAATGGTAATGGACTGCCCGATGATGTATGGTACGAACTTGCGGGTAGCGAATATCACAGTGCCAGCACCAAACACCATTACTGCATTACTTATTACCGCCCCGACGAGGAGAAAGAACGAACTCCCGCGCCTAACTATAGTTTTATCAATGATACCTCCTATGTGCGTTGGACCGACAATCAGGGTGGGGTGGGGCACGTATATCGCAATGTATACCATCATCAAAGCTATTGGCCGCAGTGGCTTGACTGCGAATCGCTCACTTTCGATGGTATGCTTCTTGCCGACAATTATGTTGATGAGAGTGGTGCAGGAAATTATTATGTGCAGTATGCCTATGCGTGGGGCTACGCCGATAACCATCCCAACGCAGACAATCGCTCTAAATTCAACATCGAGTGGGCTGTGGACGAGTCGGGAGTTCCTATCATTCTTCCCGGTATCCACTTTGTGAAGGTCTACACAGGTGTCAACCAGTATTGCGGTTGGTTGGGCGAGACTTCTACTGAAATTATGGGAGCTAATGATTTACACTTGTTAGGAGTGCAAGTCGATGATATGACGGGAATAAAGCAATCTTCATTGTCTGTAGGTCCTTATTACTACGATCTCAACGGTCGCTGCATAGATTCTCCTGTAATTCCAGGTATCTATATCGAATACTCTTCGGCTGGCGTGCGTAAAATAATAGTCAAACAATAATATGCAAACCTCAATTTTTATCATTTATGAAAAGAAAATTACTGACTCTACTGATTCTGCTCCCTACCGTTTCTTCGGTAATGCGAGCCGATGAGCAACACTCGCTCATCATCAGTTTCCACGAGGGCGACTCAGTCGCTATCGTGTTGGCAGACAAGCCATGTGCTGCATTTAAAGGTGACAGCCTGTGTGTAGAAACCTCCAGTTTCAGCGCCACTTATTTGCGTAGTACTATCTCGGGTTTCCATTTCGGTTGGTATGACCCGGTGTCAACTTCCATTGATGCATTGCCGGAAGGAATGGCACAGATTGTTTACACTGACAACAGCAGAATACGCGTGCGTGGCATTGGCAGCTCAAGCATCATTTATGTGTATGGCCTTGATGGACGACGCCTAAGCACGTCGCTCATTCCCGAGGATGACGGTATTTCTATCGACCTCACTGCATATCCTGCGGGTATCTACTTTATCAATATTAATAATAAACAAACCTTTAAAATCACAAAACAATGAAACAAATTGTAATATTCTTCTTTATGCTCATGCCTTTCGTGGCTATCAATGCTCAGGAACTCACAGAAGTAATGTATATTGAGATGCAAGATACCGTGCTCACCTTCAAGGTTTCGGATATCAAGTCCTTCTCCTTCGACATGATAGCTTGGGACGAAGAACCCAAACCTGCTGAACCCGCTTATGAGTTGCGCTACCTCACCTTTGAGGACGAATATGCCATGTTTGCTCCTTATACGCTCGACTATGCTGGAGCCGAAATCACTACTTGGAGCGACCTCATTGACGAACCCGAATATGGCGGCCCCCTCTGCTATGGCGACTACATGAGTTGCGAATACACATGGTGGGATGAGGGTAATACTGAACTTTCCCATACTTTCCCCTACAACTATTATGCCTATTGCTTTTGGGGTGGCGGGCATGCAGTGTCAAACTATGCCAGCACCGATTATGTAACCTATGGCACATACGAAAATCAACTCCGAGTATATGGCGAGGAAGGTGCAGGTGGTCATAATGGCTCGAAGAACTTCTGCATGCATTTTGGCTACAAAGACAGCTCCCCCTGGAATGGCACAGAATACCTTCCTGCCCTCAGCTTTGCCGATGGCGAAGCTCGTGTCATTGACCACATGTATGTGAACAACTCTGCCTATGCCATCAATTGCTACATGAATGGCAATGGACTTACCGCCAATATCGGTGAGGAGGACTGGGTAAAACTTCTCGCGATAGGTTATGATGCTGATGGCAATGAAACGGGTACTGTTGAATTCTATTTAGTCAATGGCCCCGACAATATTGTTACCGAGTGGACTAAGTGGGACCTCTCCAATCTAGGCGCTGTAGTAAGCGTTGAATTCAATGTGACAGGTTCGAGCGATAACGGCTATGGCTATAGTCAGCCCGCTTATTTTGCTTACGATGATGTAGCTGTACGCTTCGAAAAAAAATAGCCCTTTTTATAATATACTATTTGCCAATAGTAATCCGGCACTGTCTTTCGGATTGTATCCGAAGCAGTGCCGGATGTGTGGTATAGAATGGTATAATCTCTTTGTTGTCAGTAGTGTCGGAATCACAGCCCTGTGTTGCGTGAAAAACCTTTGTCTGTTTTAGAAAAAACCTTTGTGTGATTGAAAAAATGGACAAAGGTTTTTGGGGTTATAAGTTAGCATTGTTAGTTCTGTCTCATAAGTGGATTCAGCGAGAGGGTAAAGTGCGTTTTTTCAATTGATGTGGAGCGATGGGTGCATATCTTATGTGTGCTCTCTTGCGATGTTCTGTGGCGGGGAATTCTTGTTCAGAGTACTCCACAAGCAACTGAGGTTGGTAATTTTTTATATGTCGTAAAATTCGATTGGCGCATTGGAAAAAATGCACTAACTTTGCGTTTGGTTTGTTATAGCAGTATGAACAAAGTAGAGCTCAAAGTACAAGACCTGTTGCAGAAGGCGTCGAATGACAAGTTCTATATCGCCCTGCTTCGTGAGAAGGAGGGCAACCGCAGTTTGCCTATCCTTGTGGGCTTGCTCGAGGCGCAAGCCATTGCCATGTATCTCCGCGAGGTGGCTGCCGAGCGTCCCATGCTGCACGACCTCTTGGCTGGTATGGCCGATGCCTTTGCCATCCACATCCGTGAGGTATATATATATAAGGTGAGGGGTGGAGTGTTTTACTCCTATCTGGTGTGTGAGCAGTATGGGCAGACTGTCAATGTTGATGCTCGCACCTCTGATGCCCTTGCCATAGCTTTGCATCGCCATTGCCCCATATACATCGATGAGGAGCTACTCAATGCCCAATGCATGCGTGATGAGGGTGGGGGAGCCTACTCCATGCCCATTACGGTGATGAACACCGAGGTGCTGCGTGGTGTGCTGAAGACCGCCATCGAACGCGAAGATTATGAACTTGCCGCACACTTGCGCGACGTGATACGTGAGAGAGAAAATGAGGGAGGCCCCCTCTAACTCCCTCAGAGGGGAGAACTCGAAACCAATGAAACTATAATCAACTGATACAAACTAATATAAACCTATAAATCCTTCTAAAGACTCCGCGATGCCCGAGTCACCCCTCCTCGGGAGGGGCAGGGGAGGCCTTTTACTATGCACCTATTCTACACCCCCGACATTGCTACCACGCTTGAGTTGCCCCAGGAGGAGGCTGCTCACGCCCTCCGTGTGCTGCGCCTTGCTGAAGGCGATGAGGTGATGCTCACCGATGGTAAAGGCTCGTTCTATCGGGCCGAGATAGATATGGTCAGTGGCAAGCGCTGCTACGTACGTATCGTGGAGACTACCACGCCCGAGCCCTTGTGGCAGGGACATCTGCACCTTGCCATGGCACCCACGAAGAATATGGACCGCATCGAGTGGTTTGCCGAGAAGGCTACCGAGATAGGTATCGATGAGATTACCTTTCTCGACTGCCGCTACTCTGAGCGCAAGGTGGTGAAGACCGAGCGCGTGGAGAAGATCCTCGTGTCGGCCATGAAGCAGTCGCTCAAGCCCACGCTACCGCAGCTCAACCCCATGACCCCGTTCATGAAGTTCATCCCCCAGCCCTTCACTGGGCAGAAGTTTATCC
>JAZKYH010000063.1:0-12756 GCA_045612065.1 Bacteroidaceae bacterium
CAAATATTGGAGGCAAGATGCTTCTTACAGCGATCAATACGAGGGTCAATTTCTTCTATAGACAAAGAAAACTGCATTATTTTAGAAGATTCGGCGTTGAGCTTTTTCATATTTACATAATATTATTCACTATGTAAATATGCTAATAATCAGCGGCATAAGCAAATTTTCTTGCTAATATTTCGTTCTAAAATACTGCTAGTTTATAATGCGTTTTCCCTGGCATATTTAATTTAGCTTATTGTCTGCTGGGCTGCAGACGCGCGTATGCAGGTCTGTAATCGCGTGCGTGCAGAGCGGTGAATGCGCGTATGCCGTGCGGCAGACAATAGATTTGTTGGATGCAAAATTACGAAAAAGTTTGTCCACGAGCAAGCATTTACCCATCGAAAATATCTTATTGTAGAGGCTTTTCGGGGGGTGTATCTTTGCATCGTTATGAAAATGTCTAATGCTAAAAATCTCCGCCGTGAAGTGAAACGTCAGCTCAAGGAGCTGCGCGGCAGAGTCAGCCAGATGGCTGTAGAGAAAGAGAGAAACGAAGACCCTCCCCAACCCCTCCCTCTATGGAGGGGCTGTGCAGACATCGCTGGGGTATGTTTAGCGGGAGCAGTAACGAAAACTGAGGATGAAGAAGGTATTACCAATTGTCAAACGGAGTTCGCTGGCCAAAGGGAAAAGCAATCGTCTTTTACCAATTTAAAACGCCCAACCTTGCCTGATCTGGAGCAATTTGTGCGGCGCGACTATGACTTGCGCTACAATGTCTTGACCGAGCAGGCTGAGTGTCGCCGTCGCGATGAGGCGAATGGCGAGTACAGGCCAGTGACGCAGCGTGTGTACCGCACCTGGCTCACCGACCTGCAGCGGGAGGGTGTGGAGTTCTGGAAGATCGATGGGCTGCGCACGGCCATAGAGTCGATGCACATCGAGGACTATCACCCCGTGAAGCACTACTTCGGCACCTTGCCCCAGTGGGATGGCGAGGACCGCATCGCGCCCCTCATGAATCGCCTCACGCGGGATGAGGTGATGGTGGGCTACCTCTGTCGCTGGCTGCTGGCCTTCGTGGCGCAGGCACAGGGTAGGGAAGAGGCACTCTATGCCAACAGTGTAGCACCCATCCTTATCAGCGAGCAGCAGGGATGGCACAAGAGCACCTTCTGTCGGTTGCTGCTACCGCCCGAGCTGAGGATGTTCTACACCGACAACTTCAACCTCACGGCCGAGAGCCAGTGTGAACGCCGCCTGACGGACTGTCTGCTCATCAACCTCGACGAGTATGACCGCTACTCGGCACGTAAGCAAAGCACGCTGAAGAACCTCATGCAGATGTCCTCGCTACGTATGCGCAAGGCCTATGCCTGCAATGCCACCACGCTGCCCCGCATAGCCTCGTTCATCGGCACCAGCAACACGCCTTTCCTGCTCACCGACCCCACGGGCAGCCGCCGCTTCCTCTGCGTGGAGCTCGCGGAGATGATCGATGTGGACACGCCCATCGAGCACAAGCAGCTGTATGCGCAGTGCATGTACTTATTAAACAGTGGGGAGCGTCATCACTTCACCACCGAGGAGGTCAAGGACATCGAGCAGCGCAACCGTGCCTACCGACACATCCCACCCGTGGAGGAACTCTGCATGAGATACTTCCGCCAGCCCCGTGAGGGCGAAGAGCCGCAACTGCTCACGGCTGCCGACATCTATGAGCACCTGAGCCAGCGCAACCCTCGCCTCATGCGTGGGGTAAATGAGCAGAACTTCGGTGCCCTTCTCCGCGAGTGGGGCTTCGAGCGCAGGGAGCATAAGCATCGTAGGGTGTACAAAATTTTGCAAATTGAAAATTAATAATTGAAAATTGAGAATGACGACGACCGACACCCCGCAACGGGGGTGTCGATCGTCAGTTTACTTGTTTACAGATAGTTACAAGTAATTACCGATACCTAGGTCAAAAAAGGGGAAACATGTTTTCTTCCATGCTCCGCGTGTTTTCTTTAGCCTGCCACTCCGCTGCAATTGACCATGCCAAAGGTACATTAACCAGAAATCGATGGGTGCATGGTGCGGCTGATTTTCTTAATATGGTTACAAGTGTACGACATTATCTTCGTTTATTATAATGGAGAATTAGAGGTTATGTGCTATATTTGCATCTGAAAACTGAAATATCTATTATTATGGATTTACATATCATTGATCATCCGCTGGTGCAACACAAGTTGAGCATCATGCGCAACAAGGAAACTTCAACGATGAAGTTCCGTGCTTTACTCGAAGAGATAGCTATGTTTATGGGCTACGAGATTACGCGTGACCTTCCCTTGACCTATGAAGAAATCGAAACTCCTCTGATGCCGATGAAGGCACCAAAGATTGCAGGTAAGAAGGTGGTGATAGTGCCTATCCTACGTGCAGGATTAGGTATGGTGGACGGCTTGATGAAGCTGATGCCTTCGGCACGTATCGGTCATATCGGTATGTATCGCGACGAGGAGACCAGCAAGCCTGTATTCTATTATTATAAGATGCCGAAAGGCAAGGACCGTCTAGTATTGCTCACCGACCCCATGCTGGCTACGGGTGGTAGCGCTTGCGATGCTATCACACGCCTCAAAGCCGATGGTTATACACAGATACGACTTGTCTGTTTAGTAGCTTCTCCCCAGGGAGTAAAGGCCGTAGAAGAGATGCACCCCGATGTGGACATCTATTTGGCCGCGCTCGATGAGGGATTGAACGAGAAGAACTATATCCTTCCCGGTTTAGGTGATGCTGGTGACCGCATCTTTGGAACCAAGTAAAATTTCCAAAAACAAATTGCCGATTAAAAACATATTTGTATAACTAATATAATACGAGCAATTATGAGAATAGCAGAATCGGAACTTATAATCAATGGTGACGGCTCGGTGTTCCATCTACACCTCCGTCCTAAGGAGCTTGCTGATAATGTGATTTTGGTGGGTGATCCTGGCAGAGTGGATATGATTGCAGCCTATTTCGAAGAAAAGGAGTTCAGACATGCCTCACGCGAATTTGTTTCCGTTACAGGTAGGTATAAAGGCGTCAGAATGACGGTTCTTTCTACCGGTATCGGCACAGACAACATCGACATCGTGATGAACGAGCTCGACGCGCTTGCCAATATCGATTTCGAGACAAGAGAAATCAAACCGGTACACCGCAGCCTCAATATCCTTCGCATCGGTACTTCAGGAGCCATCCAGCCTGAGATTCCTCTCGGAGCATTTGTGTTCTCTCACATCTCGGTCGGTTGTGACGGTCTGATGAACTGGTATGCAGACAGAGATAAGATTTCTCTTCTTGATATCGAGGAGGCCTTCAAGAAACATACCGGTTGGAACAAGCATCTCCCTGATCCCTACTTTGTACGCGCAGGAGAGAAGATGATTGAGAAGTTCCGCGACTGCACTATCAAAGGTATGACCATCGCTGCTTCAGGATTCTATGGACCTCAGGGACGTGTTCTCCGCATGCCACTTGCTATGCCCGACATGCTCGACACGTTTGAGAGCTTCCGTTTCGGCGACGAAAAGGTTACCAACTTTGAGATGGAAGGTTCTGCCATCGCTGGCATCGCAGCACACCTTGGCCATAATGCAGGCACCGTATGCTGCATCATCGCTCACCGCCATCATAAGGCAAGCAACCCGGACTACCAACCGCAAGTGGCCAAACTTGTGGAACTTTGTCTTGACAAGCTTGCAGAAGAGTAGCAGCGAGAATATCCATCTAACATTTGCTATAAGAGGGTGTGTCATGTGACACACCCTCTTTATAATTATAGGTAATCTACCCAAGTCGTTAGAAGTCTACGGAAAGATGTCCAACCGTAAATCCCCACTTTCCGTCCGTCACAATGACGACATCCTTGCCGTCAAGATTCTTCACGGTCTTCAAATCTTCCAGTGTAGTATGGGAGTGTCCACCCACGATGACGTCAATACCTCTTGTCTGTGCCGCCAGTTCGGGATCAACATAGGATTCGCCCTCGTAACCGAGATGGGAGAGACATATCACCATATCACATCGTTTCTCCTCACGGAGCCATGTTGCGTACGAAGTAGCAAGCTCAGCCGAATGCTGATACTTGAGTATTGCGTTTATCTCTGTGCTGGCCAGCGTAGACATATCGGCAAGGAATCCTATAATCCCAATCTTCTTCTTGGCTTTACGAACGATTACATAAGGCTTCACAACGCCTGCAAGTGATGTTTGAGAGAAGTCGTAATTCGTACATACTGCAGGAACCTTGAGATTTCTCAGTCGGCGGGAAAGCTCGTCTATCCCATTATCAAACTCATGATTACCCAGACAAACGGCATCAAAACCCATTGCATTGAGAACGTCTATCTCGACATCACCACCAAGTTGGGTAAAATAGGAGGTACCCTGACTGAAATCTCCAGCATGAAGAAGCAACACATTTCGCTTTCCTTCTTCAAGCCTCACACTATCGATATAAGCCGCCTGTTCCATTACTCCGCCATGGCCCTTGTGCTTGCCACCACGCTCAGGCTCTATATGACTATGTGTGTCGTTGAAATGAAGTATGGTGAGATCCTGAGCCTGGAGCAAAGACGCTACTCCCACCAGCAACACGATAAAAAAATATCTCTTCATACCCGTCATTTTATTGTAACACATCGTTCATCAGTACCTATCACAGATTTACCTTCTGCATTCAACTTTGCCAGATGCTCGAGAATAGCTTCATTCACATAGATGTCATAATGCTGAAGGTTGCTTGCTCCGTCGGCCAGGGTGAGCCCGTCACCGCCATTAAGGAGGAATGATATGGTGGCTACGCCATATACCTTGTCATCCTGAAGCGGCTCGCCACCTACCATCACCGAAGTGAGCGTCTTGTTTTCAGCAAGAATCTTCACGCCTCCTATGGCTTGAAATCTCCCTGCTGCCATCTTTTCGAAAATATCTCTAAGTTGTCTTCCTTCAAGTTCCAGATACACAAGAGAGTTCTTAAAAGGGAACATCGCAAGTATATCCTCAAGAATGATATCACCCTGAGGCATATCGGCACGGATACCTCCGAAATTGCAGATACCCACGTCCACCTTCTTCCCAGACAGGGACGACACCTTATCCATGATGATATCGACAAACCACCTTGACAACATGGATTCATTCTTAGCGGCAGGCATAGGCTGAACGGAGTGACCGATAACCTTCTTGACATCGGCCATCTGCGGTTGAGCATCAAGTACGATACGTGCCACCTTGGCTACGGCTGTCGACTTACCGAACTTCTTTCCATTCGGAGCCACATAGACACCTTTCTGGAAAGAGCCTAAAGCCTGTTCGATATTCTCTGTAGAGGCTGCCGAACATCCAACTCGCGAACCATCCATATCACCTGTTTTCCATGTGTACTCCTGCGCATTGGCTGCAGTACACAAGAAAACAAATAATAGAATCAGAATATTTCTCATACGTTC
Source organism: Bacteroidaceae bacterium (assembly GCA_045612065.1). Classification (GTDB taxonomy): domain Bacteria; phylum Bacteroidota; class Bacteroidia; order Bacteroidales; family Bacteroidaceae; genus UBA1189. The sequence continues at coordinate 5,481 of JAZKYH010000063.1, forward strand.
AAAATCTTGATGATAACATAGATGTTGTCCGATTCTTTGCTATGCTCAGAATGACACGAGACTTTGGGGACTATTTCTATATTATCTCCATTAGTTGTACTCCTCATACCAAGGAGAACCATCAGCCTTTCTTACACCGCTCAGGTCGATGAGAGTAAACTGTCTGTCGCTCTCAAACTTTGTAAGTATACCTGTGAATGTAACTGTTGCATCTCCACTGAGAACAGCCTCAGGTATATCTATGTCGGCCCACTTTGCGTATCCGCTTGAGCGCACCTGTAGATACCTCTGGTTGCCTGAAAGGCCGGGCATCTCAAAGAACTGGTTCATCGTGTAGGGCTGGGGCTTGATAAGGTGCTTGCGTTTGCCTACAGTTTCGCCGTCGTTCATCACAGCTGCATCGAAGTCGCCGTTCTCGACATGCATCTTGAAGCAACTCTCCGACATGGCCCATGAAGTGATTCCCCAGTTGGTCTTGTCCTCCTCATCAAGGAAGAAACGGTTCCAGTTGGACTTCTTGTCCTCCTCTTTTACAATATTAGGATCGATGTACCCGATAAGGAAAATCATGTTGCTGTACTTGCAACCTTCGATGGTAACGAGGGTACCGAGATATTTATCGTTAAGCACCTCGTTTCCTGAGATTGTTACAGGTTTGACAAGTTCCTCTGCTGTGGCCATCGCACCCTTGAACACATGTTGGTCAATGATAGCTGAGTGCTCGAGATATGCCGTTTCATACTCACCAGTCTCGTCCTTGTAGCCTATCTGGAGCATACCCTCATAGCTACCTACTGTAAGGTCAGTACAGTCCACATAGATCCATTGTCCCACCTTATAATCATTATACAGTGCATTCTTTCCTATCTTAATCTCAATACCACCTGTAGCATCCTGGATATAGAAACTCTTGTAGATATTGCCAGATTGGTCTGATGTAATGACTTGTCCTTTGATTACACAGTACTTTGTGATGTCGTATGGTTTATTGCCATTCTTCTCGTACATCTTCTTCACCTCTGCAATCGAAGTAAACTTCCCGAAATCCGCATCGGTGTAGATTTTCTGTTGCTCAGGATTATCATAATTGCCCTGATTAAACACTGGCTCAAACTCCTCACATGCTGTCAGAAGCGTCACAGCAGCCAACATTATTGCATAAATTCTTTTCATAAGAAATTAGAATCGTAGATAAAGGTTCAACATATAGTTCAGACCCTGCATATAGAAGTACTTGGAGTCGAATCGATAGAATCTCTCTGCGCTTGCACTGTCAATCAGACGTGTCTGCTCATAACCACCAGTCTTCACATTTCTATTATTTGTAATGTTCTGGATGTTCATAGAGAATCCAAAGTTGTACTTACGGTCGATGTACCAAGACTTTCCGATGCTTGCATTGAGGAGGAAGGCCGGCTTGAACTTCTCCTGAGCGGCCATATACTCCATCTCGACAGGAGTAAGCACTCCGTCAGGACCTGCCACGGCATATTCTGTTCTATAGCCAGGATTCATATCCAGGTATGAGTTAGCAAAATACTGCGCATCGATCTCAAAGAACCAATATGACTTGGTGCGATAGTTAAGACCGAGGTCGGCAGCAAACTGCGGAGTCGAAGGTACATAATGTTTCTGCTCCTTTTCAACGGCAACGGCTGAGATACCTGTTGTGGGATCCCATATGCCTCCGTCCACGTTCAAATAATTTCCAAACTCGTCCTTCTTATATATAGGATGACTTTTCCAATAGGGAACCTCTGCGTTTTCAAGGATTACCTCAGCGCTGTTGTCAACCGTCTGAGTCACGAGAGGGGTAGAGGTGTAGATATACTCACCCCAGCTGAGCGCACCCTCGACAGAGAGTCCCTGTACAGGAAGGGGCACCTTGAATCCGAGTTCGACACCCATATGACGCTGGTCGATACCTCTCATCGCAAAGTTGGTGAACGAGTTCTGAGAGTCGTCGTAGAAGCTCATCATATCCGTCTGATCCATGATCTTGGTATAGAATGCTGTCACGCGGAGATTATATCCATTGCTGCTGAGCTGATAATTGATGTCAGAGGTGAATGTCTTCATCGTCTCGAGATCGGGCACAAGTGAGTTTCTTGTACGAGGAGAGATGAATGACTGAGTAAAGGTAGGAGCATCATTGAAATAACCAACGTTAGCATATACTCTGTGACCTCCGATGATATGATACTGAAGACCGAGTTTGGCTGCGTATGTAAAGAAGTCCGATACTGCAGACTTACCCTTCGAGGTGATGGCAACACGTTCGCCATTCACAGTCTCATAGGAGGTAAGGCTCTTTCCATTAACCATAAACTCAGAACCGTCATCGTTAAGACCAGGGAAAAGACCCTTTCTTACAAGACCCTCTCTCCAGAACTTGTCATAACCAGCTTGGAGGGCAAGGTTAGCCTTGAAGCCGCCGAGGTCGAGCGATCCGTTGCCCCAGATGTCAGCCTTTCGGATATTCGCATAGTAGTCATAACCATACTTGTCGCCCTGACGGATAACCTGCGCACTTCCGTTGGCCAGATAGTAATCCAAGTCGTTCTGGACCATTGCTTGATTGGAAGCGAAGTCACGCTCGGCAAACTGGTCGATGTTCACATAATAGCTACCTCCGAGAAGGTCATCGAGTTTCTTGTAGTACTCCGTGCGGTTCCACTTATAGTTGATACCTCCGGTGAGCGTGAACGCATCGCTTGCATTCCACTTCACATTAGCGCCAAGATTGATGTCATTCTGGTCTACGCGGCGCTCCTCAAGAACATACTTCGAACGTGCTACGCCGTCGGCATCGAGGTTGTTCCAGTTCACGTTGTAGAATCTATCCCAGTTTAGGTGGGCATATTCAGGGATATTCTCTTCCCATGCATACTGAGCCCATGCAGCCTTTTCTCTATTTTGGCGGTCATAGTCCTTATTATCATTCCAGAAGTAGCTGGGAAGGTTGCGATAATAGTCAGGACGTGGGTCTGGTGCGTCATACCAGTCAAGAGCTGTGTAACCATTCTTACCTGTTCTCCAAAGCACCGTACCCGAAGCCTCCAGATTATCAGTGGGGGTGGCGGTATACTTAAGTATGGTAATAGGCTCGAATGTCTTGCGGACACGCGCATTACGAACCTTGCCGTTCTGATAACCCCAGTTAGAGTTATACATGTTGTCGCCCATCAAGTCATAAACCTCCTGAGTAGAAGCATTCTGCGCACCACGCTGTCCGGGAGCCGCGAATGTCACGAGACTGAGGCGATGGATATCATTGAGCTTCTTCTCAACACCTGCATAGTATGCAAAATTGCGGTAGAAGACTCCTTGCACCCAGTCGTTTCCTCCGAGACGTGCCGATACGTTGAACGCATATGACCAACCGTTGTCAAGTTCTCCTGAAGCGTAAGTCGCCATGAGGCGAAGACGATAGAGGGCGCTGTTTGTCAGTGCGCTGAAACGCCAACCCGTGCGCACGTTCGAAGGCATCGCATGAATGTTGGTCACACCATTGTATCCTCCAAATCCGTAGTCCGATACTTCATTGCCGATGGTAGTCTCCTTGCTTCGCATAGCCTCGTTGAGTCCGCTCCAAAGAGAGAAAGGAGAGTAGCCTGTGTTGGCGTCATTCATTCTGATGCCACTGAGGTAAACATCCTGAGACTCGGAAGTGTAACCTCTATTCTTGAAACGAATGTTGCTAAATCCAAAGCTTGCAATGTTGTTGAAGGGGTCGTTTGAGCCAAAGAGGATAGAGGGTGAGTCCTCGAATCCCGAGTCGTCCATGTCGAACTCTGCAAAGTTTGAGTCATCGACTTCGGTCACCACCTGCTCTATGACCATACCTACAAAAATAAGGTCCTTCACATAACCCTCGATGGTTACGTTCACATTGGCATCCAGGAATCCCGGAGCCTTTACAGTCATGTCGTACATGCCGTTGCGAAGGTTTTCTATGAGGAACTGTCCGTCGGCATCTGAAACAACACTTGCGACAATCTCGCCCTGCTTGGACAGAGTGAGCTCTGCGTTAGCGATAGGCGCTCTGCCAGCACGGTTCACCACCGTACCCTTGACACCTCCGAAATCGCTCTTCTGAGCGAAGAGGACTGCCGAGCAAAGCACTGCTGCAATGGTTAATAAGATTTTCTTTTTCATAATTATTTAGTAATCACAATGTAAGTAGGGTAGTGGTCACTATAACCACCGATAAATGCTCCGTTAGAGAAGGTTCTGAAAGGAGTGCCCTTATACTGTCCCTTCTGGTTGGTCAAGAACTTAGGATTGTAAACACGTCCATAATAACCTTTCTTGTGGAGCTGGCGAATGCCGAATGTGCCGTCTGCAGGGTTTGCAAGTGAATTATTCACAAGAAGGAGGTCATAGATATTCCATTCTCCCTGATACGCAAGCGAACCGAAACCAGCCTTCAGCATCGAGGTGAACGGAGAGAAGAAATCCGTGTCAGTAACGTCAGTTCTGAACTCTCTTCCATGGAGATACTCGGCCATAGAGGGGTCTGTAGGGTTGTCATTCATGTCGCCCATGCACACAATCTTGATGCCGGGATACTTCTGTTGCATCATCATGGCATGCTCATACATGATTTCGCCTCCACGATCGCGAAGTTGGTTGCCGCCCTTCTTACCGCCTGAACGAGAGGGGAGGTGGGCAACGTAAATCGCAAAATGCTCGCCATCAATAAGCCCATGCACCATGAGGATATCACGAGTTCTGAAATAATCCCTTTCCTCCTTTGACTGGATCCAGTCGATTGAGCTTCCTTCGAAAGTGAACGGAATCGACTCACTGTCCAGAAACTTGAATACTCTTGGATTATAAAGAAGGGCTACATCCACTCCTCGTCTATCGGGACCATCGTAATGCACAATCTGATAGTTTGCCTCAGCAATCTGAGGCTCCATCACGAGATCTTCCAGGACAAGACGATTCTCTATCTCAGAAACTCCGAGAAGAGCATGCCATGCACCATTTGCCTCTTTCATGCTCTTGATGACCTTTGCCATGTTCGTAAGTTTCTTCTGATACTTTACATCGGTCCATTTGTTCTTCCCCTCAGGAAGGAATTCCTCGTCGTTCTTTGCAGGATCGTTGTATGTGTCAAACAAATTCTCCAGGTTATAGAACCCAACGACATAGTTCTTCGCGCCCTTTTTCTGGGCATAAGCACTGGGGAATAGAAGCACCAGTGCTACAAAAGCAATTAGTATTTTCTTCATATGATTCATTTTTACCACCATACCGATGAGTTTGCAGGATTCGCAGCCTCAATTTTGGCTGCCTGAGCCGCTCCGACCTTGGCAGGAAGATTCACGAAGAAATCCATTCCTGTAATCTCCTCAAGCTGGTCAACGGACATTGAATGCTGCTTGTTAATATTTCCTGGATATTCTTTATGCTCAAGATAGAACGCTGCGGCATTCCAGGTTCCGAGAGTCGAAGACGGACTATATTTAAGGACAACCTTAAAGTATGCATCAGGGATAGTCACACTGTTACCGTACGAATCCTTCTCCTTCTTGCTTGATGTGCTCACTATAACTCCAGTTACTACGTAAGTCGTATCGGATGATTTGGCATATCCTCTGACCATATTTTCAAGGTCTGACCATATACCCTCATTATGTTCATTAAGCTGCGGAGTCATGTTTGTACCATAGAATGTCTGTGCATTTGCCTCGTAGCAGCACTGACGATCAGCGGAAGGAATCTGGTGACCACGAGCATAATAACCTGCATAACCTCCGAAAGGTGCAGCCGAGTCTTCTCCAAGAAGCGGGTCAAGTGCCCATGCACCTGTACGTCCCACACTTCCGTTAGTATAGAACCTGCAGAGCGGATATGCAACCCATAGTGCCACACGGTCTTTCTGGCTCCACCCAAAAGAATAGTTTCGGTAGGTGTTACCATTCATCTTGAAGCTATGCGAATAACATCCGAGATCAGGATTGTCCATTGCAGGGAGTTCAAGCCATCCGGTCTTGGTCAAGTCAATGTTGCTTAAGGCGGAATCCTGTTCGTTGTCCGAATCATCCTCAGGTTGCCTTCCAGCGGCGAGCTGAGTCATCGAACATTCGGTCCACTTTGAACCATTGTCCAATACAATCTTGAGTACACGATCGCTCTCAGACGCATTTACGTCATACGAAAGCACAACATTGCTCTTATTGCCAGTTCCTGAGCTCACGCTAAGCCTCGCCCAGTCTGCTTCATCCTGCTCCAAAACGAGAGCAAGCGTCCAGTTTCCGCTACACTCTACATTTACGAACTGCTGCCCTCTACTCGAATCTACCGAGGGATTCTTGATTGAAACTTCAAGAACCTCGGCCTCTCCATTGGAGTCATCGCAAGATGTCAATACAAAGCCGCAGACAGTCAAAAGGACTGCTGCGACCTTGATGATTGAATGAAATCTCATCTAATATTAGTTATAGGTAACCTCGATTTCCTTGATATATGCACGATGGGTCTTATCTGTTCCGTTGGCTGTAAACTTCACAGCATTAGCAGAACCTGTCCAAGTACGTACATCTCCCTCAGCTGAGAGTTCGCCAGAATCCGAAACAAGGTACCACTGCTTATTGTCAAATGTAATCTTGATTGAAGTGATTGTCTTGCCTGAAGCCGCAGTTACATCGAGAGTTGATCCATTCTGATACATGCGGATTCCTTGGCTGGCATCATAGTACGCCGGGTCATTATTAGCTGTACCTTTCTTGAATACGAGGGTGATATTGTCATCGACCTTGATTTCCTTTCCACTGACTGCTGTGCCGTTTGCATAACCAAGAGTATTCATGACAACCTTGGCAACAGTTGCATCACCTGAAGGGGGAGTTACAGGGTCCTCTTCACCTTCGTTGCCACCTTCGTTACCGCCTTCATTACCACCTTCGTCGCCGCCTGCAGAACCTTCGAAACGGGTTCCGATAAGACCATCGTAGTCAGATTCCTGAGCGAAGATAATCTGCATTGCCCCCTTGCTGATAGAAGAGATGCCCTTGATTGTGCCAGAACCCTGAGGAACAGTCTGAGCACCATAAGTAGCATACTTAGATGAGAAGATTACGAATGAGTTACCGTTTGCATCCTCTACGCTGATGCTTGTGTGGGAACCACCCATAACGAATGTCTTGCTGAGATCTGCTGCAGCAACCTGAACACCCTCGATAGCAACATACTGACCCTCGTACTTGTTTGCGAGGAAATCAGCGATTGTAACAGTCTTCGGAGTCACTGTATTGCCTGAAGAAAT
>JAZKYH010000064.1:0-23887 GCA_045612065.1 Bacteroidaceae bacterium
GATTTCGCGAGCAATGTCCCCCAAGTGGAAGGGTGGAGCAAGGCATGGTTCGTTTTTGCCGGCTATATGCTGGTGGTAGCCGTGCTTTTTGCGCTTTTGTTTAAGTATAAACACAATGAAAGGTAAATGGAAAATTTAGTAGAACTGAAGATACACGATATGTCCACCACGCTCTATCCGGCGGATGCTTATGCATTGGTATTGGAAGAGGTGGAGGGAGGACGTAAGCTACCCATCATCATCGGCCATCTGGAGGCGCAAGCCATCAAGGTCATGATGGTGAAGTATTATCCGCCACGTCCGCTCACGCACGATCTCTTTCCGAAGCTTACCGAAAGATTGGGGGCCGTGTTGACGAAAATACTAATTTACAAGGCGAAGGATGGGGTGTTCTATTCCTACCTCTGCTTTGAGAAAGATGGCGAGGAATTCAGCATCGATTCGCGTACATCGGATGCCGTGGCGTTGGCATTGCGTTACGGATGCCCCATGTACACGACCGAGGATATTATGGAAAGCGAACATCTGCACGATTTGGGTGAAGGTAAGTTTTCCGTACCTATCAGCTCGGTCAGTATGGAGATGCTCGAAGAGGCCTTGCAATCGGCCATCGATAAAGAAGAATACGAACAAGCTTCGCAATTGCGGGATGAAATCCGCAAGCGGAAAGAAAAAGAATAAACATTTATGCACGTATTTTATACCCCCGACATAGCCACCAGCGTAGAGATGCCCGAAGAAGAAGCGGGACACTGCTTGCGTGTGCTTCGCCTCACCACGGGCGATGAAGTGACCTTGACCGATGGTAAGGGATGCTTCTACAAGGCGGTAATCAGTGCTGCCACCAACAAGCGTTGCCAACTCAAGGTTGTGGAAACCATTCCGCAAGAAAAGGGATGGAACGGATGGCTACACGTGGCCATGGCACCCACCAAGAACATGGACCGTACGGAGTGGTTCACCGAGAAGGCTACCGAGATAGGTTTCGACGAACTCACCTTCCTCGACTGCCGCTTCTCGGAGCGTCGTGTGGTGAAGACCGAGCGCGTGGAGAAGATTCTTGTGTCGGCCATGAAGCAATCGCTCAAGCCCACGCTGCCCATATTGAACGGTATGACGCCCTTCAATAAGTTCGTCGCCCAGCCCTTCGCCGGGCAGAAGTTCATCGCCCACTGCTACGAGGGCGACAAGGAACCCTTGATGCAGGCCCTCACACCAGGTGAAGATGCGCTCGTGCTCATCGGGCCCGAAGGTGACTTCAGTCCCGAAGAGGTGCAACTGGCCATTCAGCATGGATTCCGCCCCATCACACTGGGCAGGTCGCGCCTCCGCACCGAGACAGCGGCTTTGGTGGCGGTGCACGTTATGAACCTTACACATAGTTAAAAGTTAAGAGTGAAGAGTTAAGAGTTGCCATCCGGATGGGGTGCATCGCGAAACTTCCCTCTTCACTTTTCCCTCTTCCCTCAAAAATGCGTTACTTCATCACTCTCTCCTATGACGGCACAGCCTATCATGGCTGGCAGATACAGCCCAACGGCATCTCCGTGCAAGAATGCTTGGAGCAAGCCCTCACCACGCTCTTGCGTGAAGAGACTCCAGTGGTCGGTGCAGGACGCACCGATGCCGGCGTGCATGCCTTGAAGATGATTGCCCACTTTGATACCGAGCAGGAGGTCGATTGCGCTCGCCTTGCCGACAAGCTCAACCGTCTGCTCCCGCAGGACATTGCCGTACAGCAGGTGCAGCCCGTGAAGGCCGATGCCCATGCCCGCTTCAGTGCCACCTCGCGTACCTACCACTACTACGTGTCTACGGCCAAGGACCCCTTCAATCGCCATCGTGCGATGCGTCTCTTCCATGCGCCCGACTTTGAACGGATGAACGAGGCTGCCAGCCGCTTGTTCGACTATATCGATTTCACCAGTTTCAGCAAGCTCCACACCGATGTGGCCACCAACAACTGCCGCATCATGCAGGCCCGTTGGGAGCAGGTGGGAGAGCACGAGTGGCGCTTCGTCATCCAGGCCGACCGCTTCCTGCGCAACATGGTGCGTGCCGTGGTGGGCACCCTGCTCGAGGTGGGTCGTGGCAAGATGACCGTCGACGAGTTCTGTCAGGTTATCGAGAAGAAGGATCGCTGCAGCGCTGGAACCTCCGTTCCCGGTCATGCCCTCTTCCTTGTCGATGTCACCTATCCTGCTGATATTTTTTATCTATCATCTGGTGAATACGCTTATTCTTAGTGGTGCTGTTCTCTATATTCCTTGGGAGTGATGCCTGCATGTACTCTGAAATAGCGGGAAAAGGTGGTAGGCTCACTGAATCCTAACTCGTAGGATATCTGTTGTATGCTTTTCTTTGTGTCGTTAGATAGCAAGTACTTGGCCTTGATGATGATATGACGGCTGATCCACTCGCTCGCAGCAATACCTGTAGTCTGCTTGATGACAGAGGCAAAGTACTTGGGAGTCAGGCAGAGTAGATTGGCATAGAATGCTACTTCTCTGGCCTCACGATAGTGGGTGGTGATAGCTTCATGGAATCGTTCGAAGAGCTGCTCTTGCAGCATTTGGCGCTTCGAGATGTTGGGATGGTGACTACGGATGAGCTCATCGCCCAAGGTGGCTATGATGCGGATAAGTGTGGCGACGAGCTCGTCTCTCTTGATATCGGGGCAGTCGGTAAGTTGCTGTAGAAACTTAAGCCCTGCATACATCGTGGCAAATTGTTCGGGAGAGAGTTTCAGTATGGGGGTATACAGGAGATACTGATACTTGCCTAATACGCCAGCTTGCATCAGTTGCTCGAGATAGTCTTTAGGAATGAATACCGAAATAGCCTCGTAGTCGGGGCTGATATAGCTGTGTGAGATGACGTGGTCGGGTTGTAGCCAACATATCTCACCGGCATGTTGGCTACATGGCTTGTAGTTGTAGCAGCCACGCGACTCACCACGTCGGCACATGCCTATGTAGTAGTAGGGCGAGTGGTAGTCTTGGTTGAGAACATTGATCAACGGTTCGCCCTCCAGCACGATGATACGGCCTGAGAGTTGCCCTGTACGTACAAGATCAATCAAATCTTGTCTATTATCTTCTTTCATGGTTATATTGGTTTTCAGGGAGTAAAGGTACAAACTATTTTCTTTACTTCATTTTTTATCCGACCTTTTGTTCAATATCTCCGTATATTTGATAAGGGTTTAATGGAGCATTGTCTCTACTTTTGTCATGAATTTCCATCAATGTGCTGTGTAAGGTAAATATTCGTTATAAGCTTTTGAGGAAGTGATTATGTTGAAATTTGGAAAGAAGGTTCGCCAATTGTAAAAAAAACGTACCTTTGCACGATGTTTATTAGCTTTGCTAATAGGATGCTATGAATGATTAAATCAAAACATAAGTTAAAACTAAAACCATGTATCATTTACGAAGAATCAAAACCATGGTGCTGTTGCTGCTCGTGTGTGTAGTGGCAAAGGCACAGCCGGAGGCTGGCAAGATCTATCGTTTTGTCAACAAGGCCAATCCGGAGCAGTCACTTGCGGTAGTCTCCGAAACGAAAAGTTCGGTAAGCCCAACAGCCGACCACTATCTGCAGTATTGGCTGTTGGAAACGCACCCGGGCAATGCTTCAACCTGGACATTGCGTAACTTGGGTAATGGAAAGTACTTGCAGCGGGCTGGGAGATCTGTTTTTTGGGGATTTGTCGATGCGGCTTCTGATGCTACACCGCTTTATTATCTTACACAAGACGGATATTGCACGTTCAGCTCGGCAAACAATGTCAATGATGGAGCCTGTATGCACTATGCTTCATCGCAGGGGGGCATTGTCGGATGGGATTTTAGTGCCGATGCCACCCAATGGACGATGACCGAAATATCGTTGGTGACGGCCGATGATTTGACTGCCAACTGGGAGGCTCTCGACGAGTTCAACAAGGCGTATGATGATGATATGGCCAATGTCTGTGCCAGTGCGCTGGATGCTCTCTTTGCCGATGCCGCTTGCACCACCTTAGAGAGTACCTATGCCAGTATGTCGGTGTCCGATATCCAAGAAGATGCCTACTATAAGGCACTGCCTGCCGCCCTGCAGGAGTTGGTGCTGAAGGTGCACAATGGCGTTTGGACCGAGGCCAACTTTGTAGACGGCAAAGCAGAGTGGGAGAGCGATCAGGCCAAGAAGTTCCGCGTGCAGCTCTACGAGCCTCACTCCATAGCAGGAGACATCACCTCCTGGTTGGGCATCAATGCACACAACAATATGGATAATCCTACGGGTATCTTTGCCGACTGCCGCGATGTGGTGTATGTTATGGTAGAAGGTACCATCAAGGAAGGAGCCTCGCTCTACCTGTATGGCCTTAGAGGGCACGGGCAGATGGGGAGCTACAATGACGACAATGCCGTGCAGCTGCACGAGGGATTGAATGTAGTTCCCTATATCAGTGATGGCAATGCCCTCTGGATAAACTATGTGGTAGACACCTATAATGGTAATGGAAGTACCGACGAAGAACGTTTTCAATACAAGTTGTCCAGCTACGATCCACTGAAAATCAATATCGCGGGTGGTCATATCAATGGCTACTACAATGCTGTGGGCGATGACCTCTGGGGAGCCCCGGACGATGACACTGACTGGGCTTACTACAAGGACCGTGCTTCGCTCGAGAGCTTCACCCTGCTCTCACACCGTGTGACCATGCAGTTCTATATGTATACAACGAATGGCTCGCCGGGTCTAGACAACCTGTTGGACAATATTTCAGTGCCCGAAAAGCCCTATTGCTTCTCCGGCACAAAGGGGACATCGGCTACGTTCAGCCAATATGAGGGCATGGGGCTCGATGCCTCTACCGGTAAGATCAACATCATGCTCGAGGCTTGGAACCGTATTGCCTACTCGCAGTTTGCCACGCTGGGCGTGTTGGATGCAGCTACCATTGACAAGATGAACGAGAAGTATCCCCGATGGTACAACAACTGGACCGAGCGGGGCAAGATCTACGACTACACCACCGGGAACGATGGCCAGAGCTACAAGGAGTATTGTGGCGGAGTAGACTACAGCGAATACTTCAATCATCACTGTTTGGCCATCAGCAATACGACGGGCTACATGTCGGGTGGATGGAAGAGCAGCAACTATAATATCAACACCGCAGAGAGCATCATCGATAAGATTGCCAATGAGGCCGGCCCGGTGTGGGGACCTGCCCATGAGATCGGTCACCAGCATCAGGCACTCTTCACCCTGAATGGCTTGACCGAGGTGACCAACAACCTCCACTCCAATGTGGCTGTGTGGTATATGGGTATGGGTACCTCGCGCGTGAATGGCACAGAGGGCTCTTTGGCAAAAGTGCTCGAAGCCTTCAATACGGAGGGCAGCGACTACTACACCAACAACATCTGGGCACTGACGCAGATGTACTATCGCCTGTGGCTCTACTATCACTTGGCAGGAAACAACACCCAGTTCTACCCCCGCCTGATGGAGAATCTGCGCCGCGAACCCTTGGAGAAGGGGTACAACGTAGGACCTGGCGGCCTGCTACGTTTCTATAAGCACTGTTGCGTAGCGGCAGGGGAAGACCTTACCGAGTTTTTCCGTGCACACGGCCTGCTTTCGGTGATGACCGACCGCTTTGTGGGCGACTACTCCAACTCCGTGTATAACCAGTCGCAAGAGCAGATTGATGCCGCCATTGCAGAGGTCAAGGCGTTGGGGTTGCCCGAGAACATCGCCCCACTCTTTATCAGCGATGCCACGCCCGATGCCACCTACGCACATGACGGTACTACCCAACGCAGCTATTGGGATGGCAGCAATACCACCAGTGGAAACAATGCCGAGGTAGGTAGCTACATTGATTTTATCGACAGCGAGGCGATAGGCACAGCTCCTACACTCACCATAGAAGGCACCACTGTGACTATCGACGGACTCGATGGCGTGGGTATTGCCATCTTCAACGAGGAGGGCGAGATCGTGGGCTTCTCTACCAAATCGATCTTTGAACTCTCCGAAGAGTGTGCCGCGCTCCTCGCATCGGGCGAGGCAACGGTAAAGGCTGTCAATGCCGACAACTCCACGGTACAGATTGAGGTGACAGACCCGACGCAGATTAAATATGACCTGCTCGGCAGTTTGCTCGACGAGGCAAACGGTATGCTTGCTCTCTCTGACGGCACCAACACCAAGTTAGGATGGTACAGGCCGTCTGCATTGAAGGCATTGAATACTGCTTATACTGAAGCAAAAGAGGTTTACGACGAACGAGACGCGAACTCCTATACCGCAGCATACGATATGCTGAAAATAGCCTACGACGAGGTGAGGAACAATGCTGATGCAGTCATCAGTCTCAAGACAGGGTCAGGGTATGCCTATCGCTTGGTGAACAAAGCGTATCCCGAACGTTCAATGGTGGTAGATGCCTCTGATAGCGATTCAGATGGTAACAGTGATGAAATGTTCGCTTTGGTAACTGAGGATACAGATGTACAGAAGTGGTATTTTGAGGCATCCGATACAGAAGGACGTTATTACCTCAAGAATAAAGGAACAGGTAAATATCCAGGTAATACGTCTACGAGTGCTGTGCTTAGTGCGGATAAAACTGAAGATACAAAGGGTGAAGACGGAGGTGCCTATGCGTATGAACTCCGTGATATGGGCAATGGCTTGTGGGCACTTGTGGGCAGTACAGGTTTGCACTGCTCAGCATCGCAAAGCTATAATATTGTAGGTTGGGGTACTGATGCCGAGGCCACCCTGTGGTATATCACCGCCGTAGAGGTGGATGACATCGCAGAGGCACGCGACGAGTTGGAGTACTTGGTCGAGAAGACCGAGGCAATGATGGCAGAGGTGGGCAAGGTGGCTGTAGGCGAGACGAAAACTGTGACATTGACCGAAAGTAACTACTACTGTAACGCCACGTATACGGGATCAGATAATGGAGACAAATTTACAAGCTATAGTGTGTTGTATGATGGTAATGCGAATTCATACCTACATACCGACTACGATAGCAATACTGCTCCCTCAAATGAAGACCACTACATCAGAATTGATATGGGTGATGGCAATGGGTTGCAATACTTTAATCTGAACTATACAACCCGTGGCAGTGGAAACGTATGTGCACCGACTAAGATGGCTATAGAGGTCAGTAATGATGCCACCACATGGGTGACCCTTCGCGACATCACTTCAGGACTTCCTACTGCTAATAATACCCCTTATACAATAGAGGGATTAGGTTATGGTACATTGTATCGTTATGTGCGAATGAGGGTATATGGAAATAGTACGAATGGTCCAGTAAATGGCCATAATTTCTTCGTGGTGAGTGAGTTGGGACTATCGGAGATTATTACGTATGCCGAGACGTTGAACAGTACCTACACCTCGATGACCGAAGGTGTGTTGCTTGATGCCTTCAAGGCAAACCTTGCTGCTCAGGGTGTGCTTATCACAGCTACTACCTCTGCTGAGTACAAAGCAGCATACACCACTTTGGAAACCAAGTATAATGCGTTACTCGCAGCTAAGAAGGTTGTGGATGATGCAGCCCTCAATGCCAAGAAAGCCGAACTGCAGACACTGATAGATAATACGACAAGTCTTATCTCATATTGCGGAACGGTGACGTATACACCGGCTACATATAGTGGGACTCCTAAGTTGCAAACAAGTGACAGCAATGCTGATTTCTACGTGTGGACGAATGCGCAAGAAGCAGATGAAGGACCTATTGCCGATCTTGTGGACGGGAATAATAATACATTCTTCCATTCCGATTATAGCGGAGCAAACTCTACGGATGGTCTTGACCATCATATAACAATAAATTTGGGTGAGGGCAATGAGGTGTCTTCGTTTACATTTGGCTATGTTACACGGCACAATGCTGATACCAACTATCCAGAGACGATAGAAGTATATGGTAGCGAGAATGGTACAGACTATGAATTGTTGACTACTGTTAGTGGACTTCCTTCAGGAAAAACACAAACCTATAATAGCGGAGAAGCAGTTGTTGCCTCTAAGTTCTATTCGAACTTGCGTTTTATGGTGACCGCAACCAATAATAATAATAAACAGGGTGGTCATCCGATTTTCCACATGGCAGAGTTTACCTTGACCGCTATCGGAACTCCCGAAAGCTACACCGTAGAGCTGGGCAACGATGCCGGTGTCGCTACCGAAGCATTGATGCTTGCTGCCTATAAGGAGAACGCATCGGCTCAGGCTACCCACACTCTGGCCACTACCCTAAGTCAAGTGGAGGCAGCCATCGCAAACTTGCAAGCCGACTACGATGCTTTGAAATCTGCAAAGGAGACCATAGTGGAAAAGACCTACTACGTACAGGTCGTTGGTGGAAATGCCAATGGTGGCGTGGAGTATGGCGGTAACAGCTATCTGAGTTCAGCTTCATTCGATGCACCAAAAAACTTCACCGTGGCTGACCTCACCGCGATACCTCTTGACGGATATGCTGAACCGGTAGTGACCTTGAACGGCACAACGATTACCGTTACCTATAATAAGGTATATACCGTGCAGGTTGATGGTGGCGATGACACGGGTGGTGTGATATACGATAATAACAACTATCTAAATGGTAGCACCATCACCGTACTGCAAGATATTGATGCTGCTCAGCTCGCAGCAATCGCTGTCAGCGGTTACAACGGTGTAGAGGTGACCTTGAATGGCAATACCATCACCGTGACCTATCGGAAGGTATATACCGTGCAGGTGGCCGGTGTGCAGGATGCTGGTGGCGTATCATTCGGTGGTAACGACTATGCACACAATGCCACCATCACCGTATTGCAAGATATTGATGAAGCTCAACTGACGGCTAAGGATGTTGACGGATACGATGCCGGAGTGATTACCGTGAACCACGAGGCCAAAGTCATCACCGTCACCTATACGATGACTCCGCTTGTGGATACGGAAAAGTTCTATACCCTCGAGTGCTTGTCGGAGTATGCTCATAATACAGAACGCTTCATCCGTGATAATGGCTCAGTAATTAATGGTCGCTCAAGTGAAGGTTCTCTCTTCCAATTTGAGAAGGCCAACGATGACAATGGCTACTATATCAAAAGCTATGTATCGGATAAGTACTTGAATTGTACTGCTAACGAGAATACAGGAAATGATGCTGTTGTGGAAAGTAAACAGAAATCTACCGTATGGAAGATGGCTAAGCACACTGAAGGCGTGGTTACTCTGACTGCGGGCCACGACAAGTATCTTAACAACAATGGTGATGCTCCTACTTATTTATTAGCGAGGTATCATAATGGAGGTCCGGCCTCAAACAACGCTTGCTCACTGTGGACATTGACCGAGGGTACTCCGCTCGACAAGTCAGCGTTGAATACATTGATAGGGGAGACTAACACCCTCATCGAGTCATGTTACACGGACGAAGAGTTCGACTACGCTGGCTCACTCAACGTGACTGAGGAACTGATGACTGCTACCCGCGAAGCTGTGACTGTGGCACAGGAGAAGTATGACAGCAAGGCTACCACAGAAAGCGAGTATGAAGCGGCCTTGAATGCATTGCAGACGGCAAAAGATAACCTGCAGACGGCAATCAACTATGCTAATCTCCCTGTACAGCTGACTTTCGATGCCAACAGCCCCGTTACTTATAAGATAAAGATTGCTCGTGCTAATACTCCTGTGCTTGCATACGACGAGAGTAGCTCTATGGTGGCAGTGACCACCTTTGAGTTGGGTAACAAGGCGCACGGCTGGTACTTTATGGCTACAACAGATGGCAAGGTGCGCATCATGCCTTACCATGACAAGAACACGACACTTGCCTTGAGTACAAATAGTTTTGCTCAAGATAATAGTAAGGTGAAGGGTATGCCCATCGGTACTGATGGATATACTCAAGAGTGGACTATCAGCAATACTAATATGAATGAGGCTAACAGAAATGCAGGCTGGTACAATATCACAACTATTAATCCCAGTAATACCGAAACAACCTGGTACTTCAGTAACCATGGTGGTGTAAGCAATAAGATGGGCTTCTATAACGATCCTAATGACGATGGTTCACGCTTCCAGTTTGAGCAGGCTGACTTTAGTAAGTCTGAGGCTTACTATACGCTCTACAACTATTTCCATAATGAAGTTAAGTTAGCTACAGGTAGTATCGTAGGTAGCACTGCTGTAGGATATTTTTCTGAAGATGTTGCGGCTCCCTATAATGAGGCTTATAATAATGCTACAGCAGTTCTCGCAAATACTACGGCAACGGATGAGGATTACATCAGTGCCCATGAAGCATTGAAAAAAGCCAACGAGGCTCTCGTACTTAATATGCCCGAGGAGGGTAAGTTCTATGTGCTCCGTTCTGCTTTTAATGGTTATTCTAAGGAGGCCTTGGTATATGCTGATCCTGAGAATAACAAAATGTATTGGAATACCAGCAAGTCTGATAGTGATGCTACTGCTATTTGGACCTTTACATCAACTTCCGAAGGAAACTTTACTATAACCAATCTGCATACCGGGACAAGTATCGGAGAGTTTATTGGAAGCAATCCTTCTCCCTTGAGAGAGGTGGGTGCCGCTGTAAGCATTAAGCCGCTTTCAGGAGATGGTCAAGTTGGACTTATAAGTAATGGTACCATGATGCATGCTCAGAACGATTACAGTGCGATTGTGCATTGGGAAACAGGGGCCGGTGGTGCTTCCGCATGGCGCATCGTAGAGGTGAAGGATATGTCACTGGTGAACTTTGCTCTCAAGATAGGTCAATACCGCCATGCAGGTCTCTATCTCAACTATGCAGCGAAGATCCCCGAGGGTGTAATAGTGTATATCGCTCACACTCCCGATGGAGATGAAGGTTCTATCATTGCAGACGAACTGGAGGGCTCTATCCTCCCTGCACGCACAGCGGTGATTGTCAAGGGCGATGCTGCTACGTACAACTTCAAGTATACCTCTGCGGATTATGATGGCAATGATGACCTCTCTGTTAACCTCCTTGGTGGTAGTGCCTACCTCAAATACCAGCAGGTAAAGGCTGAAGGCAACCGCTGCTGTGTTTTCGGACAGAAGAGTGGGGTGGTTGGTCTCTACAAGAACTATGTGGAGTACACCGATGCCACAGGTTCGCCATACAATGATGTAGGTAATACTGACAATGGTACCCACTTCAAGGTTTCGGCCAACAAGATTTACTACGAGTACAAGCCTTCGGCTGTTGCGGGCGCTTCGGCATTCCGTTTCCGCTTCAGTAGCAAGGAGGAGGGTACAACGACCATTGACGAATTGCTGATACACGATGAGGCAATCATCTATAACCTCTATGGACAGCGCTTGACAGAGATTGTTGCTCCCGGTGTCTACATCGTCAATGGCAAGAAGATGTACGTGAGTGAAAAGATGATAGGTAACAATAAATAAAGGAAAGGATATAGCATTATGAATATGACAAAGAAGAAATATGTCACACCCGCTATTGAGGTTGTAGAAATGGAATCGGTATCTATGTTTGCAGTTTCGGATGGTGGCGAAATGGGTGGTGATTTTGAAGAAAAACCCGATGAGGAGCTCTCCAACCGTCGTCGCAACTATTGGGACGAGGTAGGCGGATGGTAATAATCTCAACTACCGAGTAGTATATGAAGCATAGGGGCTGAATCTTCGGATTCAGCCCCTATGCTATTCTCATGGCTCATTGTTATTTCATTTCTCGTCGCTTTTTACTCGCTCCAATATTCCTGTCAGGGCAGCTAATACGACTCCGTAATTGGTGATGGCTACGCCTTGCTGGCGGGCACGGTTGATGCGGCTCAGTACATGCTTGCGGTTAAACATGCAGGCACCGCAGTGGATGACAAGGTCGTAGGGGCTGAGGTCTTCGGGATAATCGGCACCACTAACGATATCAATCTGCAGTGTCTCACCAAAGCGCTTGCGTAGCAATCGGGGTAGCTTCACGCGTCCAATATCCTCGTGTTGGGGAGTGTGGGTACAAGCTTCAGCGATGAGTACTCGTGAGGTAGAAGCCAGTTGTTCCAGTGTCTTGGCACCTTGGATGAAGAGCCGGATGTCTCCTTTGTATCGGGCAAACAGGATAGAGAAGGAGGTGAGCTCAGAGGCTTCTGGTTTCAGACGGTATACCTCCTCGAAAGCTTGTGAGTCGGTGATGATGAGCTTGGGTGGTGCGGTAAGTGTAGCTAACGTCTGTTCCATGCGATCGGGAGTGCAGCAGATGGGAGTGCATCCACGGTCCAAGAGCTCGCGGATGGTCTGCACTTGGGGTTGTATGAGTCGGCCTTTGGGTGCAGACTTGTCTTGAGGCATTACCAAGAGTACGCAATCCCCCTTTTGACAGAATCCCTCGGTGATAAGTCGTTCCTCGGTAGGACGCAGTGCTACGATGTTCTTGATGAGCTCGTCTACGCCTTCATTTGTCAGAGCGCTGATGGCAATGACTTTACGTTCGAGTTGTTCGCTCAGTGTCGCTTGCAAGGTAGGGTAGTCGGCTATGCGGTCTACGTGTGTCAATGCTGCAATCACAGGAATCTCTCTTACGCGGCACTCCTCAATGAGGCTCTTTTCAGCATTGCATGGCTCGTCTGTGAATAGCACAATGGCGATGTCGGTCTTGTCGAGAATCTTGCTGATACGTGCTACGCGTTCACTTCCGAGCGAGGTGTCATCATCAATACCTGGCGTATCAATGAGGAGGACGGCACCGAGACCATTGATTTCCATGGCTTTCTGCACGGGGTCTGTAGTGGTTCCTCTCGTGTCTGACACGATAGATACATCTTGTCCCGTAATGCGATTGACGAGGGTCGACTTACCTGCATTGCAGCGACCCAATATGGCAATATGTGTTCGTTCCATTTTGTTAGTTAGGAGTTTGACAATAGACAACAGACAACGGACAACAGACTCATAGCTCACTTCTCACAGCTCAAGGCTCACTGCTCATCGCTCAAAAGTTTTCGTTAGAATCTAAAATCCCTCTTTCCCTCCACAATCTCTTGCAGGCGGCGGTGAGTAATCTCTCGTATCTTATCGGAGGGAATCTCACGAATTAAGCGTTCTATCATCTGCTGGCCTGCAGCCTTCACCTCGGGCGACGCATAGTCTTCGAGGTATTCGGCAAGCGTCATCAGTGCATTGGGAGCACAGCAGTTGCCTATCTGTCCACTCTTAGCAAGCGCCATGAAGCGATCGCCCGTGCGTCCCTCACGATAGCAAGCTGTGCAGAAACTGGGGATATAGCCCAATTCGAGCAGCCAACCCACGATCTCGTCCAGTGTACGGTGGTCCGATATGTCAAATTGTGCTGACTCCTCTGCATCCTCGATGCCCTCGGCATAGCCACCCACGCTGGTCTTTGACCCTCCGCTGAGCTGCGATACCCCCACGTCGAGTACCAATTCGCGCGAACGCTTCGACTCACGTGTCGACACGATCATGCCCGTGTAGGGTACAGCCAAGCGCAGTACGGTCACGATGCGGCGAAACACCTCGTCGGTCACGGCATCGGGGAAGTCTTCGGGGTTGATGTCATCAGCCGGGCGTATGCGAGGCACACTGATGGTGTGTGGCCCTACGCCAAAGCGTGCCTCCAAGTGCTCGGCATGCATGAGCAGCCCCACCACGTCGTAGCGGTAGTTCGTAAGGCCGAATAGGGCGCCTATGCCCACATCGTCGATGCCGCCCAGCATAGCACGATCCATAGCCTCTGTATGGTATGCCCAGTCACTCTTAGGTCCTGTGGGGTGGAGGCGCTCATAGGTGGCTCGGTCGTAGGTCTCCTCAAAAAGGATGTAGGTGCCTATGCCCGCATCCTTCAGTCGTCGGTAGTTCTCTACTGTGGTGGCAGCGATGTTCACGTTTACGCGACGTATCGCCCCGTTCTTATGGCGGATGGAGTAGATGGTCTTGATGGACTCCAATACATATTCGATGGAACTCATTTTGGGGTGCTCGCCCGTCTCTAAGGCCAGTCGCTTGTGTCCCATATCCTGCAGGGCAATGACCTCCCGGCGTATCTCCTCTTGGGTAAGTCGGCGACGCGGTATGTGTTTGTTCTGTGCGTGGTAGGGGCAGTATACGCATCCGTTCACGCAGTAGTTCGAGAGATACAGTGGGGCGAACATCACGATGCGGTTGCCATAGATGTGCTCTTTCAGTTGGCGTGCGATGCCGTACATGCGCTCCTCCACCTCCTTGTCCCGTACTTCGATAAGCACTGCTGCCTCGCGGTGCGAGATGCCCTTTCCCTGCTCGGCCTTGGCAAGTATCTTCTCGATCAAGGCCTTGTCGTCTCGGTGCTCACGGGCATAGTCCAGTGTGGCACGTATTTCACCGTCGTGGATGAACTCCTCGGCCCGTTCTGACTTGACGTTATATGTTATGTCATTGCTCGGCATCGACTTGTAGATTATAGTTAATACTACAAAAGTACTGCATTTTTTCAAAAATCATCACCATAATCAGCGAAAGTTTCTCTTGGGTACTAATATGGCATATACTTGTCAGTGTCGCTTGATTGCATTATCTTTGTTTCATAAAACGAGAAGGTATATTTTAGATTATGGCAAAGATACAGAAAACCAATGTCGCCCGCTTGCTTGATCAGGCTAAGATACCCTACGAACTTATTCCTTATGAGGTGGATGAGAACGATCTCAGTGCGCCACATGTGGCCGAGTCATTAGGAGAGGACATTGCGCAGGTATTCAAGACACTCATCCTGCAGGGCGACCGTACGGGCTATTTCGTATGTGTGATTCCAGGTGATGCAACGGTGGACCTCAAACTGGCAGCCAAGGTGTCGGGTAATAAGAAATGTGAGATGATACCCATGAAACAGCTTCTTCCCCTCACGGGATATATCCGTGGTGGCTGTTCGCCCATCGGGATGAAGAAGCATTTTCCTACCTATATTCATCACACCTGCAACGAGTTTCCCTACATCTTTGTCAGCGCCGGAGTGCGCGGCTTGCAACTCAAGATTGCCCCTGCCGACCTGTTGCGCATGGCACAGGCGGAGAGCGCGGAGCTGATTTGAGTTAAAAGTTAAGAATGAAGAGGGAAGAGTGCGTACATCGCGGAGTTCAACTCTTAACTCTTCACTTTTAACTCTTCCCTCTAAAAACTTGCAGCATCAGCAATTAATACGTAACTTTAGCGCTCGAAAAGAAAAACATTACAAAACTACGTATATGAAGAAGTTTATTCTTGACCTTACCGTTCGTGAGACGGTGGCTGTGGGTAAGCAGGCTATACTGCTGCGCCTCACCGCTGACGAGCAGTTGCCCGAGATGGTTCCGGGACAGTTTGTAGAGGTGCGTGTTGACCAGACTCCCAGTGTGATGCTGCGTCGCCCCATCTCAATACATTACTATAATAAGGAGAACAATGAACTGGGCCTCCTGGTACAACTCGTGGGTGACGGTACCCGCTGGATGGCGACACTCAAGAGTGGCGACACGGTGAACATCGTGCTTCCCTTGGGCAATGGCTTCACCCTTCCTGCCGACGCTTCGGTACGTCCCTTGCTCGTCGGTGGTGGAGTGGGAGTGGCTCCCTTGCTTTACTTGGGCATGAAACTCAAGGAGATGGGTATCGAGCCTACATTCCTCCTGGGTAGCCGCACCGAGAACGAGTTGATGCAGATTGCCGAGTATGAGAAGGTGGGCCGTGTGTTCATCACCACCGAGAATGGTGCTGTGGGTGAGCAGGGCTATGTGACTCAGCACTCGGTGCTCGCACAGGAGAAGTTCGACCAGGTGTACACCTGCGGCCCCAAGCCTATGATGGTGGCTGTAGCCCGCTGGGCCAAGGGTGCCGGTGTGGCTTGTGAGGTGTCGCTCGAGAACAAGATGGCCTGTGGCGTGGGTGCTTGCCTCTGCTGCGTGGAGGACACCAAGGAGGGTCACGTGTGTGTATGTAGTGAAGGTCCCGTATTTTCAATAGATAAGTTGTCATGGCAGATTTAAGAACATCTATAGGCAAGCTTGAGCTTGCCAACCCGGTGATGACTGCATCGGGTACATTTGGTTACGGCACCGAGTTTGCCGATTTCGTTGACCTCGAAAAGTTGGGCGGTGTCATCGTGAAGGGTACCACCTTGCACCATCGTGAGGGTAATCGCTATCCCCGCATGGCTGAGACTCCCGCAGGCATGCTCAATGCGGTGGGTTTGCAGAATAAAGGTGTGGACTACTTCTGCGAGAAGATATATCCCACCATCAAGGACTATAAGACCAATATGATTGTCAACGTGAGCGGTTCGGCTATCGAGGACTACGTGGCTACTGCCGAGCGCATCAACGCTTTGGAGAACATCCCCGCCATCGAGCTCAATATCTCATGCCCCAACGTGAAGCAGGGTGGTATGGCCTTTGGCGTAACGGCCAAGGGTGCCGAGGAGGTGGTGAGCGCCGTGCGTAAGGCCTATGACAAGACGCTCATCGTGAAGCTCTCGCCCAACGTGACCGACATCACTGAGATTGCTCGTGCCGCCGAGGCGGCAGGTGCCGATAGCGTGTCGCTCATCAACACCATGCTGGGTATGGCTATCGATGCTGAGCGTCGTCGTCCCGTGCTCTCTACCATCACCGGTGGCATGAGCGGTCCTGCCGTGAAGCCCATCGCCCTGCGCATGGTATGGCAGGTGGCTAAGGCTGTTGGTATCCCCGTAGTGGGTTTGGGTGGTATCACCAATGCTACCGACGCCATCGAATTCCTCCTTGCCGGTGCTTCGGCTATCGAGGTGGGTACAGCCAACTTCATGGACCCTGCTGTGACAGGTAAGATTGTTGATGGCATCAACGAATACCTCGACCGCCACGGCTTCGCTTCAGTGAAGGATATCATTGGGGCGCTGGAGATTTAGTAAAGGATTATTATTCTTTTTGTGTCATCCTGAGCGTAGCGAAGGATCCCGCGCATGGACTTTAGTGAAATTGTTCATTGCACATTGCGAGATGCTTCACTACATTCAGCATGACACAAATTTATCATTTTGCTCCTATGCCCAAAAAGTCCGAAGAAGAACTCCTCATGCATCGCCTCCGTCACAAGTTTCACAAGACGGCGGCCGAGTACGCTCTCATCGAAGAGGGCGACCGCATACTTATTGCCGTGTCGGGAGGCAAGGACTCGCTGGCGCTGCTTGAACTTATGGCAGCACGTGTGCGTGTGCTCAAACCGCGTTTCTCCATCGTGGCAGCCCATGTGGTGATGACCAATATCCCTTACCAGAGCGACACGCAATACCTTGTCGACTTTGCCCAAGGCCTTGGCGTGGAGATGCATATCGTGGAGACCTCGTTCGATGCCACTGGCGACACGCGCAAGTCACCCTGCTTCCTCTGCTCATGGAACCGGCGTAAGGCCCTCTTCGAGACGGCCAAGGCGCTCGGATGCAATAAGATAGCGCTCGGCCACCATCAGGATGATGTGTTGGTGACACTGCTCATGAACATGACCTTCCAGGGGGCTTTCTCTACCATGCCTCCGGCACTCAAGATGAACAAGTTCGACATGACCATCATTCGCCCTCTGTGCCGCATCGAGGAGAAGGAGATACAGCGCCTGGCCGAGCTGCACGAATACAGGAAACAACAGAAAAACTGCCCTCACGAGCACACCTCGAATCGCAGCCGCATGGCCGAGATGCTTGCCCAACTCGAAGCCCTCAACCCCGAAGCACGTTACAACCTCTGGGGCAGCATGACCAATGTGCAGTCCGACCTTCTTCCGCCAAAGGTGTAGACATTGGTATTTAGACTGATAAAGTTCGCCGTTTGTACTGAAAGCGGGGAAAATCTTTTCATTATTACAAAATAGTTACTATCTTTACACGCTAAAGTGAATAACTCTATAGTAACTATATGAACAAACGCAGATTTCTTTTTAGCATCCGCTCGCTCATGTGTGTGGCGATGCTGTGCGTGACGAGTGCGCTCGTGGCGCAGACGACCTTCCGTAAGGGAGCGTATTACAACCTTTTCCCCGCGACAGACGGACGCTTGGCACTCCAACTTGATGGAGACAAGGCTAAGTTCCAAGCCTTGGACGTTGCAGTTGAGGGACAGTATTGGACAGTGACCGACCTCTCGGGCAGTGTACGTATCATCAACCCCTTCACCAATCAGGCGCTCCGTGCCGATGGCAATAGGGTGGGGGTAGGCGAGAACAACGGTTCGGACGAGGCGCAGTTGTGGAAGGTGGAGACTTTCCAAGGTAAGATGCGCGATGCCGTGCTGCTCATCCCTGCCAACCGCCCCGAGGTGGCGATGTGTCGCGAACAGAATGGTACACTCTCGCTCATCCCCGTGGCTGAGGCTCGTACGAAGAATGCTGCTGCCTTCCGTATCGACGAGGCGGCCGAGTATGGCTTCGATGCCGATGCTACCTATCGTATCTATCCCTACGGTCAGCCGGGTATGACGTTGGGTAATGGCGACAATGGTCAGAACAATGCAAGTATCGTAGCAGAGCCCATCGAGGAACTCAACCGTGGCCAGTACTGGCAGATGACAATGATTAATCTCACCGAGCGTGCCGTGGCAGGTGCGTTCTATACACAGAACTTTGACGATGGCGGTGGCAACCCTGCTATCGACTACCTGCTTCAGTGGACTGCCGTCGTAGGGGTGTGGAACAATGCCCGCTTCCGTTTCGAACCGGTAGAAGGTGAACGTGCTTACCGCATCCTCTCAGCATCGAAGCAGAAGGCTGGTAAGATGTATGCCTTGCGCGGGGGCCGCATGATGCTTGTGCCCTACAATGCAGCGGACCAGTCGGCATGGTTCACCTTCGCTGAGGTGGAGAAACCTAAGATCGAGTCGCCCAAGTGGGAGGATGAGACCATCTTCGAGGAGAACAAGGAGCGTGCCGTGGCTACCTACATGCCCTACGAGAATGAGGCAGCCATGCTCGCCGATGCCGAGTACTATGCTACACCGTGGACAGTGCCCGTGAACAACCGCTTCCTGTCGCTCAATGGCAACTGGAAGTTCAACCTCGTGAGCGAGCCCTCGCAGCGTCCGCTCACCTTCTTCGAGGAGGGCTTCGACGATTCTGCATGGGACGAGATTCCCGTGCCCTCGAACTGGGAGATGCACGGCTACGACCTGCCCATCTACTGCAACGTGGAGTACCCGCACTCCAACACACCGCCCTTCATCAAGGCGCGTCCCTACTACAATGACAATGGCAAGAACTACGGCATCAATCCCGTAGGCTCATATACCCACACCTTCACTGTACCCGAGGAGTGGGATGGCCGCCGCACCTTCATCCACTTCGGTGGTATCTACTCTGCAGCCTTCGTATGGCTCAATGGTGAGTATGTGGGTTACACACAGGGTGCCAACAATGTGGCCGAGTTTGACATCACTCCCTATATTAATAAAGGAGCGGAAAATCGCCTCGCTGTTCAGGTGTTCCGTTGGAGCGACGGTTCATACCTCGAGTGCCAGGATATGTTCCGCATGAGCGGTATCTTCCGCGATGTATATCTCTATAGTGTGCCCACCGTATCGGTGCGCGACCACTACATCCACACCGAGTTTGCTGGAGCCGACAAGAAGCAGACAACGACCAACGTGGACCTCACCATCGACAACCGTGATGGTCTCACAGGCAAGAAGCAACTCGTGGTGTCGCTCTACGACCCCGCAGGCAAGCAGGTGGCAAGTCAAACCCTTGAGGCGGAGTTTGCTGCCGATAAGAAAGAGGTAGCCGTGAAGGCTCAGCTCGCTCTCGCCAATCCTTTGATGTGGGATGCCGAGAACCCCCACCTCTACACCGTTCGCGTGGTGCAGAAGGATGCCGAGGGTCGTGAGGAGATGGCTTTCTCCACCAAGCATGGTTTCCGCTACATCGAAATCAAGAACTCACTCATGTATGTCAATGGCGAGAAGGTACTCTTCAAGGGTGTCAACCGTCACGATACACACCCCATCTACGGCCGTGCCGTACCCACCGAGTCGATGCTCGAAGATGTGTTGCTCATGAAGCGCAACAACATCAATACCATCCGCACCAGTCACTATCCCAATGCGGCTCGCATGTATGCCATGTTTGACCACTACGGACTCTACTGCTGCGACGAGGCTGACCTTGAGGACCACGCCAACCAGAGTATCTCGAACATGAAATCATGGATTCCTGCCTTCGAAGATCGTATCGAACGCATGGTGTTGCGTGACCGTAACCATGTTTCTGTCGTTATGTGGAGCTTGGGTAATGAGGCTGGCTATGGCTCTAACTTTGCCAACTGCTACGATGTGGCACGCCGTTGCGATATGGCAACCTATGCCGGTAGCCGTCGCCCCATCCACTATGAGGGCACACGCGGTGGCCGCGATTTCGGTGGCGAGGCCTACTCGGACTTCTATTCGAAGATGTATCCCGGTATGGCTTGGATGCAGAAGAATACCAGTGACCTCGACAAGCCCATGTTCATCTGCGAGTATGCCCATGCCATGGGTAACGCTATCGGTAACCTCCGCGAGTATTGGGACTATATCGAGGCCTCTAACGCCTGCATCGGTGGTTGCATCTGGGACTGGGTTGACCAAGCCATCTACGACCCCAAGGAGATGAAGGAGGGTGTTTACCGCCTCCACACTGGTTACGATTACCCCGGTCCTCACCAAGGTAACTTCTGCTCTAATGGCGTCATCCCCGCTACCCGTCACGAGGGAGCCAAGCTCAAGGAGGTGAAGGCTGCCCATCAGTTTGTGAAGTTTGGTTTGAAGGATATCAACGTGAAGAAGAATCGAGCTACGGTTACTATATTCAATGACTATGACTTTACTTCGCTCAGCGAGTTCAACCTCGTGTATGATGTGGTGAAGGAGGGTAGAGTAGTGGCTACTCGCACCGTGAAGCTTCCTGCTACGAACCCCGCTGAGGAGTGCAAGTTGACATTGAAACTCCCCAAGGCCGACTTGAAGAAGGCCAAGACCAATAAGACCGAGACCATGCTCAACCTCCATCTCGTACGTCGCGCAGCAACCGTATATAGCGAGGCTGGTCACGAAGAGGCATTGGCACAGTTTACTCTCGTGGAGCGTGGCGAATTGGCCAAGATAGAGGCTAAGGGCGAACCAATCCTTGCTACCTCAAGCCTCCATGAGGTGATGGTAGGTAACGATAAGGTACAGGCTACCTTTGATGCCGAGACAGGTCGCCTTACCGCATTGGCTTTCGAGGGCCGCAACATCATTGCCGATGGTCAGGGCTTCCTCTACGACAATCACCGTTGGATCGAGAACGACCGCTATGGTAACACCTCAAACGGTCTCGATGCCAAGGGTACTATCGAAGTGGTTGAGAAGGATGGTAACACCGTCATCAAGACTCGTCGTACAGGTTCGCTCTGCGACACCGAGGTCAACTACATCATCTATCCGCAGGGTATTGTCGATGTAGAGGCTACCTTCGTCCCCAAGAGCGGGAACTTGCGTCGTGCAGGTCTTGTGTGTATGGTTGACTCATCGCTCCACAACGTAGATTACTATGCATATGGTCCTTGGGAGAACTACTGCGACCGTAAGGATGGTGCTATCGTAGGCCGCTACGCTACCACTGTGGCCGAGATGCCCGAGCGTTATGTGAAACCTCAGATGACCGGTGGCCGTGAGGGCTTACGCCAACTCACACTGAGCGATGACAAGGGCTTCGGCATCACCATCGAGACTGAGGGCACCGTAGCCTTCTCTGCTATTCCCTACACCGATGCTGATCTCATGAATGCCCAGCACTTCTGGAATATGCAGGCTCGCCCCTACACCGTACTCCACCTCGATGCATGGACACGTGGCGTGGGTAATGCCAGCTGTGGTCACGATGTAGACACTCTGCCCGAGTACCGCGTACCCAACAAGAAGATGACCTACACTTTGCGAATCAGTAAGGCGAAGTAAGAGAGTTGAACATATTGCATGAAATAAGGGATGCGTCTACGGACGCACCCCTTATTTATTTGTATGAAGAGACGTAGTGATTAGTCTATCAATCCACGGTTGCGGAGCAGTGCTTCGGGGTTAGGCTCGGCACCACGGAAGCGCTTGTAGAGCACCATGGGCTCTTCGCTACCACCCATTTCAAGGATGTTCTCGCGGAAGCTGCGGCCTGTAGCCTCGTCGAAGATTCCGTTCTCGCGGAAGGCCTCGAATCCATCGGCATCAAGCACCTCGGCCCACAAGTAGCTGTAGTAGCCTACGGCATAGCCACCGCTAAAGATATGGTTGAAGTAGGGGCCGCGGTAGCGGAAGGCAATCTGGGGGAGAAGGCCAATCTTGTCGGCTACACTCTTCTCGAAGGCGTTGGCATCGAAGTTGGTGTAGTCCTCGACCATGTGGAACTCCATGTCGAGCAGGGCAGCACCCACGAGCTCTACGGTCTCGAAGCCCGAGTTGAATGATGAGGCAGCCTGCATCTTGGCGATGAGCTCATCGGTGATGGGCTCGCCAGTCTCGTAGTGGAGGGCATACATCTTGAGCACCTCAGGCTCGATAGCCCAGTGCTCCATGATCTGTGAGGGCAGCTCCACGAAGTCACGTGCCACGCTGGTACCGCTCACCGAGGGGTACTGGGTCTGTGTGAGGAAGCCGTGGAGGGCGTGACCCAGTTCGTGGAAGAGGGTGCGTGTCTCATCGATGGTGAGCAGTGAGGGGGTGTTGGCAGTGGGACGGGTAAAATTGCCCACGTTGACAATCATGGGGCGCTGGTTCTCACCGTCGATGTTTGATGCGTCCACGATGTTGTTCATCCATGCACCGGCACGCTTGGTGGCGCGGGGGAAGTAGTCGGTGTAGAAGAGGGCCAGGTGTGAGCCGTCGGCATCGAGCACCTCGAAGGTCTCCACCTCGGGGTGGTACAGGTCAAGTCCCTCTACGGGGCGGAACTGTATGCCAAAAAGCTTCTCAGACACCATGAAGGCGCCCTTGCGCACGTTCTCAAGTGAGAAGTAGGGGCGTAGCTCGCTCTCGCTGAGGGCGTACTTCTGCTGGCGCAGTTTCTCGGTGTAGTACCACCAGTCCCAAGCCTCGAGCTTCTCGCCCTTGCCCTCGGCATCCATCATCTTCTGCAACTCGGCAGCCTCGGCCTTGGCCTGGGGAAGGGCGGCATTCCAGATGGTCATGAGGAGGTTGTATGCCGCTTCGGGAGTCTTGGCCATCTTGTCCTCGAGCTGATAGTCGGCAAAGGTCTCATAGCCGAAGAGCTGGGCCTTCTGCTGGCGCAGCTTTAGGATGCGGGCGATGACCTCCTTGTTGTCGTTTTCGTTGTTGTTGTCGCCACGGTTGATGTAGCCGAGGTACATCTGCTTGCGCAGCTCGCGGTTGTCGGCATATTGCAGGAAGGGAATCCAGCTGGGCTTGTGCAGGGTGAAGAGGTAGCCCTCCTTGCCTGTGGCTTGTGCAGCCTCGCGGGCAGCGTCGATAGAGCTCTGGGGCAGACCTGCGAGGTCCTTCTCGTCGGTGATGACAAGCTCGAAGGCATTGGTCTCGGCCAAGCCGTTCTCACCGAACTCGATGCTGGCAAGTGATAGCTGCTTCTCGATCTCCATCAGTTGGACCTTCTTGTCGGCATCGAGTAGGGCACCGCCCTTCACGAACATACGATAGTACTTGTCAAGTACCATCTCCTGTTCACGACTGAGACCAAGTTCGGTCTTGGTGTCGTAGAGTGCTTTGATACGGGCAAAATGGGCTTCGTCCATGGTCATGTAAGCACTGTGCTCGGTGAAGAGGGGAGAGAGTCTTTTCTCAGTCTCACGCATCACGTCATCGGCATCTGTTTCGGTGAGATTGAAGAAGATGCC
>JAZKYH010000065.1:0-11088 GCA_045612065.1 Bacteroidaceae bacterium
CTTCTGTTCGTTTATCTGCATCAGTGTCTGGCTGCTCATGCGTTCTGTCATTCGCTCTACCGCTTCGGCCAACTGCTTCTCCGTCATCCACGGATTCAGAGCTTTCAGTGCTTTGCAGAAATGACGCACAAGCAACACTTCGTGATAGCTCTTTCTGCCCAAGGTTCCTGTTTCGCCAAGCACCTCTGCATCCCATGCCATTACACTGGTCCAACCGAGTTCGTTTTCCAACAAATCGGCTGCACTTTTCTGTATCAGTTGGTCTTCGCTGTAGTCTTTTGACATAAGTAGTTATTTTTGCGATTTTATTATTTTAGGGACATCTCTAGTTCGTGATTTACGATATTATGGGTTATATGGCAGATTTATCGAAATAAAACTCTTGATTACCATTTTTAATGCATAGGATTGTATAGCTATCTGATAGTACAAGTTGCTTATCTTCATTATTATCCGCTGTGAAACTAATATTTACTCCATTAATAGCACTACTTTTAAATTCATAGTTATCGTCACACCAGTAGAGATTATTGAGAACACAGGTTTCCGTACCTTGGTGAGATATGTATAGTGTCCCGATTTTTTGCTTTATGGTAAATTTATTGACACCCAAAGTAAATTCTTCGTTAGTTTTGATCCATCGAATATCTTTTTCGTCATTTAAAAGACGCATAATAAGTCGATCAACATCTGAATAAGGATTACAGTCATAAAATACTCCATTATTTAGAGACCTAGACCATGCGGCATTAATATAGGCACGATGACGTAAAGTCTCATCTTTACAGATAGCTTGAGCATAACTTTCACCATCCTTCTTTGAATAGCCCTTGTCTTTAATTGTTTGCGGATTAGGATATGTGCCACGGATATAATTAACATGACCTTTGCGAGTTAAATAATCACCAATACACTCAGTTTCACATCTACTTTTGTGCTGGCAAAGCCGACCTTTACAATCATTCTCTTTTATATTTGCTTTTGATTCCTTAAATGCTGAATGACGAAAAGCGGTAGCACAACGTTCAAAATTAAGTAAAATCCATTCTTCGAAACTATATGAGGAAAAAGCTTTATGAATGTATGGTGAATTTTCTATTAATAATTCGTCAGCACATTGATGCACATAGTGGTCAGGATCATCCGTATCATCGAGGTCATAAACTGCCCATGCTTCTGAATATCCTTCTTTCAACCATAGATATGCCTCACGCACATATTTAGCTGGGGATCGCTTATACTTATTATAATTTGTATCTACATCATTCTCATTTTCAACGAGTGTAACATATAAAGGATACTTTTTCGGGGATTCCTTGGTTTGATGGGCTAATTTTTTCAATTTCCTGTTTTCGCTTTTACACAATTCTTGTAATGTATCCTTATCTTCAGGACTTGGAACAACTTTTATATCAGCAAAATTGTGTTTGACTTTATTTTTAATATATTCGAAATAGGGCCATTCTGTTTCTGTTCCCTCACAGATAATGACTAGATTGTTAGTATCGAACTTTTTCTTAGCCATAATCTTCTATTCGTTAGATTCCATGAATATGCTTTCAATATCCTTAATATGCGGAATGGCACCAAATCTTCCAGATCGATACCATGCCTCGTAAGGAGGACAGATGCTAACTTCGTCAACCTTATCATAAAAATCTTGTACAGAGAAAAGTTCAGAGATACCATCTTGTTTTTCTGCAAACCATACTTGATCAGCACGCATTAAATTGTCTTGCAAGAGCCCTGTATCGTGAGTTGTAATTAACAACTGTGCATTTTTAGGATTTGATGCCGGATTGTTGAATAATTTGACTAACAATTGAAAAATACGAGGGTGCATAGCTATATTCATTTCGTCATATGCAAGGAAACATCCACGTTCAAGAACATATAATATACGAGCACCAACACCAAACGTTACTCGTGTACCTGCAGATTCTGCATTAATATTCAGACTACGCTGACCGCCTTCCAACGTTTTATGATACATTCTAATCTCCCTTGCATTTTCATTTATAAATCGTTGTTTAACATTTTCGTCTAGGCCAGAAGGAAATTGGACATTACTAAAGTCGTGTTCGATAATTTTTATATTTTCTATACCCAAATCAGAAGTTTTAATCAAGCGGATTAAGCGCTTAGACAAAATGCTTCCATCGTTTTTCAATATTTCCTCTGCATTTTTCTTATTAATTTTGGAGAGACTGATTTCATTTCCAACAGGGATTGTCTGCGAAATACTTAACGCTCTGTATACAGATTGTATTAGGGGATTTGCTTCAAGGCCTAATTTTGATAATACTAAATGATTCTTCAAAAATGATTTGCCATTGAATTCTGATAAATCTTCAAAGAACGAAACATTATCTTTATTACGTGTAAAAAGCATCGTGTCTTTAGAAGAACAAAATAGACTTTCTTCGACAAACCTTTCCTCTGTATAAGAGATCTTATATATATATACTTCTGCATCTGCCACAAATTCAATGCTCATATATATAGGAGCATTCTCTGTATCCTTGGAAAACAAAAATGGCTCATAGAGTAAACCTTTATCAGGATCGTGTTCTCTGGAAGAGCGAATATATGAAAAAAGAGCAAACATAGCCCAAATTATATTACTCTTACCAGAAGCATTAGCTCCATAGATCACAGCAGAGTTAAGAAGACGAATACGCTCGCCGTTTGATATCTCTACTTCGTGATAATTTTCTGAACGAAATTCGCTATTTAGAGCTCGAAAAGAAATTTCTACTTCATCTTTATAAGACTTGAAGTTTCTAGCTTTGAATGAAATTATATTTGCCATTGTTTTTGAGTTATTTTATTATTATTTTGCATTAATTAAAATATATTTCTCCACTCATCAACTTGGGAAGCAAGCGGTCACGAGCTTCGGTGAGGTGGCGGATTTGGGTAGAAAGGTTCTCTTTTTGTCTTTGAATTGGTTCTATTATCTTGTTAAACGCACATAAGGTATCAATAGTTGGTACGTACAAATCAAGTGACTCTATCATTCCTTTTGTAAGGAATTTAATAGTCGAACCACTTGCCCCAGTCGCTAATTTATTCATATTTTCTAAAACACAGAAAAAAAGTAAATAAAGCATATTTACATCATTAGGTTCAAGAACATAAGTTCTTTGATATGCTTCAAACTTTCCTCGATACATTTTTACATTAAAATCACCATTTCCTGCTAATATTACTGCACTTGTATCAAAAGAGTATGATGGAGACTTTATAGGTTCTTGCGCACATGTGAAAAAAGGAAATTCACCATCTACTTGGCCAAAATTAGCATCTTTCTTTCCCGTTTTTATTGGTGAAATATCTCCCAATTTATTCTTCACCCACCCCTCAGGTACGCCATCCACAATCTTAGTGTTTTCGTGTCCAGGGAAGCGGAGGTCGATGAACCATTCTTTATAGAGACGTTGAGCGGATTCCTCTAATAGCTTTATTTGCTTTTGATAGTTTTCTATCAAGGAATCGTAGCGGGAAAGGATAGTGGCTATGTGGTGCTGAATTGACTTATCTGGAATCTCAACATCCATACTCAACAAATCATCATTGGCTAAACTTGCACGTGTTGTCATCGTAGAAAAAGCCATAAACTTCCCACGGAATTTCGGAGAACGTAGATAATAGCCGATATATTCCGGCAAAACTTCGTCTGTTATAGGACGTAATCTTTTGGTAAAGCCATTATATGTCGCATTAGGATAATCTTTAAGAGCAACAGAACTCATGCCAAGTTCATTCATGGTTTCACTTGTTCTTGTTATAAAAACATCTCCCCTTTTTATAGAACATATTTGACGTTCCTTTTCGGAAGATTGAACCAATGATTCTAACTCATTAGGTAAAAACCAATTGTTGAATACATTAGAAAAAGTAAGAAAAGGGAATCCACTACCAAAGAATTGTCGTCCCTTGGATAAACCATTATGAACATTATAAAGTTCTCTTAACTTAACTTTCTTCCATTCACTCATACCTCATCCTCCTTTCCAACAATCTCCCAATGCCCATTCTTATTACTACCAACACGTGCAATAAGTCCTGCCTTCTTCAAATCACCCAAACGGCGCTTGACTGTGGCTTCGGATACACCAATCTGCTTGCCATAGGCAGCATAATTAAGCGTATTGTCGTTCAAGATTGCCTGATAAAGTTGCTCAGTTATCGGGTCAGCGAACTTGTTTATCGGGTCAGAAGATGGCTTTATCGGGTCAGAGGCTTGCGATTTCTTGAAAGATTCGATTTCTCGGGTCAAGTTTCGGATATGTTCTTCCACCATAAAATTCCGATAAGGAACCAAGGTTTCTTGCTCACGGGCATCTACCAATGACTGAATATATTCGGCTTTGTCTTCCTTGATGATTTTCGACGGTATCAACCCAAACTCGTACTGTATATGATTCATCACCAAGCGCGACATACGCCCGTTGCCATCCACCCACGGATGGATGGTGACTAACTGAAAGTGAGCATCGAAACTCAACAGATACTTTTCGATAATATCATCGCTCTCCAATAATGCATTTCTACGTTCGTTCAGTCGCTTGCAGAATTCTTCTAATTTGGTCGGAACCTTCTGATAATTCATATACGAACTACCCCCCACACCAGCTGTTACACCCAATAAGCGGAGGTCACCTTTGGAAGAATCGAATGTACCTTGCAAGGTGTGATATTCGCTACCTGTATTCTTCATGACCAATGCCGATAGGCCTTTTAGCATCTCTATGGAGAAGTCGGTATGTTGGCGAGCCAACTGCATGGAACGTTCGTAAGCGGCTTTCAAATCGAGGTTCATCATCTGCTCCTGGATGCTACGTCCCTTGGCAGAGATACCTTCATCGAAAAGCAATTGATTCTCAATCTCCGTTACGGTACTTCCTTCGATAGCGGTAGAGTGTGTGATGAGCGAATAGAGATAGAACTTCTGATAGTCTATCTGCTCGGCAATGCCCAGACGATGGTACTCGTCGAGCAATGCCAATAGTTTGTTATATGAATGATTCATACTCATTTCAGCTCCTCCCAACCTTTCAATATCTCACCCATCAGCACATTGGCTTCATCGTTCAAACGCTTCAGTTCTGCATGAATTTCAGTCATCCGTTCGTGGAAGTCTACACCATCGTCCTCGGCTTCTGCGACACCCACGTAAGCACCAGGAGTGAGCGAATAGTTCTTCTCTTCAATCTCCTGAATAGTGGCTATCTTGCAGAGACCAAGCACATCACGATACTCGCCCTCACCAAACTTTTCTGTGAACCATTCGTACTGACGAGCTGTTTCCAGCGTGTCTTCCAATGCGTCTTGTATGGTTTTCTGCTCGGATTCGATGCGTTTTTTGTCCTTGCGTGCAGCATTGTCAATGGCTTCTTTGGCTTCGGTCTTTTGCTTGTCAATGGCTTCTTGGGCAGATGCTACTGTAGTACCGCCCAACGCTCTTTTGTAATCAGCCAACAATGCTTGGTATTTCTCCGTTTCTCCACGATAGAGGTGAACGATGGCTTGCAGGTTGCGAAGCTGCCACTCGGTCCATTCGTTGAGGGTGCGGTCAACTACCGTATAATAGTTTCGTGCATCGATAAAGAGTACCTTGTCCCGATTCTCTGCACGCTTTGCCTTATCGAAGAACCACAACGAGCAAGGAAGCGAAAGAGTGTAGAAGAAGTTGTTTCCCACACTCATCATCACATCCACATCGCCCGTGCGGACAAGCTTCTCACGAATGTCGCGATCCTTATTGGCACTGTCGGTAGCCGAGCTGGCCATGACAAAGCCTGCACGACCGTGGTCGTTGAGGTAGGCATAGAAATAGTTTATCCAAAGGTAGTTGGCATTGCCCACCTCCTTGCTCTTGGCATTTACACTAGGCAAACCGAAGGGAAGGCGACCAGCGGCCCAAGCCGACTCGCTCTTTACCTTGTCGACATTGAACGGAGGGTTGGCCATCACATAGTCACACTTACCAGCTAGGTTATGGGCATCGTGGTAGAAGGAGTTGGCCTCGTCGCCCGATACCACCTTGCCATTCAGCCCATGCACCGCCATGTTCATCAAGCAGAGCTGGGCGTTGTACTCCACCTTCTCCTGTCCGTAGAAGGTCATCTGCGTATTGGCATTAAGGCCTGCATGGTTCACAAAGTCGCCCGTCTGCACAAACATACCGCCCGAGCCACAAGCGGGGTCGAGCATGATGCCCGACGTGGGCTCCAGCACGTTGACCAACATCTTTACCAATGACTTGGGAGTGAAGAACACACCATCGTCGCTGGCCACAGCCTTGGCAAACTTGGAAAGGAAGTATTCGTAGATGCGACCTATAACATCGCCACCCACTTCGTCGATAGTCTGGTTGTTGAAGATGCGCAAGAGCTCGCGTAGCAGATCGTCGGCAAACATGGTGTAGCTCTTGGGCAGAATACCCGTAAGCTGCTCGCTCTGACTCTCGACGAGCTGCATGGCATAGTTCACCGCCTCGCCCAGGGAGTTGATGTCCTTTCCCTCCTTGGTAGTAAGTCCGGCCGATGCGATGTTATCGGGTAGGTTGACCAAATAGTCATACTGCGCCTCACGAGGCAGATACAGCGCACTCTTGGCTGCAAAGTCGCTGGCTTCGACGGGCATTACACGACCGCCACGCGAGGGGCGGCTCTGAAGAATTTCGGCCTCCACCATCTTGAATCGGCTATAGGCATAGCGCAAGAAAAGCAGTGCCAACACGGGCATGCAATACTGGCTGCTAGTGAGCTTACTGCCCTGACGGAGCAGGTCGGCCGACTCCCACAACTCGGCCTCGAGTTTCTTTATATTGGTCATGATTGTTCTGTGCTTAATTATTTAACTGACAAATCTACAAAATATTTTCAATATTTTACCGATTATTCCGACTTTAATTGGGGCAAAGGTTCGCAATAGCGTTTGTTGACTACTCTTTCTCGCATTTTCTTGGCATCGGTAAAGTTTCGTGAGATATTCTGCACTTTATCCAGATAGTCATCCTTCCCTTTTTCGTTAACGTAATAGAATGGCTTTATTGACACGCAGTTTTTGTGTTCAAAAAGTGTTTGGAGCAATGTTCGGTCGGAGTTACCACACGAATGTCCCATAATAAACACTTGGTATGGTGCTGAATCGATGAAAGCTTGCATCCTTCGATAGTTGTCGGCCTCTAAATATCGGGGAGTTTTCATATATTCCAGATATTCATTGTTGTTTTTCTTTTTCAGCATCTCATAACCTTCATCCACTTCATCACCATAGCCAAAGATAACGCCATGGGGATCTGTTAAGTCACCATGAATATGAACTACAGGGAATACCTCATTGTCAGGCAAGGATTGGTCGGCCATATTTGTATAATTAAAGTTGAGCAGCATAATACGATCAGGTATCAATGCGCTCGGTGAAGAGTTCAAACGTTCGGACATTCTGTCTATCTCTTCAAGGCTATATTCTTCTTGATCAGTAGGCAATCCGGCTCTATAGGCATAATCAAAATCGCGCCTTGAAGCAAACAACTCCATTCCATACCTTCTCAGCAAAGTATTCCATTTGTGGGTATCGTATTTTAATCTTTCGTTCACAAAATCCGTCCATATAGACAATGACGTTATAGCAATATCATCTTTGAGAATAGGAGCTTGTATCAGTTTCTTAATTTCAGGGTTTACATCTGGACACTCAATGGTACTTAAGTACTCTATAAGTTTATCTCTTAGAAAAGCAAAATCTTTATTCAATTGAGCGATAGGATAGTTTTTCCACTCAAGTAGACACTGATAATATTCGTTCTCAATATCCACCCAATTTCTTGTTTCAATGGCTGTATAAATCCTTTCTAAGAATGGGCATAGCTCTATCTCGAACATATCATCATTACTTTTCAGCATTTTATTAATCTCATCCCTTCCTTTAGGAGATGAAATAGGAGAGAAATTTTGAAAAGCATAAGTATGCCAAGTTCCCGGTTTATTTCTAATCGTAAAAGTACACAATTGATCCGAAGTTGTGTTTTCATGGCATATTCGTAATTTATACAACCACTGGT
The DNA here is from genome assembly GCA_045612065.1 of Bacteroidaceae bacterium. Taxonomy (GTDB): domain Bacteria; phylum Bacteroidota; class Bacteroidia; order Bacteroidales; family Bacteroidaceae; genus UBA1189. The sequence goes on from JAZKYH010000065.1 coordinate 8,075, forward strand.
CCCAATACCACTCCATAAAATTCTTATAACTAGTACTAAGCCCATGTGCCAAATCAAAGCCGTTGCCTACGAGTATTATTCTGTTCATTTTGTAATCGTTTTATCGTAGCACAAATATAACCATTATTCCCAACATAACACCAAACCAAGCGCAACAAATACACGAAACCATCCTACAAAAATGATGACATCGAGCGTATAGAATGCCACGGACCTATCAGAATGAGCAAGACGCAAAAATTGAGTATTGCTTTCTTTTTTTCTAATTCTTCGTTTTTATAAATATATTGTGTACAACCGATAACCATTCCACTTGCATATGTGCAAATTATGCACATGTGTCTTTTTCTGTCAGTCCGCTTACCGTCTTGTCAAACCTGTCGAAAATTCCGACAACTTGAACTAGTGCAAATTTCGCACTAGTTGATTTATATGGACATCCACCTGCGCCTGCCCATCCTCGGTCTGATAAATGATAATATCGCCTACATTTTCAAAAGGTTTATTCATGGGGCTATCAATCTTTCCTTATGGTACAAAGTTAACAAAATTCTCCGACATAACCTATTTATTTCTACTAAAAAATACACCAAAAAACTTTGGGACAAGGGCTCAAAACAAGCGAAACAAATGTACGAAACTATGCAAATGTTGCGCAATTCTTTGCGGGGCTATCTTGCTTTGTTCTTGGTGGTTAGGGGGGTGAAGTGTGCAATTCTCGCTATGCTGCCTTTCTTCGTGTCGAAAGGGTGAGTTTGCGGTATTTGCCGTAGCCGATGTTCTCGATATAGGATTGGTTCAGGAGGGTGCGCAGTTTGTAGTGCACGGCGCGGCGCTTGATGCCCAGTTCTTCGCCTTTCACGGTGGCTTGGGTGGCGGTGAAGGTGTGGGGCATCATATGCAGGAAGGCAAGGGCGCTGATGTAGGCTCGCGTGGTCTCCTCCTCCTTCTCCTCACGGCGCAGGCGGTTGTAGAGGGCCGAGGTCTGCATCACGCAATAGAAGATATAGGCGAGTCCCCACTTGAGGTCGGCCTCCGAGATGGTGAAGCGCTGCTCGGCAAACATACCCTCTACACAGCCCAACTCCTCGTGGCGGCGCAGCACGGCGATGATCATGAGCATGCGGTAGAGGTTGAGGCGCGAGCGCAGGATGGGGGCACGCAGGTCCCTGTCTGGCTGGGTAAGCGAGATGAACGACAGCATCTGCTCATAGTACTTGTCGATATATTCGTGCTGGGCATCGAGGAGGATGAGTCGGGGCAGATCTTCGTCGGGACGTCCATCAAACTGGCGCAGCTCCTTCCATATCTCGGTGAGCACACCGCGATGATGGCCATACACATCGAGGAATGCCTCGGCAGTGGCCTCGCCCATCTCCTTGCGGAAGGTGCTCTTGGCGGGCAGGTTGTGGTAGAGGAAGCGGGTGGAGAGGCCGTCCTCGAGGTTGGGGATGAAGTCGCGCACCGATGACATGGTGCCCGTGCCCACGAAGGATAGGCGCGTATGCTCGATGTGGTAGTCCTCATCGTCGGTCTTGCGGGCGGTGTGGAGGTCCTCCTCGCCATGGGCAGCGAGGAAGATGTACATGAAGTCGCCGAACGGACCTCGGTTGGCCGCGCTCAGTTCGGCCAACTCAGGGATGTGGAGATACGATATGTTCTCTCCATTGGCATAGATGAGGCGGTAGAGGTTGGCCGCCGTGGTCTTCGAGGGCAACTTGTGCATGCGGCGCAGGGGAGCCTGGGGCTCGTCGACCTCCTCGGCAATATTGTTCACATCCACGAGGTGTTCTATGTCGCCCTTGGCGGCAAAGTTGAGCTGGCTCGTGAGGCGGTTGTAGCGCTTGTGTCTTTTACGATAGTCGGCCATGGCCTCATTGCTCTCCTGGATGATGATTTTGTTGATGCCGTCGATGAGGCTCGCCACGTGGCCCACGCATCCCTTGCCCGAGGCCGAGGGACCCACGCAGAGGTTCATGATGCCGAGCGAGTAGAGTCGCTGACCGTGGCGCACGCGCACATGGCTCATGGCAGAGCCTACCGTAGCCATCAGTGCGGCGAGGAGCATGGTGCGTATGTCTGCATCCTCATACAAGCTCAAGGGCTCGCTTATCATCTGTGGCAGGCACTGGGTCATCGTGTCGGGTAGGGGACAGGGCACCATCGTGCCCTCCTCATCGGTGATGGCATTCATCAGCGTTAAGGGGTTGTCCATGAAGGGTGCAGTCACTTCGCCGAGCAGGGGAAACTCCGCCTGCTGGGTCTCACGGAGCACGTCTCCGTAAGATTGCGTTTGCTGGTTTACATTAGATTCTTGCATAGGTAGCTATTATTTACAATTTACTATTTATTTACAACCGACGACAAACCGAGAGCAATCAAGCTTGCTTGAATTGCCGAGGTGCGAAGGAGGAAAAGCCTGCAAAGCAGGATTAATTTAATAATTCACAATTTATGCTCCATCTCCTACTGACAACATCGCGGTTTAGCGAGAGCAGAGATAAGCTTGCTTAATCTATGCAGAGTGTGAGCGATGTCGCGGTAGAAAGAATATCGTTATCGATATTCCAAGCTCTTTATGAAGAACTTGAAAGGTTGTCAAACCATATTTCTACCGCAAAATTACTATATGAAAATGCCGATGTCAATACCTCATGTCTCGTATAAAAACTATGGGTAAAAATTTGGAAAAGTACGGATAATTTCGTAAATTTGCATCTGTAAACTCGCGTGTTTGTACGCCTACGTATGCGCGTTTGGACGCGGGCAAACACGTGTATGGATGCGACGATCAGGGAAAACGCATTATAAACTAGCAGTATTTTAGAACGAAATATTAGCAAGAAAATTTGCTTATGCCGCTGATTATTAGTATATTTACATAGTGAATAATATTATGTAAATATGAAAAAGCTCAACGCCGAATCTTCTAAAATAATGCAGTTTTCTTTGTCTATAGAAGAAATTGACCCTCGTATTGATCGCTGTAAGAAGCATCTTGCCTCCAATATTTG
>JAZKYH010000066.1:0-98261 GCA_045612065.1 Bacteroidaceae bacterium
ACAGTACCCAAGAATCCGAGTGAAGGAGCCATCGCAATGAAGAGAGTTACCCATGAGCAGTTCTTCTCGAGAGCAGCTGACTGAACGCCACCATAAGAAACGATTGAACGCTCAACAACGTCCATACCCTCATCGATACGCAAGAGACCCTGATAGCAGATAGAAGCAACGGGACCACGTGTGTTGCGGCAGATATTCTTAGCACCTTCTACATCACCCTTAGCCAAAGCAGCCTCAACAGCAGAGAGGAGCTTCTTGGTGTTCACCTCAGCGAGGCTCAAGTAGATGATACGCTCGATACAGAAAGCCAAACCGAGAACCAATGCGATAGCTACCAATGACATGAAGCTTGCATCACCCTCAATAAACTTAACCTTAAGAGCCTTGTGCATACCAACAGTCTCTTCCTCAACGGGAGCAACTTCTGCGGGAGCTGCCTCTTCTGCTGCTGCAGAATCAACTGCTGCTGAATCTACGGTCTCTGTCTGTGCTGCTACTTCGTCCTGAGCAACTACTGTCTGTGACAATCCAAATGAAAGGATTCCAAACATTGCAAATACTGCAAAAAACTTTTTCATTGTGTTTTACTTTTAATTAATACTAATATTTAAATGTTTACAAAATTAACTCTTGTGTTCACCTCTGCGGAAAGAAGGGGATTCGAACCCCTGATACGCTTTTGACGTATACACGCTTTCCAGGCGTGCCTCTTCAACCACTCGAGCACCTTTCCAAACGCGCCACACCGTGACACAATCTTGGAAAACGAGCGCAAATTACGAATATTTTTTCTATTCCGCGCCATTTTCGGCACAAAAGTATTGTTTTTTTTTCGTGCAACCATGAAAAAAGCTGATTATTCTTCAAAAAAAGTTATTTTTATATCTTAGACTTATCAGAATCTCGCGCGTTTACATATTTTTGAAATAAAATATTCGCCGGTATTGTAGGAGAATTCAACGCAAAGACATACCTTTGTAAAGATATTCATTCGATGAAGTCCCCATGAGCGAAGAACACATCAAACAACGTCATATATTGTCCCCCTTTACGTTCATATACCAAATGGTAATAGGGATACGCAATAAGCTCTTCGATTGGAAAATTCTCCCCTCTGAAGAGTTTGACATTCCTGTCATATCTGTCGGCAATCTGACAGCAGGCGGAACGGGAAAAACGCCCCATACAGAACACCTGATCAATTTACTTAAAGAGAGGTTCAAAGTGGCGCTGTTGAGCCGTGGATACAAGCGCAAAAGTTCGGGTTACCAATTGGCAACAAACAACAGTACAGCCCAACAAATAGGTGATGAGCCATACCAAATAAAATCCAAATATCCCGACATACATGTTGCCGTCGACGCCAACCGCAGACATGGTATCCACAAACTTTGCGAAGAGGATGAGTCAAAAGACGTAGAAGTAATTCTACTCGACGATGCTTTCCAGCACCGATATGTGACACCAGGCATCAACATCGTACTGATGGATTACAACCGTCCGATATACGAAGATGCCATCATACCTTCCGGCATGTTGCGCGAGCCCGCTTCGAGTCTTCACCGCGCCCACGTCATTATCGTAACCAAGTGTCCAAAGGATATCAAGCCCATTGATTTCCGTATCGTCACCAAGCATTTGGACTTGCGCCCCTATCAGAGACTCTATTTCACCACCTTCAACTATGGTGACATGAAAGCATTTGCAACTCCCCACAGGAAGGCACTGCACACGCTATCCAAGAACACGCACGTTCTCTTAGTTACAGGAATTGCATCCGCAGCCCCATTAGTGGAAAAACTACGCGAACACACCGAGCATATCATCCACATGGAATATGCCGACCACCATAACTTCACCGCATCGGAGCTACAAGCTATAAGCAAGACATATTCAAGGATAGAAGCCATAGACAAGCTCATCATCACCACCGAAAAAGATGCCGCCCGCCTAAGCAGTCTCCCTCTTGACGAAGTCATCACAAAAAACCTATACATCCTCCCCATAGAGGTACAGTTCTTACAAGATCAACAGGATTCATTTGACAATTATATTACTGACTATGTTAGCAAAAATTCAAGAAACCGCATCGTTCATTAAGGAACGAATGAACACAAGCCCCGAGACAGCCATCATCCTCGGTACGGGCTTAGGCAGTCTGGTCAATGAGATTACCGATAGATACGAGCTCAAATACGAAGATATCCCCAACTTCCCCCTCTCGACCGTGGAGGGACATAGCGGCAAGCTCATCTTCGGCAAGCTGGGCGATAAGGACATCATGGCCATGCAGGGTCGTTTCCACTATTATGAAGGCTATTCGATGAAAGAGGTTACCTTCCCCGTGCGTGTGATGCGTGAGTTGGGCATCAAAACCCTCTTTGTATCCAATGCAGCGGGAGGCATGAGCCCCGACTTTGAGATTGGCGACCTCATGATTATCACCGACCACATCAATACTTTCCCCGAGCATCCGCTCCGCGGTAAGAACATTGACTATGGTCCGCGCTTCCCTGACATGAGCGAACCCTATAGCCGTCAGCTCATCGCCCAAGCTAAGGAGGTCGCAGCAGAGAAGGGCATCCGCGTAGTTGAAGGTGTATACGTAGGTGTAAGTGGGCCCACCTTTGAGACTCCTGCCGAGTACAAATACTTCCGTGTCATTGGTGGCGATGCTGTAGGCATGAGTACCGTCCCCGAGGTTATTGTGGCCAAGCACTGCGGCATCCGCGTGTTCGGCATGTCGGTCATCACCGATCTTGGTGTAGAAGGCAAGATTGTAGAGGTCACTCACGAAGAGGTACAAGCAGCTGCCGACAAGGCGCAACCTCTCATGACAGAGATTATGCGTGAACTTATCAACCGTGCAAACTAAACTTTCCTATATATAAATGAATACAGAGAAAAGAACCCCTATATCCACTCTTGGTGAGTTTGGACTCATCCGTCACCTCACCGAGAATATCGAATTGCAGAATGCCTCATCCAAATATGGCGTGGGCGATGACTGTGCAGTGCTCGAATATCCCGACAAACAGGTGCTCGTCACCACCGACCTCCTGATGGAGGGTGTGCATTTTGACCTCACCTATGTGCCTTTGAGACATTTGGGCTACAAGGCGGTGACCGTAAACCTCTCGGATATCTATGCTATGAATGGAACCCCACGGCAGATTACCGTGTCGCTGGCCATCAGCAAGCGCTTTGGGGTAGAGGATATTGAGGAACTGTATGCCGGTATGCGTCTGGCATGCGAGGCGCACCACGTAGACATCGTGGGTGGCGACACCTCGGCATCGCTCACAGGACTCGCCATCAGCATTACTGCCATCGGTGATGCTCCCAAAGACAAGGTGGTATACCGCAATGGCGCTAAGGAGACTGACCTCATCTGTGTGTCGGGCAATCTTGGCGCAGCCTATATGGGGCTCCAGCTCCTTGAGCGTGAAAAGAGTGTGTTTATGGGCGATAGCAGCGTGCAGCCCGATTTCTCGGGTAAAGAATACTTACTCGAGCGCCAACTTAAGCCTGAGGCACGCCGCGACATCATCGCAGCATTGGCAGAGGCCGGTGTCCAACCTACCGCAATGATGGACATCTCGGACGGACTCTCTTCAGAACTTATGCACATCTGCAAGCAGAGTGGCACCGGATGCCGTGTATACGAAGAGCATATTCCGCTCGATTATCAGACCGCCGTAATGGCCGAGGAGTTCAACATGAACGTCATCACCTGCGCCCTCAATGGTGGCGAAGACTACGAACTGCTGTTCACCGTACCCCTCACCGATCATGAGAAGGTGAGCAAGATTGAAGGCGTGCGCCTCATTGGACACATCACCAAACCCGAGCTGGGTTGCATGCTCATCACCCGCGATGGCGGCGAGATGGAACTGAAGGCACAAGGCTGGCAGGCATTGACTGATAAATAATTCTAATTCCATATCTAAGTAAAACCACATTGAATTATGAAAAAGAGAAAATTCCCCATCACCCTGCTCACTCTCTTTGCATCTGCAACTCTATGGGCAGCACCTTTTGTAACAACAACGGTAACTAACGGCCAATTTGCCGAAGGCACACAATGGTACACGATGCGCTTGGGCGAGGGCGGAGCCATCCTGGCCGACAATGAAAATGCGGAGTTTATCAGTGTAGGTCGTGCTACCACGCAATACGAAGACAAGGACCTTTGGTGTTTCACCGGAAACGATGCCGATGGCTATACCATCTATAACAAACAGGCTGGAGCGGGAAAAGTATTGGGCTCATCTGCCGAGATGAAAGCAATCTCGGGTTATGGCGGTACGGGAGGAGGCACCTATCCCATTCTCTACAGCATCTCGGAACTCCCCTCAGGTTATGTCTGTGCATGGGATTTTGTCAGTTCCGACAAGATTGCCAATGTTGAAGGATATTATATGCAGCTTCATGGCACTTCCTATAAAGTCAACAACTTTGGCGGCATTGGCAAGCTCGCCTTTTGGGCCGAGGGTGCAGATGCCGGCTCAACCCTACAGATAGCCCTTGCCGAGACCTCACTCGAGGTGTTAGTATCAAAGGGCACCTTTACTGCCAGCAATAGCAATGGCACGTGGCACTCCAAGTGGGAAAGCAATGTAGTCAGCGGTTTCAGCCTTGGCACAGGAGCCAATAACATGACCCCCTCGGGCGACAACATCGCAGGCTACTCCGGCACCGCAGGTAGTTCTACCTACACGATTACCGCCCCCGAGGGCTTCATCGTAGAGGGTTACCGTTTCGACTTTGCCAACACCGGTGGCGATGCCAGTTACTCGCTCACCCTCAACATTGGCGGCAAGACCTACACCTCTTCGGCTACAATGCAGCACATTGATGTCAGTGGATTGGAAGAGCGCGTGGCCACCTTCACGCAGAGTGGAGCGAACAAGGGTATTACCTTCTCGAACTTCAAGGTAAGCATCAAGCGCAGCACTATCATTCCTGAGCCCCAATTCGAGGTGTTCCCCACCCCCACCAGTGCAGCTATCCCCTACCGCATCCCAGCCATTGCCACCGCCTCAAATGGTGACCTCATCGCTGTGGCCGACTACCGTCACAGCCGTGCCGATATCGGTATGGCGACCAACGGTCGCATCGACCTTCACGCTCGCATCAGTGAGGATAATGGTAAGACTTGGGGAGATATCTTCCCCATCATCAACGGTCAAGGCGCTGCAGGTGTGAACACACCCGGCCAGATGTATGTAGGCTTCGGCGACCCCTGTATCGTTGCTGATCGCGAGAGCAGCCGTGTGCTTGTGCTCAGTTGCTCGGGCAATGTGTCTTTCCCCAACGGACAGCGCAACAACCACCAGGGCATCGCTCACTTCTATAGTGAAGACTATGGTAAGACCTGGAGTGCTCCCGTAGACCGCTCAGAGAGCATCTACTCACAGCTCGACAATACACCCTATGGCCCCGTGCGCGCTATGTTCGTGGGCTCAGGTAAGATTTCGCAGAGTAAGTACATCAAGGTGGGCAACTACTACCGCATCTATTGTGCCGTTTTGGTAAAGGATGTCAATGGTACCCATATGAACTTCGCCCTTTACTCTGATGACTTCGGAGAGACGTGGACTATCCTCGGCGACCCCAACGTAGCTCCTATCCCCAGTGGAGCCGACGAGCCCAAGGCCGATGAGCTCCCCGATGGCTCGGTGCTCATCAGTTCACGTGTCACTGGCGGACGCTACTACAACATCTTCTCCTACACCGATAGCAAGAAAGCCGAAGGCCGTTGGGGTACCCACAGCTTCTCAGGCAACTCCAACAATGGCACCACCGCCATCAGCAACTCTACCAACGGAGAGATTATCAACCTTCCCGCCAAGCGTATCTCTGATGGCAAGCCCGTATACATTCAGTTGCAATCTGTGCCCCTCGGTTCAGGGCGTGCCAACGTCGGTATATATTATAAGGAGTTGGAGAGCCTGGCCGACTTCGTCACTCCCGCCGCCCTCTCCGAGAACTGGGATGGCCGCCATCAAGCCAGCTACCTCAGCTCGGCCTACTCTACCCTCTGCTGGCAGGCCGACAGCACCTTGGCTTTCCTCTACGAAGAGGACACCTATGGCACCAGTGGTGGCGGATACACCATCGTGTATAAGAACTACTCACTGGAGCAGATCACCGATAGTGCCTATACCTACTATCCCGAACTCGACAGCCGCGCCTTCATCACCGAGGACATCGAGGCCAAGCTCTCAACCGTAGAGTTGGGCACAGGCAACTATGTAGGCTGCCTCTATCCCGAGGCAGAGGAGCAAATCAATGCAGCGCTCACGGCATACACCGACTCGCCCTCACAGGAGTCTTACGAGGCCATCAACAACGCCATCATCAACGCGCCAGCCATAGAGCTCATCCCCGGTGCATGGTATCGCATCCGCAACACCGAGCGCTCCAATGCATCGCTCTACCTGCAGCCCGAGGCAGAGCGTGTTAGAGCATCAGCATCGAGCACCGCCAATGCCGACCAGTACTTCTCGTTCGTGCCCACTGCCGACGGGGGCAAGTACTTCCTCTACAACGGTAACTACGAGTACTTCCTCGGTCCTCTCGGTGCGAATGAGACCCAGCCCATTGTGACCCAAGATGAAGCGGCAGCGGGTATCTGGACCTTGACGACCCGTAATAGCGGTAAGAGCTCTATCGTGTGCACCAACAAGACCGGCGGAAACGTGGGCCTGCACCTCGCCGGCGACAACACACGCCTTGTGCCCTGGACTGCCGATGCAGCAGCATCGCTCTGGTATATCGAGCCTGCCGAGGAGTATGGCGTTACCATCGGAAGCAATGCCTACACCACCGTGAACCTCCCGTTCAGCGTCAGCCTTCCCGAGGGGCTCACTGCATACTATGCCGATACCGTCGTTACGATCGAGGGCACTGAATGTATGGCCATCCATCCCTATGCTAATAACAGCATACCGGCCAATAGCCCCGCGATACTCATCGGTGAAAAGGGCAGCTACAAGCTGACCATCACCGGGAGTGACGATAGCCACGAATACACCAACTATCTGAAGGGTACGTTGAAGACACAGAGTGTTAGCGGCAGCAATATCTATATGCCCAACAGCGCCTCGGCCTTCAAGAAGCGTTCGAGCAGCACCGGTAGTGTCTCGGCCAACATCGCCTACTACATCAGCGATAGCGGAGCGTCGACTTTGCCGCTCCACATCGGCACGCCCACCGGCATCGAGTCGGTAAAGACTTCCAAGGCTGTTATCTTCTATGACCTGCACGGTCGTGAAGTAGCACACCCCAAATCGGGCATCTACATCACCTCGGATGGTCATAAGGTGTGGATTAAGTAAACATTTCTCCGCCTTAAAAAACGCGAAATGGTCTGCTCCGGCAGACCATTTTTGTTGTTTTCTATATAAATCGTTGCAAAAAGTAGATTTTTTTTATCTTTTCTTTTGCAGATTCAAAAAATAGGCGTACCTTTGCACCGCAATTGAGAAAACAACTGCACAAAAGGAGGTGCCATAGCTCAGTTGGTAGAGCAAAGGACTGAAAATCCTTGTGTCCCCGGTTCGATTCCTGGTGGCACCACTTAAAGAAAAAGGAGACGCACAACGTGTTTCCTTTTTTGTTTATATACAAGTTTAACTTAAAAGGACAACATTATGGCGTATATCAGCGATGACAAACGCAAGGTTACAACCCACCGACTTTTAGAGATGAAGCAGCGCGGAGAGAAAATCTCTATGCTCACCTCATATGACTTCACCATGGCCTCGCTCGTCGACCGTGCGGGCATCGACATCATCCTCGTAGGCGACTCGGCATCCAATGTCGTGGCAGGTAACGTGACCACCCTCCCCATCACCCTCGACCAGATGATCTATCATGGCAAGTCGGTAGTAAAAGCCGTGCAACGTGCCCTCGTAGTAGTCGACATGCCCTTCGGCACCTACCAAGGCAGCGATATAGAGGCGGTGAACAATGCCATCCACATGATGAAGATTACCCATGCCGATGCGCTCAAGCTCGAGGGCGGCGAGGAGATACTGCCCTCGGTGAAGCGCATCCTTGCAGCCGGTATCCCCGTGATGGGTCATCTGGGCTTGATGCCTCAGTCGATAAATAAGTTTGGCACCTATGCCGTGCGCGCCAAAGAGGAAGCCGAGGCCGAGAAGCTCATCCGCGACGCAAAGTTGCTTGAGGAGGCTGGTTGCTTCGGCATCGTGCTGGAGAAGATTCCTGCAGCCTTGGCCGAGCGCGTAGCCAAGGAGCTCACCATCCCCGTTATCGGTATCGGGGCCGGAGGCAACGTCGACGGACAGGTGCTGGTGGTGACCGACATGCTGGGCATGACCAATGACTTCAGCCCCCGTTTCCTGCGCCGCTATGCCGACCTCTTCTCCATCGTCACCGAGGCCGTAGGCCACTATGTGGAGGATGTGAAAAGCGGTGACTTCCCCAACGAGAAGGAGCAATATTAAGAAAAAGGAAGAGAGGACGCGTTTGCATCCTCTCTTCCTTTTTGCCATACATAGTTGCGCTTGTGCAAAGCCTTTGCGTCAATACGACGCCGAAGCCTTGATACCTCGAGCGCGAAGACGGGAAACAATGCCATCGAGTTCCTCGGGCAAGGCCTTCAGCAAGCCATGCGCAGGGGTTTCCCGGTCAATGGTATAAATCATCACCTCGCGCGGTGCGATACGCTCCACGACATCAAGCCATGGCCCTACATACTCTTCCAAAGTATTATCCACAAATACGCCATCAGCATCAACCCCCTTCATGAACATGGTCTGTATGACACATCGTCCATCAAAAGCTTTCATGCATTCGAGGAGCATGGGGAGGTCATATCGTCCTACGGGGCGATCTACACGAGCAATATACTCCACATTCACCGTGTCAAGTTTCACGATGTTATTATCCACCCGCTTCAATGCCTCAAAGACCTCCACCCTATCGATGCGAGTACCATTGGTAAGCACACTCACCTTCGCCAGAGGGAAGTATCGGTCGCGTAAAGACAATGTATCATCAATAATACCGGCAAAGTCGGGATGAGCCGTAGGCTCACCATTACCGGCAAAGGTAAGGACATCAGGTGCTATACCCTCAATCTGCATCTGCTGCAGCTTACGCTCCAATGCCTCGGCCACCTCGCCACGAGTGGGCAACTTCTGTTGAGGTCTACGTTCAGCATTGAAGCCACACTCACAGTAGATACAATCAAATGTGCACACCTTACCATCACCTGGCAACAGATTTATTCCAAGCGACACACCTAATCGACGGCTTTTGATGGGGCCAAAAATGGGGGACGGATAGATTATGGTAGACATTTCTTGAGTGAAGAGTGAAGAGTGAAAAGTTAAGATTTATGAGTTAAGAGTGAAAAGGAAAGGGGAAGAGAGCACCATTCGGAGACAACTCTTCCCTCTTAACTATTAACTCTTCCTTCTAAAGGTTTTTACTTTACAATCTCAAGCAACTCAACCTCGAACACGAGTGTAGAGAAGGGCTTGATGGTACCCAAGTCGCGGCTACCATACGCCAACTCTTGGGGAATGTAAAGCATCCACTTTGAGCCTACGGGCATCATGGTAAGTGCCTCGGTCCAACCTGCGATCACTTGATTTGCTCCAAAGGTGGTAGGTTCGTTACGGCTATATGAGCTATCAAACTCTGTACCATCGATGAGTGTACCACGATAGTGTACCTTCACCTTGTCGGTCAAGGCAGGAACTGCACCCTTACCCTCAGTGATTACCTTGTAGCAGAGACCACTCTCAGTCTTCACCACACCCTCAGTCTTAGCGATAGAATCAAGGTAAGCCTCGCCCTGAGCCTTTACAGCACCGAACTGCTGCTCGAAACGTTCGTTCTTGATTTCCTCCATCAGTGTCATTGCAGCCATCTGAGCTTCCATAGGCTGCATTGCCATATTCTTTTCTGTAACACCAGCGAGGAATCCTGCAAGGAAAAAGTCTTTACTGATGAGTTCCTCTTCGTTACCATACACCTCGTAGCTAATACCAGGAATCATCTGATTAGCAATCTGCTGACCGATCTGCACACCTGCATAAAGCGCCCCCTTCTTCGCATTGTCACCATCCTTGACACCAGTCTTCAAACCTTTCACGAAATCGGCCATATAGGTGGTATCTACATCCATGCGATAAACGATGAAGTTCTTCAAGCCCTGAGTCTGAGCCAGGCCCATAGCGTATGAGAAAGTATCAATCTGCGCCTTGAGGTTAGCAGTAGAATCATTATTTGTTCTAATAGCAGTCATAAGTGCCATAGCCTTGTTATGAGCCTCATCGAAAGTCATCTTCATACCCTTTTCGGTTACGCCCGCCACAAAAGCATCGGTAAAATTCTTTTTGTTGAGTTCACCTTTCTTACCAGCAAAAAGTTCTCCTGCAATGCCAGGAATCATCTGATTCACCACCTGCTGACCAATCTGCACGCCAGAGAGATAAGCATTCTGCTTGTCATCTGCATTTGCGCCATCAAGCACACCATTCACGAACTCACCCATGTAAGTTGTATCTACATCCATGCGGTCTACAAGATAATCCTTCAGACCTGGAGTTTGAGATATACCAATCGCATAAGCCAACGAATCGGCTTTGGTAGCACCTTTCAATTCAACCTTAGGAGCGGCAGTTGTGCAACTTACAAAAAGGCCTGCTGCAAAGGCCATAGCTACTGAAAAGACAGTTTTCTTCATTTCTTTATTTCCGTTTATTATCTATAATCCTTACAATACTTCCAAGAGTTCCACCTCAAACACCAATGTGCTGTAGGGAGGGATGGCAGCTCCTGCACCATGTTCACCATAACCGAGGTTATAGGGAATGTAGAGTTTCCATTTGTCACCCTCGCTCATGAGTTGCAATGCTTCAACCCATCCGGCAATCACTTGGTTCACACCAAATACGGCAGGTTCTCCACGCTCTACGGAGCTGTCAAACATAGTTCCGTCCACCAGACGTCCCTCGTAGTGACAACGTACCTTGTCAGTAGCCTTAGGTTTGCGGCCTGTACCCGATGCCAACACCTCATACTGCAATCCACTGGGAAGTGTGGTCACACCCGCGCGTTCCTTATTCATTTTGAGGAACATCTCACCTTGCTCGATAGCAGCAGCATGCGCCTTCTTCTCCATCTCAGCAAAGTGGTTGTTTACAATCTGCTGTGCCTCAGCAAAGCTGAGCGCAGTCTCTTTACCTTCCAATACATCACGGATTGCCTGAGCAAAGTCATCGACATTCACCTCAGCGCCCATAGAGAGCAGCTGCTGGCCGATACCAAGACCCAATCCGTAGCTAAATTTATCCATATCTTTATACTTAATTTTGAAAAAACGGACAAATTTACGTTTTTTATCTGAATATTACATCATTTCGGACGTAATTATGCATTTTTCACACTTCGCAAGGAGTTTACAGCAAGTATGAAAACACAGAGCAACAGATACGCAAACAATTTCCAGATATTTCGGTTTATGAAGGAAGGAGCCTCCTCACCTCCTCCAAAAACAATTGTCGAAATTTGTTCTTTTTGTAGGCTTGTGCTATCTTTGTCCCAACAAACAATGTCATGAAAAGGATTTGCGCTATCACTATGGTGCGTAACGATGAGTTCTATCTACGCAAATGGGTAGAGTACTATGGAGCTCAATTGGGACGCGAAAACTTGAGAATCTATTTCGATGGTGAAGACCAACGTGTACCTGACTTCTGTGAAGGGGTACCTACGGAGCTCAAGCCTCGCATACCGGGTATGGTGGTGAAGGCCGAAAAGGAGCGCCTCACCTTTCTCTCCCTCCAAGCTGCACGTTTGATGCAGGAAGAGGGATACGACATAGTCATAGGAGTTGACGCCGACGAATTCCTCATCGTTGACCCCAAGGTGGGGATGACGTTGCAAGAATATCTCAATAAGAAAGAGGTAGATACCTGCCTGTCGGGGCTTGGTGTCGACGTAGGGCAGCACCTTGAACGAGAGGAGGTTATCGATGACCACAAGCCCTTCCTTAACCAACGCAGTTATGCCTATCTCTGCTCTCGATACACCAAGCCGTCAGTAATAGCAAAACCCGTAATGTGGGGTTCAGGATTCCACCGTGTGAAGGGGCATAACTATTACATTGACGAGAACCTCTTCCTCTTCCATTTCGGTAGTATCGACTTAGAAATGATCAAGGAGCGTATGGGTAATAGCGACCTTGTCTCTACTGGTCGACTGGGACATATCAAGAAACGCGCCAAGACCATCTACGTTATCACAGGTGCCAAAGCTCGCGAATGGGATAAGACGGTGAGAGGCATGCGTATCGTACAGCAGTGGTTACGCCAGCCCTTTGCATGGAACAAGCCTTGGAACCCCATCACCAAGGTAGTGGTGCGTATACCCGAACGATTCAAGGACATTCTATAAACCTACAAGCATGACGGACGTAGTTATCGCCTGGGTCGATGGTGACGACCCTGTCCACAAGCGCAAGAAAGCTCAATACCTCACTGGCAAGAACGAGACCTACTTTGACGACATCGCCGGAGCCATGCGCTATCGGTCTACAGGAGAGATATACTACTGCGTAGCCTCGGTACTGCGCTATGCACCTTGGGTACACAAAATATTCATCGTCACCGACAATCAAGACCCGCATGTGGATGAGTTTGTGGCACGCAACTTCCCTAACAACACTATACCCATCGAGGTGGTAGACCACATGGTACTGTTCCGTGGATACGAGCAATATCTACCCACCTTCAACTCAATCAGCATCGAGACCATGCTTTGGCGTATACCTGGACTGAGTGACAGAGTGTTATACTTCAACGACGATGTATTTTTAGCCTCACCAGCAACGGAGGACATGTGGTTCGAAGGCGACAATACCCATATCTATGCCGAGCGCTTCTCTACCTTATGGGCTCGCCTGCTACGTTGGGGGAAGCATCTGGGAAGAAAGCACAAGGAGTTCGGACACAAGGATGCCATGCTCAACGCTGCCGACATATTAGGAGAGAGTCACTTCTACCTCTTCCCCCATGCCCCACTGCCCATGCGCCGCACGTGGTACGAAGAGTTCTTCGCCAATCGCCCTGGGCTGATTGACTATAATGCAAGACATCGTTTCCGCGAGTCCTCACAATGCAGCGTACCTACCTTTTTCTATATCGGAGCCTATCGCGAGAAAAAATTACAAGTCCGTTCGCCCAAGAACACCACTTGTTTTTTCAAGCCCTCACAAGAAAAATCCGCTGAGTATATGGCCCGCAAGATTGCCGAAGCTGATGCCAACAAGAGTTTAAAGTTCGGCTGCATCAACTCCTTGGGCGAGACCACCGAAGAGGCACAGCGCATGTTTCACACGTGGATAACGACCAGATTGGACATCACGCTGTAAAATATCAAAGTAAACGTTGCATATCTTCCACCTTTGTTCGTACCTTTGCGATTCATAACACATCACTTATGTTGAAAGAATTCCTCCAGTTAATCAGACGTTTCGTCCCTCCTTATAGCAAATACCTCATCAGCAACCTTGTGCTCAATCTACTGGCACAAGTACTCAATGTATTCTCCTTCTCCCTGCTCATTCCCATACTGCAAATTCTGTTCCAGGTGAGCGACACGAGATATGCACACATGACATGGGCTGATGGCAATGCAGCCGAAGTCATCAAGAACAATTTCTACTACTACATGAACCACTTCATCGAAGTGCGTGGCGCCTTGTGGGTGCTCATTATGTCGGGAGTGATACTCGTAGTGCTAACTCTCTTGAAGACGGCCTGTTACTTCGGATCGGCTGCTACGCTCATTCCCCTACGCACTGGCGTAGTACGAGATATCCGCATACAAGTATACAATAAGGTATTAGGACTCCCCTTGAGTTTCTTCTCTGATGAGCGCAAGGGAGATATCATTTCGCGCATGAGCAGCGATGTGGGTGGTCTTGAGACTACACTTTCCAACTCACTGGAGATGCTCATCAAAAATCCCATAGCCATCGTAGTAACCTTGGGTACTCTTTTCTTCCTCAGTTGGGAGCTCACCCTCTTCGTACTCATTGCTATGCCCGTGCTCGCTTGGGCCATGGGAGCCATCAGCCGCAAGCTGAAACGCACGTCCAAAGAAGCACAAAACTATTGGGGCACCCTACTTGCCCAGTTAGACGAGACATTGGGCGGACTGCGCATCATCAAGGCTTTCCTCGCCGAGAGTAAGATGAAAGAGCGCTTTGCCAACATCAACAACACCTACCGCAATGCGGTGATGCGCATGACGATACGCCAATCGGCCGCTCATCCCGCCAGTGAATTCATGGGCACCTGCATCATCGTCATCGTGATGTGGGCAGGAGGCTACATCATCCTCAACGGCACATCGGGCATGGAGGGAGCCACTTTCATCTATTACCTCGTGATGCTCTATAATATCCTCAATCCCATCAAAGACCTATCCAAAGCATTCTATAACATCCCCATCGGAATGGGTTGTTGGGAACGTGTAGACAAGATACTCAGTGCCAAGAATCCCATCAAAGAGGCCGACAAGCCGACATCATTATCGACCTTCGAACAAGGCATTGAATTCAAGAACGTAGACTTCCACTACGCCCCCGGAGCACCAGTACTGCATGGCATAAACCTCACCGTAGAAAAGGGCAAAACCATCGCACTCGTAGGGCAGTCCGGCTCGGGAAAGTCTACCCTTGTTGACCTCGTCCCCCGCTTCCACGATGTTGTGGGTGGCAGCATCACCATTGACGGCAAGGACATCCGCGACATCTCCATCCGTGACTTGCGCTCGCTCATCGGCAACGTAAACCAAGAAGCCATCCTCTTCAACGACACCATATTCAACAACATCAGCTTCGGAGTCGAGGGGGCTACCATGGAGCAGGTCATCGAGGCTGCCAAGATTGCCAATGCCCATGAGTTTATCATGGAAAGCGAGCAGGGCTACGACACCATCATCGGTGACCGAGGCTGCCGCCTCTCGGGAGGCCAGCGCCAGCGCCTCAGCATAGCCCGCGCCATCTTGAAGAACCCACCCATACTGATTCTCGACGAGGCCACCTCGGCCCTCGACACCGAGAGCGAACGCCTGGTGCAGGAGGCTCTGGAACGCTTGATGAAGTCGCGCACGACGATTGCCATCGCCCACCGTCTAAGCACCATCAAGCATGCCGACGAGATATGCGTGATGCTCGAAGGCGAAATCGTAGAGCGCGGCACACACGAGTCCTTGCTTGCTAAGGGTGGATACTACAAGCGACTCAACGACATGCAAAGTCTATAGTCCTCAACTAAATTTACAACATCACACTTTTCTTTGTAACTTTAATCGTCTCGCGGCGCGCTTGAAGATAGGCGGTCCTTGGAAATATACAAATAAATTTGATATTTCTCTCGGCTTGCACTATCTTTGCATCGATAAACACGAAAATACATTTGTTTAACCTCTATAAAAAGAAAAAGATTATGAAGTTTTTGACAGACGAGAAACTCGTGATTGTAGGTGCCGGTGGTATGATCGGTTCTAACATGGCTCAGACAGCCTTGATGTTGGGTCTTACTCCTAACATCTGCCTTTACGACATCTATGGCCCCGGTGTAAACGGTGTGGCTGAGGAAATGGCTCACTGCGCTTTCGAAGGTGCTAATATCACTTGGACCATCGACCCCGAAGAGGCTTTCACTGGTGCTAAGTATATCATCTCTTCAGGTGGTGCTCCCCGTAAGGAGGGTATGACTCGTGAGGACCTCCTCAAGGGTAACTGCCAGATTGCTGCTGAGTTCGGCGACAACATCAAGAAGTACTGCCCCGATGTAAAGCACGTAGTGGTAATCTTCAACCCCGCTGACGTAACTGCTCTCACAGCTCTCATCCGTTCAGGTTTGAAGCCCAACCAACTCACTTCACTCGCTGCACTCGACTCTACCCGTCTCCAGCAGGCTATCGCCGAGGCTGTAGGTGTACCTCAGTACAAAGTTGAGGGTGCTCGCACCTATGGTGGTCACGGTGAGGCTATGGCTGTATTCGCTTCTAAGATCACTGTTGATGGCAAGCCTCTCTCTGAGTATGAAATCTCTGACGAGAAATGGGCTGAGATCAAGCACAACACTATCCAGGGTGGTTCACGCATCATCAAACTCCGTGGCCGTTCATCATTCCAGAGCCCCGCTTACCAGTCTGTTAAGATGATTGAGGCTGCTATGGGTGGCGCTGAGTTCCACTGGCCCGCAGGTTGCTACGTAAACAACGAGAAGTACCAGCACGTGCTCATGGCTATGCCTACCGTTATCGACGCTACTGGCGTACACTTCGGTGAGGTAACCGGCACTGCAGAGGAGATGGCTGCTCTCGACGCTTCATACGCTCACCTCCAGGTAATGCGTGATGAGATCATCAACCTCGGCATCATTCCTCCCGTAAGCGAGTGGGCTACCTTGAACCCCAACTTGGCATAATCACTAACCGATTATAAAGAGAATAGAGGGCGCACTGATGGGTACGCCCTCTATTTCTTATTTTTTCCACCCAACTTAAAAGACTCCAATAGCTACCGCGGAATCCGCATAAGAGAATCAACAGAAACAAAGATATGTCCTATCTCACAATCTTACGGGCAACAACTTTACCATTCTCATAGACAATCTTCTCTACGAGCACACCAGATGTAGGTTTATCCACCTGTACTCCATTGAGAGTGTAATATGTCGTAGACACCGCACGTGCTGCTGATGAGAGTTCAACAACATCATCACCTTTCACTGTCAGTTGGAATGGAACTTTGCGACTACCCAACACATTTTCAGGAGTGAGAACAAACGTTTGTTCAATGTCATAAATCCCCCCTTGTGCATCCATAGCTTTCAAGTGCAAAGTTTCACCTCCCTCACCATGGACATTCATATACAACAGTCCTTCCACCTCTTGGGATATGCCACGACATTCTTCACCGCAGAAAGCAGCTACAACGCCATCCTCTGAAGTAGGGAGTTCCAATACAGCGATAACACTTGTTACGTTAGGATAAGCATGCACATCCACTTGCCAGGGCACAGACTCCGACAATTCTTTCTCTGGCAGGCTGTATCGTTTAGCCTTGCGTACAACTGGAGAAGATAAAGAATTCCAATAGAACACCTGCTCCTTATTACACTTGAGCAAGTAGGCTTGACCAGACGAGAGAGAGGAAAGCGTACCTATCCAACGTCCCTCTTCGTAAGTAGCAAATCCATTGATTCCGACAATAGCATCCCCTTCAGTCGGGAGATACCCCCTCAGCGCAACATCTATCGTTGTCGTATTGTACAAAGGACATCCCAGCCAATTCCATCCTTGCTTCACGCTGACAGGAGTATCAACATCGAACAGATTTCCTCTCAGCGTGATATCCGCAGCTTCAGACATCTTTATCTTGTAGCCCGCTGCAAAATCAAGGACTTTGAGATTTCCACTCCAAGTATCCTCTTTCACATACGATTCATATTGTCCCACGATATGTTGCGCATAACCCGTGAAGCGGCTAACGTGAACTTTGGAGCCAAGATTATGTGAGGTCCAATTCCATCCCTTTTCCAACCCCAACGTAATCGCCATCAGCGAATCTCCCCAATACGTAGCATTTTCTGAAGCGAAATCATATACCCCCATTACATTGGGCAATGCAATACTTGGTCTACTTTGATAAGATACGTGCTGTCCTCCATCAGGATAACGTCCATACGTCTGCCAATCGTTCTGCTCCAGATATTCCATTTCATCACTCCACGTTCCGTCTTCAGCTTGTAAGATGATATAAGCTCCATCTGCATTATCAAGTTTGAAAGGGGCATGCAATTGACTAATAGGAACGAGTTTGTCGCACCACACAATCAGTCTGCCATAAGCAGGTATAACCGTATTTGCCATGCTACCATCAGCATTTATCTGGTACTTTTGAGGATTATTACGATTATCACTCAGATACATACCGCTGACATCAATATCCCCATCAGTAGTATTGTACAATTCCACCCAGTCATTCTTCTTAAAATGATCGTTGATGTAGATGCTGTTGCCTGCACTAACCTCATTGATGCGCACTGGCGAAGCACCGCTTTCCAACACTTCCGACGGTTCTTCCAATTTGTCGTACATTGCCACGAGCTGGCAACTACCACTGATTATATCCTCATTGAAAGTTAGAAGTTCCTGAGTACTGATAATAGAACTCTCCGACACCGACTTAGTCAGTCGCGCATCAAAGAACATGTCACTACTTGACGCACTCGTATTGTGCGCCTCGGCTGTTATAACATTCGTCCCCTCCTTTAAGAGCTGAATAGGAATATCTATTGTACCGTAGTAAGCCACGTTACTCTCATAAGCCGTCGAGAAGTCCTGATATGCACTTCCACTAATGCAATGATAGCTACCTACTTCTACCCCATTGACATAAAAGATAACCCCATCATCGATATAATAGTGCAATGAGAAGAAGTCTCCTACAGCGGGCAATTCTGAAAGCGTAAATTCTTGACGGAAGTAGTAGGTCGGGCGTTTGTTTCTCGCATCACCGCCATAGTCCAGCACCGTATTGTAGTCTGCAGCATCAGCCATAGTGCCCACGGTCCCATAGCCAAAGGGAGCAGCACCTTCATTCCAAACGACATCCCCACACTCAGGTACCTTCCACTGCGTATCATCCAATGATCCTTGGTCGTAATACATCCAAGAACTACCGAAAGGAAGCACGTCGACCTGAGCCTTTGAGTTAGACATCAATTTCCACCCCTTAAACACATAGCCTGCGGGAG
Organism: Bacteroidaceae bacterium; assembly: GCA_045612065.1. Taxonomy (GTDB): domain Bacteria; phylum Bacteroidota; class Bacteroidia; order Bacteroidales; family Bacteroidaceae; genus UBA1189. Next base: position 18,825 of record JAZKYH010000066.1, read on the forward strand.
CTTTTGTTGCTATTGAAACAGGGCCGAACAGAGTTCCATCAAACTTTCTTGTAGGAACCTCCTGCCCCTCTATAAGCAATCGCGCCTCAGGGATATTACACTCTAAGGACACCTTATACTCCTCTGTCAGCCCCCAGAAATTCTTCATGTTACTCATGCGGGAGCTACGCTTTCCAGAGTTGGAGATCTGACTATAAAGATTATTGGCAGAACTTTGAGGACTATTCCCCTCTATCGCAAGCGCCGGGGTGGTATAAGCCACCATCTCATCAATAATTGCTTTACACCTTTCAGGTTCCATTACACTTCCATCCACAATAGAGAAAGCATGTAGGAATTGTCTTCTAAAGGGTTCATACTGCAACATATTGAAGAATATCTCAGCAAGATAACTCACACCCGCATTGTCGGCATATCTACCGTCATAATTATCAAGCAAGCCATAGATGGAAGAAATCATATTGGTAGATCCGAAGGCCGAGTCGGCATCGAACAGTACCAAATGAAATTTTCCGTCCTCTGTCCTACTACGAAATCCTTTGATGTTGTTGCTATTTGTAATCCAGTCACCACTACCGATGTAACATTCTGCAGCCATATAATTACAGAATTCATCAACATCTACCATATCACAAATTTCTTGCCAAATAGCTTGGTTGGTGGGATCGAAAGACAATTGCTTGGTCAAGTCAAGCCACCTCAAAAAGGAGTCCTTAGTACCCTCCTTCTGTTCATATCCAATCTCACTATTCAGTTCGAACTGGTCCATCTCATCCGTATCTATGCCATATCCGCTTTCTCCATAGTGTTTATTATTATTCTCACGGATATTGAGCATACCCAAATATTCCCCATTGAAGAAGACGTGACACGGTTGCCACGCTTGACAATCAACATAGAAGCCCGACCGACGGAATATCTCATGAATTGCCGCATCATAGATTCGGGCATACGTGTCATTTCCGCCATTGCGTACCTGCAAGGTCTTATACTTGTTGTATGGTTTACTATTGGCGAAGATTGGGTAGTCAAACGAGTTATTTCCCTCATATACCTTACCTGCTTTCAATCGAAAAGATGACTTCATAGGCCAATTCTCATCACCTCCATAGGCTCTCGACCATCCACCTGCAATCTTAAACTCGGCCTCTTGATTTAGAACAGGACGATACTCACCATCTTCCTTTATCAGATACTCCACATTCACAGGGCGTTCCCAATCCATATTCCAGTTACATGGCGAACTTTGCCCTTTTCCCGAAACTCCGTTAGTACCCTTGGTGTAAACACCGATCATATCATCATACAGATTTTCGGGAGCTGTGGATATACATAGTACGGGAATCTGCAGGTCATTTTCATCCTTGATAAATGTGCGGGTTATCACTTGGCTGGGCAGTTTGTCATCAGCAACCAAAGCAAAACGAAAGACTGAAGTAGCTTGCACCTCAAATACCCCAGAGCCACTCGTCAAACCATGATTCATCGTAGGAGTAGATCCATCGGTAGTATAGCGCAACGTTGTGCCTTCAGGAATCTCGACATCGAAGCTGAACCCCTCAGTAAACAAAGTAGACTCTACACTAACCACTGGAACCGGCAATCGTTCGTCTGCAAATGAACAATTATTATTGCTCTCGTCGGGCGTGCCATAGGCCGTCCACCCCCACTGCTCGGCACCATCAGCGATGCGGGCATAGGAGCAGCGTGCTATAGCTGGGGGATAAGTCACCGCATCGACGACACGGCCATCAACATCCAGAAGCTCTACCACGCCTCCATCCGGGTCCATCTTGAACGGAATCTGCAGATGAGCATCCGGACCGAACACTCCATCCTCGCTATTGTGGTCAAAACACAAGCAGGCATAATCTTTACTCTTGAGAAGTCCATGGGCCAGCCCCAAGGTGAACTCCTCTACGACACCATCAATATCGGTATGCCTTATCGTAGACTTCTCCAGGGAGCATGTTGTAGAAGAGGAGTTATAGAGCTCAATCCAGCCGCCATAGTTGTACGAATGATCAATATACTGGTCCACATTGGCTACCTGTATCTCATTTATCTTTACCCCCTGCAAGTCGGTGCTATACTCATAATCCTCGCTTACTTGGTAGATTTGAAGTTCCGCAGCATGCCAGATAGAGCTGAACACACTATAACAGTTAGTCGGAGTAATACGGATATACTTGATTGGAGAGGTAATCTTAAATGGCGCAGATGTCACCCCTGAGAAACCTTGGTAAGGGAGCGACAGCTCTGCAGCATCCCACCACACATCCCCTTCGAGACTAACACTAATAAGCACCTCTGTCGGATGGTCATTTCCACTATTTCTTCGATGCATGTACAAACATAGTATACCCTTTGTTGGTTCGGGCAATTCAACATCTACCCAATGATAATCGGCCCTAGGAGTACTATGCCAATCGCTATGCCAATAGGTATAGGTATTGCCGTCAATAAGCGCTCCTATGTCAGTACCCTCCACCGCATCGGTAAACGGACTACTGAGCTGACTCTTATGGGTAATAAGAGAGGTCATTCCCTCAGACTGTGCCAATAAAGTTGTACAGAACGAACCAAAGACAAAAGCTAATAAAACACGAATATTTTTCATGGCCGACATTCTCCTTTTTTGCGATATACAATGTTACAAGATTGGTTACTAGCGCGCCAGCACCAATCTCGTCACAAAGATAGCAATAAAATATACAAAGTCAAATTATTTGCAAGCAAACATCTTACTGTTTGGCCGCTATCGTCAAGGCAGAGAGGCATGCCACACGGCACACATTCATCACAGCAAGGCAGTAAGCTTGATTACACGAAATCAGAGTCTTGTAGCTAAGCGCTTCACCATCATCGGTTTCCAAGTAGAGAAATCGCCAGCGATGATGTGTTGGCGCGCTTCCCCTACGAGCCACAAGTAGAAGGCAAGGTTATGAATGGAGGCTATCTGCATAGCTAACAGTTCCTGTGCATGGAAGAGATGACGCAGGTAGGCCTTCGTGTAGAGCGTGTCGACAACCGATGCCCCATCGGCTTCGATGGGCGAGAAGTCAAACTCCCACTTCTTGTTCTTCATATTGATGATACCATCCTTGGTAAAGAGCATACCATTGCGGCCGTTACGGGTAGGCATCACGCAGTCAAACATATCAACACCACGCTCGATACCTTCGAGCAGATTCATCGGGGTGCCCACGCCCATCAGATAACGAGGTTTGTCGGTAGGTAGAATCTCGTTGACCACCTCAATCATCTCGTACATTTTTTCGGTAGGCTCACCTACGGCCAATCCGCCAATGGCATTGCCCTCTGCACCTTTCGAGGCGATGAACTCGGCCGACTGACGACGTAATTCGGGGTATACGCAGCCCTGCACGATGGGAAAGAGCGACTGGTGGTAGCCATACTTGGGGTCGGTGCTGTTGAAACGGGTAAGACAGCGATCGAGCCAACGATGCGTAAGCTCCATCGATTTCTTAGCATACTGATAATCGGCATCGCCGGGAGTGCACTCATCAAACGCCATCATGATGTCGGCACCGATGGTGCGCTCAATGTCCATCACACGCTCAGGAGTGAACAGATGCTTCGAGCCATCGATGTGTGAGCGGAACTCCACTCCCTCTTCCTTCATCTTACGGATGCCAGATAACGAGAACACCTGAAAGCCGCCACTATCAGTAAGCATCGGGCGGTCGAAGCCATTGAACTTATGCAGTCCGCCAGCCTTCTCAATGACCTCCAAGCCTGGACGCAAGTACAAGTGGTAGGTATTACCAAGGATTATCTGCGCCTTGATATCCTCTTTCAGTTCGGTGAGGTGCACCCCTTTCACACTGCCCAATGTGCCGACGGGCATAAATATAGGCGTCTCAATTTGTCCGTGATCGGTGGTGATAAGTCCCGCACGAGCGTTGCTCTTGGGATCGGTATGTTGGAGTTGGAATTTCATTGTCTACACATTGTGGTTCAGCGTGCAAAGTTAATACAAATGAGCGAATAAAGCGAACTTTATTTGCAGCGAATACAAACATAACGCAATAGCGCGGATACAGAAAGCCCTATCTGACTCTAAAACTTGCAGATATAAGAATAAAAAATTACCTTTGCAAAATGCATTATGTATGCGACAGAAAAACGGAATAAGAAAATAATCAATAACCAATCTATTTATAACATGAAAAAGTTTTTCTACTACCCACTCATCGCCTTGATGATGTGTCTTCCCTTGGCCATGCAAGCCAAAGTGGAGCATTTGTTGCCTAAGGTGCACTCGCTCAACGTGACCAACCAACCGGCTTTTGGGTTGCAGCGTGCGGTGACCATCACTGACGTAAACAACACTGCTGCGCTGAAGAAGGTGTTCACAGACTATGACTGTACCATCCAGGATGGTGCGTCGGCTACCGTGACCGTAGAGATGGTCGACAAGATCGAGGGTGCTTACGACTACACCCTTGAGGGTTACGACAACGAGGGTTACCAGCTCATCGTCAAGACTAACGCCATCACCATCAAGGCCGTAAAGCCTGTCGGTGTCATCCGCGCAGCGCAGACACTCGCCCAGCTTGCCGAAGGTTACGAGGAGGGTGCTGCTGCCATCGATGCGGTGGAAATTACCGACTGGGCTGCCTTCAAGCTTCGTGGTTACATGCACGACGTGGGCCGCTCGTTCATCTCTGTAGAGGAGTTAAAGAAGCACATCGACCTATTATCACGTTTCAAGGTGAACACCTTTCACTGGCACTTCACCGAGAATCAGGCATGGCGCTTTGAGGCAGATGGCTATCCCCAGCTCACCTCTGCTGAAAGCATGACTCGCTTCGAAGGCAAGTACTACACCCAAGCTCAATGCCGCGAGGTGGCAGCCTACGCTCATGAGCGTGGCGTAACCATTATCCCCGAGATTGACATGCCCGGCCATAGCGAAGCCTTCAAGCGCGCCATGGGATTCAGCATGCAGACTGACCAGGGTGTAGAGGTGTTGAAGACGGTGCTCACTCAGGTAGCTGATGTATTCCCCCACTCGCCATACATCCACATCGGTGCCGACGAGGAGGCCATCACATACCCCAACTTCCTTGGCATCATGGCTGACCACATTCATGGCTTGGGTCGCAAGATGGTCGTATGGAATCCCATCCGCGGTGTTGCCATCAACAACACTATGTGCGACATGACACAGATGTGGAGCAGCAGCGGAGCAAATATCAATGGTGTGCCCGATATAGACTGTCGCTACAACTACACCAACCACTTCGATGTATTTGCCGATGTAGTAGGTATTTACAAGAGCAATATCTACTATGCCGACAAGGGTTCGGAAGAAATCGCTGGTACTATCTCGGCTTACTGGAACGACCGCAAGACTCCTACAGAAGAAGACATTGTAAAGCAAAACAACATGTATGCCAACGTGTTGGCCAGTGCCGAGCGTGCTTGGATAGGTAGTAAGGTCAACGGCAACGAGGGCTACATCGAAAAGCTCGGTACCACACTCCCCAACTCAGGCGAAGTGTACGAAGAGTTCAAGGATTGGGAAACTCGTTTCCTCTTCCACAAAGCCAACTCACTAAAGGATGAGCCCATTCCCTACGTAAAACAGACCAATGTACGTTGGCGCATCACCGATCCCTTCCCCAATGACGGCAATAGCGCAGCGACCTTTGCTCCCGATGCATATGCAACAACCAACACTACCGACCTGATTCCCGAAACCTTTACACACGAAGGTAAGACCTATTATACTGGTATGGCTACTGGTGCGGGTATCTATCTGCGCCACGTGTGGGGCAACAACATCATCCCCACCTATTATGGCAGCACCAACTATAGCAACATGACATCCTATGCATGGACCTACGTATACTCACCCAAAGCACAGACGGTGGGTGCACAGATTGAGTTTCAGAACTACGGACGTTCAGAAAAGGACAGTGCTCCCGATGCTGGCAAATGGGACCGCAAAGGCTCGGACATTTGGCTTAATGGCACACGCATTGCTCCTCCCACATGGGACAACACTGGCAAGAGCATCAATAACGAGGTAGACCTCGGTAACGAGAACTTCACCGCCCGTACCCCCATCGAGGTGCAGCTCAACAAAGGTTGGAACAAGGTGTTCATCAAACTTCCCTATGTCGGAGCTGGTGGTGTACGCCTCAACAAGTGGATGTTTACCTTCGTACTCACCGACCTTGAAGGCAAGAACGCCGTTGAGGGGCTCATCTACTCGCCCAACCAATGCATGGACGAAGCAACCGAGCTCGTAGCAGCTAAGGTGAGCGAGATCAAACGCGACCGCGGCAACCTCATCGGCACAGCCATTGGTCTCTGGCCCGAGAGCGCAGCTACTACACTCGACGCCAAGGTTAAGGAGATTGAGTCCACCTATTCGGCTACCAAGACCGCTGAGGAGCGTGCCGCTCAAGTAAAAGAGTTAGAGGCTGCATGGACAACCTTTGCAGCATCGCTTACCGCCGCCAACATGAACCAACCCCAAGCGGTGAAGTTCTACCGTATGTATACCCCACAGCGTGGCAACCGCTACCCTACTTCAAAGGGTGCAGGCAATGCTATTGTAGGTGAGACAGCACCTTCAAACAACTCCATTTGGAAGTTTGTGACTCGCGCCGATGGCACCTTCAATATCATTAACGCCATAGACGGAAGCTACATTTCACCTGCAAGCAATAACAACGCAGCTCTGAACACCGTATCTGCAGAGCCTACTACTGGTTGGACACTTAGCCCTGCAGCTACCAAAGGATTGGTAATCTTCACCAGCGGAAGTGTGCAGTTCAACCAACAGAACAACGGTAATTTCCATCTACTCAACTGGGGTAGCGGAACCAACACTTCCGATACAGGTTGCCAATACCAGGTCGAAGAGGTAGACCTAGTGATCGCACCCCGTCCTCTCGCATCACTGTTCCAACTCGACGGCAAGACCCTCCCTTATGCCGTGGAGGATGACGAGCTTGTAAATAAGGTATTTTCTCAAGAGGACATCACCATTGCCATCGACGTGACCATGCCTGCATCCATATCGGGCAACACACGTTATGCCCTCGTATGTGCTGCAAACCCTACTAAAGCTGTCACTGGAGCCACAAAGACAAATTCCCCCTATATTGCCTACGGCTTCAATGGCAGCAATCCTGTCTACTTGCCTTCATCTGCAAATGGTGACAAATTCACCTACAGAGATTTCTCGGCTGCAGCAAACACCAATTACAAAGTGGTGTATGTAGTGGACAAGACCAACAAGAAACTCTCCATCTACGTAGACGGTGCACTGAAAAGCTCAGCCAACTTTCCCGTTCAAGGTTACGAATTGCAGTCATTCAGCAACTTTACGACAGCTGACGCCAATCTCTTCATCGGTGGTGGTATAGTGAACAACACCACCGCACACGACAAGTTTAACGGCACCATCCATGCCGTACACTTCTTCGCTGGTGCCCTCAGTGCTGATGAGGTAGCAGCCATCGAATACACCGCAGGCCAAGAGGAGGAAGAAGAAGACGTATTGGACACCGATGAATTGGAAAGCACAATCATCAGCAACATCGACGAATTTGAGAACGGTGGTGTATACACCTTCGTTACCAAACGCGGATGGATGGGTGCCGCTCAAGGTAGCAACAACGTAATCTCTACAGCACGCACACAGGTCAGCCCTGCAGCTGCGCCCAACAACAAATACTTCCAATGGTTGGTGTACAAGTCTGCACGAGGTAACTACTATCTTTATAATGTAGGTAAAAAGAAATTCATGGGCGTACAGAGCGCCAACAACACAGACGTGCCTTTTGTGGACAGCCCTGCCGGCAAGACACTAACTTTTAAGAAGAGCGGTTCGACCGAATACCCCATCATGTTCTCTACCGACAATGCAGGTGTGGTTAACCATAGTTCTAACCACGGAGGAGGCCTCATCACATGGACGGGCGGTTGGAACAACCTGAACGACGATGGTAGCAACCACAAGGTGACTCGCGTGAAGCGCTTGGGCACCGATGACCTGAAGAGCATTGCTGACCTCATAGAGGGATACGACGCATGCATCCATGTAACTGCAGAGGTAGAGGGATTGACAGAAACTAATCCCAACACCCATTACGGCAGTGTAAGAGCGACAAGCGGCACCAATGCTATACTGACCAACCTAAAGAGAGGTGCAGGTGTAATCGTAGCAGACTATGACGGCACAAAAGCGACCACTATCGACTTTGCTCGCGCATACCGCGGCTTCGAGTTTATAGGCTATTTTATAGGCGAACGAGAGCTGGGCAAGAGTTTCGAACTCACCGCAGAGGTAAAGGCACTTATCACCGAGACTACTCCTCTCGTAGCAAAGTTTGCCCCCTCCAACGATGTCACCCTCTTCTACGACGACGATGAGTTCTCATACCGCATCCCCGCCATCGGCAAAACTGCTACAGGTCGTCTCATCGCAGTGAGCGACTATCGCCACAGCCTTGACGACATAGGACGCTACAACTTTGGAACCGCTACTCCCGGTATCGACCTTGTTATCCGTACCAGTGACGACAATGGCAAGACTTGGAGCGAAACGAAGACCATTGCTGCTGGTTCGGGCAAGCGAGGCACAGATGATTGTGCATACGGTGATGCTGCTATTGCTGTTGTAGGCCAGCAAGTACTCGTAATGGCAGCAGCGGGTGACGTGATGTTCGGTAATGGTAATGCCACCTCACACAACAGAACCGTACGCGTGTTCAGTGAGGACAACGGTGTTACCTGGACTAAAGAGGACATCTCAGAACGTCTGTTTATCGGCGCTAATGCCACCATACAGAATGGCTACTCGGCTTTCTTCGGTAGCGGTAAGCTGGCTGTAGACGAGAACTACAACGGTACAGGAAAGGCACGTATCTACGGAGCTATGCTTCTGAAGAAAGAGGGCTATAATGCAGCCATCTATGCCATCTATACCGACGACCTCGGTTTGAACTGGAGTATCCTCGGCGGAAGCCAAACTCCTGTAACCTCTAACGATGAGCCCAAGGTGGAGATACTTCCCAGCGGACAGATCGTACTCAGCGTACGCCGTGGTGGTGGCCGTCAATTTAACGTGTTCACCTATACAGACAAAGCAACCAATGCCGGCACATGGGGCAGCAACGTCAATGGTTGCGGCAATGGCGGAAGCAACACTTGTAATGGAGAAATCTACTGCATCGATGCATTGAATGCCAATGGCAAGGCTGTGAAGTTGTTGTTACAGTCGCAGCCCAAAGGTGGTAGCGGACTCTATGACCGCCGCGACGTGACTATTTGGTACAAGGAAATCACTAATGCCAAATACACCTCGGAGCAAATTGCTGCCGACTGGACTCAGGGCTTGCAGGTAAGCAGCCAGCAGAGCGCCTATAGTGCCATGGCATTGCAGGCCGACGGCAAAATTGCCTTCTTCTTCGAGGAGGCTCCCTGCTATGGTGACGACCAAGCCAAGGGCTACTGTATGGCATACGTTCCGCTCACTGTTGAGGATATTACTGGTGGCAAGTACACCACAGACCCTTCGACTACAGGCATTGACACGGTGGAGTCAGGACTCAACTATCAACCCTCAACTTTCTACGACCTCACAGGCCGCAAGGTTGAGAAAGCTGAACGCGGCATCTATATCGTGGACGGCAAGAAAGTAGTGATAAAGTGAAGGCTGAGAAAAAGTCACTTGAAACATAAACAATAAAGACAAGCTCAAATAAAGTCAGTCTCTAAAATTCAACAACACAAAACAATGAGAAACAAATTCCTTAAATGCATGCTATTCCTCCTTTTAGGTTTGGCCTGCAATGTTATCAGCGCTGCCACTCCCGAGAGCGGAAAGAAGTATTATTTCGCTGCGCACACTAAGCAGAGCGACGGCACATATGTAGACCGCTACCTCTATGTCAACAACGGTTCATTGGCCAATGGAACAGCCTGTGATAAAGCCAATCAGAACTATACTTGGGAGCTCATCGCCAATGGTACCGATGCATACTACATCAAGAACGGTTCAGGCAAATACCTCTCTTATGCCAACAAGAGCCTCAACGTTGCCGATGCAGCCTATAGTTTCAAGTTCACCAACGATGCCGTAGACAAGTCGAGCGGTGCACTCTCACTCTACAATCCCACTTCATCGGGAGGTAAGTACATGGTTATGGCAGCCAGCGGCTCGGGATACAACCAGAACAGCGTTCCTATCAACAACGGTTCATGGAGCTCTGATTTTCTGCTCTCTCCCATAGTAGACACTGAGAGCCTTCCTTCGCTTGCCGTAGCAAGCCCCGAGTTGGCCAATGCCACCTTCACTTGGAACAATGAGGAGATTACCTCTACTCCCTATTACATGGAGGAGGAGATAGAGATTACCGCCCCCACTCTTACACTCAAGACCTACAACAAGGCCTATAAGTTCGAAGGGTTCTTCACTGATGCAGCCTATACCACTCCGTTGGCTTCGCCCACAATCGAGACCTTAACACCTGGCTTGACTATCTATGCCAAGTTCACCCTTGATGTTTTTTCGGCAAACTTTGGAGATAAGTTGATACGTCTCAAGATGTTCCGCGATGCCAGCTATTCTGCAGGTCTGAAGAGCGCAGCCAACGATGCGGCAGGTTCGACTCAGGTGTGCGACCTCACAGCCTCTACCGAGCTGTGGTATCTCGTGGGTAATGCCGATGAATTCAAGCTCTACAATAAAGCCGTGGGTGGCGACTATGCACTCCATGTAAGCGGCACATCAAATGGATCGGCAGCTACCATGACAGCAGCTGCATCTGCAACCACATGGAAGCTCATCACTAAGGATGGCGGTTATGCTATCGTCCCCTCTAATGCTACAGGCATGAGTATCAATGCCTATGGAGGCAAGGGGGGCGACTTGAAGCTCTACAACGCCGGTGACCAAGGTGGTTGGTGGGTACTCGATGCCGTTTCAGAAAACGCATTCTCACTCAAGGTACAAGTCGACCAGGTGTGGGAATCAAGCCCCCGCGTAGCTGAGCTCAACATGACCCTCAACGGTGTAAACAGCAGCACACGCATCATGGGTAGCGTGGAAGAGAAGACCTACTATCTTCCCACCTATGCCACGACATTCTCACTTAGCTCTATGACCTATCGCGGTTATACCTTCAATGGCTTTGCCGAAGGCGTAGAAAGCTACAAGGATCAAGAAATCCCTGCAGAGGGAATCAACATCACCGCTTCATACACTGCCAACGAGGAGCGCTCATTGTTCTACACTCCACGTGACGGACGTCCCTACCGTATTCCGGCTATTGCAACCGCACCCAATGGCGACATCTTTGCCGTTTGTGACTACCGCCCATGCGGCAATGACATCGGTTATGGCGAAGTAGACCTTGTGTGCCGCGTATCTTCGGACAATGGCGTGACATGGACTGAAGAGAAGTGCATCGCTGACGGACAAGGCGATGCTTACGCAGCGAATGACACCGCAAAGATATGGCAAGTAGGCTTTGGTGACCCCGCTATCGTAGCCGACTGCGAACGCAATGAGGTGCTCGTAATGAGTGTATGCGGTAACCAGACTTGTTGGGATGGCACTTTTGGAGAGGCCAACCCCAATCCTAACCGCGTAGCACGCATCCGCATCAAGTATGACGACGAGAAGAAAGAGTGGATATATGGAGAAGTTGAGGAGGTGACCTACGATATTTATCCCAAGTTCGTAGACAAGGCAGGCAACGTACATGCGGCATCACTCTTCATCGGTGCCGGCAAGATTTGCCAGAGCCGCGTGGTGAAGAAGGGCGACTACTACCGCCTCTACTGTGCCGTATGGAACGTAACAAAGACCCAGCGCCAACACCACAACTATGTCATCTATTCTGACGACTTCGGACAGACATGGAATGTGTTGGGCAACCTTGGCTATAACAATTGCCCATCCAAGTATGGCAATGAGCCCAAGTGCGAAGAGCTCCCCGATGGTACTGTCGTCTTGAGCAGTCGTAAGAATGGCGGTCGCTACTTCAACCTCTTCACCTTCAATGACGACAGCTACACCACGGGTTCATGGGGTGCCGAGGCTTCAAGCAACGACATCACTGGTGGTCTCAGTTTCGGTGGCAACAGCACCAATGGCGAAATCTACAAGGTAGCGGCTATACGCAATAGCGATGGTGCGAAGTGCGACATCATGTTCCAGTCAATCCCGACAGGAAGCGACCGCAGCAATGTTGCCATTTACTACAAGGAAATGGGATACAAGACAGATGGATCCAATAAGTATACCCCCACCAGCTTCTCACAGGGTTGGACCAAGGGCAAGCACGTGAGCACCAAGGGTTCATGCTACTCTACCATGATTATGCAGGCTGATGGCCGCATCGCTTTCTTCTTCGAAGAGGAGCCGGGTGGCTATACCATGGTATACATCCCCTACACTATCGAGGAGCTCACAGGCGGCGCCTACAGTGTTGACACCGATTATGTGGGCATTGAGGAGATGGAGATAGCTCCCAACTCTCAGTCCTCAACCGTCTACGACCTCATGGGCCGTAAGCTCGACAAAGCTGCCGAGCGTGGCATCTACATCGTAGGAGGCAAAAAAGTAATATTTTGATTGAGCCTTGAGCTTCGATTGAAATCTAAAGACAAACAACTTGCAGAGAAAGAGGGTGCGTCGTTTTGACGCACCCTCTTTTGCATATTGCTCACAGCTCACTCTAAAGACACTCCTTCATGATTTCCGCCACAGTAGGATGAGCAAACACCACACGTTCCAAATCGTCGGCGGTCATGCCCTGCTCGATGGCAATGCAGGCCGTGCTGATAATCTCACTGCAAGGATTGCCCATCATATGCACTCCCAGCACTCGTCCCGTGGTCTTTTCTACGATGATTTTGCATAGGCCTTCGCCCCCTTCGTTTTCAGCCACGAAACGCCCCGAGTAGGCCATGGGCAGTTTCAAGCAATCATGCTCGATGCCCTGCTGCTGAGCCTGCGTCTCGGTGAGTCCCACGCCTGCTACTTCGGGGTTGGTATATACGATTCCTGGTATGGCATCATAGGCCATGGCATCTTCATGTCCGCACAGGTTGTTGATGATTACCTCGGCCTCGCGGCTTGCCGTATGGGCCAACATCGAGAATCCCGTGACATCTCCAGCGGCATACACTCCCGGAATGTTGGTGCGCATCTTCTCGTCCACCTTGATGCCTCCACGCTCCAGCTCCACGCCCAAAGTCTCCAAGCCGTAGCCCTTCGTGTTAGGTCTGCGCCCCACGCTGAGTAGTATCTTCTCCGACTCTATGGTGTGCTCCTCCCCTTCGCTATCAACAAAGGTCACGCAGCATCCCTCGACACCGGTCACCCGACATGAGAGGTGGAAGTGCACCCCCTTCTTCGTATATTGTGTACGCAGCATAGCGCTTATTTCCGCATCCATGGCGCCCAGAATCTCGGGCATCATCTCCACCACATGCACCTCGGCACCAAGGCTGTTGTAGAGCGATGCAAACTCCATGCCTATGACACCACCGCCAATGATGGTAATGCTCGCAGGAGCCTCCTTCAGCGCCAGCAGCTCACGATTGGTCACGATGGCCTCATTACCTCCCATGTCAAGTCCTGGGATGGGAGGCACAAAGGTCTCCGACCCCGTACAGATGAGCAGGTTCTTAGCCTCGCAGGTCTGACCTTCGGCCGCGATGCGTATAGCCCCCTCATCGGTGCGCCCCTCAATCATGGCCTCTGCCTTCACCACCTGCACGGCAGCATTCTTCATGCGCAGTCCGATTCCTGCCACGAGCTTGCGCATCACCTTCATCTTGCGGTCGCTCATCTTCTTGTAGTCCAGCTCGGCACCTTCGACGCGCAGACCATACTTCTCGCTCTTGCGGGCCTGGTCATACAGCTTGGCACTATAGAGCAATGTTTTCGTGGGTATGCACCCTTCGTTGAGACACACGCCTCCGAGGTCTTTCTTCTCGAACAAGATTGTTTTCAAGCCCTTCTTTCCGGCTTTCTCTGCGGCCACGTATCCACCCGGACCGCCACCAATGATTGCAATGTCGTACATGGTATGTGTTTTTAATATGAGTTTGTCTCGACAAATGTACATAAAACAATTGAGAAAACTCTCTATTCCCAAGCAAAAACCATCAGCTGGAGAACGAAATGGGCGACACAACCGCTCGCTCATATTTTTCTTGTCAATTGTAGTATTCTTCAAAAAATTATTTTTAACTTTGCGACGTAACGTCGCTTAGATACTTGCACTCGCTGTGAAAAATATTGAAGTAAACTTCACGTTTCTCGCTCGTTTATTCGTATCTTTGCAATGGAACTGCGAAGATACTTGCGCTCGCTGTGAAAAATATTGAAGCAAACTTCACATTTCTCGCTCGCTTATTCGTATCTTTGCGGGACTGAACAACGAAATTTTATTTTCATTCACTTAATATCATCAAGACAATGAAAGCGTTAGTAAAGAAAGAGCCCATGAAGGGCATTTGGATGGAAGAGGTTCCCATGCCCGAAGTAGGCGTTAACGATGTGCTCATCAAGATCAAGAAGACAGCCATCTGTGGCACCGACCTCCACATCTACAAGTGGGACGAGTGGAGCCAGAAGACCATCAAGACTCCCATGACCATCGGTCACGAATATGTGGGTGTGGTAGCTGAGGTAGGCCCCGGCGTACGCAACTTCAAGGTGGGCGACCGCGTTACAGGTGAGGGTCACATCGCTTGCGGCCACTGCCGTAACTGCCGCCGTGGTCTCCAGCACATCTGTGAGAACAGCATCGGTGTGGGCGTGAACCGTGACGGTGCTTTTGCTGAGTACCTCTGCATCCCCAGCCAAAACGTGGTAAAACTCGACGACCGTATCTCTGACGATATGGCCGCTATCATGGACCCCTTCGGTAACGCGACACATACAGCCCTCTCATTCCCCTTGCTCGGTGAGGACGTGCTCATCACCGGTGCAGGTCTCATCGGCACCATGGCTACTGCCATCGCCAAGTTTGCCGGTGCCAAGAACATTGTGGTTACCGACCTCAGCGACTATCGTCTCGACATTGCCAAGAAGATGGGTGCTACCTGCACTGTAAACGCCTCTAAGGGAGAGACCGTACAGGGCGCCATGGACCAGCTCGGCATCCGCGGCTTCGACGTGGGTCTCGAGATGTCAGGTGCTCCCGTAGCCTTCCGCGAGATGGTGGCCAAGATGTACAACGGCTCTAAGATTGCACAGCTCGGTATCCTTCCTCCGACAACCACTGTTGACTGGAGCGAGATTATCTTCAAGGCACTTACCATCAAGGGTATCTATGGCCGCGAGATGTGGGAGACATGGTACAAGATGGAGCAGATGCTCGTATCGGGCCTCGACCTCACCCCGGTCATCACTCACCACTTCCCCGTTGCCGAGTTCCAGAAGGGCTTCGACGTAATGGAGTCAGGTCAGTGCGGTAAGGTAATCCTCGACTGGGAATAATCTCTCTCTAGACTTGATAGTATGGAGGGTGTGTCTTTGCTTGACACACCCTCTTTTTCTATTCTAACCACAGATTGCAGGGATTGCATAGATTCGTAAAATGAAATCCGAGTAATCCGAGTAATCGGTGGTTGATGAAAGAAAAAAAGAAGGGAAAGACACCGGTGTCTTTCCCCTTTTCTCGTTATAGGCCCTCGGGACTCATTAGTCCACCTGTCCCAGGCTATTTCCATATTCCATCTCGGCCTGCACCACGAGCTCGATGTCCTCGGGGAGCCAGTCGCCAATCTTGTCCTTCTTGGCCTCCTTCACGATGTAGGCCACAATCTTTTCGGTGTCAATCTCCACGAAGCCGTCGGCATCGGGTTTGGCATCGAGCAGACCACTGCTGAAGTAGTAGTCGGCAATGACGTCGATGATGTAGTAGAGGTCGTCATCGGTGAACTTCTCCTTGAGCTCTACGGGCAAGAAGTTGCGGATAAACTCGACGGTCTTGTCATCGTCAAGGTCGTCCATGAGGAATTCGTCGTTCATATTGTTTTTTTGTTTAGTGTATAGGGTGTAGTGTTTAGGATTTAGTGTTTTCCACGTTGTTACTCGATGGATGGCACTCTAAACCCTAAACTCTGAACGGGCATTAGAGCAAAGCCTCGATTTTCTCGGCGAAGGCTGCCTTGGTGGCTGCGCCTACGGTCTTGTCCACTACCTCACCATTCTTGATGAAGAGCACGGTGGGGATGTTGCGGACACCGAACTTTGAGGTGAGGTCATCATTGTCGTCTACATCGCACTTGCCGATGATAACACGACCCTCATACTCCTCGGCCAAAGCCTCGATATCGGGAGCAATCTTCTTGCAGGGGCCACACCATGTGGCCCAGAAGTCTACTACTACGGGTTTTCCCTGTGCTATGAGCTCATCGAAATTGCTGTCTGTGATTTGTATTGCCATGTCAATTATACTTTTAATTTTGTGATTAATAATTTTCGGGTTTGATTTGGAAGTGAGCCTGAGCGTGGTCGCATACAGGGCATACCTCGGGAGCCTGCTTACCTACACAGATGTGGCCACAGTTACGGCACTGCCAGATGCAGTCGCCATCGCGTGAGAAAACGAGCTTGCCCTTCACATTCTCGAGCAACTTGAGGTAGCGCTCCTCGTGCTCCTTCTCAATCTTGGCTACGCCCTCGAACTGCTCGGCAATAGCGATGAAGCCCTCTTCGCGAGCCTCCTTGGCCATCTGAGCATACATCTCGGTCCACTCTTCGTGCTCACCTGCTGCTGCAGCGAGGAGATTCTCGGCGGTGGTGCCGATGCCACCCAAGTGCTTGAACCACATCTTGGCGTGCTCCTTCTCATTGTCGGCTGTCTCCTGGAAGATAGCAGCAATCTGCTCATAACCCTCCTTCTTGGCCTTTGATGCAAAGTAGGTATACTTATTACGTGCTTGTGACTCGCCTGCAAATGCCATCTGCAGGTTCTTCTCGGTTTTTGTTCCTTTAAGTTCCATAGTCGTTATGTTTTTTTTAAGTTTTTGTTAATCTCTTGTGCAAGCGAATGGGCGTAGCCAATCTTCGCCATTCACATTGCAAAGTTAGGAGATATTTGTTTTATTCCAAATAGTATGTTACATTTTTTACGCCTCGCCCTTGAAGTCGCTCAAGCGGGGGATGTAGGTGCCCTTTCCCTGCTCGGGTAAGCGGATGGGGCCAAAGGTCTGCTCATACTTCTTGAGGTTGTCCTGCAAGGCCAGCATGAGGCGCATGGCGTGCTCGGGGGTGAGGATGGCACGTGTCTGCACCTGTGCCTTAGGCATGCCGGGGAGCACGCGGATGAGGTCCATGATGAACTCGGACGATGAGTGCGAGATAACTGCCAGGTTGCAGTAGATGCCCTGCGCTACATCTTCCTTCAATTCTATTTGGAGCTGGTTTTCGGGTTTCTTTTCCATATTATTGTCAATATTTATTGTGGTAACTCAGAAGCTAAAGAGTTTTCGCATCGCTCAGGAGTTTAGACACCAGTCCGCCTGCTGCATCACATTTGCCTACACTCCTGAGGATTTATGCATTCATTCTTTTTGCCTCCAAATCGGTGAGATCCTGCTTGGTGCGGGCATAGGTGGGCAGCGAGTCGAGCGCATCGATGAGGTCGTCATTGAAGAGGTCGCCACCGTCCATAATAAAGAAGTGGATGGTGCGCTTGGCGGTGAGGTCGTCTCCACCATAATAGCGGGAAATCATCTCGCCCACCTTCTTCTCTTCTTCCTCACGCTTGGCCTGCTCCTCGGCACTCTCTTCGGGTGCCTTCTTGGGTGTACGGTCGAGCTGGATGGTGGTATTGCTCATACCTGGAATGTTGCTCACGCCGAAGCCCGTAGCAAGGATAGTAATCTTCACCTCCTCATCGAGGTTGTCGTCGGTAGCCAGACCCCAGATAACCTCAATATCCTTACTGATGAACTTTTCGGTAAAGCGATTTATCTCTTCCATCTCCTCCACCATAAGCGGATGTTTGGTGCTGCCATAGATATTGAAGAGGATTTTCTTAGAGTTGTATATATCGTTGTCGTTGAGCAGGGGCGAGTGCAATGCACTTTCAATAGCCTCAGCCAAGCGACGCTCTCCCTTACCTATACCGTAACTCATGATAGCCACACCACCATCCTTGAGAACCTTGCTCACATCTCGGAAGTCGAGGTTGATGATACCCTCGGCGGTGATAATCTCAGAAATACTCTTCACGGCAATGGTGAGCGTGTCGTCCACGCGACGGAAAGCGTCATACACATTGCTGTTCTGATAAATGTCGAAGATGCGTTCATTGTTGATGACGAGCAGCGCATCGACATGTTGCGAGATGGCCTCAACACCCTTGAGCGCCTGCTCAATCTTGGGACGTTGCTCAAACTTGAACGGGATGGTCACTACACCTATGGTAAGCATTCCCGCCTTCTTGGCCTCGCGCGCTACGACAGGAGCGGCTCCAGTACCCGTACCGCCACCCATACCGGCTGTGATGAACACCATTTCGGTGCTGTCGTTGAATTGAGCACGGATGTCCTCGACATTCTCCTCAGCTGCCTGACGTGCCACCTCGGGGTCGTTACCTGCACCGAGTCCTTTGGTAGTCTCGCGACCGATCTGCAACTTTACAGGGATTTCAGATTTGGCCAATGCCTGATTGTCGGTATTGCACAAGACAAATGACACATCTCGTATGCCAGTGCGGTACATGTTCTTTACGGCATTACCACCGCCACCACCTACACCAATAACCTTAATGATGTTGTTTGTCTCGGTTGGCAAATCGAAGGGCATAATATCGTTATCGTTCATATCGTATATTATCGTTTTGTTCTGTTTTTATTCTTTATCATCATTCAGAAAATCGGTCGCCAACTTATCTATGTTGTCACCCATCAGCCTCATCTTCTTCACGAATCCTGAGAAAAGTCCGTTTCCAACAGCCTTCTGCCTTTCGTTTTGCATGGCATTCTTTCTCTCTTCGGCCTCCTTGATTTTCTGCTCACGCAACTGACGCAACTCCTCGTCACGCTTGGCTTGCATGCTCTCACCATCCTCGGTAAAGAGGTCTCCTGTTACGGCACGACCTTCGTCTTGGGGCGCTATCTCCATCTGCACACCGCTCTGACAGCAATTCTCGGTGCCATCCATAAGGAGTCCGACCAAGATGCCTTGCGTTCCATCGGCAGGGCACTCTTGGGTGCTCCACTCCACCTTTGTGGCAGTGTTATATGCCAAGCGCACCTTGGAGAATTGGGTCTTCTTTTCCACCACGCCCTGTAGGCCCTTCAAGTGAATGCCACCGCCACAACACACGATGCCAGCAAGCAGCTGTTTATCGGTGTAGCCCGACACCTCTATTTGGTGGCATACATTGAGGAGAATCTCCTCAAAACGCGCCTCGATGGCATCGTATACCTTGCGCAACTCAATGGTACGACCTTCGTCAAGGGTGACAGTCTCATCATTCGATGCGGGGAGCACCAATCCATACTCACATTTGAGCCGTTCGGCCTCCTCCTCGTCAAGCTGCAATGAGCAGAGGTCGCGAGTAATACTTTGGCTACCCATGGGGATAACAGTAAGAAAACGCAGGTTACCTCCCTTGTATACAGATACCGTAGTAGTCTCAGCCCCAAAGTCTATGAGCACGCATCCTTGGCGGCGCTCACTATCGGTGAGCAGCACATTGGCCGCCACAAGAGGAGGGATGGCAGTGTCAGCAATGTTTATCTTAGCTATTTCGAAACTCTTGGCCGTATTGTGCATCACTGATGTACGGGTAAGGAGATTAAGGTAGTTACCCTCGATCTGAGCACAGTTCACACCCACGGGGTCGTTCAACAAGTTATTTCCTATTTTGTACTCCTGCGACACCATCATCAACATACCATACCCGGGGTATTGCTTTGCCGCATTCTCCTCTTCCATCTCATCGACCATAGCTTCTGACACTCGTGCCTCTTCCTCGAAGGTACGGACTACGGTGTTGCGCTCCGAATGCAAAGTATATCCTCCTACCCCGACATATACCTGCTCAATGGTGTAATTGCCCAGTTCAGGTTCAAGGCGATTGATAAGGTTAGATAAGCACTGTGCCGTCTGGTCTATATTGTATACCACACCACGACGCACAAACCCTGACACAGGTTCGTCAGCATAGGCAAGCACCTGCAAGCTGCCATCGGAACGCTTGCGTCCCACGGCACCAGCAACCTTCGACGAGCCCAGTTCTATTGCTACGATTAAGTCATTTGTTACCATATGTATTACTTCTTTTTATACCACTTGACGCGATTAGCCTAATTTCCCACAAAAGTAAGAAATCTTTTTATATTCGACAACACACAAGATTGGTTTGTCTGATTTTTATTCCTTTTTCGTAAAGTTGATTTCTCCAATCGCAAACAACGGGCAGCTACCCTAAGCCGAGAAATAGTAGCACAAACTTTGTTTTTCGCTTGCTTATTCGTATATTTGCAGCATTATGACAAAAGACACCCCTCCATACACACTGAATATCGGTGGACAATTGCAATCATTGAGCAGACCCTTAGTGATGGGGATATTGAACATCACGCAAGAGTCGTTCTATGCGGCATCACGTTCATTTGTGCCAGAAGCGGTCAAACTTCGTGTAAAGGAGATGATTGATGAGGGAGCAGACATTATCGATGTAGGAGCTTGCTCGACCAAACCTGGAGCAACGCCCATTAGCGAAGAGGAAGAGAGGGCACGCCTCGACAATGCATTATCCGTTATTCGCAAAGAAAACGCTGAAATCGCGATATCGGTGGATACATTCCGTCCTGAAATTGCGGAATGGAGCATCAAAGAGTACGGAGTGCAAATTATCAACGACGTAACCGGAGGGGACCGAGAGAACAAAATGTTTGAGACCGTCGCAAATTTGCAAGTTCCCTACATTCTCACTCACTCTGATTATGGAACCACGAGAGTGAACAATAATCCAGTCACCTCAAACCGCAACCTATGGAAAGAAATGACGTACTATCTTGCAGAACGTTGCAATCGACTACGTCAAATGGGAGTCAATGATGTCATCATTGACCCTGGATTTGGTTTTGGCAAAACGCTGGATGACAATTATCATCTCATGGCACATCTTGAAGATTTGCATATACTCGAATGCCCCATACTCGTTGGCATATCACGCAAATCCATGATTTACAACCATCTTAACTGCACGCCAGACGAGGCTCTTAATGGAACCACTGCATTGCATACGATTGCATTGATGAAAGGAGCTCACATTCTCAGGGTGCACGATGTAAAGGCAGCAGTGGAGGCCATTCATATCGTTAAAAAAATAAAGGAATCATAATTCAGAATATATGTTACTCGGTTTCGGACTCAAAGACCTCATTGACGTGTTACTTGTAGCGCTGATGCTCTTTTATTTCTACAAGTTTATGAAAGAGTCGGGGTCGCTCAATCTCTTCATCGGTATTCTTATCATTATTGTGATATGGGTCTTGGTGTCACAAATTTTTCAGATGCGTCTGCTTGGCGGCATTTTGGACACTTTAGTCAATGTGGGTACATTGGCCATCATCGTACTATTCCAAGATGAAATACGACATTTTCTCCGCAATGTGGGTTCGCAGCGCCGTGTACGCCGCTTCCTTGACTTATTCACGAAGAAAGAAGGTACTCCCGACCACAGCGAACTGATGCCACTTGTGATGGCCTGCATGAACATGGCAAAGCGCAAAGAGGGAGCCCTTATCGTTATCGAACAAGGCGACAAATTGGGCGAGGTTATCAAGACAGGAGAAACGGTAAATGCAAACATCAACCAACTGCTTGTCGAGAACATCTTCTTCAAGAACAGCCCCCTGCACGACGGTGCCATGATTATCAGCCAAAATCGCATAGCAGCCGCAGGATGTCTACTTCCCGTATCGCACAGCATGGACATCCCTAAGTCTATGGGGTTACGCCACCGTGCAGCTCTGGGCATATCACAAGAGACGGATGCACTGGCTATCGTGGTCTCAGAAGAGACGGGAGGCATCACTGTAGCTCATCACGGCTCGCTACATCGCTGGCTCACGGCCGAACAATTAGAGAAGCTGCTCTTCGAGCTCGACTAGAACCGACATTCTGTCATTAAATAGCCTCTTTAGAGGCACCTTTTCACGAATTATGTCAGCATAAGAGACAGCAAACAATCGTGGCACATATTTCGTTCCTATAATTCGATGAAGAAAAATAAAAACAACAATAATAAATAAACTCGTAACAATGAACATTAAGCCATTAGCAGACCGTGTGCTCGTAGTACCCGCACCGGCTGAAGAAAGAACTATCGGCGGCATCATCATCCCCGATACCGCCAAAGAAAAACCCCTCAAGGGCGAAGTTGTAGCTGTTGGCAACGGCACAAAGGACGAAGATATGATAGTAAAGGTAGGTGAAACCGTGCTCTACGGCAAGTATGCCGGCACTGAACTCGAACTCGACGGAACCAAGTACCTCATCATGCGCCAAAGCGACATCCTGGCTATCGTGGGATAATTAAATTGAAAGTTGAAAGTTGAAAATTCAAAACTCTTATCATGGCAAAAGATATTTTATTCAATATGGAGGCTCGCGAGCAGCTCAAGAAGGGCGTTGATGAGCTTGCCAATGCAGTGAAAGTGACTCTCGGCCCCAAGGGTCGTAACGTGATCATCGAGAAGAAGTTTGGAGCTCCCCACATCACCAAGGACGGTGTGACCGTAGCCAAGGAGGTGGAACTTGCCGACCCCTTCATGAACACTGGTGCGCAGCTCGTGAAGTCAGTGGCATCAAAGACTGGGGACGATGCAGGTGACGGTACCACTACCGCAACCGTACTCGCTCAAAGCATCGTGAACGTAGGTATCAAGAACGTTACTGCAGGTGCTAACCCCATGGACCTCAAACGCGGTATCGACAAAGCCGTAGCCAAGGTGGTAGAGAACATCAAGGAGCAAGCCGAGGCTGTGGGCAGCGACTACGACAAGATAGAGCAAGTAGCGACCATCTCGGCCAACAACGACCCCGAGATTGGTAAGCTCATTGCCGATGCCATGCGCCGTGTGTCAAAAGATGGCGTAATCACCATCGAGGAGGCCAAAGGTACCGAGACCTCTATCGGCGTGGTTGAGGGCATGCAGTTCGACCGCGGTTACCTCTCACCCTATTTCGTAACCGACACCGAGAAGATGGAGTGCGTGATGGATAATCCCTACATCCTCATCTACGACAAGAAGATTTCAAACCTCAAAGACTTCCTCCCTATTCTCGAACCCGCTATTCAGACCGGCCGTCCGCTCCTCGTCATCGCCGAGGATGTTGACAGCGAGGCGCTCACTACACTTGTCGTTAACCGCCTCCGCGCTCAGCTCAAGATTTGTGCAGTTAAGGCTCCCGGCTTCGGCGACCGCCGCAAGGAGATGCTTGAAGATATAGCCATCCTCACCGGCGGCATCGTTATCAGCGAAGAGAAGGGTCTCTCACTCGAGCAAGCTACCATCGAGATGCTTGGCCGTTGCGACAAGGTGACCGTATCTAAGGACAACACAACCATCGTTAATGGAGCCGGCAACAAGGACGCTATTACTGACCGCGTAGCACAAATCAAGGCACAGATTGCCGCTACCAAGAGCGACTACGATAAAGAAAAATTGCAAGAGCGCCTCGCCAAGCTCGCAGGCGGTGTTGCCGTGCTCTATGTCGGTGCTGCTTCTGAGGTAGAGATGAAGGAAAAGAAAGATCGTGTAGACGATGCTTTGTGCGCTACCCGTGCCGCTATCGAAGAGGGCATCGTGCCTGGTGGCGGTGTCACCTACATCCGTGCCATCGATGCGCTCGAGGGCCTCAAGGGCGACAATGCCGATGAGACTACCGGTATAGAAATCATCAAGCGCGCTGTAGAGGAACCCCTCCGTCAAATTGTCTCAAATGCCGGCAAAGAGGGAGCTGTAGTAGTACAGAAAGTGCGCGAAGGAAAGGGCGATTTCGGTTACAATGCACGCACCGACGTGTATGAGAACATGAAGGCTGCCGGTGTAGTTGACCCCGCCAAGGTAACCCGCGTGGCTCTTGAGAATGCAGCCTCTATCGCAGGTATGTTCCTCACCACCGAGTGCGTCATCGTGGAGAAGAAGGAGGAGAAGCCCGCCCCCATGGCTCCTGGCATGGGCATGGACGGCATGATGTAAAAATTCCTCCAAACAGATTAATAAGTATTGAGGGTGCGTCAGACGCACCCTCAATTATTTTGGTAAGACGACGAGAATTTGTCAATACCTTCCCTAAACACGAGAAATAGACATCCCTAATTTGTATCAAGAAACGCAACAAAGATAGCCAAACAGGAAGAATAATGTTGCATTGTGAGAGAGAATCACCATCAAGGGAAATCGAAGAATAAGATAGGGTGTGCCACTTGAGTGACACACCCTATCTTGAACAATGTAATTCTATCACAATCTGGCTTCGGAGAGAGTACCATCCATCTGGTTGACAAAGAACTTCTCGCAACCACGAAGTACGTTACGCACCTCAGAAAGCAACTCGTGAGACTCTTGGATGAGATTGAGGTATACAAAGGCCACCTTGATATTCTCAGCGTCCTCCTGCAAGCGATGTGTCTGCACACGACGAAGGTTCGAAATCTCCTTCTTCAGCCACTTACCTTCAGCAGACCACTTCTCAGCCTCAGTAAAATCACCGGTACGGATTATTTCGCTGATACCACGGAACACGTCCACCAAACGCTTCTGATAGGGCGCAAATTCCTCAAGGTATTGCGGTGAAAGCGGACGGAAGTTATTGTCAGTATGCTCCTTCATAGGATTGGTAATACGCGTCAACGTATTAAGAATCTGCTGAGCATTATTACTGCTGAGGTAATACCATGTATTCTTCTCAAAAGCCAATCCTTTATCGATGCGACGGAAACCGAGTGTCTCGTGACGACGCTGCTTCTTGAGCCATGCCTTTTCCTCGACAATCTTATCAAGAGATGTGCGCAACTTACGTACATCCTCGCGAGCAAAAGCACGGATAACTTCCTCATAAGTATCGGCAGCATATTCGAGCGTATGACACAATGTATCGGCAGTGTGACTACTGAGTGCAGCCCACACTTCCTGAGGATCATTGGCGTTGAGTACGACATCCATCTTCACATCGCGCACCTCTTCATTCTTCTTGTTCT
Source organism: Bacteroidaceae bacterium (assembly GCA_045612065.1). Taxonomy (GTDB): domain Bacteria; phylum Bacteroidota; class Bacteroidia; order Bacteroidales; family Bacteroidaceae; genus UBA1189. The sequence goes on from JAZKYH010000066.1 coordinate 44,072, forward strand.
TGTATGAGATGTGGCTACGAATAAGCAGGAACAGGGCAAGAGCAGCCATGATAACCATTGCAACAGGACCACCGAAATACATGATAGAGGCTACGATACCTGCAAGGATAAAGGCTGCACCTGCAGTGAGGAACCATCCACCAATCACAGAGATAACACCGGTGATACGGAATACTGCGCTCTCACGCCCCCAAGCCTGGTCGGCCAAAGAGGTACCCATACCCACCATAAAGGTTACATAAGTTGTAGAGAGAGGCAACTTAAGCGAGGTACCCAACGCAATAAGCAAACCTGCAAGCACAAGATTGACCGAAGCACGCACGAGGTCAAAGGCTGCGCCATCGTCCAGTGTTGCATGTTCTTGATCAAAACGTTTAGCTACCCAGTGCTTCACGCTCTTGGGACTAATCTTGTTGACACCATTAATAAAGCCCATACCAGCACGCACCAATTTACGGGCCATGCTTGAAGAGCCGAACATCTCGTCACCTTCATCCTGACGCGAAAGATTGATAGAGGTCTTCAACACCTCGTGAGCTTTTTTAGAAGTACAAAGCGCATATACCATTACAGCACCAGCACCAATAAGGAACCACACCGAGGTCTGCGCAGGCTCGTTGAGGAAACCCATCATGTATTCGTCAGCCGAGATACCAGCAGGTACCGCCTCGCGAGCAAAATGAAGTACGCTATCGAGTGCAGCCATTGTCACACCAATAAAGTTCACCAAGTCATTACCCGCAAACGCCATGGCCAATGCAAAGGTGCCAATCATGATGATTACCTTGAAGACGTTGACCTTAACCGCATATAAGAACTGCATGAGCACGGTACTTACCATAAAGATTATGAGAAGTAGCATGCCGATATTATCTTCCAAGAAATTAGACAGAGTGAGACCTTCCTTTATTTCTACAGCCATGAATGCTGCCTTCTTCATACCCTTGAACAACATGAAATAGATGATTGAGGTCACGGCGACACCACCGAAAACTCCAATCTTCTTACCTAAGCCTTTCTTATAGTTATAGGTAAAAATAAGTCGTGAGATCCACTGCACTATGATACCGAAGAAGAAAGCAATGGCTACCGACAAGAAGATACCCGCTATTACCTCCAGCGCCTTACCTGTATTGAGCAAATCAGCCAAACCGTTGACACCAGCTAAGCCTTCGCCCGAATTGAGCTTAATGAGCGAGATAGCAAACGAGGCGCCCAACAATTCGAACACCATTGACACTGTTGTCGACGTAGGCATACCGAGCGAATTAAAGATGTCAAGCAGAACGACGTCGGTGACCGTCACAGCAAGGAACACACACATCAACTGACGGAAATAAAAATGCTCGGGCTGAAACATTCCATGCCGAGCAATATCCATCATACCATTACTGGTTGACGCACCAATGAAAATACCAATTGCCGCTACAACTAAGATTGTTTTAAGCGATGCCGCCTTGGCACCTACCGCCGAATTCAAAAAGTTTACAGCGTCGTTACTCACACCGACGTTAAGGTCGATGACCGCGAATATAAACAAGACGCAAATAATCGCGAAATAAAAAATTTCCATAAAAGATTATTTAGTTAAAAACACTTTCTCGCTACAAATATAGGACAAGCCGAACAAATTATCAAGTACCAGCAAACGATTATCAAGAATTTTCTTAAAAAATCCATACTACTCAACAACAATCCCTTCTCCTAACCAGAGGTTTGCCAATCTCGTAGCATCGGTTAATGCTGTAGCTTCATCCACATCATATTTTTGCATTAGCAGCGCTGCCAGTGTATCGGGAGTAAACTCCTTACTTTCCACCTGACTCCATAGCCAAGCCGCACTTTCATTGAGGCTGATGACCTTGCTAAAGTCGATATTTTCTTTTCCTGTAGCAATGATGATGTATTCTCCGCACATCTCACGCAATTCGAATCCTTTATTGATTGTCATAATTATTGTGATTATTGATTATTGTCATATTATCTGTAGAGTCTCAGCATCCGATATAACTTAAGCCATACACGCCGAGCAAAGGGCCATGCGGGCCATAGTAACGAATAAATACGCCAAACCTTACCCTGAGGCGAATATCGGCATCCTTTGCGTACAATGTATTTTGTCGAGGCCACAATATCTTCTATACCACACTCCTCGGTGCCATACACGTTACCATCCCCTCGAAGTATCACCCGTCCTTCTTCCATCTTGCAGATGCGATGATACACGTACTTACCTGGGGCTATCTCTGCGAGTACGGCATCTCCAACTTTGGGGGCTTCAGGATGGGTAAGCACAATTTTGTCACGGCGATCTTCCAAAAAAGGTCGCATGCTCACCCCACGCACACGGAGTGTCACGTCATGTCCATCTGCTATCAGTTTTCCGACCTCCTTGAGAAAAATTTCATTAGGAAGTTCCACTATATTATTGCGTTGTGCCATTCTTTCTTTGTTTATTCACTTCAGCATAACACACTTCAGCAGCTTCCTTGTCTGGGCGACAACCCAATGTATACAACGGTATTCTCTCAATTAGTCGAGCTACACTATCGCATACTCCTCCATAAACCTGTTTATCCCATTTCATGCTTGACATTGAAGGAAGGAGTAAAGCAAATGCTTGTAGAGGTCGATTGAGACGGATATGGTTCTCAGGCTCCTGTTTTATTTGCACAAAGGCCCCTATGGGCGCACCATCGTTCTTGTAGCAAGGAGTTTTTCCGCTCCATGGAGAGCCATAAACAAAGGCTCCCTCTTTACAAACCCTCACAACGGGATTATCATCGTTGAGCAATTTGCTACCCTCGATATGCTTGAGCCAAAGGCTACTATGTGTACTCTTTCCCGTACCGCTCTTGCCAAGGAAGAGATAGCCCCAGTCACCATTCTTTATCACTGAAGCATGCACGAGCAGTGTGCCCATATTCGCTGATGCAAAAGCATACATAAGCATCAGGGCATTGTTCACGGCAAAAGCACGCGCCGCTCCCTCTCCCCGTGTAGCGATGATAGCAGCGCCGAAACCGGGAGATGCCTGCAACAAGCCGCAGTAGTCCCCACCAGGAAGGCTAATAAGCATCTGATAGGTCCCATCGAGCAAGCGATATACGCCAAAATCGGCTGATCCGCATTCGAAATCCCCGATAAGTTCACCCTTTTCAGCTGGATAGAATTCGTCATCGACGGTTAGTGCAAAGAGCAAATCCTCACCATCTGGTTCCACTGCAAAGGGTTCGTACGATGGAAGAGTTATGTCCTTCTCTTCATCAGGCATGGTGACTGAGAAAGTATGTCGTGCGACTGTATAATACCGTGTTGCCATAAGTTTAAAGGTATTCAATAAGCGAGGCCAACTTCATACTATTCGACCCCTTGATGAGTATATAGTAATCTTTGAGTCTATTCTGCAGCAATGCAGCCTTGACAGCCTCCACATCAGCAAAAGTGCGTTGCGTGTGTTGAGTCTGTGCAAATGCTTCACCCACGAGCCACACATCGAGAAGGCCACAAGCATCCAAACGATCAACAATCTCTTGATGTGCTGCTGCTGTGGCATCGCCCAACTCCTTCATGTCGCCCAGAATAGCCATTTTGCGTGGAACTTCCATGCGAACAAAGTTCTCGAGTGCAGCATGCATACTGGTGGGATTAGCATTGTAAGCATCCACAATGAGCATATTGTGATCAGTTGGAGTCAGCTGCGAGCGATTGTTCTGCGGCACATACTCGGCAAGAGCTGCTGAGACATCCTCTTGCGCTACACCGAAATAGCATCCCACGGCTGCAGCACACAAGGCATTATCTATATTATAGCTGCCAATAAGTTGGGTAGCCACCTCATTCCATTCACCGCCATGCCATCTCCAACGAAATCTCAAACATGGATCACATGCAACAATCTCTCCACACACCTCAGCCTCATTCATCTGTCCGTATGTCACGGCATTCAAGCCTTCGCAGATGTCCCTTAAATAGTTGTTTGCAATGTTCAGGAAAATGGTATTGCGTTCTGTAGTGCGCAAGTAATCATAGAGTTCCCCTTTGGTACGTATAACTCCTTCCAACGAACCGAAGCCTTGCAGGTGTGCCATACCAACATTAGTTATAAGCCCATAGTCTGGTTCAGCAATCTCCACCAGTTCCTTGATATCTCCGGGATGGTTGGCTCCCATCTCCACGACAGCCATCTCATGTTCCCGTGTGAGACCAAGCAGAGTAAGCGGAACTCCGATGTGGTTATTCAGATTACCCTGAGTGTAAAGGATATTATAACGTCGTTTCAGCACCGCGGCCACCAGTTCCTTGGTAGTAGTCTTTCCGTTCGTACCGGTGATGCCAACTATGGGTGTTGCCAGTTGGCGGCGGTGATGCCTTGCCAGCTGTTGCAGAGCCTTCAATGAGTTTTCTACGAGGATTATGCGTTCGTCCGTCGGGTCAGCGTAAGCAACATTGTCCACCACGGCATAGCTACATCCTTGTTCCAATGCACTTTGGGCATAACTATTGCCATCGAAGTTCTCGCCCCGCAAAGCGACGAACATCATTCCCTCTCCGCATTTTCGTGTATCGGTTGTAATACCCGAGCTCTGCTCGAAACAACGGTACAAAATATCAATCTCGCTCATATAAAAAGCTGCTTCATAATTTTCGCCAACAAATTTAATGCAAAATTTCAAATAAACAGCACTACTACATTGTACAAAATAGCTAATTTTAATCTGCTTGCAACTTTTAATTAGTCTACACCTCGGAAAACTGTAAGCAAACTTGCGTTTTCACTCGGTTTACACTAAATTTGCACTCGTATTAGTTTTTTATTACATTACATAAGGTATGACAAAGATTACTAAAGAGGCAGCCTTGCTGTATCACTCTCAGGGCAAGCCAGGAAAGATTGAGGTAGTTCCTACCAAACCTTACAGTACACAGAAAGATCTCTCCCTCGCCTACTCACCCGGTGTGGCTGAGCCTTGTCTCGAAATTGAGAAGGACCCACAGACCGCCTACGACTACACAGCCAAGGGCAACCTCGTGGCAGTGATTTCTAACGGTACCGCTGTGCTCGGCCTCGGTGACATAGGCACTCTCGCCGGTAAGCCCGTAATGGAGGGTAAAGGTTTGCTTTTCAAGATATATGCCGGCATCGACGTATTCGATATCGAAGTCGATGAAAAAGATCCCGAGAAGTTCATCCAAGCCGTTAAGGCCATCGCTCCCACCTTCGGTGGCATCAACCTCGAGGACATCAAAGCCCCCGAGTGCTTCGAAATCGAGCGTCGCCTCAAGGAGGAGCTCGACATTCCTGTAATGCACGATGACCAGCACGGCACAGCCATCATCTCATCGGCAGGTCTCATCAATGCCCTACAGGTAGCCGGCAAGAAGATTGAAGAGGTGAAGATTGTGGTCAACGGCGCAGGTGCGTCGGCCATCTCATGCACCAAGCTCTATGTAGCCCTCGGCGCCCGCCGAGAAAACATCCTCATGCTTGACAGTAAGGGTGTCATCACTAGCGACCGTCCCAACCTCACAGAGGAGAAGAAGTTCTTTGCTACTGACCGTCGTGACGTACACACCCTCGAAGAGGCCATCAAGGGAGCAGACGTGTTCCTCGGTCTTTCACGTGGCAACGTGCTCTCTCAGAACATGGTACGTTCTATGGCCGAGATGCCCATCGTGTTTGCACTCGCCAACCCCACTCCCGAGATTTCTTACGAGGATGCCATGGCCTCACGCCCCGACGTACTGATGGCTACCGGCCGTTCGGATTATCCCAACCAGATCAACAACGTTATCGGTTTCCCCTACATCTTCCGCGGTGCGCTCGACACACAGGCTACCGCCATCAACGAAGACATGAAACTTGCGGCCGTACGTGCCATCGCCGACTTAGCCAAGCAGCCCGTGCCTGATGTTGTGAACGAAGCCTATCACGTGAACAACCTCTCGTTTGGTCCCTCATACTTCATTCCGAAGCCTGTTGACCCCCGTCTCATCACTAGCGTGTCGATGGCTGTAGCCCGCGCTGCCATGGAGAGCGGTGTGGCACGCAAGCCCATCACCGATTGGGAAGCCTATGCCATCCAGTTGCGCGAGCTCATGGGTCAGGAGAGTAAGCTCACCCGCCAGCTCTACGACACTGCACGCAGCAACCCCCAGCGCGTAGTATTTGCTGAAGGTATCCACCCCACCATGCTCAAGGCTGCCGTAGAAGCCAAGGCTGAGGGTATCTGTCACCCCATCCTCTTGGGTAACGACGAGCGCATCGAGAAACTTGCCAAGGAGCTCGACCTCAGTCTCGAGGGCATCGAGATTGTCAACCTCCGTCACGACCGCGAGGCCGAGCGCCGCGAACGCTATGCCCGCATTCTCACCGAGAAGCGTGCCCGCCAAGGAGCCAACTTTCAGGAGTCTAACGATAAGATGTTTGAGCGCAACTATTTCGGCATGATGATGGTCGAGACGGGCGATGCTGACGCTTTCATCACTGGTCTCTACACCAAGTATAGCAACACCATTAAGGTGGCCAAGGAGGTTATCGGCGTGCGTCCCGAGTACAACACCTTCGGCACCATGCACATCATCAACTCCAAGAAGGGAACTTACTTCCTTGCCGACACCCTCATCAACCGTCATCCTGACACCGAGACCCTTATTGATATTGCTAAGCTGGCCAACCACACGGTAAAGTTCTTTAACCACAAGCCCGTGACTGCCTTGCTTTCTTACTCTAACTTCGGTACGGATACTGCAGGTAGCCCCGCCATCGTACATGAAGCGGTCGACTACCTACACCGCGAATATCCCGAATGGGACATCGATGGTGAGATGCAGGTAAAGTTTGCTCTCAACGGCAAGCTTCGCGACGAGAAATTCTCATTCACCAAACTCCAGGGTAAGGAGGTCAACACGCTCGTGTTCCCCAACCTCTCAAGTGCCAACCAAGCCTATCAGCTGCTCCAGATGATGGGTGATGCCCACGAGGTAATAGGCCCCATCCAAATGGGTTTGAACAAACCTATCCACTTCACCGACTGGGAGGCTTCGGTACGAGACATTGTCAACATTACTGCTGTTGCTGTTATTGACGCCATTGTCGAGAAGAAAAAGGGAGAGTAAGACCTATTCACTAATCATGTAAGCAATAGGGGATATAATTGTATCCCCTATTTGTATATAATAGCCGGCCTATCTCCAGAGATATCAGTCGAACATACGTAAAAAGAAGAGAGTAATCCGCAGATCACTCTCTTTTCTTTAATTTCGCCATAAGTAAAGCCAAATTCATCTTACTTAAAGGAGGGAAAAAACTCTTTCCACCCATCACTGAGCGCTTGCATGGAAGGGAACAAGGCATCGGCCCCCTCATCGGTGAGCACACTATCGGATAGCGGGCCAGTATTGACAGCAACGGTAAAGATGCCGGCAGCCTTGGCGGCACGTACACCGAGCGGAGCATTCTCTACCACGATGCACTCTTCAGGACGGAGGCCACCTTTCTGCATTCCCATCAAGTAGGGTTCGGGATGAGGCTTGCCGTGCTTCACGTCAAAGGCAGTAACCATCAGTTCGCGACGGAAAATATCAGGGAAGTGATGATTGAGCCTGTCGAGCAATGAGCGCTGTCCCGAGCCAGTGACAATAAGTATCATAAGTCCCTGCTCCTTTATTTGGTGCAATAATGATAATGCGCCGGGCATAGGTTCGGCAGGGGGAAATTCGTTGAAAAAGTCTGATTTGACTTTGTAGATTTCAGCGACACGCTCTTCGCTCACGCCCATGCCATGCTGACGTTGGCTTACAAGGTTCACCGTAGAAGTTCCCGTACGGCCCTCATGCATGTACACCTCCTCTTCAGGAAGGTCGTACCCAAACTGTGCCATGGCACGATGCCACGCCTTGGCATGGTAGGGCATGGAGTTGTAGAGCACACCGTCCATGTCGAAGAGAACGGCACGAAGGCGCAGGGGTGACCCTTGCGCCTTCGTATTATTGGTAGTCGTTTGTTGTGACATGTTATACCAGATGTTCTATAGGTCCTGGATATCCCAGGATTGTGTTAGCCCAAACGTGCCTTGATAGCCTCTGTCTCGGCCTCATAGCCGGGCTTGCCGAGGAGGGCAAACATGTTGCGCTTGTAGTCCTCAACACCAGGCTGGTCGAAGGGGTTCACACCAAGTACATAGCCGCTCACGCCACAACCCTTCTCGAAGAAGTAGAGCAACTGACCGATGTAGTACTCGTCGAGTTTGGGCATTACGATGCGGAGGTTAGGCACGCCACCATCAACGTGTGCGAGGAGTGTGCCGAGTTCGGCCATCTTGTTCACCTCATCGACGTGCTTGCCGGCGAGGAAGTTGAGGCCGTCGAGATTCTTCTCATCGGTGGGTACCACGAGGCTGTGGTTGGTGGTCTCAACAGAGATTACAGTCTCGAAGATGGTGCGCTCACCCTGCTGAATCCATTGACCCATAGAGTGGAGGTCGGTAGAGAAGTCCACCGATGCGGGGAAGATACCCTTGTTCTCCTTACCCTCAGACTCGCCATAGAGTTGTTTCCACCACTCTGAAACGTAGTGCAACTTGGGCTGGTAGTTTACGAGGATTTCAATCTTCTTGCCATCGGCATAGAGAGCGTTGCGCGTAGCAGCATATACAGCAGCAATGTTCTCCTCGAAGGGAACTTCGGGAGCGGTAGCAGCCTCCATCTCGGCAGCACCCTTCACGAGCGCCTTGATGTCGAAGCCTGCGATAGCGATGGGAAGCAAACCTACGGGAGTGAGCACAGAGAAACGTCCACCCACGTTGTCGGGGATGATGAAGCTCTTGTAACCCTCGTTGTCGGCTGTGGTGCGTGCAGCACCGCGCTTAGCATCGGTAACGGCTACGATAACCTTACGGGCGACCTCAATACCGCGCTGGTCCTCACACTGCTTCTTGAGCAAGCGGAACGCGAGAGCAGTCTCGGTGGTAGTACCAGACTTAGATATATTGATAACACCGAACTTCTTGTCCTTGAGGAACTCGGTAAGTTCGAAGAGGTAGTCTTCGCTGATGTTGTGGCCTGCGTAGATGATGGCAGGGTTGTTACCCTTGAGGTAGCAGTGGAAGTTGTTGCTCAATGCCTCAATCACGGCGCGTGCTCCGAGGTAACTGCCACCGATACCGGCAACAACAACAACGTCGCAAAGTTCGCGCAACGTGTCGGCTGTAGCCTGAATGTCGTTGAGATGCTCTTCGGTGATGCTTGAGGGGAGGTGAAGCCAACCCAAGAAATCGTTACCGAGACCAGTGCCCTTTTCGAGCATTTCCAAAGCCTCTTGTACTTTAGGAGCGTAAGCCTTTACTGCTCCTTCGGCGATAAAACCAGCGGTCTTATCGATGTTCAATGCAATATTTTTCATCTTTTACCTTGTTATATTATCTAATCGAATCAGTCAACAATTTAATCTCAATCACAGGTGAAATGCGTTCGTAGAGGATGTTGTACACAGCATCCACGATAGGCATGTTAACATGATACTTGCGATTGATCTCCTTGATACACTTGGTGCCGTAGTATCCCTCGGCCACCATCTCCATCTCAAGTTGTGCACTCTTCACGGAATATCCTTTTCCTATCATCGTACCAAACACGCGGTTACGGCTGAAGTTCGAATAACCCGTTACGAGAAGGTCGCCCATATAAACAGACTCACTCACCACACGCTTGAGCGGATGCACGAAGTCGATGAAACGAGACATCTCTACCAATGCGTTGCTCATGAGCACAGCTTGGAAGTTATCACCATATTTAAGGCCATGGCAGATACCCGCTGCGATAGCATACACATTCTTCAATACCGAGCTATACTCAATACCAGTAACGTCATCGCTCACAGTAGTTTTCACATAGCTACAATTGAGTTTGCTGGCAAAACTAAGTGCGTTGTTACGGTCGCTACATCCTACGGTGAGATATGACAGACGCTCCAACGCTATTTCCTCGGCATGGCAAGGACCAGCAATGACGGCAATATTCTCGTAGGGGACATGATACTCCTTATGGAAATAGTCCGACACAAGCATATTCTCTTCGGGCACGATACCCTTGATGGCAGTTACCACGAACTTGTCGTGCATCTTGGTCTTCACCTTTTTGAGGTGCGACTTCAAGTAAGGCGAAGGGGTAACAAATATCAGCACATCGCTATCCTTGATCACCTGATTGATATCTGATGAGAAGTTGATGCGGTTAACATCAAAGTGTACCGATGACAGATAGCCGGGGTTGTGACCCGTACGCTTAAAGTCTGCGATGCGGTCATCGCGACGCATATACCAGTTGATGGAATCCTCGTTGTTGAGAATCATCTTGGCAATGGCGGTAGCCCAGCTACCGCCACCCATTATAGCGACTTTACCTTGGGGAAAACTCATTATCCAATTTTTTCAATCCAAGCTGTCACCTCATCCACTGTGGGGTTCTTGAGGTCGAGCTTATACTTCTTGTTTACACCACAGATATCCATGTGCACCTTCTGAGGGTTCACACCCTGCATGTCGGCCACGAGCTTGTAACCGGCCTTCTGGATTACGGGCACCCACTCCTCAGCGATACCAAGCTCTACATATTTGGCTACGGGATCCTTGGGCGACTTCTTCTCAGGACGCATCTGCGGGAAGAAGAGTACCTCCTGAATAGTCTGCTGACCCGTCATGAGCATCACAAGACGGTCCATACCGATACCCATACCAGAGGTGGGAGGCATACCGTACTCGAGTGCGCGTACGAAGTCGTTATCAATAAACATAGCCTCATCGTCACCCTTCTCGCTCAGGCGCAACTGCTCCTGGAAGCGACCCAACTGGTCGATGGGGTCGTTCAATTCGCTATAGGCGTTACACAACTCCTTACCATTAACCATAAGCTCGAAACGCTCGGTCAATTCGGGGTTCTCGCGGTGACGCTTACAGAGGGGCGACATCTCGATGGGATAGTCGGTGATGAAGGTGGGCTGGATATAGTTGCCCTCGCACTTCTCGCCGAAGATCTCGTCGATGAGCTTACCCTTACCCATAGTCTCGTCGGTCTCTACGCCAAGTTGCTTGCATACGTCACGCAGCTGAGCCTCATCCATACCAGTAATGTCGATGCCGGTGAACTCTTTGATGGCCTCAGTCATGGTACGACGTGCGAAGGGAGCCTTGAAGCTGATAGTATGCTCGCCCACCTGCACCTCTGTTGTACCGTTCACGTCGAGGCAAATCTTCTCGAGCATCTGCTCGGTGAAATTCATCATCCAGTTGTAGTCCTTGTAAGCCACATAGATTTCCATGCAGGTGAACTCAGGGTTGTGCGTACGGTCCATACCCTCGTTGCGGAAGTTCTTAGAGAACTCGTACACACCCTCGAAACCACCCACGATAAGGCGCTTCAGATAGAGTTCGTTAGCGATACGCAAGTACAAGGGAATGTCCAAAGCATTATGGTGTGTGATGAAGGGGCGTGCTGCCGCTCCACCAGGGATAGACTGGAGTACGGGAGTCTCTACCTCCATGTAGCCGCGTGTATTGAAGAACTCACGCATTGAGGTGTACACCTTGTTGCGCTTGATGAAGATATCCTTCACACCGTCGTTCACCACGAGGTCAACGTAGCGTTGGCGATAGCGCAGTTCAGGGTCGTCAAACTTGTCATAAGCCACACCATCCTTGTACTTCACGATGGGGAGCGGACGGATGCTCTTTGACAATACGGTAAGTTTGTGGGCATGCACGCTGATTTCGCCCATCTGAGTGCGGAATACCACACCCTCGATACCTACGAAATCGCCGATGTCGAGCAAACGCTTGAACACCACGTTGTACATATCCTTATTCTCCTCGGGGCAGATATCATCGCGGGTGATGTACACTTGGATACGTCCCTTTGAGTCCTGCAACTCGATGAACGATGCCTTACCCATTACACGGCGGCTCATCAAGCGGCCGGCAATAGACACTTGGCGAGGCTCAGCTTCGTCACTGAACTCCTCTTTTATATCGGTAGAAAATGCATTGGTCACATACTCTGCGGCAGGATAGGGTTCGATGCCCATGGCACGCAGTTCGTTAAGACTGTTGCGTCTTACAATCTCTTGTTCTGAAAGTTCTAATACGTTCATTTCTTCAACGTTTTGTATTTTAAGGCGCAAAATTAATGAAAAAAAATGACTTGACGAAAACAATGTGTATTTACTTGCATTTCTCACCCCACCAATACTCCAAAGGGGACGTATCGCAGATTCTTTTACTGCATTTTTTTGTGCAACCAGTTTTTTTGTGTAAGTTTGCGCCTATTAACATAAAGTTAAAACCAATTTTATAAATCATAATTCACGAAAAGACTATGGCAAATAGTAAAGAAAAACTTTTCAGCGAGTTTGCACCTACCACCACCGAGGCGTGGAAGGAGAAGGCCGTTGCCGACCTCAAGGGTGCCGACTACGAGAAGAAGCTGGTATGGAAGACCAATGAGGGTTTCGCTGTACAGCCCTTCTATCGTCAGGAGGACATTGCCTCACTGGCAACTACCACAGCATTGCCGGGCGAGTTCCCCTTTGTGCGTGGTAACAAGAAAGACAACAACGAATGGCTCGTGCGCCAGGACATCGACGTGTGCGACTTTGCAGAGGCCAATGCCAAGGCACTGCATGCCGTAGAGCGTGGTGCTACCTCACTGGGCTTCAAGATCAAGGGCAAGATGCTCTCTGCCGAAGGTATCGAGACCCTGCTCGCAGGTATCCGTGCTTGCTGTGTGGAACTCAACTTCAGCACCTGCCAGGGCAAGTGCACCGAGCTCGCTGATATCCTCATCGCCTACTACACCGCCAAGGGCTACGACCTCGAGGTGTTGCGCGGTTCTATCAACTACGACCCCATGAGCAAGCTCATCGGCAAGGGTAAGGAGATAGGCGACTATACCGACACCATGAAGGCACTCGTAGAGAAGATGCAGGCGCTGCCCAAGTTCAAGTGTGTGGCTGTGAATGCTCTCGCGCTCAACAATGCCGGTTCATACATCAGCCAGGAGTTGGGTTATGCCCTCGCTTGGGGTAACGAATACCTCGGCGCTATGGTTGAGGCTGGCGTGCCCGTGGATGTAGCTGCCAAGAAGATGAAGTTCAACTTCGGTATCTCAAGCAACTACTTCATGGAGATTGCCAAGTTCCGCGCTGCCCGTATGCTGTGGGCTACCATCGTGAAGCAGTATGAGCCCAAGTGCGACTGCTCATGCAAGATGACCGCCCATGCCGAGACATCGACCTTCAACATGACCCTCTTCGATGCACATGTAAACATGCTGCGTACACAGACCGAGGCCATGAGTGCCGCCATCGCTGGTGTAGACAGCATCACCGTGTGCCCCTTCGACAAGACCTACGAGACTCCCGATGAGTTTGCCGAGCGCATCGCCCGCAACCAGCAACTCCTACTCAAGGAGGAGTGCCACCTCGACAAGACTGTAGACCCTGCCGCAGGTTCATACTACATCGAGACTCTCACTGCCTCTATCGCCCAGCAGGCGTGGAAGCTCTTCCTCGAGGTGGAGAAGGCTGGTGGCTTCCTCGCAGAGGCTAAGGCTGGCAACATTCAGCAAGCAGTGAACAAGAGTGGTAATGCACGCCGCGAAGCTGTGTCAAAGCGTCGCGAGATCTTGCTCGGCACCAACCAATACCCCAACTTCACCGAGACTGCCGGCACCAAGCGCCCCGTGGGCAAGGCTTGCTGCTGTGGTGGCAATGGTGAGTGTGAGGCTCCCTATGCCAAGCTCGACCAAAGCCGTCAGGCATCAGCCTTCGAAGCATTGCGTCTCGAGACCGAGGAGAGCGGTCGCCGTCCCAAGGCATTCATGCTCACCATTGGTAACTTGGCAATGCGTCAGGCACGTGCACAGTTCTCATGCAACTTCCTCGCTTGCGCAGGCTATGAGGTGATCGACAACCTCGGCTTCGCTACCGTTGAGGAGGGTGTTGAGGCTGCTATGGCTGCCAAGGCCGACATCGTGGTACTCTGCTCTAGCGACGACGAATATGCCGAGCACGCCATCCCCGCCTTCAAGGCACTTGATGGTCGCGCCATGTTCATCGTAGCTGGTGCTCCTGCCTGCATGGAGGAACTCCAGGCCGCAGGCATCGAGCATTTCATCCACGTACGTTGCAATGTGTTGGAAACCCTCAAAAAGTTTAATCAGCTCCTTAAGATCTGATTCATTTACAATTTGACAATTTACCAATTACCATTGATTTACCATTTAGCTATTTGACAATTTATGGACAAAGCGGAGTTACAGGAACGAATGACAGCCTTTGCGGTACGCACCGTGAAGATGGTCGACTCTATGCCTACTACGGTAGCAGGTCATGCCATCGCGCGACAGATCATCCGCTCGGGCACTTCGCCCTCGGCCAACTACCGCGCCGCTTGCCTCGCCAAGTCTGACAAGGACTTTGTCAATAAGATGAAGATGGTAGAGGAAGAGCTCGACGAGACATGCCACTGGCTTGAGATTGTCATACGCAGTGAGATTATGACCTCCACACGCCTCTTACCTTTGCATCAAGAGTGCAAGGAGTTATTAAGCATCATCGTCCGTTCTATCGTCACCACGAAGAACCGAATGAAACTAAATGATAAACTATAAAATTTACCATTTTACCATTTTCCATGTACAATTTCGCCATCGCGGAAAACGGAAGCTGGAAATGGTTAGGTAGAATTAAATTGTAATTTGCTCAATGGTACACAAATTGTAAATGGTAATTTAGATTGGTAAATTGTAAATTTTCAAATTGTAAATAAATTGTAAATTGTAAATGGCTAAATTGTAAATTAATATGATGCGAAAGAATTTCAACAACATAGATATATTTGCAGGCATCAAGGCTCAGAATGGAGCCGAGTGGCAAAATGCAAATGGCATCACAGCCAACTGGAAGACTCCCGAGCTGATTGATGTAAAACCCGTATATACGAAAGAAGACCTCGAAGGCATGGAGCACCTCGACTACGCAGCCGGTTTGCCCCCTTACCTCCGTGGCCCCTACTCGGTGATGTATGTGCTCCGTCCCTGGACCATCCGCCAGTATGCAGGCTTCTCTACCGCTGAGGAGAGTAATGCCTTCTATCGTCGTAACCTTGCCAGCGGACAGAAGGGTCTCTCTGTAGCCTTCGACCTCCCCACACACCGCGGCTACGACCCCGACCACGAGCGCGTAGTAGGCGACGTGGGTAAGGCCGGTGTATCTATCTGCTCACTGGAGAACATGAAGGTGCTCTTCGAGGGTATCCCCCTGAACAAGATGTCTGTGTCCATGACCATGAACGGTGGCGTGCTCCCCGTGATGGCCTTCTACATCAACGCAGGTCTTGAGCAGGGTGCCAAGCTCGAGGAGATGGCCGGTACCATCCAGAACGACATCCTCAAGGAGTTCATGGTGCGCAACACCTACATCTATCCGCCCGCCTTCTCCATGAAGATTATCTCTGATATCTTCGAGTATACCTCACAGAACATGCCCAAGTTCAACAGCATCTCTATCTCAGGCTACCACATGCAGGAGGCTGGTGCTACGGCCGACATCGAGCTGGCCTACACCCTTGCCGACGGTCTCGAGTACCTCCGTGCCGGTGTTAATGCTGGTATCGACATCGATGCTTTTGCACCCCGTCTCTCATTCTTCTGGGCTATCGGCATGAACCACTTCATGGAGATTGCCAAGATGCGTGCAGCACGTATGCTGTGGGCAAAGATTGTGAGCCAGTTTGGTGCCAAGAACCCCAAGTCACTCGCTCTGCGTACCCACTCACAGACCTCAGGATGGAGTCTCACCGAGCAGGACCCCTTCAATAACGTAGGGCGCACCTGTATCGAGGCCATGGCTGCAGCACTCGGTCACACCCAGTCACTCCATACCAACGCCCTCGACGAGGCTATCGCCCTGCCCACCGACTTCTCGGCACGTATCGCACGTAACACACAGATCTATATCCAGGAGGAGACCTACGTATGTAAGAACGTAGACCCCTGGGGCGGTTCATACTACGTGGAGAGCCTCACCAACGAGATTGCACACCGCGCATGGGAACACATCCAGGAGATCGAGAAACTTGGCGGTATGGCCAAGGCTATCGAGACCGGTTTGCCCAAGATGCGTATCGAGGAGGCTGCTGCCCGCACACAGGCCCGCATCGACTCAGGTGCGCAGACCATCGTGGGTACCAACAAGTACCGCCTCGAGAAGGAAGATCCCATCGACATCCTTGAGGTCGACAACACCGCTGTACGCTTGGAGCAAATCGAGGGCCTCAAGCAGTTGCGTGAGAAGCGCGACGAGGCAGCCGTGCAGGCCGCTCTCGATGCTATCACCAAGTGCGTAGAGACAGGCGAGGGCAACCTCCTGGCATTGGCCGTAGAGGCAGCACGCGTGCGTGCCACCCTTGGAGAGATTTCATATGCTTGCGAGAAGATCGTGGGCCGTTATAAAGCAGTAATCAGAACTATTTCAGGCGTGTATTCATCAGAAAGCAAGAAAGACGCAGACTTTGAGCGCGCATGCGCCCTCACCGAGGAGTTTGCCAAGAAGGAGGGTCGCCGCCCCCGTATCATGGTGGCCAAGATGGGTCAGGACGGTCACGACCGCGGTGCCAAGGTGGTAGCAACAGGCTACGCCGACTGCGGCTTCGACGTCGACATGGGTCCCCTGTTCCAGACACCTGCCGAGGCAGCGCGTCAGGCCGTTGAGAACGATGTCAACGTGCTCGGCGTATCATCACTCGCAGCGGGTCACAAGACCCTCGTTCCCCAGGTGATTGAAGAGCTGGCCAAGCTTGGCCGCGAGGACATCATGGTCATCGCCGGTGGTGTCATCCCCGCACAGGACTACGACTTCCTCTACAAGGCCGGCGTTGCCGCCATCTTCGGCCCTGGTACCAATGTGGCCCAGTCGGCTTGCAAGATCGTTGAACTGCTACTCGAGGAGTAATCCGATAGTGAGTAATAAAGGAAATGGGATGGCCAGACTTGGCCATCCCATTGTTTTTAATGATGCACACGGCAGTACTTAGCCGTAAGTACTCGAGTACCGACACGCAAGTACTGCAGTACTTAGCTGTAAGTACTGAGCCCTGGATAGGGTCATTAGGAAAATCGGCAAGCCGTGGCAGAGGAAGAGGCTTCAGTCAATAAAGTTGTAGTGCTCTTCGTAGGCGTCAAATTCCAAGTGAGCCAAATCGAGGTCGGCAAGCACTTCGCGGATATAGGCCATGTCCTTGGGGGAGCATAGGCGCTCGCCACGGCGGCGCTCGTAGTAACAGTTGCGTGAGAAGTGGCTAATCAGTCGCTGGCTGAATGCTGCATACTGTGCCGGTAACATACGAGCTTGCATACCACGGAAACCACGGGCATAAACCACACGCTCTGCCGAGCGGAAATAACGACAATCCTCGCCAGGCACTGCATACGAGGGACTGATAACGGGAAACATCTCCTCGCTCTCCGTCACGGCACTCCACGCCATACGCCGCAAACAATGCTCAGCCATGGGGCACTGCTCGTGGATGCATAGTGCGAAAGTCTTGGGTACTCTGTCTTCTATCATTGTCGTCGTTTGTGGATTCATGTCAATTAAGATATTTAGGTTGTTATAGCACAAAGTTACAAAAAATCTCGGAGAAATATAAACTACAAACATGGAGAAACAGCACGGGACGCAGATTGCTCTGCGTCCCGTGTGATGTTCATATGAGTGTTGAACTTACTCGACAGCAATCTTGACACTATGCTCACCTATCTTCACGATGGCGATGCTGCCTGCCTCAAGTCCCGTATCGAGGGTAATGGTGCCACCTGTTGCGGTAGCCGTAGCGAGCTGTGTGCCTGCGGTGGTGTAGGCTGCCACCTCGGTATCTGCGGCAAGTCCGCTCACGGTAATGGTTCCTCCTTGCGTGCTGATGAGCACGGGCTTCGAGGGAATGGTGAGGATACCTGTCTCTTCGCTCTCATGCTCCTCGGTGCAGGGTATCCAGCAGACGGTAAGGGTAGCCACATCAGAATCCTCATATTGCTCTTTGGTTGCGCAGACGGTGAAGGTGTGAGTGGGGATAAACTCAAATCTTGTACCTATAAATTCGCTGTCGTTTTCTGTGGTAACGGTAGTTCTTATTTCTGCTCCCTCGGTGCTGCATGTTAGTGTAAACTCTCCATTCACGTAGCTGATGGTGGGAACGTCGCACTTATCTATGACTACTCTCACCTCGCACGATGCGCTCACTCCACTGCCGTCATTAGCTGTAGCGGTGATGATGGCGGTGCCTGCGGCTAAGGTGATGACTCTCCCCTTACTGCTTACCATGGCAACATCCTCGTCGCTGCTGCTCCAAGTTACTGATGAGTCAGAAGCATCTTCGGGTGTTATTGTCGCAGAAAGTGTCAAAGATTCTCCTTCGGTTAAGGTCGCCGATGTGTGGCTAAGCGTAATCTCTGATATGGGTGTTTTTATGCTTTCAATCTTTCCGAAGCTATTCCATGGTGCAGTCGATTTGTAACTCTCCAAAGCACTGGCTGGCACATGTAGTGTCGCGTTCTCGGGGGAGAACCCTTCAAAGACGAGTTGGTCAGTCGATGGAATATTTTCTGCGTAACAATATACATCTTTCAATTTTGTGCAATTTTCAAAAGCATTAGTATCAATATTAGTTAAACTGTTGGGTAGCGTAATAAAAGAAAGATTATTACATCCGTAGAATGCATTCCATTTAATTGTCGTTACTCCTTTATTTATAACGACCATCGTCAACTCCTTACATTTCCAAAAAGCATTTTCTTCAATGCATGTGACGTTTTCTGTGATGATGGCTTTTTTACCAATCCAGCCTGCAAATGCATTCTTTTTTATTACAGAAACGTTTTGGGGTATTGTTATTGTGTCTAATAGCACTCCATCGAGAAACAAATCAGTTCCACTAATCAACAAGGGATTGGCATTACAATCTTCAAAATCGATATTGAGCCAAGCGGACAAGTCTTTAATATGAACCTCTTCGATGTTTGTATGATAAGGGCGTGCACCATCGGGGTATAAAAAAGCTTTTCTGCTACATTTTTTCAATGTAGTAGGTATATATATACGATCCGCAGAGCATTCAATAAAGGCATATTTCCCAATAGCAGTACATCCCTCGGGTATAATGACGTCTTCTGGACTGAAAAATCTGCCACCAAACGCAAAATCAGCGATTGAATCTATGCCTTCTGGTATACCAACTGTAGTTCCTGCAATCAAGGTTTTTGTAGCTTTTTCTATAATAGCATTGTCTTCCCCATCACTGTATATGGGATTGTTATTGTCAATGGTGATAGTAGTTAAATTGGAGCATAATATGAATGTTCGTTCAGAAATATTCTCTACTGATGCGGGGATAGATACTGATTGTAAATTGCTACATCCATTAAATGCGTCATCTGAGATTGTAGTTATCCCTTCGGATAATTTGATTGAGCGAAAAGTTGTACAATCTTTGAATACACGGCTTCCAATGTTTATTACTCGATACTGTGAGCTTTCGTGGGTAACAATGGCGGGGAAGGTGAAATCACTGCTATTAATATATCTATAGCCACTTACTTCGACCGTCTTGTTATCTTCGGAAGTGATATTGTAATAGATGCCATTGACCTCAAAGTCGTGGGCACTGGCCAACAATGGCATCAGCATGGCAAACAGCGCCAATAGCGCTTTTTTGCTTGAAAAAATGTTCTTTTTCATTTTGATTACTTATTTAAGTTAAACATAGTTGCCTCGTTCTTTGGCATCATCGGCGCAAGCATAAAGAAAGCGCAGACTTACGCCATATCTCCTGCAGGCTCACCACAAGCCCCTAAGTACTATGGGAAGTCTACGCTAAAGCGTAACTTCACCGTACTTAGGTTGTTCATGCTCGTATTCTTCATCCGAGGTGGTGATTCGCAGGAGAAATGAGCAATCAAAATGTCTTGTGCTCGGAAGCACGAGAGCAAAAGTAGTAATAAATTTACAATTGGCAAATTACAGTTCACACATTATTTCGTGATGTGCGATATTTGTGGAGGAAGTAAAGTTCGTTGTGAAGCCCCAGCCCCCGTGTGAAGAGGATAAAAAACAAGAGCGATAACTGATCTTCATCAATTATCGCTCCTGTGTCGGAAAGAGGCGACCGGTAATAACTGAAACATATGCCTTCAACGGGGTTTATACTAGGTTAATAACTCTTGTTTTTCGTTTGTTTTGTCTATTTATTGTCTCAGTGTTTTTTAGGTTTTTGTCTCGTTTTTGTCTATGATAGAATGCGAAAAAGAGCAATAACTTGCAGAATTTCACTGTGTTATTGCTCTTTTGGTCGGAAAGAGGCGACTCGAACGCCCGACCCCTACGTCCCGAACGTAGTGCGCTACCAACTGCGCTACTTTCCGATTACGGCAGAGGGGGTAGCCTCTGCCTGTGCACTATTGTATGAGAAGTGCGGGATAGGAATTACTCCTCGTTCTGACGCAAGCTCTGAACGTATACGGCACGCTCCATCTTGAGGCGCTTTACTTCAGAAGGCTTGTTGAACTGCTGACGACGACGAAGCTCCTTTACTACGCCAGTCTTCTCAAATTTTCTCTTGAATTTCTTAAGGGCTCTTTCGATGTTCTCGCCCTCTTTAACGGGTACTACGATCATTTTGTTTTAGTTTTATTATTTTGTTATTACTCTTTCTTTTTTAAGTTGTTGCGTGCCTCGCACACCGTGTTTTTTTGGTTACGTTCTGTATCGTATTTCTTGTAGTCTTTACCTCCTTTACACTCTTTGGGCTGCAAAGGTAGCGCAAATCGAACGAAATACCAAATTTATTTGAGTATTTCTGAGATGCAGCCTACCTTCAGACTGCAAAGCTGGCTAAAGGTAGCGCAACCGAACGCACAAAATCGAACGAAATACCAAATTTATTTGAGTATTTCTGAGATGCAACCTACCTTCAAGCTGCGAAGCAGATTAAAATTGGAGATAATATAGATGTTCCCCCATTTAACTGAAATACCACGATGTTGTCATCCTGAACAACGTGAACCTTTAGGTCGCTGGCCCTGAGGGGAAAAGCAAGGGTCCCGCGCAGTGTGTGGCAAAGTCCCAGCGCGAGATGCTTCGCATACGCTCAGCATGACACGACCTATTTGAACAACTGCTATATCATCTCCAAAATTAGTGCAACCCCAGAGTAAAGCAAACCCAAAGAAAAACAAATTCACACAAGTATCGTCCCCATTACTTTTCACTTAATCAAAAAAAGGCTACCTTTGCAGTTTATTAAATAAGTATACAAGAAACACAACAAAACCATATGCTTTACTACCTTTTTGAGTACTTGAACAAATTGAATGTTCCCGGTGCGGGCATGTTTACCTACATCTCGTTCCGTTCGTTGTTGGCCATCCTCATCGCCTTGTTGGTATCTACCGTATTCGGTAAATATTTCATCAATCTGCTCAAGCGCCAGCAGATTACCGAGACACAACGCGATGCCAGCATCGACCCCTTCGGTGTGCAGAAGATAGGCATCCCCACGATGGGCGGTGTCATCATCCTCGCTGCCATACTCATCCCCTGCCTGCTCTTGGGCCGACTGAACAATGTGTATATGATACTCATGCTCATCACCACCGTATGGTTGGGTGCGTTGGGCTTTGCCGACGACTACATCAAGGTGTTTAAGCGCGACAAGGAGGGCTTGCATGGCAAGTTCAAGATTATCGGTCAAGTGGGATTGGGCATCATCGTGGGCCTCACGCTCTACCTAAGCGACCAGGCAGTCATCCGCGAGAATGTAGAGATGCAGCGTAATGCGGGACAGACGACTGTTGCCATCCACAAGAGCGAAGCACAGAAGTCGACCAAGACTACGATTCCCTTTGTAAAGAACAACAACCTCGACTATGCCAATGCCTTCAACTGGCTGGGCGAACACAAGCAGTTGGGCGGTTGGGTACTCTTCGTGTTCATGACCATCTTCGTGGTGACTGCCGTATCAAACGGAGCCAACCTCAACGATGGTATGGACGGCATGACGGCAGGTAACTCGGCCATCATAGGTGTCGTATTGGGTATCTTGGCCTACGTATCGAGTCATATCTCCATGGCGGGATACCTGAACATCATGTACATCCCTGGCTCTGAAGAGTTGGTAGTATATTTGTGTGCCTTTGTAGGTGCGCTCATCGGCTTCCTGTGGTACAATGCCTTCCCCGCTCAAGTGTTCATGGGCGACACGGGCAGCCTCACCATCGGAGGTATCATCGCCGTGAGTGCCATCATCATCCGCAAGGAGCTGCTCATCCCCATCCTCTGCGGAGTGTTCTTCGTGGAGAGCCTCTCGGTTATCATCCAACGCTTCTACTACAAGTGGGGCAAGAAGAAGGGCGTGAAGCAGCGTTTCTTCAAGCGCACTCCCATCCACGACCACTTCCGTACCTCGGTGGCTCAAGTACAAAAGATGGACCCCGGGTGCTCCGTTAAGGTTGCCGGTCCCGAAGGTCTGCTCCACGAGGCTAAAATTACCGTACGCTTCTGGATTGTAACCATCATCCTTGCAGCACTCACCATCATCACACTGAAGATACGATAAGCGTTTCCGCGACATTGCAACACATAACAACAAGCATAATATAGTTATTGTCTGACTGCTATATTATCCCCTAACAAAAAGTCCCGAGCACATTGCCCGGGACTTTTCTGTTTCATATGACAGCTCCTTATAGGGCTATCTTGTAGGCATACTCGCCTTCGTCGTTGCGGATAACCACGAGGTATGAGCCGTGAGGCATACGCTCTACAGGAAGGGTGATGACATTGCCCTCGGCAACAGCTGTACCCAAGGTGAGACCACCCATGTTGTAGAGTGTAGCTGTAGTGCCAGGAGTGAAGGCTCCAGTACATACGATAGCTTCAGAAGCGGCATCGTACTTCACAGCATAGCCATACTGTACGGCGTGACTCACATTTACAGTCTCGTCATACGCAGCCAAGGGGATGAAACGCAATGAGTGCTTGAAAGTGCCCGATGCGGGGAGTTGGTAGGCCTCGATGGTACCGGTACCCTGACCACAGCTTCCATTACCCAAACCACGCTGTGCATAGTCGAAATGGGCATGGGTAGAGCCACGGCGAACAAGTTCCCATGTGTGGCGCGCATCCTTAAGCGTTACATCATCGTAGGCAAGTACCGAGAAGGCTACTTGTCCGAGAGTCTCGATGCGGAAGCCCTCACGTACATTGCCTTCAGCGGTGTAGAGGGTGAGGTCGCGCAGAGCCTCACGGTTACCCATACTCTGAGGCTTGGGATAAGGCTCGAACATATCGTCCACAGTGGTGTGATAACGACCGATGTGTGAGCCGCTATGACGGTCGGTGTAGTTCTCCCATGGGCCGCGAGCATAGTATTCGACCTGATTGTAGGTATCAACAAACTCCATGTCGAGACCTATGCGGCGGAGGTTCTTAGTATTCGCGGTATATGTAACATCGAGCTGCACCATGCCATTGTTGCGAACAGTATAGGTGAAGGTGTAGTTACAATTGCGACCATTACCAGTGGCAACAACAGTGGCAGTGCGACCATCGGCTGCAAGCTCGGCTTTAGAGAGACTCTTTGAGGTGATGCCATTGTCGGAGCCATAGTTACCATAACCTTCGTTGGGACCATCGTTCTCGACCCAGCGGTAGTTGCTGTACTGAGGACCACGCACGAGGTACTCAGTGCCCTTATACTTCCATGACAGCAGGTCTCCATTGCTGGCAAAGCGTACGCTGGTGCCCTCGGCGTTGGCAAACACGTAGTCAGAACCTTCGCGAGTGAGTGTAAGCACGGGAGCATCGGCATCAATGGTAGCAAACTCGGCTGCACGCTCTACCAAGGTGTATTGCTCGGTAGCCATCGGATACTCAGCCGTAGACCATGAAGTGGCCTCGCGCAAACGTACCTCGAAAGTGATGAGCTGCTCGCCTTGAGCATCGAGAGTGCTATAAGGAACAGTAACTGTAACTGTCTGACCCGGTGCGATGCCTGTGGGGATTGCCACAGTGCCACTCTGCTTGGCATAGCCATCAAGAGCAACGGTGTAGTAGAGTTCAAAGTCGTCGAGGGTGATAAAGTCATAATCGTTCTTCAAGGTGAGCTTCTTGCTCTCCTTATCGAATGAGACGAACTTGATGTATTGGTATACCTTCTTCACTTCGGTGAGCTCGGGACTCCAAGCACGGTCAGCAGCGAGAAGACCATTGTTCACGAAGTTACCCTGATGAGGACCGGGGTAGTCGTAACCGGTGCGATACTTGTTGAGACCTGCAGGATGTGCAGCATCGGCACCCTTTACCTCGGTAACGATGGTGGTACCATTCTTGATATCCTCGGCATCGTAGATAGATTGGTCTACCCAGTCCCAGATACAGCCACCGATACCATAGCGGCTATTCTCGATGATATCCCAATACTCCTTGAGGTTACCCACCGCATTACCCATAGCATGCGCATACTCGCACATGAAGTAGGGTTGCTGGCGGTTATTGTTATTGGCATCGTTCTGGCACTCTGTTATGTTGGGGTACATCACAGAGAAGAGTTCGGTGGGGAAGGTTCCCGCACGAGTAGCTCCCTCGTAGTGGATGATACGGTCGTCAAGCTTCTTCACGGCATTGAAGGCGTGGGTAAAGTTGACACCACCGTTACTCTCGTTACCGAGGCTCCAGAAGATGATAGAGGGGAAGTTGCGGTCGCGCAATACCATGCGTGTGGTGCGGTCGATGTATTGGGGACGCCATGACTCCTTATCGGTAACACACTTACCATCCCACTTATGATCCTCCCAGCTCTTGTGGCACTCGAGGTCGGCCTCATCCATGCAGTAGAGACCATAGTAGTCGAACATGGCGTTCATCTTGGCCTGACGAGGATAGTGGCTGGTGCGCACGGTGTTCATGTTGGACTGCTTCATCATCTTCACGTCGGTGAGCATAGTTTCGATATCCACGGTACGACCCGTCACGGGATGTGTATCCTGCAGGTTGGCACCCTTGAAGAGAATGCGTTCACCGTTGATGTATACCAAACCGCTCTTTATCTCAATGTGGCGGAAGCCATACTTGGTAGAGAACACATGCTCCTCGTTACCCTCAGCATCCTTCTGAGCCACCTCCACGGTATAGAGCGCAGGGGTCTCGGCTGTCCAGGGCTGGAGGTCCTTGAGTGCACCAAACACGATGTTGGTCTTTTTGCTCTTGTCCTTCTCGGTGAAGCTGATGGTTTCAGCGTACTCCTTGATGAGTGCTCCATCGGGTGCGAAGAAGCGCACCGCCACCTGCTTGGAAGTAGCGATACCATCACGGTTGTCGAGAGCAAGCTCCACATTCATACTACCTGCAGTATAGCCAGAAGCAGCATCAAGCGTAGAGGTGATATAGTGATCCACGACATGTACCTTCGGGGTAGCGAAGAGATATACATCGCGATGGATACCACTCATGTGCCACATATCCTGACCTTCGAGGTATGAGCCGTCGCTCCAACGGAATACCTGTACGGAGATATTGTTTTCACCCTTACGCACCACCTTGGTAAGGTCAAACTCTGCATCGTTATTAGCACCTTGGGTGTAGCCTACATACTTACCATTGACCCATACGTAAGCAGCACTGTAGATACCATCAAAGTGGAGGAAAGTGCGCATCTCGTCCCAGCCCTCGGGCAGAGTGAAGGTACGGCGGTATGAAGCCACGGGTTCGGGAAGACCAGCCTCCATATTAATATAGGGCGGGTTATTGACGAAGGGATATTCCACATTGACATAGTAGGGCTTGCCATAGCCATTCATCTCCAGACATGAGGGTACGGTAATCTCGTCCCACTTGGACACGTCGGCCTTGTCACCCCAGAAATCCTGCTCACCAGGGCGGTCATCGGTATTCTCCACATAGTCGAGCTTCCACACGCCATTGAGGCTCATGTAACGTGCACCGTTGGGATTGAGCCAAGGGAATTGGTAGCGCTCATCAGCACGCATGGCCTCGGTAGAGGCATAGGGCATATAGGTAGCGTGAGCAACCTCCTTGTACTCCTCGAAAGTTGTCTCATCCTCCCAATACTTGGGTAGAGGCACATTGGTGGGGAATACCTCGGTGAGGGTGAAGTAAGAGTTCTCCTCTGTCGGATTGGTGCTCATAGCAGTTTGATTCCCATTCACAATGAGTGTGTAGGCCACTCCTTTAGCATCTTGACAGGTCAGCTGATACAATCCACGTTCCTCATCCTTGAGCACGATACTCACCTGCTGATTGGCATTGGTAAACTCAGAGTTCCACTGCAAGGGACGTTTAGGGCCACCAAGAGCCATATCCAAGGCCTTTTCGGCATAGGGATTAAAGAGCTGGTACCAGTTGCCTTCCACGACTTTGCGGCGCATCTTCCATGTGCGGCTCGCCTCGGAGGTCTCACCTATGGGGTCGGCAAAGATGTAGGCATCGTTGTTCTTGTTGTCACGATTGTTCAGCACGCAGCCACTGGCCGCATGAGTGATGATGTAGTAGCGGTCAAGCAAAGAGGATTCATACTCATTTTCTCCTTCGTTTTCGCTATCGTCATCACCTACTGCTACATTAGATTTCTGGAACTCCCAAGTGTTGGCTCCCCAGAAGGGTTTCAACAGAACGTAGTTCCATGAACCGGGGTTGATATACCATCCATTGTTGCCCGAAGCATCAATGATACAGATACCCGTCTTGCCATCAATGGTGCGTTCCTCAAGTTTCCAGCCATAATCTTGTCCCAACTTTACGGGCTGATCAACGGCAGAGGCATCCACATAGGCCGCCGTTCCTGTAGCCTTATTGATGAGGTTCACGGTACCATCGTCATTCTTCACCACTTGCCACAAGTAGGGAGCAGCCTCAGACTTCTCCATGGGGATTACAGATTCGCCACTGCTGGCGGCATACTTACCAAACCACACGTTGCGCAGATAATAATAGTAATCTTCGCTAAGGTCTATAGAAGGGACTTCAGGCTCCTCGGCACCTGCTTTCACAAGTTCCATACGGTCGATGTCGCCTGCCCATCCTGTTGCATTGTAGAGGCGTACGATATTTTCGCCCTTCTTAAGCGTCACGTTGAAGTCGGCAAAGCCTACGGTGCCCCATCCGCCCGAGTTTCCAGTGTAGGTCTTCACATCGGTACCATTCACGTTCAGTGTCATGGAACGATTCTCACCCGTAATGAAGAACACACGCAAGGTATACTCACCACCCTCAGCGCTGAACACATTACGCCATTGCAAGTCATTACCGGCCGCATTACCCAACCAACTGACGGCCACACCGCCCGAGCAACCAGCCTTCTCACTATAGATGGCAGAACCTATAGCTTGGTTGTTCTTAATCTCCTGATAGCCGGTGAGCCAAGCGGTCTCAGCCTCGTACAGCGTGCGTTCATAACGCTTCTCTGCTTCCAGTTTATAGATACGTGTACCATGAGCAGGTACGGTCACCTCGTAGGATTTCTCAAAAGTACCCTTGTCGGCCTTCTCAAAGAGGTCACGCACCTTAACCGCTCCACCGAGCTCTACATCACTAAAGTCGATGTTCATGGAGATAGCCGCATCGGTAGGGTTATAGAAGGCGATAGCACGCTTCGTGCCATACTTTTGCTCTATATCCTTAACAAGCACGTAGCCACCATTCTCGCGCTTCACCACATAGGCCTGCAGGCCGAGAGGGTCCTGATCGAGGGCGATAAGCTCCTTGTTCTGCATCAGCGCAAGGGCGTTACCCTTGATGTCGTGCATATCGCAACCTATGAGCAGAGGCGAACTCATCATACACCACATACCGAAATGGGTCTTATCCTCCTCGTCAGTGAGTCCTCGCCCAACCTCAAGCATATCCATATCATTATAGTGTCCGGGGCTGACATAAGCCGAGAGATAAAGGCTCTGATTGATGATACTCTTTATAGACTCCCAACCGAGGTAGATATCCTCGGTGGTGCGCCATGAGTCTACCAAATCGCACACCCATGTACCGGGGAATGCCCATCGGCAGATATTCCAAGTGATGTCGGTGCGACCCGTAGCCTTCTTGACCGCCTCGATAGCAGCAGCAATCTCCTTGTAGCGCTGCTCCACATCAAGGTCGAGCCCCTCAGCATTGTTGCCCGCATCAGCACCGCAGTAGTCAATCTTGATGAAATCGAAGTTAAGTTCATTGAAATAGAGGTCGAAATCCTCAGCATCATGTCCATAAAGACCTACGCCAATACCAATGGTATCTTTGGGATTTCCCCAGAACGAAGCACATGTATTACGTCCGGCATCGGAGTAGATACCCGCCTTAAGACCCTTACCGTGGATATAGTCTACCAACGGACGCAAGCCATTAGGGAAACGCGTGGGGTGAATGAGCAGTTTGCCTGACTCATCACGACCACCAAAGAAACCATCGTCTATGTTAATATGGTTGTATCCACACTCCAGGAATCCGAGGTCTACCATTGCATCGGCCTGAGCTTTCAGCACTGCATCGTTGATTTGGTAACCGTAGGTATTCCATGAGCTCCATCCCATCAGTGGGGGATTCTGAGCCATCATAACCATGGGTAGCAGCAATGCTACAAGCGAAATCAATCGTTTTTTCATCGTATATATTATTGTCGTTTGTATTCAGATAGATCTATCGTGATATAGGGATGCTCACTTAATCACCACTTTCTTGCCGCCTACGATGTAGATTCCCTTGGGGAGGTTCTCTACGGAGCCTTCGAGGCGTACGCCCTGGAGGGTATAGATGGCATCGCTCTCAGGAGCATCTTGCTCTACCACAGAGATGTCATCAACAATACCATTGGTATTCATCATGCCCTCTTTCTGATATACGCGAACCCAGTCGAAACGAGTCTCGTAAGTGTGCGTGATATCTGCATTGGCAGCCCAAGCGCCATTACCCACACTCTGGTTGAGGATGAGGTGGAAGTGCTTGTCGAAAGGCCACTGACCTTGGTCAAGGTGAGATTGGTTGGTCGACTTTGTGTAGCGGCCTACCTCCTTACCATCGAGGTACCAGATAAGCGATGTAGCATCCCACGCCAAGCCGTAGGTATGGTAGCGATCGTATGAGCAATTGGTATTGAAACTTGACTTCGGGTTACCCGTATTGCCTAAATCATAGGTCCAATTGCTATGGACAGTGTGGTATGAGCGATTTTCGGTATCAATAACCTCCCAGATATCAATTTCACCGCAGTCGGGCCAGCCCAATGACTGGTCCTCGGGCATCATCCAGAAAGCGGGGAAGTTACCACGCCACAAGTTATTGTAGATACGTGCCTCCACATAGCCATAGGTAAAGCCGAAGCGGCCGTTACTCTTGATACCACCGGTAATCATATCCACAGGGTCACTTGCCTTGTCGGGGTTGGGGATGGCTCGTGCCACGAGGTCGCCATCTTCAAGGTAGATAACCTCCTCGCTGTCGCTGAGCCAGCGGTTCCATGTAGCGCTATAGCGCTGGCAACGCATCCACTTGTCGGCCACGGGCTGTGAGTAGTTCTCGGCATTGAATTCGTCGCTGAATACGAGGTGCCATTCGCTACCCTCCTCATGCTCGAAGGTGGCATAGAGGTTTACATCACCTTCAATCATCTCGGCAGGAATGGTAGCCTTGCCATTAGTAGCAGCCACATACTTCTCTGTCCATTGGCGATTGCCCTCAGCATCAAATTCCGCGCCATTGGGGTTTACTCCGTAACGTACAGTAAGTCCCTTGGCTGCATAACCCGGGGCACCACGAAGCACTACGTCCAAAGCTTGCTGAGCCATCACCTTGCTAGGCAGAGCGGTGTTATCGGGGCCATCAATAGAACCATTCACGGTAAACAGTTTCAGTACACCTGGCTCAGGGTCGGGACCTGTCACCTCACCCTTGGCTACAATCTTGATGATATAACTTGACTGACGGTCGAGTTCGCTATCCACTTCAAGACGGTCGTTCTTGATGTTCCAGAAATGCGCACCAAGGTTATTGGCCGCCGATTGGGTAATCTGAACGGCACACATATCATCCATGGTAAGGATAAGATAAGTGTTCCAGTCGGCATAGTAGGCATTGGTACCAAACACGCCATGCTCATTGATATATCGTCCATCGGCATCGCTGGCAATCTTGTAGTGGTTCTTACCCGCTGCATCAATGGTGATGCGCCATTCCTGTGCATCGCCCAGGGTAGCTACGCTCTGGAAGGTAGGTGCGCCGCCTGTTCCACCGGGATTAGTATTGGTGAGGTAGCGGTCTCCATCCATGATATAGTATACGTCACGAGTAGAAACGATGGGAGCCTCCACAGCAGTGCCATTGACGGGAACGAGGTCGAAAATGAAGCATGCGGGTTCCACGATGCTGCTTCCGCTCTTTGTTACGCGTGAACTGCTCACTGTCCAGGTCTCAGTTTTGGCACTTCCCCCATTCTGTATGCAATACTTGCCGTTGGCGAGACGCATGATATTGTAGGTGTGCCAAGCTGCCTCGTAGGGATTAGTAGCATCACTAACGGTGAATTCACCCTTCTCGTTGAGGTAGCGGTCATCCTGACGGTTGACAATCTTGTAGCGACCTGTTGCGGGGTCGATAGCGATATTCCACTCCTGACGTTGGGGCTTCACATCGTCGCGCTTCTCCACGAAGGCAGGTGCTGTACCTGTTACACCCTCGCTCTGATTGGTAAGGTACTTGCCATCATACATGATGAAATAGTCACCATTCTCCACCTCCTGTCCGGGGAACACATCGAGACCAAAGTCATAGTGCGCCTTATATTCTGCTACGAGAGCATCGAGCGTATTCTTGAGGAAGGGGATGATGTGGTAGCTACCCACAGCGGGGCGAGCTACACGGATAGAGCCTTCGAAGTCGCGTGAACGAACGGCACTCTGCGCCTCATCATACTCTTGATAGCGCACGTAGCTTTCAATGAAAGTCTCAGGCTGGGCAGCCTCCAAGGCATCGTACATATTCGCGAGCTCCAAGCCCTTGAGTGCCATATAGTTCATCACCTCGCACCAAGGAGTAATCTCTACGGTGAGTGCAGGGTTGTAGTTGCTTGCCATAAGCTTGGTAGCCGCATTGGCCATGAGGTTAAAGTGTTCACGCAAACTTGCCACAGCACTTGCGGTGTTACCCTGTGCCATGAGGTCATTGAAGGCTTCGCGAGCCTCTACGAAGCTGGCCGACTCGTTGGTACGACGCAAGCCATGCACATTGTCACCAAGGTCTACGTTGTTCTCGCAGAAGAGACGGAACTCTTTGCTAAGCTCGGGCATGAGGAACTTGATAGCGCTCTCCCATGAGGCATCAGCATCGTAGGCCTCCATGTTCCAGCAGTAGTCACCGATGCTGTAGAGCGACACCTTAGAAGCCTCAGCATACTCCATGGGGTTAGAAACAAAGCCACCAAGAAGAGGGGCAATGTCGAGATCGTTACCAAAGGTGGGGCCCATGAGGATATGGTCGCGGCAGTAGTCGGTCACGGGATAGTTGAGCCAGATGTAGGCATTGCGTTTGATGCGAGTGTTGACCCACTCCATATCACCCTTGCCAATCATGTCGACCACGCTATTACCCGTCCACATGATGTGTGTCTCCGCGTCAAGTGTAGTTCCCAATGCATTAAGATAGGTGTCATTACCACCGGTATAGGCCTTGTTATACTGTGTGGGACACATGATGATGGGAGCCACATCAGTATGCTTCTTCACGAAGTTTTCATTGAGGTAGTTGAGGTACTCGGCCTGCTTGTCACCCTTGCTCTGCTCGGCACCATTGATATCATCAAAGAAGATAGAGAAAGCACGTATACCAAGAGCATACATCTTCTCCAACTTTGCAACTGAAGCCGCGCGGTCAGCATCGGTCCACTGGATATCTTTACCAGGGTGCATAGCCCATACAAAGCGCACCTTGTTGCGCTTGGCAACAGCCACCAACTCTTCGAAACGCTCAGCCTCTTCTGCAGGATAGTCCTCGCGCCAACGGTCGAGGTGGTAGGGATCGTCCTTAGGGCCATAGATATAGACGTTCATCTTGGTACGTCCAAAGAACTCGAGTAGGCTCTTGCGGTCGGCATCGCTGTAGGGGTTACCATAGTATCCCTCTACAAGTCCACGGTCGCTGATTGAGGGCCAGTCAGTGATGGTCACCGTCTTCACCTCGGCATGAGCAGCTACCTGAAGGTAGGTCTGCACACCATAGA
This sequence comes from Bacteroidaceae bacterium, assembly GCA_045612065.1. Taxonomy (GTDB): domain Bacteria; phylum Bacteroidota; class Bacteroidia; order Bacteroidales; family Bacteroidaceae; genus UBA1189. The sequence continues at coordinate 76,393 of JAZKYH010000066.1, forward strand.
AAGTACCCTCGGCATCGTTACCTGCGATAACCACACCATCCTTGGACACCTTAAGATAGTATCCCTCGCTCTTTGCAGGGATAAGACTCTCATATGCCGCCACTGCAGCATCGCCACGTTCACCGATGGTGAGGTTGATGGTGCCATTCTCTGTGGCAAAGTGCTTGTTGATGAGTGCCACCGCGTCGGCATCAGCATCGGCAGCACCTACAAGGTTATAAGCTACGGTATTGTCAAATGCCTTCTCGGCACCCCACTGCACCTGCTGAGGTTGGGGGAAGATGCCATCGGTTTGCGGCACTACGGGAGTGTCGCCACCCTCTTCTACCACCTTGATGTTGGTTTGCTGGAACTCCCATGTACAAGCACCCCAGAAGGGCTTGAGCAGGAGATATGTCCACACGTCGGGATTGGTATACCAGCTGTTGGCACCTGCAGCATCGATGATACAGATACCGGTCTTGCCATCGAGAGTACGCTCTTCGAGTGTCCACGCATAGTTCTTTCCCACCTTGATGGTTTGGTCACCATCCGATGCGGGATAAGCCGCAGTGCCTGTAGCCTTGTTGATAAGGTATACAGAGCCACCGGGCTGCTTCACTACTTGCCACAAATAGTTGTCGCCATTGCCTTTGCTTGACTGATGATTGACAGTCTTGCTTGAAGTGTTGACAGCAGCATACTTACCGAACCACACGTTGCGCAGGTGGTAGTAGTATTCTTCACTGAGACCCTGTGCAATACCCGTGCGCTCCATCTGCTGGAACTGGAGGTAGAGTGCGGCATATTCATCGTACTGTTCCTTGGTTACGGCACCTTCAGAGAGGGCTGCCTTGGCCGGAGCAATCACTGAAATCTTGAGATACTCGAGTGCCTCGGCAGTAGGTTCATTGGTTTCTCCGGGTTCAGCGGTGAGAATGATGTGTTCGCACTTATCCACCATACCCTGCAACCATGCAGTATAGTCGGTAACCTCTTCGATACGCCATGTACCGTTGTAGCAGAGCCTAGCCTCGTCCTCTGCATATACCTGGCCTGAGAGCTCGGCGCTAAGGCGCTTCACGCTGCCAGTAACGGTAGCGCTGTAGCCACTAACCGCCGAGAGGGTTACCGCACCAGGGATGTAGGTGTATCCGCCTGCCTCAATGGTCGCCTTGTCCATACGGATAGGAGTACCCTTGTCGGTAATGGTGACAGCTGCATTGTAGGTATCCATGGAGAGCTTACCACCGCTGTAGCAGTTGGTCAAGATGTAGCCATCGCCACTGGGCACGAACTGCCACAGTTCCTCGGGCTCAGTCTGCGGGGTGTAGTGGAAGTTTACGCCATTACCCTTCTGATACATCGATGAGCCTTCATACTGACGCTTAAAGTAGGTCGATGCCGAGAGGATACGATAGGTCTTTCCAGCCTCAGGCTGCACGAGAGGTGCTGCCTTGTAGGCTGCGATGGCCTCGATCAAAGCATCGGTATTGAGTGATGAGGCCTTAGTGGCTTCGAGCACCTCCTGCAAGGCATCGTAGTTTGCTGCAGCGGGGTATCCTACACCACCACGTACGCTGGCCGCAAGAATCTCCTCAGCCTCCATGATAGCCTGTTCGGTTGCAGTATACTCCTTCGGCTCGATGTAGTGCTTTGCATAGGTGTAGCCCAGTTGGTCGAGAATCTCGTCATGCGACTGGAGTCGTCTGTAGAAGCCTATCCAATCCTTCTTCTCGACAGGGAGCCATCCCACCTCGGCAAGAGCGAGGATACGGGGCAAGAGGCAGTATTCAAGTTCTTCATTGTCGTTGAGCGTCTCGGCCCAGAGGTTGGCCTGTGCACCCCAGCAGAACTCCTCCTGACCTTCGAGGTAGGCCACGGGGTTGAGCGAGTAGACACGCTCGATGGTGTTCGTACCCCAACCGCCGTAGTAGGGCTCATCGATGAACATCTGACTTTCAGGCACCTGGGGGAAGTCAATATAAACATGTGAATAGGGGCAAAGGATGCTATTGAAGCCGAGGTTGGCTGCATTCTTCGAGAGGGCACCGCTCTGGTTCCACGCCATGATAACGGGAGTGGTGGTGTTATCTTTGTTCCAGTTGGCCAGCACCTCATCCCATACAACGATATCCTTGCCATATTCGGTCTTGAGGAAAACACCAAGTTCCTCCACGAGCCATGACTGCAACTCCTGCACACCGGCAAGACCCTCTTCCTGCACGCGGCGCAAGCAGTCCGCGTTGTTCGCCCACTGCTCTGTGGGACACTCGTCGCCACCGAGATGGATGTAGGGGAAGGGGAATATCTCAGCTACATGACCGAGCACGCACTTGAGGAAGTCGATCACCTCGTCCTTACCCACGTTGAGCACGTCGTGTGAGATACCACCGTCGATGCGCACCTCATATTTCTTGGTGGGGTCGCAGCTGAACTCGGGATATGAAGCCACGGCGGCCACCATGTGTCCGGGGAGGTCAATCTCGGGGAGGATGTCGATATTGCGTTCAGCAGCGTAAGCTACAATCTCGCGCAGGTCGTCCTGTGAGAACCACATGCCACGACCATACTCTGTATCGTCAAAGAACTTCTGACCGTCTCCGTTATTGGTGAACGAGCCCGCACGCACAGCACCCACCTCGGTGAGTTTGGGGTATTCGGGAATCTCGATACGCCAGCCCTGGTCATCGGTGAGATGCCAGTGGAAGCGGTTAAGCTTATAGAATGCCATGATGTCGAGCACCTTCTTCACCTCATCCTTGTCGAAGAAGTGGCGGGCAACGTCCATCATGAAGCCACGATGCTCAAACTGGGGATTATCCATGATGGTCACCACGGGGAGACTCCACGTAGCGCTGCAGTTGTTAGTGCAGAGCTCGCTGGCAAAGAACTCGCTCGGGAGCAACTGCATCAAGGTCTGCAAGGCATAGAGCTCACCACCAAACGTAGAGGTCTTGATCTCAACGCCGCCCTTCTTCACCTCGAGGGTGTATCCATCTCGGGGCAGCGTGTTATCGGTGCCAAACCATATCTCACCAGCTTCAGCCACATCTGCAGCCTTCTTCACAGCCAGCGTGATACCCGATGCAGTCTTCAACTGCGCAGCAAAAGCTTCCACATGCTCCTTCATCTCTTCGCTGTTGTAAGTGATGGCGCTGAGGGCAGCCACGATGAGCGACCCCTCACCCTCAATCAGTTCCTGCGGATAGGGAATCAAAGAGAACTTTGCCTCACCCTCATAGGCCGAAGCATCCACGAAGGTCACGGGGTTGTTCTGGTCGCCCTTGTCCCACAGGCCCACGCCGCGGTTCTCATTGGGACCACCCCAAAGGTTCATAGAGACACCCGTGTTGCCCTTGGGCTGAATCTCATAGTTGCTACCATTCGCCGTGAGGGTAAACTTGCTCACACCCGATGCCGAGGCCGACGCCTGCACCATCTGGTTCTTGGCTGCCGAAGCCACATGGAGCGTATAGCCCTTCTTGTTGGTCAACTGGTAGCCATTGGTGTTGTCACCCGTCACCTTCCACAGCTGGGCAGCGCTACCCACCGCTGACGAAGTGGTCACATTAGTACCCGACGTCTCAGCCGTGATGGCATTGCCACCGTTGACAAATTGGATGAGATACCACACCGTGTTCTCGGCCGTACTCACCGTTGGGAAGCCCTGTGCCAGAGCACCCAAAGCGCATGCCACGAAGGCAAACATCGCAAGAAAATGTCGTTTCATAGATTTGTGTTTTTATTGTTGATTATCTGTATATTCAATGGAAGGTATTAGTTTTTGCCTTCTTGGCATCATATTTCTGCAAAGATATGACATTTGCTTGACATATGCAAATCCGACGGGCCACATTCTCTCGCACGCGTGCATAATGCGCCCGTTCCACACCTCAATTTGCACCAACAAGAGCCGCACTGCGCCCGAAGATTTGCAGCATTCAAAACTTTCCACTACCTTTGTTAGCATCAAGAAACATTAAACCCCACAGAACCATGAGAAGAATCCTCACCGCAATCGCCGCCATCCTATGCATTGCTATGGCAAGTCACGCACAAGACAACCTCTCGGCCTTGATGCCCATGCCCAACCACGTAGAGCAGTCCAAGGGCAAGCCCTACCGCATCATCGAGGGGCGCACGACCATTGCCTGCGCCAGCGAGGAGCAGCAGTTCGTGGCCGAGTCCCTGGCCAGCATCATCGAGCATCGCACGGGAGTGAGCGTACCCGTCGTTACCGATAAAAATGCCGACATCACCCTCGACCTCGACCCCACCCTGCAGGGCAGCGAGCACTACCGCATCAGCATCACGCGCAAGGGCATCGCCCTCACGGGCAGCACCACAGCAGCCCTCTACCGTGCCGTGATGACCATGGACCAACTCCTCATGGGTGACCTCCACGCCACAGCACGGGGCGAGGTGAGCCCCATCGTCATCGACGACAGCCCACGTTATGAGCGCCGCGCCATGATGCTCGACCCCGCACGTCACTTCCTCCCCGTGGATGAGGTGAAGCACTTCATCGACCAGATGGCCAAGTTCAAGTACAACGTATTGCAGATACACCTCACCGACGACCAAGGCTGGCGCGTGGCCATCCACAGCCACCCCCATCTGGCCAGCCAGCAGCACTACACGCAGGACGACCTGCGCGACATCATCCGCTATGCCGCCGAGCGACACATCGAGGTGGTGCCCGAGGTGGACATACCGGGACACACCGTGGCCATCCTTGCCGCCTACCCCGAACTGAGTTGCTCGCACCTGAAGACCGACACCGTCGTCGTGGGCCACACCACCAACCGCATGGTGTGCGCAGCCAACGAACTGAGTTACACGATACTGACCGATGTCATCAACGAACTTGCCGCCCTCTTCCCCTCGCCCTACATCCACCTCGGTGGCGACGAGGCAGCCGTGCCGGCCAACTGGGCACAGTGTGCCGACTGCCAGGCCATGATGCACGCGCAAGGCTACACCAAGGCGACCCAACTGATGACACCCTTCTTCGACCGCATACTCGAGGCGGTGCGTGCCAACGGCAAGCATGCCATCCTCTGGTGCGAACTCGACAACATCTACCCGCCCGCCAACGACTACCTCTTCCCCTACCCCGAGGATGTGACACTCGTCACCTGGCGCTGGGGCCTCAGCCCCACCTGTCTCACGCTGACCCGTCAGCACGGACACCCCATCCTCATGGCACCGGGCGAGTATGCCTACCTCGACTATCCGCAGTGGACGAACGACTTCCCCGAGTTCAACAACTGGGGCATGCCCCTCTCGACCCTCGAGAACTGCTACAAGTTTGACCCCGGCTATGGCCGCCCCGCCGAGGAGCAAGCCCACGTGCAGGGCGTGATGGGCACCCTCTGGGCCGAAGCCATCCCCAACATACACCGCGCCACCTACATGGCCTTCCCGCGCGCCATGGCACTGGCCGAGGCGGGATGGACCGAGATGCCGCAACGCAGCTGGGAGTCGTTCAAGGAACGTCTCTTCCCGAACCTCTACGACCTCATCAAGAGTGGCGTATCGGTGCGCGTGCCGTACGAAATTGTGGAGAAATAAAATTAGACAAACAACATGGATGTTTGCCGCGAAAATATTATTTCACACAAAAGATCCCGAATATAATTATTTCCCAACCACGAATCGGCACGAATTCACACGAAACGAAGTTCGCTGGCCATGGGAAAAGCAATTCCTGCATCACTATCGCTCGTACGCTGTCAACACCAACGTGGAGCATTAGTGAAGATTGGTGGAAATTAGTGGTTTAAAAGAACAAAAACGCCCGACTATCCGAAGTCGAGCGAGAGTTGGCCATCGCCAAGGAGGTTGTAACTCATGCGATGATAGGGCGTTAGGCCATGCCCCTTGATGCCTGCGCGGTGCTTTGCCGTGGGGTAGCCCTTGTTGTGGTCCCAGTCGTAGTGGGGATACTCCTCGTGCAGGCGGTTCATATAGTCGTCGCGGTAGGTCTTGGCCAGAATCGAGGCCGCGGCAATGTTCATCAGTTTGCCATCGCCCTTGACCACCGTCTGGTGCGGCGTATCGCCATAGGGCTTGAACTTATTACCATCCACCACGACATACTCGGGGCGCACCTTCAATGCATCCAGTGCACGGTGCATGGCGAGGATAGAGGCATTGAGGATGTTTATCTCATCAATCTCCTTGGCCGTCACGATGCCGAGCGCCCACGCCAGGGCATCGCGCTCGATATCTTCGCGCAGGGCATAGCGCTGCTTCTCGGTGAGCTGCTTCGAGTCGTTGAGCAGGGGGTGCGAGTAGTCGGGCGGCAATATCACCGCCGCAGCATACACATCACCGGCAAGGCATCCGCGACCCGCTTCGTCGCAGCCCGCCTCTACCAAATGGGGATTGAGGCAAGGGAGGAGGCCCCCCTCATTCCCCCCATGGGGGGATGACTGAGATTTATCTTTTCTGCACTTAGCCATATATTTATGTTCGTAATGTCTGTATCAATATACTACAAAGGTAGCGAATAGTTCCAACTCCTGCAACAGCAATAAAAATATTGCTTCTGCCAAATAAAGTGCCGTAGTGTCACCAAGAGACGATATCACCATTATAATCAACCACTTAGCGGCGACACTTCCAACATACTGCAAACAAATACCACTAGGCAGCGATAAGATCTTATGGAGCAAGATCAAGAATCCGTTTGGTCTTTATTTCAAGTTTAGTCTTACGGTTTGTATGGTATACCATCATTGATTGGAGTCGAGCATACGCGCAGATGCAGCCGTACAAACGCGCGTATGGTCGCGAGCATTCGCGTAGATGGTCGCCATCAATCGCATAATTCCCGGTACATAAATAGACGAAGCGCACTATAAGAACCTCCAATATTCTTGCACTGAAACTTCACGAGAGACTTAGTGCAATATCGCTTTGGCTACACACACCCACTGACACGAAAGTTTGAGCACGAAGTGTCGCCATCAACCTGCTGAATATCAGCACACAGAGTCGCATCGGCGACACTTCGGCAGATAACGTCGACAAAGGTGATATTTCAGCACACGAGTTTAGGCACATTTACATCGATATGCTCTTGAAGACATATGTATCATATCCTATACATTCATAACAATTAGAAGAACAGCCATTGCACAACGATATATATGGGCAGTAGCACAACGAGAGAGAACTTGAAGATGTAACTAAAGAAACTGGGCATCTTGATACGATGCTCTTCGGCGATGGCCTTGACCATGAGGTTAGGGCCGTTGCCGATGTAGGTCATGGCGCCGAAGAAGACGGCTGCTGTGGCGATGGCCTTGAGCAGGTGCTCGGGTACTCCGGCTACGAGGGGCGACAGATCGGCAAGTCCCATGGCTATGGTGTGGAAGGCAAGTGCCGTGGGGGTGTTGTCGAGTACTGAGCTGAGCGTGCCTGTAGCAAAAAAGAACTGCGTGGATGAGCGTAGCCCCAACTCTGTGGCATGGGCATTAAGGAAGAGCAACGCGGGAATCATTGTCACGAAGATGCCGAAGAAAAGCACGGTGACCTCATTGAGGGGATGCCACGAGTAGTGGTTGCGTTTGCGTACGACATGCTTGGTGGTTGATAGTGAGAGGCAGATGATACCAATCAGTACATATTCGCGCAGGAATCGCAGGGCGAGTGGTCCTTCGCTACCCATGGAGGGGATGTAGTTATCGTTGAGGAACGCTACTGCGAGTACGATAAGCAGGAGGTAGAGAAGGTTTATCTTACCGTGGATGCGAAGAGGCTCTACATTGTCTTCATTGGCATCGATGACGGTCTGTCGCTCGCGGCGATAGAAGAAGAGGTCTACACAGAAGTAGATGGCAAGGAGTACCACTCCTGTAAACAGCCATGCAGGGAAGAGTTGCAGGAACCAGGTGAACTCAGCTCCGCGCAGGTAAAGCATAAATAGTGGTGGGTCGCCCAAGGGGGTGAGCAGTCCGCCACAGTTGGCGACGGAAGCGATGAAGAAGAGGATGGTGTGGGTCTTGAAGTGTCGCTCACGTATAGTATTGATGAGTGGCCGTATGAGCAGCATGGCGGCTCCCGTAGTACCTATGATGGAGGCAATCACATAGCCCACGGCAAGGAATGCCGTAGTCACATGAGGGCGTGTAAGTAGGTTACCACTCACATGGATGCCACCAGTGACTACATAGAGCGCCAGCAACAAAACAATGAAGGGAATATATTCAAACAACATCTGGTGCCCAAGGAGGCTACCTTTACCAGTCACGATAAGGTGAGCTGCAGTGGGTAGGCTCCAGAGCAGCGATATCTGTAGTTTGTGGAAATTGCTCTCCCACCAATGTGGTGCGCATAGTGGTAGTATGGCTATGCACAGGAGCATCATACAGAAGGGGAGCATCGTCCACCATTCGATGGGGTTCATGTTTTTTTATGTTGAAAATGAATAAATGCAAGACAATTGGGTAACAGAGGTTACCCAATTGCCCCAAAAGATTTTTTCATAGGGAATCTGAGTCCTTTAGGTTATTTACGAGCGAAAACCTTCTCTAAATCTTGCGATACGTTAATCATGAAGTCACCCATACGTTCAAGTTGGTTGATGATGTCCATGAAGTAAACACTGGTCTGATAATTGGTGCTACCATTTTCGATACCCTCAATCATGACATCACGATAGTTGTTACGCAGGTTATTGAGGCGATCTTCTATTTTGTAGGCATTGGTAATGCTGACCAGTTTGCCTGTGTGTGCTGCCATAAGATTGGTTATCATCTCATCGTAGGCATCAATTACCGCATCAGCCATAGTATTGAGTTTACGGGTAGTCGTAGCGTCAAAGTATTTCTTATGGATGTTCTTGCGTGTAAGGATGCGGCTGATGGCTGCACCCGAGTCGCCCAAGGACTCCAGTTCGCCCACAATCTTATACATAGACTTAATCTTCATCGAGGTGTTCTCGCTGATCTCATCGGCCGATACGGCATTGAGGAAGGAGGCTATTTCGTACTCGATGCGGTCGGATATCTCTTCGTATTTCACCAACTTCTCACATAGGGTCTCAAACTTGTCTGAATCGTTCTCATTAATCGCTGAACGCGCATATTGTGCGCCCTTCTTCGAAATCTGCGCAAAGTGGATAATCTCGTCGAAGGCCTGCTCCACTGATAGTTCGGGAGTTGCGAGGGGGCCTGCAGCAATGTATTTGAGGCGGAAGCCCTCACTTTCTTGATTCTTGGGTGTACGAACAATCCAACTCACCGCCTTGGCTATCCATTCTGTGAACCATACGAGGAGTAGTGTATTGATAGTATTGAACAGAGTGTGCAGCATTGACAAGCCATACAGAGCAGCTGTGCTCTCGGGTGAGCCTTCGGTCACTACAGCAAAGCCATCTGCGGCTGGATTGGGTAGGCCAAAGAGTCCTTCGGTGATAGCACCTACCAAGCGGAGGAAAGGTCGGAAGAGGATGAGGGCCCACATCACGCCAAACACGTTGAAGACGGTGTGCGACATGGCGGCACGCTTGGCCTGTGTGTTACCCACCGAGGCGGCAATGTTGGCCGTGATAGTGGTGCCGATATTCTCGCCCAACACCATGGCACAAGCCATATCGAAGGGTATCCAGCCCATGCTGAGCATAATGAGCGTGATGGCCATCGTAGCCGACGAGGACTGCAGGATGAGGGTCAGCACGGTGCCGAAGGCAAGGAACAGAAGCACCGATCCGAAGCCGTGCGATGCCCATGAACTCACAAAGGCAAGCACCTCGGGAGTTTGACGCAGGTCGGGCACAGCATCCTTCATGAACGACAGGCCGAGGAACAGGAGGCTGAAGCCCACGATGAGTTCACCAATATGCTTGCGTCTGTCTTTCTTTGAGTTCGAGAAAAGAAAACCGAACAGCATCATCGGTACGGCAAGAATGGAGATGTCTGCCTTGAAGCCTAACCACGACACCAACCATGCCGTCACTGTAGTACCGATGTTAGCACCCATAATGACACCGATGGCCTGTGTCAGTGTGAGCAAGCCTGCATTAACGAAACTCACTACCATCACCGTGGTGGCCGATGAAGATTGTATCACCGAAGTGATGCCCAATCCCGTCAAGACTCCCTTGAAAGGGTTAGAGGTCATAGCAGAAAGGAAGCCGCGCAGTCTATCACCTGCTGCCTTCTGCAGTCCCGAACTCATCAGATTCATTCCGTATAGGAACATTCCCAATGCTCCCAGTAGTGTAAATATTTGTAATATTGCCATAGTTTAATTAATTTTGTTGTTGTGAAGATAATGCCTATAAGCCTTGCAAGAGAGCAGCAGTACAACGTCTCTCAATCACGAAGTTGATTTCGCCTATTACGAGTGACAAAAAGGCGAATAAGACTTACTATAAGCAGTAGCGTTATCATTAGAATTTATTACTTATAAAGCCATAAGAATAAGTATTTGAGCAGTCACCACGCGTAAGAACATAGTCAGAGGATATACCGTAGAATACGCTACTGAAGCTTGGTTGTTGCCACAGATTTCATTGCTGTAGGCCAGCGCAGGAGGATCGGTCATCGCGCCAGAAATGAGTCCAGCAATCGTAAAGTAACTGAGTTTACACTTCATACGGGCAATGACACCAATGACAAGACAAGGAATAGTGGTAATGAGGAAACCATAGAGTATCCACCAATAACCACCACCGAGGATAGTGTCTACAAAGCCATCGCCCGCACCTATACCCACCGAAGCGAGGAAAAGGGTGATGCCAATCTGGCGTATCATCTTATTGGCCGACGAGGTGGTGTAGGTCACCAGCCTCATCTGCGGTCCAAACTTACTGATCAGGATAGACACAATAAGCGGGCCACCTGCCAAGCCCAATTTTACAGGCACAGGGACATTGGGAATGAAGATGGGCAATGAGCCCAGCACTACACCCAAGGCGATACCGAGGAAGATGGCTGCGAGATTGGGCTCTTCGAGACGTTTCACCGAGTTGCCCATAAGTTTTGAAATTTTCTGTATGCTTTCGGGCTTGCCCACCACCACTACACGGTCGCCCAATTGGAGCAACAGGTGAGGATCTGCGATGAGGTCGACACCTGCACGTGAGATACGTGAGATGGTCACGTTGAAGGTTTGGCGCAGTTTGAGGTCTCCCAATCGCTTGCCGTTGATACGGGGATTGGTGATAATGAAACGCTCGGCAGTGAGGTTGTTGGCCTCGATAGCATCCCACTCTGCCATGTTCATATCGATACGCGGACCGATGAGTAGAGAGAGGGCTTCGACTTCGAGGGGTGAAGCGACGAGGCAAATCTTGTCGCCCATACCCAATGTGGTGTTAGACTCGGCCAACTCAATATCGTGGGTACGTTCGTGCAGCACACGAGTAACCACACACTTGCGTCCGAAGAGTTCCTGAATCTCACGGATGGTATGTCCGCACACCGAATCGTTATGCACTTCGAGGGTGACTGCTTCAAGTTGCTCGGCATTTTCCTTGTTACGTTCCATCATGATGCGCCGCTCGTTGTCAAAGTTGACACGAAAGATGCGCTTCAGAACAATGATACTGAGGATGATACCCACCACACCGAGCGGATATGCTACGGCATAGCCTTGTGCAATGGTAGTGTTGACCTCGCCCGTCATGTCATAATAGGTCTGCTGTGCGGCACCCATACCAGGAGTATTGGTGACAGCGCCACTGAGCACGCCTACCATATCGACAAGGCTGGTACCCGTGATGAGGTGTATGGCATAGGCCGTACAGCAACCTAAAAGCACGATACCTGCAGCCAACATGTTGAGAGTGACACCTCCCTTGCGGAACGAAGAGAAGAAACCTGGCCCCACCTCCAAACCGATGGAGTAGATGAAGAGGATAAGTCCAAATTCCTTGACGAAGTGGGCAGTTGTATGATCAAGCAGGAAGCCAAAGTGACCGGCTATAATACCCACAAAGAGTATCCATGTGACTCCCAATGAGACACTTCCAAACTTGATTCGATTAAGGCCAAGGCCAATGGCAATAACAGTGGCCACAATGAATACAGAGTGGGCAACACCATTGCCTATAAAGAGATTTATCAGCCATTCCATAATGTGAAAAATCTTTTTTCTTTATTTCTTAAACAACCTATCTTATTAAAATAACTAAAGGTTATGTATAAATTATTATTTTAGACTAATGCATCAGAACAGCCACACCATATAGCCGGCATAGATAAGCAGAAAGATTAGCGCGTCCTTGCGGTCGAGCATGTGTTTTTTAAAGGTGCTGGTAGCGGCCAACAAGATAAGGCTAGAGAGGAGCATCACACCCCAATCGACGAAAGTGATGCCACCCATCGTGAGCGGACAGATGGTGGAGGCGGCACCGAGGATAAGCAAGAGGTTGAAGATGTTGCTGCCCACGATATTGCCGAGGGCCATCTGCCCCTTCTGCTTGGTGACGGCAATGACAGAGGATACCAACTCGGGAAGTGAGGTGCCTCCTGCAACGATGGTCAGACCAATGATGGCTTCGGACACTCCCCACTGCCGAGCGATGGCTGAAGCAGAGTCGACGAACAGGTTACCACCATAGATGAGTCCGCCCAAGCCCACGACGATGGCAATGACACATACCGAGGTATAGCGATAGAGCCCTGTGGGAGCAGCAACTACGTCATCAGCGTCTTGAGCATCCCTGCCACCCCGCAAAGAGTACCATAGGTAGAGGGCAAAGAGCACGAGCAGCAAGAGTCCATCGATGCGGCCCAAGCCATACTCGCCACGCAAAACACCCCCCAGCACGCACAGGGCTATGACAAGCACCGAGGCGCCGATATTGAGGGGGATGTCACGACGGACATTATCACGTGTGTAGTTGATGGGCATTAGGAGGGCGGTGATGCCGAGGATGAGCAACACATTAAAGATATTGCTGCCCACGACATTACCGATGGCGATATCGCTATGCCCACCGACAGAGGAGATGACGCTCACCACCAACTCGGGAGCGCTGGTACCCATACCCACGATGGTGGCTCCGATGATGTATTCAGACATGTGGTATCGACGGGCAATGGCTGCTGCACCATCGACCAGCCAGTTGGCTCCTACAACGAGGAGCACAAGGCTGAGAATAAGCATTAGGTAAGTCATCGGAAATTATCTCTTCATGGTAACCCAATCTGTCTTAGCCTCGAATCCGTGAGGTTCATATTTGAACAAACGGGCAGCATGAAAGAGGTGGTCTTCCGATTCGAGGAGTTCAACTAAAAGTCCTCCAGCATCATCGTTCTTGAGTGCTTTGAGACGGGCTGTATTACCCTCTTCGAGGCAGCGGAGCACATCGGGCAGCAAGGCTACGTTGAAACTATAAGACTCCTTCTTGACAACACTACCAGTGGGGACATAGATAAGTTTACTGCTACGGCCGAAGAATTTATATATAGCCAAAACTGCAAAGATGGCCACAAGAGCCAACTGCACAAGACATAGGGTGCTATCCTTGTCGGGTTGTTGGCTATAGATAACGAAAAGCACTACGGCTATGAGTAACCACAAGAGCGCTTGTGTACGGTTTGAAGACTTTGTTTCGTTGATACACTCGGGATAGGTTGCCTGCATAGCAGAGGCAGCCTCATTCATTATTGTTTGCATAGAGATATAGTTTCTTTATATAGGTTAATGTTAGGATGTTGGTAGGTTTAGGGTGTAAAGTTTAGTGTACATCAACATTGTGCATAGCCCACACTACACACTAAACACTAAACACTAAACAATACACACTAAACAAAAATTAGTTAACTATAAAGAATCCCCTAACATCTCATCTGACAACGATGATAGATGAAATATCCTATATGGAAACGTATGGATGCAATGGTGTGACACTGCGTATGGTTCAGACCTTTTGTTGCAGTGTTACCACATAGATAGACAATAGCTTCACGAACGGTGCGCTGCAAGGGATTGCTTGACGAGAAAGAGCGACCCGCCGACGTGCGCAAATGCAGCGTGTTGGACGATAGCCCGAAACGATTAGTTTCATGCAGGTGAGTGAGGATATCGTTTTCGGGAGCACTAACCACAGCATCGCTTGATGTCTCTCCTGCGACGTACTCACATAGAGTCGCAGCAGCCTGCTCCGACTCCATCACTGGTTTGTCGGAACTCGCCACGCATAGCAACAATAATGCGACTATGCATGACATCCATCTGAATCTGCAGAACTCTATTTTCATAGCGATGTGCAAATGTACGGTTTTATTTCTTAAAAATAGCCTTAAAAGCAAATAAATACCCTATTTACTTTACACCCTCGGAAATGAGCAATAGTTTGTCTCCCACTTGCAGATGTAGCGAGCCGTTGGGCACAAGAAACTCTTTACCTCGTTTGACAATCATCACAAGCGCTCCCTCGGGAAGAGACACCTCCTTGAGGGTGTCGCCATCCTCGAGCATCTCGGGAGTAACGACAAGGTCAGCAAGCTCGGTGTCAATCTCGTCGGGCAACTCTACCCCAAAGTCGTTTCCCGTCTTTTCCATCGGAGCCGACAAGCCGAGTTTGCGGGCAAAGAGGGGTAATGTAGTACCTTGCATCAACAACGAGAGCAGGGTGATAAAGAAGACGATATTGAAGATCATCTGCGAGCCTTCAATGCCTGCCACAACAGGATAGGTGGCAAAAATGATGGGTACGGCACCGCGCAAGCCTACCCATGAGATATAAGCCTTGGAACGGAAGGTGATGTTCTTGAAAGGCATGAGGCTAAGGAACACGCTCAAGGGACGCCCTACGAGCACCATAAAGCCTGCGATGAGGATGGACACCAGGGCTACATCGAGCATCTCGTGCGGATTGACAAGCAAGCCGAGGAGGATGAACATGATGATTTGGAAGAGCCAGGTGAGCCCGTCAAAGAAGGTACAGATTTCCTTACGGTTGGCGATGCGGGCATTGCCTATCATCATACCGGCAAGGTATACGGCAAGGTAACCGTTACCCTTGAAAAGGTCGGTGACGGCAAAAGTAAAGAAGGCGACAGCAAGCATGAAGATGGGATAGAGCGACTTGTTGTCGAGGTTGAGTTTGTTGATAACATACACGGCCAACCGACCGAGACCATAACCAATGGCACCACCAAAGACAAACTGCTGCCCAAAAGAGAGCAGTATGTTGCCGATGCCGCTCACCTCTTGGTTGACAAACTGGATGAGCACGATGGTGAGCATATAGGCCATGGGGTCGTTACTTCCACTCTCCAACTCAAGCATAGGACGAAGGTTGTGCTTGAGATTCATCTTCTGCTGACGAAGAATAGCAAATACCGAAGCCGAGTCGGTAGACGACATGGTGGCTGCCAATAACAGCGAGGGGAGGAAAGCAAAGTGGATATTGGCCCACCGCATGCCCGAGAGCCACCAAATAAAGGTACCCGTGATAAGGGCAGTGAACAATACTCCTACGGTAGAGAGCACAAGACCGGGGCCCAGCACAGGCTTAATCTCACGAAACTTAGTATCCATACCACCCGAGAAAAGGATGATGCAGAGAGCTATCATACCGACGAACTGTGCATCTGCCATGTCATCGAACTGCAAGCCGAGACCATCGGTACCGAAAAGCATACCTACCACAAGGAACAACAAAAGGGTGGGCACACCGAAGCGAGCGCTGGTCTTGCTCACGGCGATGCTGACAAACAGCAGAATAGAACCAATAAGGAGTATGTTTCCTGAAGTAATCATAGGACGTTTCGTTTAATTCTTGATGACTGGAGTTGTTTTGGTGTGCAAAGTTACTTTATTTTCTCGTATTACCCATCTATTGAAAGGTAATACATAAGAGAAAGGACCTTAAAATAGGTTGCAACTGTAATCAATTTAAAAAAAGGTGACTACGGGAAGAGGTGAAGAGCAACATCTTCCACATAAACGAATAGTCATGGATGGCGGTTCGGGGAGTAGAGCCACACAAAACGCCTCCCGCCCGGACGACAAGGTCCAGGCGGGAGGCTGTACAACAGCGCTTATGGCAGGCTTGCTACAATATGGGATTACAGCATGAACCTATAGATATTTGCGATATCTTCTTCCTTAAGCACAAGAAATATCGCAATGACCTCACCCCATCACTTCCCAACTCACTTTTTCTTAAAACATCTTCCTCACCCTATCCACAGCAGCTACGAGGGCATCAACCTCCTCCATCGTGTTGTATAGGGCAAACGAGGCGCGCACGGTGCCGGGGATGCCCATGCGCTGCATCAAGGGTTGGGCACAGTGATGGCCGGTGCGCACGGCTATGCCGAGGCGGTCGAGCAGAGTACCAAGGTCAGAGGGGTGTATGTCGCCCACGTTGAAGGAGATGACGGCTCCGCGCTCTTCGGCCTCGCCGATGATGCGCATCGCGGGTATCTCGCGCAAGCGCTGTAGGGCATAGTCGGTGAGCGCCTTCTCATGAGCGAGGATGTTGTCCATGCCAAGGGCCGACACGTAGTCGAGGGCGTGCATGAGGGCAGTAGTACCGATATAGTCGGGGGTGCCAGCCTCGAACTTATAGGGAAGCTCGTTGAAGGTGGTGCGGTCGAACGAGACGGTCTGTATCATCTCGCCACCACCCTGATAGGGGGGCATACGGTCGAGCCAGCGCTCCTTGCCATAGAGCACACCAATGCCTGTGGGGCCATAGACCTTGTGAGCACTAAAAGCATAGAAGTCGGCATCGAGCTCCTGCACGTCGACCTTGATGTGGGGCACGCTCTGCGCACCGTCGACGGCAAAGGGCACATCGTGCTCGTGGGCAATGCGTATCATCTCCCTGATGGGGTTCACCGTGCCCAGCACGTTGGACACGTGCATCACTGACACCAGGCGGGTGCGCTCGTTGAAGAGCTTCACGTACTCGTCCATGCAGATCTCGCCCTTGTCGGTAATGGGTATCACGCGCAGTTTGATGCCCTTGCGCGCTTCGAGCAGCTGCCAGGGCACGATGTTGCTGTGGTGCTCCATCGCCGATACGATGACCTCGTCGCCTTCGTGAAGGAACACCTCACCGAACGATGAGGCAAGGAGGTTGATGGCCTCGGTGGTACCGCGCGTGAAGATGATCTCGCTGGTGGAGGCAGCGCCGATGAAGGCGCGCACACGCTCGCGCGAAGCCTCGTGCAGCTTGGTAGCCTCCTGCGAGAGGTAGTGCACGCCACGGTGCACGTTGGCATTGACCGAATAGTACTCCTCGGTGATGGCATCGACCACACATCTGGGTTTCTGAGTGGTGGCGCCATTGTCGAGATACACCAAAGGCTTGCCATACACCTGGCGGTCGAGGATGGGGAAATCTTTGCGGATTAAGTCTATATCGTACATGACACTGCTTTTTTCTCTTTATGCTGCAAAAGTAATATTTTTTTTATAATCGGCCCTCGTCGGCATAACTGTAATAGCCGTTATCGGTGAAAATAACGTGGTCGACAAGGTTCAGGTTCAAGAGCCGTGCTGCCTCGCGTAACTGGTTTGTGAGACGGTCGTCGTGCGTACTGGGACGCAGATTGCCCGAGGGGTGATTATGGCACAGGATAAGGTTGGTGGCACGCTTGAGCAGCGCCTCGCGCAGGATGATGCGCACATCGACCACCGTCTCGGTGAGGCCTCCTACACCGATGCGTACCGAGTCGAGAACTACAGACGACTGATTGAGAAGCAACACGTGGCACTCCTCTACGGCAAGGTCGCGCATCATGGGATAGAAATAGTCGTACACTTGGGCTGCCGAGCGAACCTGTCGACGCTCGGGTTGCTCCACGGCACGCCGACGGCCCAGTTCACAAGCGGCAAGGATGGTGATGGCCTTGGCCGGACCGATGCCCTTGAAGTGGCACAACTCCTCCACACTGAGACGCCCTACACGGTCGAGGCTATCACCATGAGCGGCCAGCACCTTCTGCATGAGGCTCACGGCAGAGTCATCTCCACTGCCCGACCCTATCAGAATAGCCAGCAGTTCGGCATTGGTCAAGGCCTGAGCACCCTTGCTCATCATCTTTTCGCGTGGGCGGTCCTCCTCGGCCCAACGATTTATTGACAACTTATCTACCATGGTTTTTTTAACGATTAACGATGAACGGTTAACGAAAGCAATGAGCAGTGAGCACCCTACACACTAAACACTAAACAAAAGAAAGGACAATCGACTTAGGAAATACCCATCGTCCATTGTCCTTCTATCAGTTAATAGCAGAGCACGCTCTGCGGTGTATTACATCTTTACACGACCAACGTATGAACCGTCGCGAGTGTCAACCTCTACGAACTCACCCTCATTGATGAAGAGGGGCACGCGGATCTCAGCACCTGTCTCGAGTGTAGCGGGCTTGAGTGTGTTGGTAGCGGTGTCACCCTTAAGACCGGGCTCGGTGTAGCTGATCTGAAGAACCACCTTGGTGGGAAGTTCAGCGTAAAGTACAGTCTCGGTAGAAGCATCAACAACAACCTCTACATCCATGCTCTCCTTGAGGTAGTCAACACCTGTGATGAGTTCCTTGGCGATGGGGTGCTGGTCGAAGGTCTCGTTGTTCATGAAGATGTAGTCCTCACCCTCCTGATAAAGGAACTGGTGTGAACGACGCTCTACACGCACGTCCTCGAGCTTCTCACCGATATTGAAACGACGCTCCAAAACGTAACCGTCAACTACGTCCTTGAGTGTGGTACGCATGAAGGTGTTACCCTTACCAGGTTTTACGTGAAGGAAATCGATACAGAAGTACAACTTACCATCCATGCGGATGCAGGTACCTTTCTTGATGTCTTGAGCATTAATCATAACTTTCTCTAATCTTTAATTATATTATTTGTTTTACTTTTCTCTCCGTTTTCGAGTGCAAAATTAGTAGAAAACAGAAAAATACCCAAATGTTTTACACAAAATCAGCGCATTTTTTGGCTATTTCAAAAAAAGTAAGTACTTTTGCAACCCGATTACGTAGCCTAACAACGGCGAGGCTAAAAGATTAAGAAAAGAAAGAACAATAAAATAGTACAGAGCAATGAAAAGAACATTTCAACCTTCTCTGAGAAAGAGAAAAAACAAACATGGTTTCCGTGAGAGAATGGCTACCGCTAATGGTCGTCGCGTATTGGCTGCACGTCGTGCTAAGGGTCGTAAGAAATTGACAATCTCTGACGAGTTCAACGGTAAGAAGAAGTAATTCTCTTCGCAAGTAGAACAAACATTATAAGAGGCTAACATCAGTTAGCCTCTTTTTTATGATATATCATTTCAAGCTAAAATTCGCCCCACTAACGGGCTTGCACCATTCCTATCGTTCTGCACGCATAGGATTGTTCAAGAAGTCCGCATACGAGAGGCGTATGCCCTCATCGAGTTCGGTACGATACTTCCAGCCTAAACGCTCAGCCTTGGACACATCAAGCAATTTGCGCGGTGTGCCATTGGGTTTCGAGGTATCCCAAAGGATCTCCCCCTCATAACCAACCACCTTGGCCACCAATTCAGTCAGTTCTTTGATGGTCACCTCCTTACCCGTTCCCGCATTGACAGTCTCGTTGCCACTATAGTTATTCATCAGGAACACACAGAGATTGGCAAGATCATCTACATAGAGAAACTCACGCAGAGGGGTACCATCACCCCAGCAGGTAACAGAGGTGAGTCCTGCCTCCTTGGCCTCGTGGAAACGACGGATAAGCGCAGGTAGCACGTGACTATGGGTCGGATGATAGTTGTCGTTAGGACCATACAAGTTAGTGGGCATCACACTAATGTAGTCTGTGCCATACTGACGATTAAGATACTCGCAATATTTCAACCCCGAAATTTTGGCCAAAGCATAGGCCTCATTGGTAGGTTCCAACGAGGAGGTAAGCAAGCAACTCTCGGACATAGGCTGCGGAGCCAAGCGCGGATAGATGCATGAAGAGCCCAGAAACTCGAGCTTCTTGCAACCGTTCTTCCAAGCAGCATGGATGACGTTCATCTCAAGCATCATATTATCATACATGAAGTCTGCCAATGCACTCTGATTGGCGATGATACCTCCCACCTTGGCTGCAGCAAGAAACACGTATTCGGGACGTTCCTCAGCAAAGAACTTTTCTACCTGGTCTTGGCGACAAAGGTCAAGCTCTGCATGAGTACGTGTGATGATATGGGTATACCCTTGGCGCTCCAGTTCACGCACAATAGCCGAACCTACCATGCCACGATGTCCGGCAACATAAATCTTAGCATTCTTTTCCATAAATCAGCATCAACTGTGATTTGTCAATTGCCTTTTACTTAACAATACCCTTTTCCAAGTATTCTACCAAGTTTGTAGTAATATGCTCACTGGCACGTTCTACAGCAACCTTAGCCATGTCAGAATCAACCATAATCTTCACCAACTGTTCAAAAGTGGTCTTCTGCGGATTCCAACCAAGTTTCTCGCGGGCCTTTGACGGGTCTCCCCAAAGGTTAACGACATCAGTAGGTCTGAAGAAGTCTGGAGACACCTCGATAAGTACATCGCCCACCGACAACTGAGTGTTGGCAATAGCTACCGATTGTGGTTCAATACTCTTGATAACACCCTTCTCATCGGCTCCCTCACCAACAAATTCCAATTCGATGCCTACATGCTTAAAAGCATAATAACAGAAATCACGTACCGAATGCTGTACGCCAGTAGCTATGACAAAATCTTCAGGTTTATCATTCTGCAACATCAACCACATACACTCCACATAGTCCTTTGCATACCCCCAGTCACGCAACGAAGAAAGATTACCGAGGTACAACTTATTCTGTTTACCTTGCGCTATACGTGCAGCAGCGAGAGTAATCTTACGAGTCACAAAAGTCTCACCACGACGTTCACTTTCATGATTGAAAAGAATGCCTGAGCAACAAAACATATTGTAAGCCTCACGATACTCCTTTACAATCCAATGAGCATAGAGTTTAGCCACGGCATAGGGGCTGTAAGGATGGAAAGGGGTATTCTCATTTTGAGGCACCTCTTCCACCTTTCCATAAAGCTCCGAAGTAGAAGCCTGATAGATATGGCAAGTGCTTGCTAAACCACACAGACGAACGGCCTCCAGCACTCGAAGTACACCTGTAGCATCCACATTAGCCGTAAATTCAGGAGAGTCAAAACTAACCTGTACATGACTCTGCGCTGCAAGGTTATAGATCTCGTCAGGGCGCACTTTACCAATAACCTGTATAAGGCTCAAAGAATCACCAAGATCTGCATAGTGAAGGTGAAACTTAGGATTACCCTCAAGATGGGCAATACGCTCACGGAAATCCACCGATGATCGACGAATGGTACCATGCACCTCATAACCCTTACTCAATAGAAATTCAGACAAGAAAGAGCCATCCTGACCCGTAACACCTGTAATTAATGCTTTCTTCATATCCATATATTAATATAATAAGTTCACGAAAGTTTATGCCACGCTGTAAAGATAGCTCTTTTTTTACAACTTTGCACCATATTTCACTGCAAAGGTAGGAAAACCTCCCAAACTTCCATAAAAGAGACAAAGCAACCCCTCCATTTGCAAAGAAATAAATACGAGAAAACGTACAAGATAACTAATACCTCCTAGGACTTCCTAGAATATCTAGGGTATCCAGGAGGTCTATTGCATCTAATAAAGCAATACAGACCTTCAGAGCTAGCAGAGCACATCCATTCCTCCCGGCATCACAGGATCTAAGGCCCAGAGTTACCGACTCCCGAGCTCCCAACCCCTCTCATGCATATTCCACACCAAACAAAGAGAGGAGTCATCCTCTTGGACAACTCCTCTCTCCTGAAAACGGCGGCTACCTACTCTCCCACAAACGCAGTACCATCGGCGCGGTCGGGCTTAACTTCTCTGTTCGGAAT
>JAZKYH010000067.1:0-45783 GCA_045612065.1 Bacteroidaceae bacterium
TTATTGTCTAAGGCGGGTACGGCCCAATCGGCCATACCGTCGCCGAGGATGATGAGATATTTCATTCCTTAAATGTTCGCAATCGACATGATGTCGGCAAAGACACCGGCAGCGGTAACGCTGGCGCCGGCACCGTAGCCCTGAATCATCATGGGGTACTCCTTGTAGCGCTCGGTGGTGAGCAGGATGATATTGTTGCTGCCTTCGAGGTTGTAGAAGGGGTGCCACTGGTTGACCTCCTGGAGTGATACCGAGGCCTTGCCCTCATCGAGGCGTGCCACGAAGCGCCAACGTTTGTTGTCGGCCACGAGACGCTGGCGACGCTCCTCGAAATCGGCATCGAGCGAGGGTACGTTGGCCCAGAAATCGTCGAGCGATCCATCGAACAGCTCTTGCGGGATGAAGAGGTTCTTCTCCACATCGTCCTGCTCGATAGGATAGCCTGCCTCACGAGCGAGGATGACGAGCTTGCGGATGACATCCTTTCCTGAGAGGTCGATACGGGGGTCGGGCTCGCTGTAGCCCTTCTCCTTGGCCAGGCGGATGGTGTCGCTGAGCTTGATGTCCTCACTGATGGTGTTGAAGATGAAGTTGAGCGTACCGCTCACCACGGCCTCGATGCGCAGTATTTTGTCGCCACTATTGATGAGGTCGTTGATGGTGTTGATGACGGGGAGTCCGGCACCAACGTTGGTTTCGAAGAGGAACTTCACGCCACGGCGACGGGCGGTCTGCTTCAGCTCCTTATAGTTCTCATACTGCGATGATGCAGCTACCTTGTTGGCTGCTACCACAGAGATGTTATGGTTGAGGAAATCCTTGTAGAGCGCTGCCACCTCGTCGCTGGCGGTGCAGTCCACGAATACCGAGTTGAAGATGTTCATCCCGATAACCTCGCTCTTGAGGCGCTGCATATTGCTCTCGCCACCTGCCTTGAGGGTGTCGCGGTAGTCGTTGAGGTCGATGCCATCGCGGCTGAACACGGCATAGTGTCCGCTGGCGATACCTACCACGTTGAGCATGAGGCCGCGCTCGAGCATCAGCTTCTCGCGTTGCTGGCGTATCTGCTCAATGAGGCTGCTACCTACGGTGCCCACGCCACAGATGAAGAGGTTGAGCACTTGGTATTCAGAGAGGAAGAACGAGTCGTGTATCACGTTGAGGGTCTTGCGCAGCCAAGTGGCATCTACCACAAATGAGATATTAGTCTCTGATGCTCCCTGTGCACAGGCAATGACGTTGATACCGTTGCGACCCAGGGTGCCGAAGAGCTTACCTGCGATACCGGGGGTGTGCTTCATGTTCTCGCCCACGATAGCCACGGTAGCCAGCCCCTTCTCGGCGGCTACGTGATTGATCTCACCAGTAGCAATCTCCTTGGCAAACTCGGCATTGAGCACCTCGCATGCCAATTCGGCATCCTCGTTGCGCACACCGATAGAGGTGCTGTTCTCTGATGATGCCTGCGACACGAGGAACACGCTGATACCATTCTGCGCCAAGGTGCGGAAGATGCGGTGGTTGACACCGATGACACCCACCATGCCAAGACCCTGCACGGTGATGAGGGCCGTATCGTTGATGCTTGAGATACCCTTGATAGGCTTGGTGTTGTCGCTCAACTGGGCACGGATGATGGTACCCTGTGCCTCGGGGTTGAAGGTATTTTTAATTAATATAGGTATATTCTCATGGAATGCGGGATAGATGGTGGGCGGATATACCACCTTGGCACCGAAGTTGCACAACTCCATGGCCTCTACGTAGCTGAGCTCTTCGATGGCATAGGCTGTAGAGATAACCTTCGGGTCGGCGGTCATGAAGCCATCCACGTCGGTCCAAATTTCAAGCACGTCGGCTTCGAGCACAGCAGCAATAACCGCTGCGGTATAGTCTGAGCCACCACGACCAAGGTTGGTGACACGGCTTGTATTCTTGTCTGAGGCGATAAAGCCAGGTACCACAGACACCTTGGGCAACTCACGGAAGGTTTCGCGGATGAGCTGCTCGGAGAGTTCCGAGTCGAGCAAGTGCTTGTTGTGCTTGCGCTCGGTCTTCATGAACGAACGTGAGTCGAACACTTCGGCATCCTGGATGAGGGCACCTACGATAAGGCTTGAGAGGCGCTCGCCATAGCTCACCACCGTATCTGCCATATTCGAAGAGATGTCCTTGAGGAGATAGAGACCCTGATAGATGTCTTTGAGCTCGTCGAGCAGGTCATGTATCTTCTTGTCGAGCGTACGCTTGGTACTGCCCGAAGGTATCACCTGCTGTATCATATCCTCGTGGCGGCGTACCATGCTGTTGAACTCCGACTCGTAGGCGACATCGCCACGTGTGGCCATAGTAGCTGTACGGATGAGCTGGTCGGTGATGCCACCCAATGCCGAAACAACCACGATTACGGGCTCTTTCTCGGCCTCTACAATCTGCTTTACCTTCAATATGCTGTCGACGGAACCAACCGATGTTCCGCCAAATTTCATGATCTTCATCGTCTTCTGCTTTTTTCTTTATAATGAAGTGCAAAGATAATCATTTTGCACAATACATTGCAATAAAACCCACTTTTGCGATACAAAAAGAGACAAAAAGAGAAGTTTTTCTTGCATTTTTGAAATAATTATCTCAACTTTGAAACCGAAACAAAGAAACTTATTACATTTTTTAACACAACCGGACCATGGAAAACGAGAAGGATATTGTATACTCACAGGCTGTGAAAGCAGGCAAGCGCATCTACTACCTTGACGTCAAGCGCAACAGACGAGGCGAACTCTTCCTCTCTATCACTGAGAGCAAGAAAATTGCTTCAGGCGAGGGGCCTGATGCTCCGTTCACATTTGAGAAACACAAGATTTTCTTGTATCAGGAGGATTTCAGCAAGTTTATCGGTGGGCTCTCCAAAGCTATCAGCTACATTCACGAGAATCAAACCACTGAGTATAAGCACGACGTTGCAGAAGGAGAGTTTGCGCCAGAGGATATCCTGAAAGAAGAGTCAGAACCCCTGGATAGCGAAATCAACATACAGATTGACTTCGAATAGTTAGAGGTGCTCGAGCACTTCTAACTATGGAAATGTTTGGGAATTACCTATTATTCCACGGAAAACACCGCGATGTTGTCATCCTGAAGGTTCGATGATACGCGACACTAACGAAGTGGAGTTTAGGTTGTTGCGTTATGTCCTGGTCCACCATCGCAGACCTGATTTATTTCCTGAATTATTTACAGCTTGTCAAATGTGTGGCAACGCCCAACGTGGTATTTCCAAAGGATGGAGTATTGTGCACGTTCGGGCACATCCATAGAAACGGATTTCCGCAGGTTCTCCTCACGTGAGGCGCGGAACTCCGTTTTTAGTTTGCGGTACTCACGACGAGCACGGAAGACAGCCTTCGCACTCCCCCACTCTCCCTTCACAAGAAACATCGCCGCTGCCACATAATCGAGCAGAGCACGAACAAAGAGCACGCCATGTAATTCACTCTCGGGCAAGTTCTTATAAAGCATCAAGAGGTTGTTGCGGAAGTTGAGGAAGGTCTTGCGCGGATGTCCGGCATTGAGTGTCGCCCCTCCCACGTGATACACCACACTGGAAGCCACGCTACGCACCTCGTGACCACGGCAACGAAGGCGCCAGCAGAGGTCTATTTCCTCCATGTGGGCAAAGAATCGGCCGTCGAGTCCGCCCACCTCCTTATAGGTGGCAAGACGTGTCATCAGACACGCACCCGTAGCCCACAGCAAGGGCACATCCTTGTCATATTGTCCGTTGTCCTTCTCAATGGTTTCAAAAATGCGTCCACGACAATAGGGATATCCATAGCGGTCGAGATATCCCCCCATAGCACCGGCATACTCAAACTCATCCTTCTTGTGATAGGCCATCAGCTTGGGTTGGCAAGCACCTACCTGAGGATGGGCATCCATATATTCTACGAGCGGAGCGAGCCACCCTGCGGTGACCTCCACATCGGAATTGAGCAACACGGCATACTCCGCATCAATCTGCTCGAAAGCCTTGTTGTAGCCATCGGCAAAGCCATAGTTCTCCTCGAAGACGATGGTGCGCACCGTGGGGAACTCGGCTTCGAGCAGTGCCAACGAGCCGTCCGTGGAACCATTGTCAGCCACATATACCACTGCCTCGCCCAATGCCCCGGGCAATACCGAATGCTCCACCACCGAGGGGAGAAACTGGCGAAGCATCTGCTCGCCATTCCAATTGAGGATTACTACAGCGACTTTCATTCTTATAAGTTGTGAGTTAAAGGATTGTACCCATCAGTGCTGTGCCGTCTTCGTTGAACTCGCCGAGGCGAACATGCACCAAAGCATTGTCACGGGCACGGGGGTCGTTGACCTCCACCTTTATATAATTGTCCGTAAAGCCTTGGAACGGATGACCAGCCTTAGGTTTCTCGAGCAACACCACTGCCTCCTTGCCGATGTGGCGTTCATAAAATGCCTGCTGCTTGGCATCGGAGAGTGTGAGAAGACGTTCGCTACGGCGATGCTTCTCCTGCGGTGTCACCTTATATTCTATCTTCAAGGCTTGTGTACCAGGACGTTCCGAGTAACTGAACACATGCAATGCTGTGATATCCAGCGAGTCGATGAAGCGGTAGGCCTCCTCGAAATACTCCTCCACCTCGCCACGAGTACCCACAATGACATCCACGCCAATAAAGGCATCGGGCATCAAGGAGCGTATTTTCTGAATCTTCGAGGCGAAGAGGGCGGTATCATAGCGGCGGCGCATGAGTTTGAGCACTGCATCGCTACCCGCTTGCAAGGGAATATGGAAATGAGGCATGAAGGCACGCGACTGAGCCACAAACTCGATGACCTCATCGGTGAGCAGGTTAGGCTCGA
The DNA here is from genome assembly GCA_045612065.1 of Bacteroidaceae bacterium. Lineage (GTDB taxonomy): Bacteria > Bacteroidota > Bacteroidia > Bacteroidales > Bacteroidaceae > UBA1189. Next base: position 4,885 of record JAZKYH010000067.1, read on the forward strand.
TAGACGAGATACGGTAGCGCTCGATGCCCTCCACCTTGTCCAGTTCGCGAATAAGGTCGATGAAAGTCTCGCCCGTCGTCTTTCCAAAGTCACCGATATTAACGCCGGTCAGAACAATCTCTTTCGCACCTTCGGCAGCGGCCTGTCGAGCCTGCGACACGAGCGAGTCGATGGTGCCATTTCGGCTACGTCCACGAGCATAGGGAATGGTGCAATAGGAACAGAAGTAATCGCATCCGTCCTGCACCTTAAGGAAGAAGCGTGTGCGGTCGCCCTGCGAGCATGAGGGCACGAAGGTGCGTATGTCCTTCGTAGGGATGGTCACCATCTCACCTTGCTCACGTTTGTCGAGCGAAGTGAGATAGTCGAGCAGACTTCCTTTCTTGTCCATACCCAATACGAGGTCCACCCCTGGGATGGCCGCCACCTGCTCAGGCTTGAGTTGTGCATAGCAGCCCGTCACCACCACAAAAGCACCAGGGTGCTGCTTCACCAGTTTATGTATGGCTTGGCGGCATTTCTTGTCGGCCTGCTCGGTTACCGAACAGGTGTTGACGACACAAATGTCGGCCTGTTCGCCACGTCGGGCCGTACGGAACCCCACCTCTTGCAATGTACGTCCGATGGTCGAAGTTTCCGAGAAATTGAGTTTGCAACCCAGCGTGTAGTACACCGCTTTTTTATCCTTGAACTGCGTATTATCAATCATAGCGCACAAAATTACACATTTTTTCCAAAATAATTGGCAACTTGATATAAAGTGTCAGAAAAAAGCAGTAATTTTGCGCCCAGTTTTTTGATTATGAACTTATAAATTAAAAAAAGAACAATGAAAAAGGTATTATTTGCAATGGTAGCTGTAGCTGCTCTTACTATGAGCTCATGCTGCAACAAGAAGTGTAAGGAAACAACATGCGAGCAGGCTGACACATGCTGTGTAGCTGATACTTGCTGCAAGGCTGACACATGCTGTGTAGCTGATTCTTGCGCAGCTGACACTTGCGTGAAGGTTTGCGAGTAAGAAGTAGCACACTTCGATATAAAAAATAAGGTGTACCCCGCAGGTGCACCTTATTTTTATTGGCAAAAGTGTGTGTGTTATCTAAGAATATCTCTTGTACACGTCTTTGCGCGAGATGCCTGCTTTCCCCTTGACTTCAGTTCCTTCGGCTTTACAACCGAGGCTGACTCCTCGACTGTCGATCTAATGGTTCCGCCGCTATGCTTTGTCTGAACGACACTATCGTAGAGAGAATTGTATCCAAAACAGTTTCTATGTTGTTACCTTTTATTCAGGAGACGATATTGTATTTGTAACAACCATTCGGCTATCGTCCACAAAAAAACTTGTATCAGCACCTTATTTTTTTATTCTCTCCTACCCAATGTATTCCTATTTTTTTGTAACTTTGCAAACCTAAAAATAATAGATAATACAATCGTATGGGTGGTTTTTTCGGAACAGTCTCTAAAGCTGCATGTGTGACCGACTTATTCTACGGCACCGACTACAATTCACATATGGGTACCAAACGTGGCGGTATGGCCACATACGCTAAAGGCGTAGGCTTCATGCGTTCAATCCACAATTTGGAAAGCTCATATTTCCGCACCAAGTTTGAATCAGGACTTTCAAAGTTTCAAGGTAACGCAGGTATCGGTATCATCAGTGACACTGACCCCCAGCCCATCCTCATCAACTCACACTTAGGTAAGTTTGCTATTGTTACTGTGGCCAAGGTTACCAACATACAGGAGTTGGAGCAAGACCTCTTGGCTTCCAACATGCACTTCTCTGAGATGAGTCTCTCGAAAACCAACCAGACCGAGCTCATCGCTCTCCTTATTATACAGGGTAAGGATTTCGTTGATGGCATCGAGAACGTGTTCCGTAAGATTAAGGGTTCATGTTCGATGCTCATCCTCACTGAAGACGGAATCATCGCTGCCCGTGACCAGTGGGGCCGTACCCCCATCGTCATCGGCAAGAAGGACGGTGCCTATGCAGCCACGAGCGAAACCAACAGCTTCCCTAACCTCGGCTATCAGATTGAGCACTATGTAGGTCCCGGTGAGATTGTACGCCTTCGTGCCGATGGTATGGAGCAGATGCGCAAACCCAACGACAAGTTACAGATATGCTCGTTCCTATGGGTTTACTACGGTTTCCCCAACTCATGCTACGAAGGCAAGAACGTGGAAGATGCCCGTTACTCTACCGGTTACAAGATGGCACAACAAGACTCTTCGGAAGTTGATTGCGCCTGTGGTATCCCAGATTCAGGCGTAGGAATGGCTCTTGGCTATGCCGATGGACTGAACGTGCCCTATCGTCGCGCCATCTCCAAGTACACCCCCACCTGGCCCCGTAGCTTCACACCCGAAAACCAAGAGGTGCGCTCTCTTGTTGCCAAGATGAAGCTCATTCCTAATAGCGCTATGATGAACGACAAGCGTGTACTCTTCTGCGACGACTCTATCGTACGCGGCACTCAACTTACCGATAACGTGCAGGAGCTCTACGACTACGGAGCTAAGGAGGTACATATGCGCATTGCCTCTCCTCCCATCATCCATAGCTGCCCATTCCTCGGTTTCACCTCTTCGAAGAGCGACCTTGAACTGCTCACTCGTCGTATCATCAAGGAGTTTGAAGGCGATGACAGCAAGGATCTCGACAAGTACTCTACCCCGGGTACACCTCAGTACGAGCGTTTGGTAGAGGAGATACGTCGCCGCTTCAACCTCACCTCGTTGAAGTTCAACACTGTGGAAACCCTTGTCGAGGCCATTGGCCTTCCCAAGTGCAAGCTCTGCACCCACTGCTTCGACGGGTCAAGTCATTTCTAAAAACAACGCAGAAACATATCCCCGAAAACCAAAATGTCGAGCCCTCTTCGTGAGAAGGGGGCTATTTTTAAAGGAACTAAAAAGAGAGCATTCCAAACGGAATACTCTCTTAATCATCTGCAAGATGAATAGGTTTTTACTCAATCACAGTCACCGTCATTGTAACGTCTTCCTTGGGACGGTCGGCACTGCCAGTGGCTACACTTTGAATTTTCTCTACGACATCGAGACCTTCGACCACTTCACCAAACACGGTGTACTGATTATCGAGGAAAGGAGTTCCACCAATGGTAGTATAATCCTTGGTCTGTTCGGGAGTGAAGGTAAAGCCTGGAGTTTCCTTCAGAATCTTATCGGTCTCTGCGGCAAGGCGCTGCTGCAAAGCCATGAGTCCTTTCTGATCACCAGCCTTGTACATTGCCTGAATAGAATCACGATGCTGAGCGGCGAGACCATTGAAAATCTGTTGACCACGCTGACCATCAAGTTGGGCAGCCATCTGCTTGAGTTCGGCCTCGCTGTATTGTTTGCCCCACACAATATAGAACTGTGAGCCTGATGAACGACGTTCGGGATTCACCTGATCGCCCTGACGTGCAGCGCTGAGCACGCCACGCTTGTGGTAATACTGAGGATAAACAAACTCCGCAGGGAGTGTATACTCGGGACCGCCAGCACCAAGATGCTTGCCCGCAGGAGCACCCTTTGAGTCGGGGTCACCACCCTGAATCATGAAATTCTTAATCACACGATGAAAGAGTGTTCCATCATAATAGCCCTCACGTGCCAACTTCAAAAAATTGTCACGGTGCTCGGGGGTCTCGTCATAGAGGCGCACTACGATGTCGCCATGGTTGGTACTAATACGTACCTGGGGTGTTGTTGATTGCATTTGATTATTATTTTTATTTGATGATTGTCGCGATGAAGCACCTGTACATCCTACCATGAGTACACACAGCATGGAAAGGATACTATAGTATGTTATCTTATGTAGTTTCATTACAAATATTTTTCGGGGAGCGAAAGTACAAAGAATAGGTGGATAATGCAACACTAAAGGATAAAAAAGGATATGCTCGGCATATCCTTTTTGAATCAGTTTGTAAACGTCAGTCCTTCGGCATGGGCATCGACAACGATCTCTCGCGAGCGATCTATCTCCATTCCCAATATCTTAGTGGAGAGCACGTTGAGCAATAGGTTCTGTATGGCACGCTTCACAGGACGTGCACCAAACTCGGGATCATAACCTGCATCAGCAATATACTCAACAGCTTTTTCTGTGAGACGCAAACGAATATCATTAGCAGCCAGCATACGGCACACACCATTGATTTGCAAGCGTACCACTTGGGCAATCTCCTCACGATTCAAGGGGAGGAACATGATGGTCTCATCAATACGGTTGAGAAATTCAGGCTTAATGGTCTGCTTGAGCATTTCCATCACATTGCGACGCACCTCCTCGATTTTGGACACATCAGTATTGCCAGCCATCTGCTCTCTGATATAGCCACTACCAAGATTTGAGGTCATGATAATGATGGTATTCTTGAAGTTTACCGTGCGTCCCTTATTATCGGTGAGACGACCATCGTCAAGCACCTGAAGGAGTATATTGAATACGTCGGGATGAGCCTTCTCAATCTCATCAAAAAGCACTACGGAATAGGGCTTGCGGCGTACGGCCTCGGTGAGCTGTCCACCCTCATCGTAACCGATATAGCCCGGAGGTGCACCGATAAGTCGGGTTACAGAGAATTTCTCTTGGTATTCGCTCATGTCGATGCGGGTCATCAGACGCTCATCGTTAAATAGGTAGTCGGCCAAAGCACGTGCCAGCTCAGTCTTACCCACACCTGTGGTGCCAAGAAAAATGAACGAACCGATAGGACGCTTGGGGTCTTGCATGCCCGCTCTGCTTCTTCTCACGGAATTAGCCACGGCAGATATAGCTTCGTCTTGACCAATAACACGACGATGCAGTTCTTCTTCCAAGTGGAGTAGTTTATGACGCTCGCTTTCCAACATTTTACTCACGGGAATACCCGTCCAACGGCTCACCACATCGGCAATATCATCGGCAGTTACCTCTTCTTTGATAAGGGCTCCACTACCCTGTTTGTCGTGTAGCTGCTGCTTGGTGGCTGCAATTTGTTCCTCCACCTCTTTGAGACGTCCATAGCGTATCTCTGCTACACGACCGTAGTTACCTTCACGTTCGGCACGATCGGCCTCTATCTTAAGCTGTTCTACAAGCTGTTTCTTTTGTTGTATCTCGTCGATGAGACGCTTTTCATCTTGCCACTTCTCGGATAACACCTTTTCTCTCTCGCGCAAGGCATCAATCTCTTCCTTTAACTGAGCAAGCTTGAGTTCATCTTTCTCGCGTTTGATGGCCTCACGTTCAATCTCAAGTTGTTTAAGATGTCGAGTAATCTCATCCAATTCCTCGGGAACCGAATCACGTTCCATACGCAGTTTAGCTGCAGCTTCATCCATCAAGTCGATGGCTTTGTCGGGAAGGAAACGCTCTGTGATGTAGCGACTTGACAACTCAACAGCGGCCACGATAGCTTCGTCTTTAATACGTACCTTATGGTGGTTCTCGTAGCGTTCCTTAAGTCCACGAAGGATTGAGATAGAACTTGCTTCATCAGGTTCGTCGACTACGACCGTTTGGAATCGGCGTTCCAATGCTTTGTCCTTTTCAAAGTATTTCTGATACTCATCGAGCGTAGTTGCACCGATAGAACGCAGTTCGCCACGAGCCAGTGCCGGCTTCAATATATTGGCAGCATCCATAGCACCCGAGCCATCCGCTCCAGCCCCAACGAGAGTATGTATCTCATCAATGAAGAGAATACACTCACCTGCAGATTGTATGACATCATTAACTACTCCTTTGAGACGCTCCTCAAACTCACCCTTATACTTGGCACCAGCCACTAAGGCACCCATATCAAGTGAGTACACCTGCTTGCGCTTCAAATTCTCAGGCACATCACCACGTAGTATACGATGTGCCAAGCCCTCTACGATAGCAGTCTTTCCAGTTCCGGGTTCACCTATCAATATAGGGTTGTTCTTTGTACGGCGACTGAGTATTTGGAGTATACGGCGTATCTCCTCGTCACGGCCAATCACCGGGTCTAGCTTTCCATTCTTTGCCGCTTCGTTGAGATTGATGGCAAAACGATTGAGAAAGCTGTTTTTCTCATTCTGATTTGTTGCAAAATTTCCGTTCATAGCCTTTAGGTTTTATAACATTAATAAAACTATCATTTCATTGGTCAAGACGGCAAAGCATGGTCCAAAGCCTTGAACATATTACAAAAAAGACATTTTGTCTGAATGTAACATGAAATTTGCGACAAAAGTTCTGTTCTTGTCAGACCTCAATCAAATTTATGCGATTTGAGGATAATATAACATAGCTCGCATATTACCAATGATGACAAATTCGTATCAGAACACCAACAGAGTATTTCTGTATTATAAAAACATCTATACCATTGCTTTTTACAAAGTTGGTGAACATTTAAATGTTTAGACAAAAAGACAAGTGTTAACATCGTATTACGTCATTTTCAATTACAATACTCTTTTATTGCATAAGACTCTAATCTCTAATTATAGCAAGTTATGAGAAATTATATGCACATGTTAAGAATAGAGAGAGTCACCAATCACACAAACAAGTTTAATATTTGTCATCTATTTCTCTATTCACTCGTTTTTCGTACCTTTGCCTAATAATATAATGTGATATGGAAACGCATCTGAAGAAATTCAACCCCTTTGCCAAAGACACCTCGTTCGTGAACCTGATGACACGACGCGTCTTTAACGTACTCCTTGTAGCCAATCCTTACGATGCATTCATGCTTGAGGATGACGGGCGCATCGATGAAAAGCTGTTCGAGGAGTACACCCGATTAGGATTGCGCTACCCTCCCCGATTCACCCAAGTAAGTACCGAGGAAGAGGCCACAAAGGCATTGCAACAGATGCGTTTCGATTTGGTGATATGCATGCCAGGTACGGATAACTCGGATGCTTTTGATATCGGCCGTGACATCAAGGAGCGTTTCCCCGACACCCCTATCGTAGTGCTCACCCCCTTCTCGCATGGCATCACACGTTACATGGAACGACAAGATCTTAGTCTCTTTGAATATGTATTCTGTTGGTTGGGGAATACTGAGCTATTGCTCTCCATTATCAAGCTCATAGAGGATAAGATGAACCTTGACCACGATATCCGAGAGGGTGGCGTACAGATGATACTCCTCGTGGAGGACTCCATCCGATTCTACTCGTCTATCTTGCCTAACCTATATAAGTATGTATTGGAGCAGAGTCGTGCCTTTGCTACCGAAGCACTTAATGCCCATCAAGCCACATTGCGCATGCGCGGTCGTCCAAAGATTGTGCTGGCACGTAACTATGAGGAGGCATGGAAGCTCTACAACACCTACCGCAACAATACACTAGGAGTCATCTCTGACGTACGCTTCCCTATGAACGAGGGAAACATTAAGGTAGCCGATGCAGGTGTGAAACTATTGCGTGAGATACGTGCCTGTGATGAGTTCCTACCTCTCATCATGCAGTCGAGCGAAAGCGATAACCGCATGTGGGCCGCAGAGGTGGGCGCGGGTTTCGTTGACAAGAACTCCAAAAAGATGAGTATAGACCTGAGAGACAGGATAGAGCAACACTTCGGATTCGGCGACCTCGTGTTTCGTGACCCTGAAACAGGTTCCGAGGTTGTACGCGTACATAACCTAAAGGAACTGCAAGACAATATCTTCACCATTCCCGAAGAGTCTTTCGTGTACCATACGGCACGCAACCATATCTCCCGTTGGCTTTGCTCACGCGCCATGTTTCCTCTATCGGAGTTCCTCAAGCGCTTCACAAAGGACGAGCATGGTGATGTGTACTCCCACCGCCAACTCATCTTCGATGCTATCGTGCGTTACCGTAAGATGAAGAACCGTGGTGTGGTAGCTGAATATCTGCGCGGCCGCTTCGACCGTTTCTCACACTTTGCCCGCATTGGTGAAGGGTCGCTCGGAGGAAAGGGTCGCGGTATCGCCTTCGTAGACCACATACTGAAGAAACACGCCGTATTCGAATCCATTCCCGACGTGGAGGTACGCATCCCCAAGACCTTGGTGTTGTGTACCGATATCTTCGACCGCTTCATGGAGGATAACAATCTCTACCCCGTAGCACTCTCTGACGCTCCCGACGAAACCATCCTACAGGCCTTCCTCGCCTCACGACTTCCCGAAGAGCTGTTGGGTGACATACAGACCTTCTGCGAAGTGGTAACGGGTCCCGTAGCTGTGCGTTCGTCTTCACTGCTTGAGGACTCGCACTACCAGCCCTATGCCGGTGTGTATGCCACCTACATGATTCCCGACCGAGAGGATTATGAGGCTATGGCATGCCACATTGCCGATGCGATCAAAGCAGTATATGCATCCGTCTATTACAGCGGTTCGAAAGCCTATATGAGTGCCACGAGCAACGTTATTGATCAGGAGAAGATGGCCATCATCCTTCAAGAGGTGGTGGGCGACAAGCATGGTACACGTTTTTACCCACACTGCTCAGGTGTGGCACGTTCCATCAACTTCTATCCCGTGGGTGAAGAAACTGCTGATGAGGGGGTGGTAAACCTCGCTCTCGGCTTGGGCAAGCATATCGTAGATGGTGGAAAGTCGCTACGCCTGTCGCCAGCCCATCCCAACCATATCATACAGATTAGCGAGCCCAAATTGGCTTTGAAGGAAACGCAGGGCACCTTCCTCGCCTTGGACCTTGCAGCTGCCGACCGTCCCATGGCGAAGGACGAAACCTTTGACCTTGTTCGCCTCAATGTGCGCGAAGCCGAAGCGGATGGTACGCTTGACTGGATAGCATCGACTTATGTACGTGACGACGACATGATATACGACACACCTCATATGAAGGGACGCAAATTAGTAACCTTTGCCGGAGTACTGCGCTACGAAGCCTTCCCCTTGGCCAAGATTGTGCAACTCGTACTGCAATATGGAGCTAATGAAATGCGTCGCCCCGTGGAAGTGGAGTTTGCAGTTCGCTTCCAACCAGGAAACGAGAGTTTAGAGTCTAAAACAGAGAGTTTAGAGAGCCATCCAGACGGATTCAACCCTCAACCCTCAACTCTTAACCCTTTACTCAAAGGTATCTTCTATCCGCTCCAAATACGTCCTATCGTGAGTTCACGCGAGTGTATCGAAGAGGACCTCACTGCCGTACCTGAAGAAAAGCGTCTGCTCTACTCTATTCGTTCGCTGGGCAATGGTATCGCTACCGACGTGCATGACATCATCTACCTTAAAGAGGGCGCCTTCTCTATGGTCAACAATCGCACTATCGCTGACGAGATACGCCGTCTCAACCGCACCTTTGCAGATGCAGGCACTGGCTACATCCTTGCTGGTGAAGGACGTTGGGGAAGCTCGGACGTTGCCTTGGGTGTACCCGTTGAGTGGGCCGATATCTCTGCCGTGCGCCTCATTGCTGAGGTCAGTGCCGATGGTCGCCATATAGAACCATCACAAGGTACACACTTCTTCCAAAATCTCACCTCGTTCGGTGTAGGCTATCTCACCATTGACGGAGGTGCTTCACAAGAGGTCTTCGATCGTGCTTGGCTCGATGGACAACCTGCCGTGTGGGAGAGTTCACTCCTGCGCCACGTGCGTTGTCCTCACCCCCTCACCATCAAGATGGACGGCATACGCGGAATCGGAGTTGTAGAGAAAGTTGAATAATACCACACACACTTCTATGTCTAAAAAAACACCATTAGTTACAGTACTGTTTATTTTATCTCTTCTTTTCGTCGGATGTCACGAAAAGGAGAAGTACGACCTCATAACCACCAAGGAGACCCAACTCATCAAGCACGGGCAACCTTACCACTTTATAGGATGCAATATCTGGTACGCCTCCATCATTGGCTCTACGGGACAGGGAGGGAATCGAGAGCGTCTGTGCCATGAACTCGACGAGTTAAAAGCCTTAGGCATCACCAATGTACGAATCCTTACAGGTCCGGATGCGGGAAGTGTTTTTGCCAATCCAGCCAGACCTTACCTGCAAGAGTCCGGAGGCACACTCAACGACACGATACTCGAGGGTCTGGACTACACTCTTGCCGAGCTTGAAAAGCGCGATATGGATGCAGTCATCTACCTCAACAATGCGTGGGACTGGAGCGGTGGCTATGGATACTATCTCAAAGCCTCTGGTTATGGCGACTCGCCCAATGCCAATGTCGAAGGAGGATACAAACGCTATGTGGACTATTGTGCAAACTTCTCACGCGACACCTTTGCCCAATCATTATATTACAAATATATAGAACAAATCGTATCACGCCGTAACAGCATTACTGGCCGCCTCTATCGTGATGAGCCCTCCATTATGGCTTGGCAATTGTGCAATGAACCACGTCCCTTTGCTCGCGATGAACAGACTAAGGAGATGTTTGCCCAATGGATTACCCGTTCTGCAGCTCTCATCAAAAGCATCGATCCCAACCACCTGGTATCCACAGGTAGTGAAGGAGCCATCGGTTGCGAAACCGACATGGAACTGTGTGAGCGCATTCACAGCGACCCTAATATTGACTATTTGACAATTCACATTTGGCCCGTCAATTGGGGATGGGCTTCACGAACCAATCCTGATGGCGACATCGCCAATGCTTGCACCAAGAGCAGCCAATACATCGCTCGGCATGTCGAATTAGCCCGTCGGATAGGTAAGCCACTGGTCATCGAAGAGTTCGGCTACTCCCGCCAAGGGAACAAAGCCGGTGTAAACATACCCACAGATAGTAGAGACCAATATTACAACCACATTTTCAACGAAGTAAAAAACAGTATCTCTACTGGAGGCCCTATAGCAGGATGCAACTTTTGGGGATGGAGCGGAAGCGCACGTCCCAATCAGGAGGTATGGCAACCTGGAGAAGAATACCTATGCGACCCTCCCCACGAGCCCCAAGGATGGTACTCAGTATTCAACTGCGACACCACAACGATTGAAATCATCAGAGATGCGGCACAAGCGATTACCCATGCGCAGCTTCCCACCTCAAAGGTTAACCCTTTTATCGGTACTACCAACTATGGTACCACACATCCTGGTGCAGTCACTCCCAACGGCATGATGTCGGTAGTCCCCTTCAACGTTATGGGCTCGGATCTCAATCTCTACGATAAGGACCATCGTTGGTGGTCGGCACCCTATGAGCACACCAACAAGTACTTTACCGGCTATGCCCATGTAGCGCTCAGCGGTGTAGGATGTCCCGAAGCCTCCTCTTTATTGGTGATGCCAACTACCGGTAATCTCGATGTGGACTATCTCAACTACGGTTCGGAGTATACAAAAGAAAAAGCCTCACCAGGTTACTACACCAACCGTCTCACCAAGTACAACATCACTACCGAGGTCACGTCTACTCCACGCACATCGTGCGAGCGTTACACCTTTCCAAAAGGAAAAGGACACATCTTGCTCAATCTCGGACAAGGACTTACCAATGAAAGTGGAGCCATGGTGCGCTGTGTAAACAGTACCGAAATCGAGGGTATGAAGCTCATGGGCACCTTCTGCTACACGACACAAGCAGTCTTCCCCATCTATTTTGTCATGCGTGTATCCCGCACTCCCTCCTCAGCTGGTCCATGGAAGTATCAGCCAAGGTTACAAGGTGTAGAGTCCGCTTGGAGTCTTGATGACGGCACCTACAAATGCTACGATAACTATCGCCGCGAGATAGCTGGCGACAACATCGGTTACTATTTCAGCTATGACGACTTGAGCGAAGGCGAACAGATTATAGTACAGATGGGCGTATCGTTCGTCTCCATAGAAAATGCCCGCATGAATCTTGAGGCCGAGCAGCAAGGTAAGGATTTTGACCGCATACATGCAGCAGCCGTAGCTCAATGGGAGAATGACCTCTCCCGCATACGCATCACAGGAGGTACTCCCGACCAACAGACAGTCTTCTACACGGCCTTATACCACTCACTCATCCATCCGAGCATCATCAGCGATGTCAATGGTGAATACCCCCAAATGGAAAGTGAATCCATCGGAAAAGCCGATTACACACGCTACTCGGTATTCTCTTTATGGGATACCTATCGTAACCTACACCCCCTGCTCACCCTTGTCTATCCCGAGCGTCAAACCGACATGTTACGCACCCTCGTCGACATGTATCGCGAGTGGAAATGGCTGCCACGCTGGGAACTCTTTGGCCGTGAAACCTACACCATGGAGGGAGATCCTTCCGCTATTGTCATTGCAGATAGTTGGGTAAAGGGGTTACGAGATTTCGACATCCACACAGCCTACGAGGCCATGCTCAAATCTGCCACAACAGAGGGAAAGAGCAATCTCATGCGTCCCGATATAGACCCCTATATAAATAGAGGATACATCCCCGTAGGCTACTTTCAGAATGACCTCTCGGGCGACAACTCGGTATCTCATGCCTTAGAATATTGCATGGCCGACTTTGCCATAGCTCAATTGGCCGACTCATTAGGCGACCATCCCCGTGCAGAGGAGTTCATGCGTCGTTCACAAAGTTATCGTCGTTACTATAATAAAGAGTATGGCACACTTCGTCCCTTGACATCGGACGGGTCATTCCTCAATGACTTCGATCCTTCCACGGGTAAGCACTTCGAAAATGTACCCGGATTTCATGAAGGCTCTGCATGGGCCTATACCTTTGCCGTTCCACACGACATAGAGGGTCTCACCCAGCTCATGGGTGGCCAGCAACGCTTCATCCAGAGTCTGCAAGGTGTCTTCGACAACGACCACTATGACCCGGCTAACGAGCCTGACATCGCTTATCCCTATCTCTTCAGCCGCTTTGAGGGGGAAGAGTGGCGTACCCAAAAGGAGGTAAAGCATATACTTGACCGATACTATCTGAATGCCCCTTACGGCATCCCCGGCAACGATGATACAGGCACCATGTCAGCGTGGGCTGTCTTCTCCATGATGGGGCTCTACCCCGACTGTCCAGGAACGCCCTACTATACCCTCACCACCCCAACCTTCGACAAGGTGAGCATCACTACCCAGCAAGGTTCTACCACTATCCTCACCCATTGCTCCGACAGTTCGTGTTGCTACATCGACAGCATCACCCTCAACGGCAAACGCCATAGCTACCGCATCAAACATCAAGAGCTTCTGGGAAGCACAATACAAATAGTAACCAAAGAATAAAGCATCATCGTGAATCGAAAACAATACATATCTATAGTCAGCCTATTTCTTACACTCCTATCGGCATGTGGCAAACACACGGATAAGGAGAGTCTCACTTCATACGTAGACCCGCTTATTGGTAGTGGTGGCCACGGACATGTATTTGTAGGCGCAAGCGTGCCGTTTGGCATGGTGCAATTGGGTCCCACGAGTATTACTCAGGCATGGGACTGGTGCTCAGGATACCATACGAGTGAGTCCTCAGTGATAGGATTCTCCCACACGCACCTCAGTGGCACAGGCATAGGCGACCTGTTCGATATTACCGTGATGCCCGTGACAGGTACCGTGACCTATGCTCGGGGTACTCTCGAAGACCCAACGAGCGGACTATGGTCGATGGCCGATCGCACCAAAGAGATTGCGCGTGCAGGATACTATGCCATACCACTAATGCGCTACGGCATACAAACAGAGATGACAGCCACCCCTCGTGTGGGTATGCATCGCTATACCTTTCCCGAAAGCAAGGAGGCCGCCATCGTCATCGACCTGGAAAACGGAGGATGCTGGGATCAATCCACAGAGACCTACATGAAAGCAGAGAGCAACACACGCATAGTGGGCTACCGCTATTCACGAGGATGGGCAGCACGACAACGAGTATACTTTGTGGCCGAGTTCTCTCATCCCTTCTCCCAATTCACCTACCATGGTAAAGACAACATGTATGGCCGTGCCCACTTCACCACCACAGAAGGTCAAGCTATACTGATGAAGGTAGCCTTATCTGCCGTGAGCATTGACGGAGCCCGACGGGCCATGCAAACTGAACTACCCGGATGGGATTTCGAGGAAACACGCCAAGCAGCCCAACAAGCATGGGAAAAGGAACTGGCTCGAATACGAATCAAGAGTACAAGTCAAGAACACAAGCGTATTTTCTACACCGCCCTTTACCACACCATGATGGCCCCAGCACTGTTCAGCGATGTAGACGGGCATTACCGCGGAGCCGATGACAACATCCATTACAGCTCCGTACCTCACTATACTAACTTCTCCCTATGGGACACCTATCGTGCCAAGCAACCCCTAATGACCATCATACAGCCCGAGCGGGCAGGACATTTTGTAGCCTCCCTTCTCGACATCTGCGACCAACAAGGCGACCTTCCCGTATGGCATCTATGGGGAAATGAGACCAACTGTATGGTCGGTGATCCCGCCATACCTGTCGTAGCCGATGCTATTGTCAAGGGTATCAAAGGATTTGACTATGAACGAGCCTTCGATGCCATCAAGAAAACAGCAGCTAATCCCGAGCGAGGTAAGCAGCTTCGTCACACCTATGGCTATATCCCCTGCAATCTGATGAACGAGGCTATAGCTTATGACATGGAGTATGCACTGGCTGATGGTGCAGCCGCCAACGCCGCTAAAGTTATGGGTAGAGAAGAAGAGTACACACACTTCACCCGTATGAGCCATTCATACCGTATCTATTTTGATAGACAGACGAAATTCATCCGTGGAGTCGATGACCAAGGCAGATTTCGTACTCCATTCAATCCCTATTATGCCGCACATCGAGCCGATGATTACTGCGAAGGCAATGCTTGGCAATACACCTGGCTCGTTCCACACGACATGGAAGCATATGCCACAATGTTTGGTAGCTATGAGGATTGCATCGCCCAGCTCGACTCACTCTTCCTTGCCCCGTCAACCATCGTGGGCTCTCCCTCGCCCGACATCTCAGGTATGATTGGACAGTTTGCCCACGGCAATGAGCCCAACCACCACATCCTATACCTATACAACATGTTAGGACAGCCGCACAAGACAGCCGAGCGAGTACGCGAGGTTATGCAAACCCAATATCGCGACTCTGCAGACGGACTGTCAGGCAACGAAGACATGGGACAGATGTCCGCATGGTATATCCTTTCTGCATTGGGCTTCTATGAAGTAGAGCCTGGTAGTGGCAGATATTGGTTTGGTTCGCCCATCGTAGACCATGCCGAGCTCTCAGTAGAGGGAGGCACATTCATAATCGATATCATTAACAATAGTCCAAACACCCCCTACATTAAGAGCATAAAGCTTAACGGAGAACCCTACTCCCTACCCTATATCCTCCATGCCGATATCGCCAAAGGTGGAGTGCTGACCATAGAAATGGGATTGCTTTAACAATAGTTTAAAGGGGGATTATTCCTCAAGACAACACGAACGTAAAGGGTCACGTGTACCAAAAATTGCAAGCAACTGAATAGCATAAAAAAAGAAAGGAGGGTGTGCCAAGCACACCCTCCTCAACATCTCTAATAGTAATAGTTTATCAAATGGTACATGTACCTTCGACAATCTTACCCATCGACCATACGGCACGTACGTGCAAGTTATCGTCGAGCACTACGATGTCAGCATCCTTGCCCTTCTCCAACGAACCTTTACGATCGTAAACGCCCATAATCTTAGCAGGAGTCTCTGAAGCCATACGAATGGCATCCTCCAAAGGAATCTCGGCCTTCTGCACCAAGGTCTGAATGAGGCGATCCATCGTTGCGATAGAACCAGCTAATGCTGAGCGGTCAGAGAGCTTACATACACCATCCTCGATGATTACGCGGGGGTCGAAAGCTACTTGGCTATCACTGGCAGCACAAGCAAGTGCATCTGTGATAACACAAGCACGCTCCACACCCTTAGTGTGGTGCACCAAACGCAAGATGGTAGCAGGTACGTGTACACCATCAGCAACTACCTCTACGGTCATATCTTCATGCAAGTAGATACTCTCTACCGTACCCTCGTACTTGTACTCACGACGCTTGTGGAAACCAGGCATTGCATTGTAGAAGTGTGTTGCATGAGTATATCCGCTCTTACGTGCTGCGTGGATATCATCATACTCGGCCTGTGTGTGAGCTACCGATGCCAAAATACCCTTCTCGGTGATATACTTACCGAACTGCATCGCTCCGGGAAGCTCGGGAGCAGCGTCCCAACGCTTGATACAATCCCACTTCTCAACCAAGGGTATGTATTCTGTAGGATCGGGATTCTTGATATTCTCGGGAATCTGACCACCGGCCATAGCCAAGTTCAAGTAGTGACCTTCGAGGTGGAGACCAAGAATGGGGCTGTTAGGCTCCTTCATCAACTTGGTACAAACCTCTGCTGCTGCCTCAATCATAGGAATTGTCGATGATGAGAGTGTGGGGAAAATACTTGTTGTACCATGCTTCATGTGTGCTGCTACTGCGCCACGGAAAGCCTCTTCGGTACCCTCCATGAAGTCATATCCACCACCACCATGAACGTGTATGTCGATACCACCAGGAACAACATACATACCCTTTGCGTCAATCACTTCTGCACCGACTACTGCGAGATCGCAATCAGTAACTGCTAAAATCTTGCTGTCACGAATGATTACTGAACCATCCTTGAGCCAACCCTGAGGAGTCAGGATTCTGGCATTGATAATCTGTGTTAACATATTTGTAGTTTTATTGCGTTTCATCTGCGTGATAACTCATTTGGTCACAAAGATATTACTTTTTTTACGAATGAGCAAAAAGCGGTAAAGTTTTCTAAAAACTACAAGTAAATTTGTTACCGTAGGGTTTTCCCCTTATCTTTGCAACACACAAAATATCACTATGGCAAAGAGCAACTATAAAGAAGAGAATAGAGCCTATCTGAAACAAAAGGCAACGGAAGAGAACATACATACCACGGCACAAGGAGTACTATATGAAGTGTTGCAACAAGGCGAAGGCAATAAAGCCAACATACGAAGCATTGTGTCGGTTTATTACAAAGGCATGCTTATTGACGGAACAGTCTTTGACGACAACACTCAACAAGGTTATCCCGACGCTTTCCGTCTGGCCGACCTTATCACGGGTTGGCAGATTGCACTCACACAAATGTGCCCCGGTGACAAATGGCGTATCTATGTCCCTTCAGAAGTGGGATACGGAGCTACATACGTGTCGGGGATACCCAAGCACTCGACACTCATTTTCGAAATCGAGCTCGTAGGAGTGAGCTGAGTGGAAAAGTCAACATCCTCCATGTACACGCATAGCTAACATGATGGCCTCGCCCACCAAGGCAACATTTGCCAACAAGTAGTGACGTTTGTCACCCATCATTATAGTGTGACCTGCAACCTCTGCAGTAGTGAGGATATTTTGGCGCACCTCATCGTCACCAAAGTAAGTGGCAGGACCGGCAAAGAATGCGGTACCCGAAGGACTCAGCTCCAACAGGATGGGGCCAGCATCAATATCCAAACCGAAGAGGCAGGTGTGGTCCCAATACTCTTTAACTCCTGGTACGAGTCCGCCTTTCCAAAACAATGCCTTTATTTGGGCATACTGTTTTTGCGCAAAGTCTTCATCAATTAGCGTGAGATAATAGCAGTTGAGTGCCGAGTAAGAGCCCTTGATGGGCAAACCATCTACCTGCAAGCCACTTTCTTGTAAGAACGATACAAGCACCCCTGTCTCTTTATCTATCCACTCAATCCGTGCCTTACGCATCCATTGTTGCACGGTAGACCGATACTTTCCTCCATTCATATCTGCATATTGCTTCAGGGCCACAATGGCCACAAGCATATCGGGCATATAGATGAGTTCGCCCGGATAGGTCTGCAAGTTCATCCCCTCACTCTGAAGGATGCGCCTATTCATCGTCGCGCAGAGCGAGGCAAGCAGTTCATCGTAACGGTTATCGCCACCCGCCTGCTTATATCCACATATCATCCATGCGAGATGACTGAGATACGAGATATGACTTTTATTTCCACCAAGAGTTTCCAGTGGGTCTTCACCCCAGCGCATAGCATCGTATCGGCGAAGTTCTGGAGATATAACAATTTCGATGAGCTGACTGATGCTTTGCAAGTTCTCAGTTCTCGTATCAGGATATAGTTCCGATATATTGACCAACGAGGCCGATAACATAGAACAGGAGTAGAGTGCCCACTCACCTTGAAACTGTCTTCCCACAATCGAAGGCATCAAATCAATGACATGCTGTGGCGATGTCAGCAGCTTGCCTTGCAAGTAGTCGCGTCGGGCAATGATATCGGCGCGTTCCTCCTCTATTCCTTCCCGCGAGGGTTTCATATAAGCAACGCTAACACCCTTCAACACCATAAAGAACAGCACAAGCAAAGCATACATGGCCACACCACCCCATCGATACCTTTTACGCAGTCTGCTCTTTATTCGTTTAAACAATTTGACCCCGACGAAACAGGTTGCCCCATAGAGAGGTAGCAGGATGACTTGCCATAGCGAAGAGCACCAACCGTTTGTCTCACAATACACCACAACACCTATGACCGCATATATAACATAGGGCAGAGCCAGCAAGCGTACTTGTCTATCTGTGGGAACAAAATTCCAATACACGGCATAGAGTGCGGTATATAGCAGTATAAGCACCAATGTGCTGGCACTATACTCATAGTTCCAAACATAGGGCATGAGGAAGAACAGCACGGCTTGCAAAACGAACCACTTGCAGGTCTTCACCATACTATCAATCATATATAGGAAGGAGTCTTCGGGCATATTTAGTCTTTTTGTTTCTCTACAAACCTCTGATAAAAACGAGTCATCACATCAATAAACTCATCGGGCAGGCGCTTCAGCACTTCCACTTTGATATGCTCAGGCACACCACCATAATAGGCTTCAGCAATAGCACCCGTTATGGCCCCCATAGTGTCGGAATCAACACCCAACGAGACAGTCAAGCGAATGGCACTCTCGTAGTCGGTGCTTTCCAAAAAGGCGATGATGGATTCGGGTACAGTGCCTTGGCAACTACCATCGAACTGATAGATGGGACGAATCTCATCACAAGTACGATCGAGATTATAACCAAACGTATATTCTACATACTCCTTGATTTCTTGTTTGCTCTTACCTGTTCGAGCTAGATAGATACAGGCCGCCGTTGCTTGAGCTCCTTTGATACCTTCGGGATGGTTATGGGTTATCTCAGCACTTTGCTTAGCGGCCTCCAAAGTTTCTTCCAACGTATCAAATGCCCAACCTACAGGACTGACACGCATAGCCGAGCCATTGCCCCAGCTACCATAAGGCTGAGGGTCATCACTCCAAAGCCAATCCTTGAACATGCCTCCATAGCCGGCCGTTGGATAACGATGGCCATACTCTTGCATAATACCGAGTAAACTATCACCCGAAAGTAACCAGTCTGCATTAGCCACGGTCATGACAGAATCATCGGTATACTCCGAGTAATCACAAAACAGGGGGAATGAGGTTCCCTTAAAGGTTCTGAACTCATATACAGAACCAATAACATCACCTGCTATAGCCCCCAACAAGCAATCAATCTTCACCTCTGGGTTTGTCATCATCATAGTCTTCTTATCCTCTTTGCCCTCAAAACATTTCAGCAACACTCGCCCAAAGAGATCATTCTCTGCCACTTCATTGAAGAGCGTCATGCAAGAGCGCAGCTTGATGGTGTCGATGCCACCAAAGATCTCATCAGCCGACTTGTCGGATTGTAGCACTGCCGTGGTAATCTCGCGCAAGCGTGGCCCAAGGACGGGATGAGCGAGGTAGTCACGCGCCTCCTCAATGCCATCAAGTCCATAATAGACAGACTTGTTGCTATGCCCCAATCCCTTCAGTTGGGGAAAGATGTACCATATCCAGTGGCTCACCTTGCGCCCATTCTTCACCTCCTCCAAGGCACGGGGATACATCAATTCTTGTGCCACAACGAAGCGCTCCAGCGAGTGATCGAGGCGTGGCTTGGGTTCGGGTTTCAGTCCTTCAGCATTTTCACACATTGCATACAAATCAAACTAAAATGTTAAAGAACTAAAATGATTTGAATTCTAACGCATTAATATCCTCCCCACTCAGGTCAAGAGCATAGCTCCAAACTGAATAGGGATGCCATCTTAGGAAGTATATCTATCTAACATTAAATAATCTTTTGGATTAGCATTTGTGTACTTGCATAAAACGGAATATCAGTCTTACCAAGAATAGATGCCGGTAGTGTTGCCATTTCTGTAAGATTATCCATAGGTACAAGTACGTTCTTAGCACCATTTTCTGAAAGCATTGAAACACGATCATTAAAATTTAGGGCACGTTCAATGGCTCCACCTATACTGATATTTCCAATAACACCTAAAGCCGATTTGAGGTTTCTTCCAAAAACAGAAGATACAATACCAACAAAAACTGCGCCTCCAATACCCTTATGTACACTTACTCCTAACAGAGTTGTTATTTGCACGGTAACATCCAATCGCATAAGCGAATGCTGTTGTGAAAGTATAGTTCGTTCGTTGGCACGAATGTAATTATAAGTGTTTTTGATATCTTCTTTAGCATCCATGGAAGTACTACCTGTCACTGTCAACTTTCCATTTCCAGGCATTGTAATAACTTCAATTTTCACCAGTGACACCTTGTCTCCATCGCTTGTTGCTGTGTAACAAGTTCCAGGCGCTAATGGTACATCCTCTATGAGATTCGTTCCACGTTCTTCTGGAACTGAAACAAAAAATTCTTCTTGCGTTTCCTTGTCTATGTATGAGAAATTGGTATCCCAAAACTCCATACCTCCGATACGTTTCAGTTGTTCCTTTACGCGACGACGCATTTCGATGGCCCAAATCAAATAGGTACGAATATCCTCTTTGGTATAATTCCCATCTGGATGCATCAACTTGATAAGCCCAGATACGGTTTTCCTTACAGGTTTAGTATCACGCTGTTTCATCTGAGCTCCTAAAGTAAAATACTTATCTATAGTATCAGTATAAGTCATCTTACGTTGTGAATGTAAGAATTCACTAAAGAAGTCTGTACTGAATCCAAAGTGGTTGGTAAAATTGGATGGAGCAAATTTCATCACCTCCCAACCGGGTAAAAAGAAACCTATACGATCCAAAAATGCCGTATCATTACAAATCTTATCAGAGAATGGCGAGAAGAGATGTGAAGTTTGAAGGACTGTCTCTACAGGTTGGTTGATATTACCATTTAATATAATAGAAGCATTGGCAGCTTTTTCACCGGCTTTTCCTGCTCTAGAAAATGACCCACTTTCCATATAGTCTTTCATCAATGGCACAACCTCTCTGTCCTTAAACAATTCATCTGTTGATTCATCAAAACAAATGGCATCCCATTTACCAACTGCCCCAATCTGTCCACTACTGTTGTTTACAAAAAGCGATGCGGCAGTACCTTGTCCGCCACTGACAAGCATGGAATAAGGAGAAAGTTCTTTAAAAACAAATGACTTACCTGATGAACGGGGACCCAATTCTGCCATATTGAAATTAGCTTCAACCAATGGAATAAAACGTGAGAGAAGAAGCATTTTCATACGTGCTGTCATGCCCTCCGATTCAGGTTCATAACCGCCACTGCGGAGAAGAATATCCAACCATTCATCATTTGTGAACTGTTCTCTCGCTTGTATAATCTTACTATCTTCAAAACTAGACAACTGGATAGGACGTACTTTACTTACAACAAAAGGATAGATTTTTTTTCCTATAACCATAGTTGAGTCATAGTCAACGTCAATAATGGCCCATATACCCCCCATCATCATCTTTTCATGCTGGCTGATGATTTCTTCTGATATATTAGCATCCTGAATGGCCAGATTGGACATCTCAGCCCAATATTTATCTTTAGAAGGATCAAGACGTACACTAATCTTATCTATTATCTTGTAAGAACCACGTTCACGAATCTTAGCTTGAACAAGTATTGCTTCGTCTGGATTAACATAGTGCTCACGCAATACGCGTTTCACATTTTCGATACCTTCCTGTATCTTTTCCTCATTATCGGTACTGCATGAATTAGCCAACAGATATTCCAAAACAAAAACAGGAATATTGGCGCCTCCTTTTACAGAACGAACAACATCCTTCCGTACAACATAACCTTTAAACTGGTCAAGTAGTTTTGAATCCAACTCTATCATAGAATCTTATTGTTTACAAGTTTAGAATAAATCATCAAGGTCTCTCGATGATGACTTTTTGATGTCGCAACTATCAATCTGAACAGAACTTTCTTTATCTACAATAACAACTTTGTTGATTCCGGTAGACATTTCAAACTCGGCTTCTACCAAAGAACCGGGTTTTAGAGTCTGTATTGCCGTACTTACCATTTTACTACCAGCAAAAAGCATTAGTTTAACCTTTCGCTCTTGGGTAAAGAGGTCTGATTTGTTCCCATCAGCTTGGAGTTTCACGACGAAATAGTTACCGGTAATTTCTTTTAATTCCTTTTTATTGACGATATGAACTTTCAAAGAAATATCGCTTTGCTTCATTTCTAACTGATAAACAGGGATAATGCATTCTTGTGGAGTAAATCCACCATGTGCATAACCATACGCTCCACGAGTAACAAACGGTTTGTCTGTTTTAGCATAATACTGATAATTGCTTCCGAAATACTTTCCTTCATGCTCAATGAAGTTGTGGTTTTGTAAAGGATACTCAGTTAATACATATCGTTCTTTCATGTTAAGCGCTTCACCTTTGGGACAAGGCTCTTTGTCTGCTTCATCCAATATTCCGGTAATTACGAATCCATGGTCAGTAGTCATAATAACCCTTTCATAGCCTAGATTGAACAGCATTGTAATACGCTCACGAAGTTCCAGTTCGTAATTATCAATATCTTTCAGGCCACCCAATTGTTTCTTTTCTCCAGCTTGGTCTATATCCCCGTAGTTGAGAACCAACTTTTGCGCGGTAATACTATCGTTAAGGTTATCCAATTGCATAATTTCCACATTCGGGCAGAAACCTTTCAATGTATTGTGTCTGACTTGTGCACTGATTGTGGGTTCGTTGCATCCAAAGAGTGCGCTCATACCGTTTTCTGTTACTGAAGGTAAAACTGCAAAAGCAGTGTTACGAGTGACGTCAATATTACGGTCTGTCACATTGGAAACTATAGACTCTGCTATTTCCAACCGCAAAGCATCACAAACAATTACGGCGGTACGTTTATCATCAGCCAACAACTTTTTTACTAAATCCTGTTGGTTAGGCTGATACGGCAGACCTGTTGAATACCATTTAGTCAACAACACCTTATTGAAAGTTGTGTAGTACTCTTGTAAAGGTCGCAATGTGGACTCGTCGTTCAGCCAAGCCACATATATTTTTCGCATAGCTGTGTCAAGTACAGCATATTTCTGTTTGTAATATTCTGCAATCTTTTCGTATGTAGTCGCATCTTCCATACCGTTGATGGAGAATGTACAAAGAGTCAGTACACTTTGTAGCCATGTAGGCTTGAATGTTAATGCATTCTTGCTTTGGACACGCTTTTTGATAAATCCAATAATGTCTGTCGTATCTTTATCATACTTCATGGCATGGCTCAATGCCTTTATCGCTTTACGGTCAAGTTCTGTAAATGGATGATCTGGATGAACAGTCAAAGGATTCAAATCATCAGACAAAGCATAATTATGGATGAACTGCCTGAGACTTGGTGCTTTTTCTGTACTATCCGCCCATTTATAGTAAACATCAAGCAATAGTCCTTCTATCGAATTGTTTATCAATGATTGCAGCATCACATTAACTATTTCTTGGGCCATCGCTTCGGCTGATTGCTCGGTTGCAATCATATTTATCACTCTATACACTTCACTACGGAATACTCTCCATACCATTTCATCCATACGTTGCATAGTTGCGGTAGGAGCGTGAAGAAAATCAAGCAGCCAATTATCTAATTGAAGAGGTTCTGTAATATCCTCAGCTACAGACCTCCACCAATTCAGATTCTTACCCTCGCTCAATTTCGCTGCAAGTAATAGCTTGTCATGTCCTATATGAGAGTTTTTGCCAATAGTTTGCAACAACTTGGCCTTAATATAAGTCTCCACGTCATCTAGAACCAATAGCCCTGCTGTTTGCACGTACTCTTGCAGGTAGTTCAGCGAATCCGCTTTTCTTTTCGTATAGAAAACAATTTTATCATTTGCATAAGTGGCTTCTGCATGATACTTCGCCTCCAGTTCTTCCCAATCATTATTGGCATTTAATACACGAATTTCTTGAGGTAA
This sequence comes from Bacteroidaceae bacterium, assembly GCA_045612065.1. GTDB lineage: Bacteria > Bacteroidota > Bacteroidia > Bacteroidales > Bacteroidaceae > UBA1189. The sequence goes on from JAZKYH010000067.1 coordinate 29,176, forward strand.
GAATTTTAGCAAAAAATCCCCTTCTCCTTTTGCATCTGTAATCACTATATAGCGATGCTCAGCAAGGATGCGTTCTATATCTTCTTTAAACCAAACTCCTATCATAATAACTACCTTATGTTGGGTCTGCCAGCCCTGGGTTTCTATCTAATGGCTCATAATGATTTGCCGTATCGAAACATTGTCTTGCAGTTCCAGGAAAATCAAGCAAAGCATTTCTAACTTCATCACATCCACTGAAAACCGTATACCATATTGACCATCCACCTTTGGCTACTACCAAATCCACTATAGTATCAATGCTGGTTTTTCCTGCATCGAATTTCGCCCTATATTTACTTGCTAAATCCCAGTCATTTCTCCTTTTATTGCAACGAGTATCTCCAGGACATGAAGTTTCAGGGCTCTTATCCAACCTTACTAATTCGAGGAGTTTTTTCGCATGATTATAAGCATCTCCTGTGAGAATAGGGTTAACCTCAACTACACCTCCAGCTTTATACACAAGGCTTTTGAATGTATTGTTAAGGTGAGGAAGATGACATTCGTTAAGAATGACATTCTTCGTATCTTTGTTGTCTGCCCCGTTACATGTTGCACATGACAAAAGGAAGTTCGACCATTCATTCTCTAAATGGGCATATATCTTATTTCCATGTTCTTCATATCCTTTGGGTTGTACATGCTCAACATGCAAATCCCGTGCTTGATGATATGCCTCCTCGCAATAGGAACAAAACATTCCTAAATTGTGTACTAATGCAGGTTTTGCATCATGATAATCATTATAATGACTGTGTACTTCTATCGAAGAAGTATCAGGCATTGTATATGTTCCCGGAGTTAATTTTACAACTGGTCTCATTGTGAATTCCTTTCCGCTCTTAACAGTGCCACGTACGCTGGATCGTCAGAGAACTGCTCTTCGATCTCATCTAACTCCTTCTTCACTTTTCTTGCTTCCTCCGTGTTCTCATTGCCCGACTTAACTAGTTGATAGTATTTTTCAGCTTGTTCTACCATTTGCTGATAACGTGGGAATCTTGCAGAATCCATATTCATCTCAGTTACAGCAATGTCCTCAATACTTCTCATGTCAGGATTGCTATCTCCTATTCTTCCATCTAATGTTATAATATTATGGCTTTTTACGCTCTGTACGATAAATGGAGAGTGAGTTGTGACAATAAACTGCATTTCGGGAAATGCTTTCTGCAAATCTGCAAGAATATGCTGCTGCCAATGTGGGTGCAAATACAGGTCAACTTCGTCTATCATGATAATGCCTGGAGTCTTCTTCACAGCATCAATACCAAGAAAGCCATTTAATTCGATACAGCGATGCGCTATCTCTGCTGCTATATTTATCATAGCTTTAAAGCCTGCACTCATCATGTCGTATGTGAGCCAATAGGGTTCATCATCCTTAGTCATCTTGATCTGTGCCGTGAATTCATTGTTCTTTGTATCGATATCAATTTGGTGAATGGCAGGAATCGCTTCCTTTATTGCATTCAGAAAAGCCTCATTCGCGCCTACGAATTCACCTCCTTTATTAAAACTCTTTTCATATCTGTAAATCCAATCGAAAGCTCCTTTAAAATCCACCTGTTCATCAAGAGCACATTTATAGGCCTTTGCTTCGCGAGTTTCACGTTGCTTTGTTTTCTCAGCTCCTTTGTAGTTCTTTTCGAGACGAGTTGCACCAAACGAGAGAAAGAGCGGAAAGAGAGAATTTGTTCCCTCTTTATCTGCATTCCTTCTTCGGTTCTCTATGTCGGCAACAAAATCCATCAGTTCTTGTGCATTAGTCCTAGAGTTCTTATTACTTGTCCTTTTCCACCCAATGTTATTTGCTGACGTGTTTACTTGTTGTGTCAAATCATCGTATATCCCGATTACACATTCAGCATTGACTTCAATACTGGGTTTATCGGTTATGGGTATAAAGCCTTTGCTAGATTCACTATAAACTTTAACTTGGTCTGTAGGTCGAAAATTACGGCTATAACCATTTCCACCAGGCAAGAAGGTCATTTCTTGGAGGAATGCTCCCAATGCGATTTGTACAGCCTGTAGTAATGTTGTCTTACCCGTAGTATTGTCACCAAGTATGACATTCACCTTGGGGTCAAATTCAAAGAACTTGTGTGTAAATCCTCTGAAGTTTTCGATTGTGATATCTATAATCTTCATACTATATGGAATTTATAAGCTTTTGTTTATACTTGTTTACCAATCTGCATTCAGGTATTTTTTCAATTGACCAGCGTTCAGCACCTCATAGCTGAGCATCTTCCGCTTCTGTAGTGGAGCAATGTTTTTTCCTACACCATCGTCCAGTTTCGGGTCATACCCACTGGCAAGGAGGTCATCTACCTTGTCGCAGAATGCTTTCAACTCTTCCAATTGAGCACGGAGTTCCTGTGCCTCCAATCGACCTGCAGTAGTGGAGGTGTCAAGTGAATTCAAATGGGCACTGATGGCCGACTCACGGTTGGCTGCATAGATACTTCGTACACGATACAGTGTGTCGCGACTCCATTTATAAATGCTAATGTAAAGATCCAACGCACGGTGCTCACCGCTGGTGAGGTGCCAGATGAATGGAGTCTTGGGCAGATACATAAAGAGGTTCAGATGGTCGCTCAGTTGTTGGAAGAAACGCTCTTGCAAATATTTCTCCAAATCGCATCCCAGCAGATGGCAGATTTGATTGAACTGACCAGCATTGTATCCACGCTCCATAAACTCACGTTCGATGCGAATGGCAAGACGTTCTTCACCCAGTTTGTCGCTTAATGGAATTACACCGTCATCATCTTTGGCAAGTACACTGCGAATCACGTCTGTCAATAATTCAAAAGCTAATACTTGGGTGCGTTGTGGAGGCAGGATGTTTGCATTCTTGAACTGATACCACACTTCTATCGGGTTCATCTGATGCTTGATGCAGAATTCTTCCCAGCCATTGTTGTTTTGATAGAGGCTTTCAAAGTCATCGATTTTGGGTTGATCCTCATCAATGGGCAAAGCATTGATATGTGCTATTACCTCATCTGTTGCTGGAAATTCTGTATTTCCTGCCACCCATTCTTGGTAAGCACTTTTGGCTGCTGAGGATACAGACAGATCGCCTACAGGAATTCCTTCTTTATCTAAAACCATTTGACGGTCATGGTCACTTAACTTATAAACCTCAAAAACGGTCTTGTTGATAAAACTTTCATTGAGGAGGACCTGAGTTAAAAGAGCATTATTCTTAACAAAGAATGAATTGATAGACAAAATGACATCTCTGCCTTCTTTAATTGGGCTATTTTTATAATTACGTTCAAATATAGAATATTCACATAAATCTTTCTGAATTGATATGCACTGATTTGTATGTTTCTGAAATGTACTTTTAGCTTTAGTATTCAAAGAAACAAACGGAATTCGCTTAAGATCACCGACCTGTCTATTAACAGTTGGATTCAGGCACGAAACAATATAAGAAAACAATTTTGAATTCATGTAGCCACATAATATTTCAGGCTCTATATTTTTATGAAATAAACAAGGGCCTCCTTTATCAAAGACATACTTATCCTCTATATACCTAAAGCTTACCCCTTTTGATCCCGCTGCACTATATGAAACTCCATGTTTAAAATAGAACGCATTATTATCTCGTGTGGCAAGATTTTTTCCATTATTCTCAAAATTTACTACAACCCAGTTATTGCCATACCATTTTTTAAATGGGCCACCTTTTTGGTACATTGCCCACTTCCGATTATCATCCAATGTTTCCTTTATTTGGTTAGGGGCGACTTCCCAATAAAATCTTAAAAATTTATTGTTATCACCTGTCATGAGTCCCGTCAAAATATTACATACATCACCTAGTTGCTTATCTCCAAACTTCTCTCTAAACTCATCTGAAATCCAATAGATAAAAGGATAAGATTTAATTCCTTTTAGTTTGGATTGCGGGAGAGTATAGACTCTGTCGTTAGGACGGTTGTTGAGATAGTCATCGTATGCCTGAGCAAGCGAACTCTTTTTATGTTTTTCTTGTTGATTGACTGTAATATTAAAATAGACACCAGATATTGCATCGTGTTTGTTCATATCAAGTGTATAGAATGTTGCATCCAGCAATATTCCAGGACCGAATAAATTAACTCTATCCAATCCGTAATCTACCATCACATTGATATGGGTCTCTTCAAGCATAAATTTACGTACATCTTCAAATGTTTTAATGAACATAAAAGTATGCGGATGAATCATTCCCACTTTTCCATATACTTCATCCGCCAATTCGCAGCAACGTTTGATAAAAGCTGCATAGAGATTGGTGTTGCATTTATAGGGGCGTTTGTAGTTTTCCTCTACAAATTCTTTCAGTTCCTTGCCAAAGTCTGCACTATCCGTATATGGCGGATTGGCTACCACTACATCATACTTTTGCGAAATGATTTCGAGGAACGAAATGGCATCATTGGCTTTGGATAAGGTATAATCGTTGCTGCCTTCACCACTCCAATTCGTAACTTGATTGCGTAGCTGGGTAGTAACATTGTTTTTGAACGAGAAAAGATTCTCGAATTGGTCGTTGCTGAAAAGCATGTGATTCTCATCGTTGGGCATCAGGGCATCCAAACGTTCTTCCACTCGCACCAACGAACCAAACTTATAGGCATTGCAGAGGTCATTCCAAATCTGTCTGATGGATTGTATTTGTTTGTCCGACCATGAACCTAAAATCTCGAAGGTATCTTTTATATTTTCATAGTCAGGCAAAAAGAAATGCGTGCTTACCACATGGGTATATTCCGGCCATTTGCTACGGTGACCACCCAATTCACGTGCTTTAACAAAGAGAGCAATTTGCGTAATCTGTGCTGCACGTTCGTCCAAATCTACACCATAAAGGTTGTTCTCTACAATCATTTTCGGAATATCTCGACGCGAATAGTCACGGCCATAGTTTTCCATTTGATCCATGTAGAGGTCGTAGAGCACATTGAATGCATAAATCAAGAAGTTACCCGAACCACAAGCCGGGTCGAGCACCTTCATATCACGCAAGTCCTTAGGACGCTGCACCTGTACGGAAGGTGCATTGGCTATTTGGTATTTTTCCTTTATGCTGCTATCCGGATACATCTCCAGGTAATTCTTGCCCAATGTGTTATCTACCAAGAACTTCACCACCCATTGTGGTGTATAAACTTGGCTCTGCAAAGACACTTTGTCGTATTCCGTTTTCTCTCCACTAACCTTCAACGCCTCCTTTTCTACGGCATTGAAGTTCTCGTAGAGCCATCCCAAAATGTCATCACCTTTCCAAACGTCTGCACCACAGTCGGCATCCTCTTCTATGGCATTGAACTTCTCGATGATTTCGTGTAATTCATCGGCTGTTGGCATCAATGCATACGGATAGTCTGCTTTATAAAGGGGAATGTTTGCTCCCAAACGGTCAAATTGGTCTGTGAGAAAATGCTTCAATCCTTCACGTTCGGCACCACGCTCTTCAGGATGCTCTTCCAACCACGCATTATGTTCGAACGAACGACCCGCATTCTCCTTGCGACGGGTAATGATTTCCGGAAACAGTTCTTTGGACTCCATTACCTTGATGGCAGCTATGCGATTGAAGAGCGTAAATACACATTCATTGATGGTAGCTTGGCGAGCTTGCTGATAATCACCATCCAATTCCTGCAAGTGATTACCCATAATCTCATCCAACTTGTTTCTCTTCTGTTGTGCTTCAACAGGAAGCGAATCAACAGGCACAGGCGTTTCCGCTTTAAGACCCATACGTGAAAAACGGTTATCAAACGCCTGCTGAATAAGGCGTCGTATATCAAGTACGTGGTTTATAAGTTTCATAGTAAATATGTTATACTAATTAATAGGATAATTATCTAAGTAATATTGATAAAACCAATTAAATTTAAGAAATCGCTTCCAATAAAAATCACTATCACTTTTGAGATACTTATGATATTTACTTGGCAAAACAGTTGTTGAATCAAGATTTAATGCTTTTCTAATAAAGTCATCTCTATCTTTAAATTCAATATCAGAATCATGTTCCAAATAGATGTTTTTCCGGCTAAAGAGGTACCATAGTTCTCTAATTTCTTTTAATTCACTAGAATTTATTTGCAGATAACGAATAGTATTACTTGCTATTTCATAATCTGGAAAAGTAAGTACCAAATTCCCTTCTTCATTATATTTGAGCCATTTATTTGTGTCGTTCATAATCATCATTGGAAGAACACGACGATTACCTCTCTCATTATTACAACTGCAGCCAATACCATTAGAACAACATGCGGAAAATAAATTACTATGTGCTATTAAATGTGGCATACGGGGTAACCTGTCTACATCTATTCTTATGCGATTGGAAATATTATCAAATCTGGATCCTGTAATTACATTTTTCCGAATTGAAGGTGAAAGAGTTGCATAAAAATTATATTCTTCAGTCTCGTCAAGTCCCTCAAAACTTTCTGGAACCAAATGTTCTACTGAAACCTCAGTTATTTCTAATTTTCGCATACAATAGCAACACATACCATTTTGTTCTTCTAAAAGGATATCTGACCAACCTTGAAAAACGCTGTTCCCAGGTATGGGGGTATATTTATAAATTCTGTTAGAAAATCCATCGTAACTTGTTTTGCTCTGCAATTTGGGTATAAAACCTCCATCTATACAATTTTGAGCAGATTTTAAGTACTCCTTTGTGTAAATGTCAAAATCTTGTTTGTGGATATTCTTATCTATATATATCATAGCTTCTGATATTACAATTTTTTCAAAATCTCAGATTCTGTATCATAATGGAGTAATTCTAAGATCCTGCATTTAACAGCATCAGCTTGTAGTTGCATCTCATTATCTTTATATGCCTTATATAAGTCCAATAACGAACTAATTTCTTTATTTTCAGCGGATGTTCCCATCCAATCTTGCAAAATTGTGCAATAATCTAATCCCATTAAACGAGGTAGAGGTGTCACAGTTCCATTATTAACTGCAAAGACTTGACCATCGAAGTGACTTGCAACTAATGGGGAATGAGCACTAACAATGAATTGAATATTGGGGAACGTAGAATGTAATTTCTCCATTACAGATTGTTCCCATGAAGGATGCAAATGCAAATCTACTTCATCAATAAGTACAATACCTTCTCCTTCTAATATGTTTCCTATGGGATTAGCCAAAGATAATCTACGAACAATATCACAAACAAGAGCAATATAACATTTTTCTCCATCTGATAATTGGCTTAATGGCAACTCTTCTCCTTTCTTTTTAAGAACAACTTCCAAATGAGGTTTTCGTCTAACACGTAAATTTTCATATTCAGGAAATATGGTACGCATGGCCTCACGAAGAGCTTCTAATCCTCTGTCTCTTGCATTAGGATCTTCTATTCTAATTTCATTTTCATAGTCTTCTTCTCCTCTAAGCCATGGAAATATATCTCTGTATGAGGCTTTACTGTCTATCCAGTCTTTATATGCAGCAGTTGCTAATACATTATTTTCGGTTGGAAATTTAAGGGGTATATCTGTAATCGTTCGCTTTACTCCATAGTGTACAATAATAGGAAGGCATATCTTTTCCATATTATCTAATCTCATACGGAACTCTTTTGTATATTCATTAAGTGAACTGTAATCGCTTTCCTCCTTCTTGTCCATACTGCGAGTTCTGTGCTTATTCCAGTATACCTTATTCTCCATAGTGATAGATAGCGTACATCCTCTACGAGATTCTCTTTTTATATCAGATGCAGGAATCATCAATCCTTTGCTATTAGAGGTTGTTAGCCTTGATGTAAAAGAAGTAAGCAATAAAGCTATAGAATCAAGAATACTAGATTTTCCTGAACCATTGATTCCTATGAGTAAATTCAGATTTCTATTAAATTCAGTGATATGAACATCTGATATACCTCTAAAATCTCGTATTGTTAATGACTTTATTTTCATAATAAATTCTATTTATTCATCAAATTTTAGAATATCATTTGTGCCAAATTGATTAACCATAGCCAACTGTTGTTTCAGCCATTGTTTATATTCTGCTACCGAGAGTTGACCTGTAGGCAACTGATTCCGCAGTTTACGTTCCTTAGGCTGCGGCTTAGGCTGGGGTACAGGTTGTGAATCACCCGGTACCGGTCTTGGCTGAGGAATTGGTTGAGGATTGGGGTCAGTAACATTTACTTCAGTAGCCATTACGTCCATATCAACCTCCAACTGGGGTAACATCTTAATCGCACTGTCGATGTCACGCAATTGCAAGTGACAACGGCAACAACGAATCTGATAATCCTTCAACTCGACACGAGTGGTGATGTATTTCTGGCAAGCCAGTTCTTTCTCTTCAATCTTTTTATATAAAGTATGATTCCATGATTGAGGATATTTGTCTACCTCTGCCTTTACTGTTTGAAGTTTTGTTATCAACCCACTGTATCCATTACCCATTTCTTCTGCCCATTGCTGCATATAACCAAAATAAAGGTCCTTTACCTTTTGATACTGAACAAGTATGGCTGAGTAATTATTGACTGGGTCAGTTTCCAGCAAATGTGTATATTGTTCATATATGGTGTCGTACATTTGCATGGGGATACCTACAAACTCCATTTCACTCTTGACATCGGCAAAATAATCCTTTTGAATATTTATCACCCTCATGTTATGATTGATAAACTGGATGTCTTTCTCAATCCGTTCTATCGCTTCACAGAAATCATCATTCTCTGTGTCCTGCAAGAATGTGCGGGCTGTACCAAAATAATTGAATTCTGTAACCGTATGGATGTACGGCTGCAATACATCTTTTGCCCGAAGTGAACGTTGGAAAATACGTTCCAATTCAGAATCTCCACAAATATCGTTATTGACTTTATGGATTTCTGTCAATGCTAATGTACGGATAGCATCCACCAGTTCAAAATCGTTCATATTGTAACTGATGTTCTGTCCCGTAAGCTCTTTGTAGCGACAATCTTTCATTGTTTCTACAATATCCCGTTTTTCGTTGTAGGTCAAACTTTTGGTAACAGCTTTGAAGGAGGCACGTTGGAAATTACGGGTATTGGTGAATACTTCCTTTGCGCCTTCTTGTTGCCAAGAATGGAATTCTTGATTATTGTATTTTATAATCACTTTGCTGGCACGGAAAAGAGCCGCCAAAGTCGTAAAAATGGTACCAAAGCTATAACCGGTTGGAGCTGCACTTAAATCACGTTCCAAATCTGCACCATTCTTATATGCAGCAGTTTGAGCCATTATTTCTGTAATGACCGGTAATTGGTCACCTATAAACTGACCTGTACTATCAAAGAAAATGAAGTCAGGCTGTTGTCCAAGAACATTCTGCAATTGATTCTGGTTGACTTTCAACAATTGTTGTGCCAAACTGTCTTTCAGAGAGCCTCCCAAACGTTTGGTATAAATGTTACCATACATTTTTAACTCACAATCCTTGATTGTCTGAATGGCATTTTGTGAAGTCAAGATACTTGTGTTATAAAGATAGACAAGTATTCCTTCGGTATAAGATTTCACAATCGCTTGTTCTAATAGCTGAATTTTGTTTTCCAATGAACTGGCAATTTCATCCACCACTTTCTTTTCATCAGCTGTAAGATTTGGTACTCCCTTGATATAATCAATACGTAGGATTTGCTCAGCTATTGATTGTATCTCAGCCGAATAAATTGGAGATGGAATCACACTAATTATATTCTTTTGTGCCTGAGTATCCTCTTTTATCTTTTCTACATATTCATTTAGTGATGGTTTAACACTTAATATGTCATGGAACACTACTTTCAGGTCTTGATTGGCGCTACTGTTTGAAAACACTTCACCACTGTCAGAACATACTGTGAGAGATACGTTTACCGAATCAATCGTAATGTTTTGAGCTCCACGCACAAGGTTCATTTGTTTGACCTGTTTCGTTATTTCTCCTTTAATCCGATAGGTAGCAATACCATCATAGCTGCTCATCATATCGAATATGCGCTGTTGCGTTTCGCTGGTTATACGATACTCTTCACCCGATAGAATCAATATTTCATCATCAGCAAGTTTTTTACATGATCGTTTCACTTCATCAAGAATAGTGAAATAGTCATCCGGACAATTCACGTATGCACGGCTGATGTTTTCTACCGTAGTCTTGGCTCCCGACTCAGTGAGGAAATGAATGGTCTGTAGCATTTCGTGGCCGATAACAAAACTAAGATTCAACACTACTAAGTGCTCATCGGCCTGATCATAACGAACACGCAATGCTTCTGCTACTGCCTCTTCTGCTTGACGACACAGTTGAGAAGCATTTACATGAGTGTAGAGACTGCGATCAGACAACGCTTCCTTTTTCAGTACATCAAAAGCCGAAATCAACATACCGCGCGTTCCGACTTGAGTTTTTACCAACTTTTGAGTTCCGAACAAGAAATATTGCAACATCTTGAACTGATGCTCATAGAATGGATAATAGTCTGCATATGTCTGGGCATCAGCCGTTTTTTTCAGACCTGTACCAATGATGTTTGAAATATCACTAATCTTACCGCTGTTCTTCTTATAGTAGTCTTGAAGGATGTCGTTACCATCAGTGGTTTTGGCCAACAAACGTTTACGAATAATTGTATCTACCTCTTCTGCAGTAATATTGATGCGCTTACGGAAACGATCAATAATCTTAGTTAAAAGAGATCTATTGACATTGGCACCATTAATAACATCATCCAATTGTAACTGAGCTATGGCTATAGTCCATATTTTTCTACCAAGTGCAGCTACAGATTCTGCTACTCCTTCAAGGTCAAGGATGTTGATTTTGTGCTGGGCAATAGCTTCACTCACTTCATCAACCATGAAAACAATCCGGACATCAGGGTAAAGCTCCGTGTAACGTTTTAAGTCTTCTTGCAAACGATTGGCATCGTAATCCAAAATACGTTGTTTTGCAGCATCGCGCATTTCATCGTATGCATTTTCTGAGCAGAATCCGTCAAGCATGGTCTCTTCAAGTGTGTCATACACCTGATCCATGTTTCTACGACGTTTCACCCACGACTCATTATATTTCTCTTGTACTTTATCGCAAAATAATTGATAACGGCCGCTTATTAACAAATTGAATTCGACAATACCCACCCAATCATCATTGAAGCCGAGCGATTTTAAGAATGCCCCCATCATCATGTATGAGATTCCGTGATTACCCGTAGTTTTTGCAGCATCAAAAAGCACTATATGATTACGAGTACGGCCCAATTCATTAATATTGTTTTGCAAGAGACCAGCATTAGGGAGCCCGATAAGTTTATTTCTAAACCGTTCACGTATGGATGTCCCTTTAATTGTTGGATTCTTCAATAAGAATCCTATCATCTTGGAGAAATATGATTTACCTGAGCCATAGAAACCACTCAGCCACAATCCTGGCTGAGCTGTGTTACTTGTGAAGAAGTCACAGAAATCCGTCAAGTGTTTGGCTAGACTTTCAGTCAAGATAAATCCATCTAGTTCCTCAATAATTTCATCTTCGCCTTGTTGATTCAAGTCGATTACACTCTTTATATCTTCCTCTAAGTGTATAGAAAGTATATCTTTTATTTTTGTCATAATCATATTTTTTAACATTAAACAACCACCACACATCTGTATTTGGAAGCCGGTTGCTTGTCAAGGAAATAGATGGTCTCATTCTTTATCACTGCTGGATAGAAGAAAACTAAAGGTTTTTGGAATTTCATGACATTTGGATCTTCCATGATATTCTGATTTGAAAATCCCATTTTATAGAAAATACCCGTATGCACCAGAATCGGGGAAACGCCTTTAGACGCTGTTTCTATGATTCTCGACATCATATAAGAATAGAACGTACCTTCAGTATAGTTTTGACTAACGAAAACTTCTGTTCCCATATTCTTAAACTGTCGTTTGAATTTGTCCAATCCTTTGCTGTTGATGAATTCAACGAACAGTTCACGAAGGTCTATAAACTCATAACCTTGTATAAATCTGCGTTTCGCTTCTTCGATATACTTTTCTTCATCGCTAGGAGGATAAACGAAAAGAATACTTCGTCCACCATTGGCATCTGAAGACAAGCGAGCGAGATCACGACTTAATGCAGCCGTCAGATCACTGAATAGGCGATTATGTTCTTGAATAAAAGTGGATGCCATATTGGATATTATTTTAAATCAATGGTTATGTTATTCCCTATTTGGGTTATTTCCCAATATTCAATATTCTCTATCTTCTTTAAACGATTGATTATACTCTGTTCTTCGCTGAAAGAAAATATCATATATGGATTGTTCAGAGTCTTATCTTCTGGGCATACCTGTTGTACAAACTGAATGAAGTATCTGAATAGATTGTCCGTAATGGCAGGATGTATGATGGACTTTTTTGTTGCACCTTCAGCCAAACCTAATTTTTTCATAATTGTAAGGTATTTGCTTGCGGAAATTTTCAAAGTATCTTCACTCCATTGTAATTCATTGGGTTCATTTTCTTTGATATATCGCAGAAAGCTCAACACTTCTTCCGCCATAATAGTAATACGGCCTGCATACATAGCCTTCATGAAGACCTCTGAAGTTATTCGAGAAAATAATTGATTCGAATAGGTCAATTGCCAGAACAAAATCATCAATCGTTCTTGAATGTTATAATCAGTGTTTGCCAATGCGTTAAAAAAGAAGTGACGGTGTTCTTCGTTGTTAAACTTGAGAATACAAGCCTCAATAGCCGCAACAAATCGCTTTAAAGATTTCTCTGTTCGGAATTCAAAAGTACCAATACTTGCTTCTGTCAGGCCATAGGTGTCACTGATGAAGTCAAGCATGGCATTATAATCAGGAATGCTTCCCAATACATTTACTCCTGAATCGTATTTAACATCTTTATTGCGAGATTGAATCATCACTTTTATTTTTTTAGAGTCTAAAACAATTAATATTAGTATTCATGTATACCATATAAATTATGCAAAAATACTAATATATTTCCAAGAAATGATTGAATTTTGAGAATATTTATATGATTTCTTGTAAAGAGTAATGCTTTTCGAGATAAGATTTCTGATTATAACAAAGGGCCGTGAAGTCAATGATGATTTTTTCTTTAATTGACAACTTTGCAGAACGATGACCACAACCTATATGAATGTTGAACGATGAACCGGAGGTCGACGCCCGCAGGGGCCAAAGTCAATGATGAAAGAAAAGACAGCCTTCGGTCGTACTATAACGTTGACGTTGGCGAAAGCTGTAATCTTGATTGCTGATTTTTCCGAGGGATATTTGTTGTTATTTTATTTATTGATTATATTTGCAGAGCAATCATAAAAAAATAAGACTATGCCTGAGATTTGTCGATTTTACGGAATCATCATCTACCTCTACTGGAAGGATCACAACCCTCCTCATGTACACTTCAACTACGGGAACTATGAGTGTTCCATAAGCGTTATAGACAGAGTTGTAGATGGGCAAGCTCCGGCAAAAGTGATTGCTAAAGTAAACGAGTGGATAGACCAAAACGAAAGCGCTATCCTAGCTTTGTGGGAGAAAGCCCAACGCGGAGAGAAAATAGGAAGAATTGAACCTCTTAAATAACAGACTATGCTGAAAGTTATCGATGTGGACTATATCAAGGGATATGAATTGGCCTTGACTTTCAATGATGGCAAAAAGAAGATTGTAGACCTTCAGCCCCACTTGACTGGCGAGGTCTTTGGGGAATTATTGGATAAAAAGCAATTTATCCAATATGCATTGACTCCCGTAACTATAGAGTGGGCCAACGGTGCAGACCTTGCCCCCGAATTTCTGTATGAAATAGGTGCGGAAGCTTAAGGCAAGTGGATTTCCCTTTCTTCTGAACGAAAAGGGTTGATGAATAATGATTCAACTACTCCCGACCTCGCGCGAGGCCGGGAGTGTATTATATAAAGGAGAGAGTGGACTACATATCCTCTAAGGAGAGGCCTCGTAATTTTACTTCGTGGCCACGGAAGTATTTCTTAATACATTCGTATTTCAGTTTTAATGCTTAAAACACTTGTTTAAGCAATCCGACTAAACCTTTCTAATTACTGAATTACATTATCCTACGACAAATGGTTACAACTTTACAAATTTGTAAATTACAAATATGTTATTTTACGCTAAGATAATGCTATCCTAAGAGGGAAGCAAGTATTTCTGTTATTTTTTAGTGAGAATACATATTTTCATATGGATAATACGCTGGCATACAAGTTTGGTATTTTCAAATACGGTATTTTAGAATACTATTTCTGCGACAGCAGAGTTGTCATTGAATGTTGAACGAAAGGACAGCCGTGCTGTACGTTGACGAAAACGAAGACGAAAACTTATGCTTTGGCCTTTTTTCGCCATGGTGTCGGTAGTTGACCCTAACAATCTAAACAACTGCAATATAGCGACCGACACCCAGTGTCGGTGGGGTGTCGGTCGCATAATTCATAACTCTGAATTCACAATTCAGAATTCATCACCACCTGATACACCCTACGGTGATGGTGCTCCACACGTTTGAAGCCCCATTCGCGGAGCAGGGCACCGAAGTTCTGGGCATTGACGCCTCGCATCAGGTAGGGGTTGTGCCGGCGTAGCTGCTCATGCAGCTCGGCGGCAGAGAGCAGCAAGGGCTGCTCGCCCTCTTCGGGCTGACGGTAGAGTGTGCGGAAATGCTCCTCCACGGGTGGCAGGTAACGGTAGGTACGGTTGCGCAGCTCAATATCCATCACCTCCTCGGTAGTGAAGTGATGGCGTTCGCCACGATTCAGCAACTGCATGCACTGTGCATAGAGCTGTTCGTATTCGATGGGCGTGTCCACGTCTATGGCATGCGCCAGCTCCACACAGAGGAAACGGCGGCTGCCTGTGGGGTCGGTGAGCAAGCGGGGTGTGTTGCTCGTGCCGATGAACGAGGCGATGCGTGGCAACGTAGTGGCATTGCGAGCATAGGCTTTACGCATACGCAGCGAGGGCATCTGCATCAAGTTCTTCAGCGTGCTCTGCTTGCGTGCCGAGTAGCGGTCAAACTCATCGAGGTTGATGAGCAGACAATCCGTGAGGCGATGCTCGCACTGGCTCTCGGCCGTGAGGTCGAAGCAATCGGTGTAGAACATCCTCAGTTCGGGCGGCATCAGCATGCGGCAGAAAGTGCTCTTGTGCCATCCCTGCTGTTCGCTGATGAAGATGGGTGCCACGCTATTGGCATAGAGGGCCTCTTCCCTACCCTGTGCCTGTGCCACGAAGGCCAGCATCCAGCGACAGAGATAGTCCACGAGCACCTCATCGGTCGTGAGGCGCTGCATCAAGGGTCGCAAGCGGTCGGTGCCGTCCCACTGGGGCAGCGTAGCGAAGTAATGCTTCACGGGATGATAGGGTTCGATGTGCATCGACTCGGCAGCGATGCGCACTCCCTCGACCCACCACACATTGTGCCCATCGACCTGCAGGTCGGCCATCCAGGTCTTGTACACGCGCTGCGTCACCGCCTCATATGCAGCATCGCTCCCCTTGGCGCGATACTCCGACTGCTCGGTAAGCAGGTTGTAGCGGAGGTCATACTTGGCACGCAGCAACTGCTCCACCTCGGGGATGGTCAATTTGGAGTGGAAAGATGAAAGATGAGAGTAGAAAGATTTGCCGTCGTCGTTGCCAGGAGACCTTTCGGCCATCGAATTTCGACCTTTGCTCGTCTCTAACCTATCACCATTAACCATTAGATGTTTTTTGTCATCGTCAGCGTACACGCCCTGCATGTCCTCTACCTTTTCACTCTTCACTCTTAACTTTTCACTCTTGAATGCTGTTACTCTTCTTCGCAGCCACTCGATTGCCTTTACAAATAACTTTTTCATAGTCTACTGTTTTATATATGGTTATTGTTGCTATTTATTATTTTGTCAACGGATTGCACGGAAAACACTGTTCTTTTTTCATGGTACAATCGCAAGTATAACGCACGAATCATCTGTCCTTTCTGTATCATCCGTTGACTTGTTTCTCTCGTCAACGGCTACGGATCAAACTGTTTCAACGGCAAAGTTACGATGCCGAACAAAGCGTTTGTTCTGCATTTGTACGCTACACGATAAAATATCATCAGTTTTGGCATAGGTAAATTTCTTTGTTTCTTCTGCGAAGTTAATACATGAAAAAGGCGATGTCAACACCTTACATCCCCAATAAAATGGGTGGTATAATGCTTGCAAAAGTCCTTGTCGTTTCTTAATTTTAGAACCATAAATCTTTGTTATTGATGGCGACCATTCGCGCATATGTTCGCGACCATACACGCGGATGTACGGGACCATTCGCGCGAATGGTCGCCGTCAATTAATCCAAAACCTTTGTAAAACAGGGAAAACGCATTATAAACTAGCAGTATTTTAGAACGAAATATTAGCAAGAAAATTTGCTTATGCCGCTGATTATTAGTATATTTACATAGTGAATAATATTATGTAAATATGAAAAAGCTCAACGCCGAATCTTCT